>JAZNSH010000001.1:0-28552 GCA_045591115.1 Clostridia bacterium
CAAAAATTTATTCCTTTAAAATTCTCCGACCTAAAATGTTTGTATCAGTGAATGATTTTGGGTGCGGAGGATGCAATAAGGCAGGTTTGCCTTATAAAGACGACAAACCCGAAAGCAACGCTGATACAGCATTTGAGGCGATCTCCTTTACGCGTGCTATAGTATCAATGCAACGATGGAAACAAACCCCTGCAAAATTTTTGCAGGGGTTTGTGTTTGCAGGGGTTTGTCAGTGCTCTGAGCGCGGTGAAAATCACCGCGTCTTATTTTTATAATTCTACAATTCCGTAACCACGCTCATCAATAGATATCTTTGTGCCGTAAGGCTTTGACATTTCGCTTAAACGCTCAATGATGCCGTGCTTATCTGAAAATCTTGGGTTGCCGTTGCGCCAAACGGGCTCATCAAACTGAAGCTCAATGGGCATAAGCTCAAGCTTTGAAAGAACGCCATTCTCCATTTCAAAATAAGGAATAACTGCTTCAAGCATTCTGCGATCGCGCATAAGACCTCTCGTGTAATTTTTGGAACGATCACAGAAAAGCTCACGCATAGTGGCATCGCTGGTCAAGCCTTGGCGTTCAAACATCTCTTCAGGTGCAAAGGGAATACACTCGTTATGAATAATAAAATCGCCTAAAGAATAGAAAACGGGACGGTTTTTATAAATTTCAACAGGTCTCAAAAGGTGTGGACCGTGGCCGATAACGGCGTGAGCACCTGCATCAATACATTTATGGGCAAATTCTGTAAGGAAATCGGCAGGCTGTTCCTTTTTCGTGCCTGAAATCTCGTGAGAATGGATGGTAACCAAAATATAATCCGCTTGCATCTGCGCTTCATAAATTGCCTTTTCAACACGAGCCATATCCTCCTTGTGAGGATGTGTTATATACCGTGTGCTTTCGCCTTGAACAAAATTAAGATCCTTTAATACCGCAACACCGTCTTCAAGAGGCGGAAAATATCCTTCAGCGCGCTCAATATCCATCTGAGCATTTATTTTGCTCATCGCGCTTATTTCACGAATGATCTTTAACTGTTCTTCCGTTACTTCCAAATGATCCTCAATGCGAAGTCCGTTTACGCCGGGACGACCGCGATATCTCCGTGATTGCTTTCCTGCCATTGAAGAATAGCTTCCGTTTAAGGGAGTGCCCATTGTGGAAACAACGGCGATCAAGGCAACTCTGCCGTTAGGTGTTTCAAGATATTTAGGGCTTGCCGCCTCATCAAGATTCTCGCCTACGCCTGCGTTTACAAGACCTGCCTCGTCAACGTACTTTTTCGTTGCCATAAGTCCGCCACGATCAAAATCCATAGAATGGTTGTTGGCAAAGCTTATCATATTAAAGCCGTATTCCTTAACGTCTGAAAGGGTTTCGGGATCAGCGCGCAAATGGCTTCCACCTGAAAACTGATTTGCATAAAATTCTCCGCGATGAAGAGTAGTTTCAAGGTTTACGTATCTGACGTCAGCCTTTTTAAGATGTGCGCTGACTTCCTTAAAACCAGTGCTATCCTTATGTATTCTGCGCTGAACAAGCATATCGCCTGCAACGGAAAATGTCATTTTCATTTTTTATTCCTCCAATAAAAATGCAGTAAGAATTTTCGCTCTTAAGGGAACTGATTCAATAAGAATATACTCTTTATTGGTATGGCAGAATTCACCGCAACCGCCCATACCGCAAATGGAAACGATGCCTGCCGCCTGAGTATAGCAGGAATCTGATCCGCCACCTGATTCAACAGCAGTAAGGCTTCCCAAATTATATTTTTGGCAGGTTTTTAAAAGCTTTTGGAAAAGCGCATCGGTTTGAGGATTCTTTTCCATTGGCGGACGCTTGCTGATTCTTTTTACTGTTGCTTCAGTTCCGCCGATAAAGCTCGTTTCCGCTATTCTTCTTACAGTTGCTTCTGCCTCTTCAAGCTGAGCGTGCTTGGGAACGCGCACGTCAACGGTTAAAGTGCATTTATCGGGAATAATGTTTGGTAAAACTCCGCCCTCAATAATATTTGAGCTGTAAGTAATTCCGCCCTGACGGCTTTCGGAGGTCAATGCCAAGATCTTATGCGCCGCCTCAACAATGGCGTTTTTACATTCAAAATAATGAATACCCGAATGTCCGCCAACGCCCTTTATCTCAATGCTGAACTTTAAAATGCCCTTTCTTGAAATAACAACCTCGTCCTTTTCAGAGGTCTCACAGTTAATGGCATAAGGAAAGCCTTTGCAGGTATCAATAAAATACTGTTGTTCCTTTTCTCCGCCCAAAATGTTGGAAATCTCTTCATCGGAAGTCAGAATCAAGCGCAAATGCTTTTTATAACCGTGCTCTTTTAAGGCTTTCATAGCAAGTAACGAAATGGCAATTCCGCCTTTACAGTCTATTATACCGGGAGCAATTATTCTATCTTCAAGGCGTTTTACGGCTTCTTTGCCGAAAAGACCTTTTTCATGAACGGTATCGGTGTGCGCCATAAAGACACAGCCCTTTTCTGCGCCCTCGTTTAAATCAACGGAAAGGAAATCTCCGCACTCTGAAAACTCAGTGCGCGTAACAGAAAAGCCTTCTTTTTCAGCAAATTCAGAAATAAAGGTTATCATTTCATCAATAGCTTCTTTATCCTTCGCTTTGCCTTCAAAGGCGCATATATCACATAAAAAATCAAGATATTTTTCTTCATCTCTTTTTATGGTTTCAAAAGTTTTTATAACGTCCATAGCTTTCACTCCTTCTTTAATATTATATATGCTTTTATTTTTTTTGTAAAGAAGCATATCTCTTGTAATTTTGCTATTTATGCCATAATTACGGCTCATTTTTTCAAATACTTCTTGAAAATAACTACTTCTTATCATATAATATAAAAAAGTGAGGTGCCATTATGATACCAAAGGACAGAATCCTTGAAAAGCTTGATTCTCTATTAAAAAGCAATGATTATCAAGGAGCAAAAAGACTCCTCAACTATTGGCTTTCCGAGGCAGAATATATTGGCGATCAAGGCGGAAAGCTTTTATTGGAAAATGAGCTTATGGGCCTTTCAAGAAAGCTTAATGAAAAGGAGCAAGCATTAAAATTTGCCGAGGATGCACTTGATCAGATCAATAAAATGGGCATTGAAGATAACGTAGGTGCTGCCACCACCTATCTTAACAGCGCCACCGTTTTTAAGGCATTTGGTATGGCTGAAAGATCATTATCTTTATTTGAAAAAGCGAGAAAAATTTATGAGCGCGATCTTCAAAAAAATGATGACCGCTTAGGCGGTTTATATAATAATATGGGACTTACTCTTGTTGATTTAAAGAGATTTGATGTTGCCTTTGATCTTTATAACAAAGCGATTTTTGTTATGAAAGCACTTCCCCATAAAGAGCCTGAGCAAGCCATCAAATATCTCAATATGGCGACAGTCGTTGAAATGGAAAAGGGTCTTGAGGATGGAAAAGAAAAAATCAATGAGCTCGCTATTAAGGCTATGGCTTGTCTTGATTCGGTAAAACACCGCCTTGACGGCAATTATGGGTTTGTCTGCGAAAAATGCGCATCTGTGTTTGGATATTACGGTTATGAAGACTATGCTAATGAGCTTAAGGAACGTTCGAGGAGGATATATGTTGGGTCTTGAACTTGCAAAACAGTATTATGAGGCTTGCGCCAAGGAGGTTTTAAATAGCCAATTTGCTCATATAATGCCCTATCTTGCCATCGGACTTGCAGGAAGCGGTTCGGAATGTTACGGTTATGATGATAATATTTCTCTCGATCACGATTTTGAACCGGGATTTTGTATTTTTTTGCCTGAAGAAAGTATTGTTGATCGCAGAACGGCATTTTTGCTTGAACGTGCTTATGCGAAGCTTCCCAATGAATTTATGGGAATAAAGCGCAATCCCGTTAATCCCGTTGGCGGCAGCCGCCACGGTGTTATTCGTATAGCGGACTTTTTTTCACAAAAGGTCGGCAGTGCTGACGGCAATCTTTCCCTTGAAGAATGGTTCACCGTTCCCGAATACGGCTTGCTTGAAGCTACAAACGGCCAAGTCTTTTTTGATGCTTACGGTCAATTCACAAGAATAAGAGAGAAATTAAGCTATTTCCCCGAAGATGTCCGCCTCAAAAAGCTTGCGGGACATCTTTTAATTATGGGGCAGGCAGGTCAATATAATTATTTCAGGTGCATTTCACGGAGAGAGACTGCGGCGGCACAGCTTGCCATATTCGAGTTTGTTCAAAGTGCCTTGCACGTAATTTTTCTGCTTAACAAATCTTATATGCCCTATTATAAATGGAGTTTTCGGAAATTACGGGAGCTTCCTAAGTTAAGCCAGTTAGCAAAGGATTTAGAGCATCTTTTATCAAGCGGAAACACAGAAGCCGAAGTAACGAAAAAAACCAAAATTATTCAAAATATATGCACTGTTATTTCTCAAGAACTGCAATTTCAGGGATTGGTAAAGGCAAAATGTGCTGAAATGGAAATGCTCGCCTATACGGTAAATGAAAATATCGGGGACATAAATATTCGTAACCTTAATATATTGGAAGGTGTATAAAGTAAAAAGCGAGGTGAACTTCACCTCGCTTTTGCTATTACATAAATGAATGTTTTTTTCTATATGCGGTTGGTGTTTCTTTTTCCGCTTCGGAAAAACAGCGTGAAAAATAGTATGGCGAAGAAAAGCCACATTCATAAGCTATTTGCTTAATCGCCTTTTTTGTGCAAATCAGCTGGTTTTTTGCTTTGTTAATTTTTAAAGCAAGTATGTATTCATTGGGTTTTGAGCCTGTTGCTTTAATAAAATTGCGCCGCAACTGAGATTCAGATATAAAAAACCGACTGCAAAGCTCTAAGACCTTTAATGACGGGTTACTTAGATTTTTAATAATATATTCTATTATTTCATCTGTCGCAGTGATGGTTTTTGGTGAATTGTTTTGTTCAAAAAATTGGCTTATGATCTCATAGGCTATCGATTTTATTTTCAGCGAAACATCAATAGGCTGTCTGCTCCAAAGATCTAACGCAGATGAAAATTTTGAGAATGTTAAATTATAGTTTTTAGTTGCAAAGACTGTAGGTGCCGCAAAGCGTGTAAACTCTCCATCTTCTGCGCACAAAAAATCCATAACAAAATATGATACGCAATCCGTATGCCTTACTCCCGAGTAAGGCATATCTTTTGGCAAGAACAAAATATCTCCTTTTTGTGCCGTAACAGATTTATCAGAAAAATGATACTCTATTTTACCCTCAGTAAAAAAGACGACTGCATCAAAAAAACGCGGAGAAAAATTTTCTCTTTTCCAATCATTATTTTTTCTAAAATACACATTAATTATGCTTTTTATATTTAAGTCATTCATAGCAATATTTTAAACTATATCTTATCCAATGTCAATGACGGTTTTTTATATTTTTTTGAATTTAAAATGCATTTACTTCGTTATAATATCGGTATATAATTAACGTAGGAGCTGATGATTTATGAATTCTTTTTTTGAAAATCGCAAATATATACAAAATGAATTTGAAGAAGCGCACTGGGATGAATCTACCGGTCTTTCACCCAGGCACATCGCATCAAAGTTAGAAGAAATACAAAATGCCAATGTCGATCTGCCGTGGCAAAGGGTTTATGCTGAGGGATATGCTTATCTTTTAGATAATTTGCAGTTAGAGATCAATGAACATACCCCATTTTCGGTAAAGTTGAATTTAGGAATCGACTTTTCATATTTTGCAAGCAGTAGTATCTTTAGTTCATTTTGTCATTCGCGGATGGACAAGGTGCTCGCTCAAAAGCTTCCCAAAGAATTTGCCATTAGGCAACAATGGGAGAAATTCGGTATGAACTGGATGTTGGTTGACTTCAACCACACCGTTCCGAATTGGACTTATTTATTGGAAAATGGCTTTGCGGGAATTCTAAAAAACGCTGAAGCATCAAAAGAAAAACTTATTGCAAACAAGAATCATACCGAAAAACAGATTGAGTTTCTTGATGCTGTTATCCTTTGTTTCCGCGCCATTTTAAGACTTCTTGAGAGGATTTATATCTATTCTCTCAAGTTTAATGTTCCTGAATTTTCAGAGTGTATCAAAAATCTCGCAACAAAACCACCTCAGAGTTTATATGAGGTTATGCTGTTTTCCGCTCTTTACCTGAATTTCGAGGAAATTGGTATGGAATGCGGGCGAACCTTAGGGCCTATTGACAGAATATATCTTCCCTATTTTGAAAATGATCTGAAAAACGGTAAAACCGAGGAAGAATTAAAGGAACTTTTCCGCTACTATTTTATGCATTTCACAGCAGAAAAAAGATACGCAGAACAGCCGTTTACTATGTGTGGTTCTGATAAGGATGGCAACGATTTTACCAATCATTTAAGTCATATTATGCTGGATGTTTATGATGATATGAACATCTATAATCCCAAAATCCAAATCCGTTACCACAAAAATCTGGACAAAACCATTTTAAGAAAGGCTCTTTCGATGATAAGAAAGGGCAACAGCAGTATTTGCATCGTCAATGATGAAGCCGTGTTCAGAGGCTACGAAAAAATTGGTATTCCAAGAGAAGATTCTCAAAACTATGTTTTGCTTGGGTGTTATGAACCGATTATTATGGGTCTTGAAGAAGGCGAAATTGCGGCACTTCGCTTTAATATGGTAAAATGTATCGAGTTTGCCCTGAATGGCGGAAAAGACATCCAAACGGGTATTCAAGTGGGTTATGATAGCAAAACAGATATCAAGACCTTTGAAGAGTTTTTAGATATTTTCTTAAAACAGCTTGATTTCTTAACTGATTTCTCGTTGGATTTTATCGAAAAACAAGGCGAATTCAGCACTTTGATGAATGCCGCTATCATATATTCCGCAAGCTTTTCGGAATGTATTGAAAAAGGGATGGATGTGCATGAATATCCTTTGAAATACAACAACTTATCTCTAAAGCATCACGGAATTGCTACTGTTGTTGATTCTCTTGTTGCAATAAAAAAATATGTTTTTGATAATAAAGAGCTATCTCTTGAAGAAATGAGAAAGGCCCTTTCACAAGATTGGAACGGCTATGAAGAACTGCAAAGAAAAATCATCGCAGATCCTGAAAAATACGGTAACAATCTCCCCCTTCCCGACAAGATAATGACCACAGTTTCAAATCACCTTGCAGATAGATACTGCGGAAAAAAGCTTAAAAGAGGCGGTGTTTTGCGCCTTGGAACGGATTCGGTATATCATTGTATTGCTCATGGTGAAAAAACATCGGCAACGCCTGATGGAAGAAACGCTAAAAAGCCAATCTCCAAAAATATGTGTGCTTCCGATGGAATGGATCGAGGCGGTATTACAGCCTATATGCAGTCTGTTTTGAAAATAGATTCAGCATCTTACGTGGACGGTGTGCCATTGGATTTCATTTTGCATCCATCTGCAGTGGAAGGCGAAAAAGGGCTTGCGGATTTTGTTTCACTTGTAAAAACATTCCTTGATAATGGCGGATTTTGTATTCAGGGCAATATTGTAAGCCAAGCAACCTTAAAAGATGCGCAGTTGCATCCCGAAAAATATTCCACACTGCAGGTAAGAGTTTGTGGCTGGAACGAATATTTTGTAAAACTCAGCAAGGTAAAGCAGGATATGTTTATCAAGCAATGTGAGGTGTCGGGCTGATGATTTTTGCAATAAAACCTTTTGAAATTCACGATGGTGACGGTATTCGCACAACCGTTTTTTTCAAAGGCTGTCCGCTTAGGTGCAAATGGTGCCATAACCCCGAATCCTTTTCTTTTGAAAAAGATCTTCTTTTCAACCGCGAGCTTTGTCAAAACTGCGGTGCTTGTGCTTCCCTTTGCAATGCTAATATTATGCAAAACGGAGAGCATATCTTTACAAAAGATAACTGCACATTATGTGGCAGATGCGAAGAAAGTTGCCCGGCAAGAGCTTTTGAAATATCAGGTAAAGATATGACAGCCGAGCAAATTGCCAATGAAGTTTTACGTGATGAGCTCTTTATGAAGAGTAGTGGTGGCGGAGTTACCTTTTCCGGTGGCGAACCTCTTATGCAAGCAGAGCTGTGTGTAGAAATTGCACGAATTTTAAAAGAACACGATATCAATATAGCCATCGATACAAGCGGATTCGTAAAAAGAGACGTAATTGATAAAATCATTCCATACACCGATACCTTCCTTTTTGATATAAAGGCCATCGACGAGGATGTACATATCGCCTGCACAGGAGTATCTAACAAGATGATTTTAGAAAATATTAAATATGTGGATTCATATGGTATTCCTATAGAAATAAGATATCCATATATACCGACTATGAATGATAATCAGGCAGAAAAAATTGCTTGCTTTGTAAAAGAACTGAAAAACGTGAAGTGTTTGCGTATTTTACCTTACCATAATTATGCCGAAACAAAATATTCCTGCCTTGGCCTTTCATTCATAGATTTTCCCGTACCTACAAAAGAAAAAATACTTTCCGTTTTGGAAAAAATGAAACAGTATGGTGTAAAAAATGCACGTTGTTTTGATGAATAATTTGATTTGAAAAAAGGTATTTTTTGTTTTATCACACAAAATAAAACTCCTTGTTTTACAGATGCTGACATCGAAATTTGTAAAACAAGGAGATTTTTTATATTAAACTTTTATTATATGAAGTTTGAAACGAAGGCAAATACCAGAGGAATGGTTAATAATCCCATAACGTTTGAAACAAAGCATAAAAATTTTCTGCAAAGTTAAAAGCAAAGTATCAACCAACTGTAAGTACCACCTTGCCAATATTTTCTCCGCGCTGTAAAATAGCGTGAGCTTCTTCTGCCTTTTCGATTGGCAGAACCTTATATATGCTTGGCTTAATCAGGCCCGCTTCAATTTTCGGGAAAACCTTTGAAACAAGTTCCGACAAAATATATGCCTTAAATTCAGGTGTTCGATTTCGAAGCATACTACCCACAAGATGCAATCCCTTTGTTAAAAGAGGACGCAGTTGAACTTCCGTTGTAATTCCTGCCAAAGTAGAAATGACAATCCAATAACCGCCACGTGCCATATAAGGAAGGCTTTTTCCCAAAGTTTCGCCTGATAAACAGTCCATCGAAACGTTAATGGGATAGCCTTTTTCTTCCTCTTTTTTAAGAATCTCCGAAACGTCCTCAGTAGTTGAATTTATTATTATATCAGCACCCGTACTTCTTACCTTCTCACGGATTTCATCAGTTAGAACGCTGGTAATTACTCTTGCACCGAAAGCCTTTGCCATAGGAATTGCCACACTCGCAAGACCTGAAGCCCCTGCAGGAATAAATGCCGTCTGTCCTGCTTCAAGGTGTCCCTCAATAAAAAGATTCAAATATGAGGTTGCATAAGCCTCCGGAATAGCAGAAGCCTCAATATAAGAAAGGCCATTGGGGATAGGCATAAGCATATCGTATTTTATTGCAACATATTCAGCATAACCGCCACCGCCTAAAAGAGCGCAAATTTTATCGCCAACATTAAAATCACATTTTTCTTTGGCGATTTTGCCCATTTCTATAATATCGCCTGCAATCTCAAGGCCCATCCATGGCGGACATCCTTCAGGGGAAGGATATTTTCCCTGCCTTTGAAGTAAATCAGCACGATTTAACGCTGCTGCTTTTATTTTTACTAAAACTTCATCATCCTTTATAATAGGATCGTCAACTTCTGACCAAACTAAATTCTGATTTTCATCTATAAGCATTGCTTTCATAATTTATGCTCCTCCAAATAAGCATCCATACGTTTATCTATTTCATTTTCCTTAAATACGTATCCTTCAGGAACGGCTTTTATCATCATTTCCAAAGCATCATAAACACTTAAAAAATCCTCTTGCTTAAGTCCCGTTGCCTCTAATGCCTTGCTGTTATCGGTAATACGGCGGAATAATCTTGCATATTCCAACTGCCAGCGAACACCATTTGGCACATCAGGATTTATGATGCGCAAATAATCCTCTTTATCCACCCAAACGGCCTCAAGTCCACAGATTTTATTATAATAATCGGCAAGCTCTGCCCATGTGCGGCTTTCTGCTGAGCATATATTATATGCCTGGCTTTTAGCTTTCTCATTAAACAAAAGCCTTGATATAATCTTTGAAACGTCACCTGCCCAGCTTAACGTTGCAGGCTTATCCTTAGCCTCAATAGGCAAAACAACCTTTTTGCCGCGTTGAGTTCTGCCTACGGTATTGGTCGCCTCCAAGGTAACAAGTTGGTAACGCATTTTTGAAAAGGTCGTTGCAGGGCGGACTATCGTCCAATTTTTATATTCAGATAATAATAAAAGATTTTCTGCTTTAGCCTTATGTATGCAATAATCATTTGAAGCAAGCAATTTTTCATCCTTTGATACGTCAAGAAGCCTTGGCGAAGTTTCCCTTACAGGCACTTCCTCATCAGCAAAAACACGGCACGACGAAAGGAATATATAATGTTCCGTATTTTCAAGGAATAATTTATAATAATTTACAAAATCATGGCTATAATATATCATAAAATCGACAATACCATCAAACTTTTGTTTAAGAAGTCCGCCTAAAAAATCAAAATCCTTTGCATTACCCTTTATGCAGGTTACGTTTTCATTATACGGAATCTCATCATCAAGGGATACTGCCGTTACAAAATAACCCATATCCGCAAGATAGGGTACAAGATATTGTCCCATTGCGCCCGTTGAACCTAAAACTAAAACCTTTTTATTCATTTTATTTATCTCCCTTTATAATCTCGTTAATAGTTTTTTGCACAAGATATTCGTGCTCATAGGTAAAAGGATTTTCTTTTGCACCCACAATATACTGATAAAAATCAAGTATCATTTCATCATATCGGCAATCTTTGGGGATATCCTTAATATCAGCCTTTACCTTCATGTCTTCATAACAGTTAGAGCAATTATCTTTAAAAGCCTCATATACAACGATATCGTTTTCAATAGGCTTAATATCTATTGAACCCTTTGTGCCTGAAACAAAAAATTGCCTTCTGCCCCAACCGTTTACTTCAACACTTGAAGCAAAAATACGCGCTATCGCCTTATCATATTCAAGAATTGCAAGGTTATTGTCCGCAAAATCAATACCGTCAAGTAATGAATGTTTTAAAAATGAGGCGATTTTTTTAGGCTCACCTAAAAAATATACTGCAAGGTCAATTAAATGACTGCCCAGAATATACATTATTCCACCCTTAAAAGTTGATAACCATTTTTTATATTCAGCGTTATGAAAGGTGCTCATCTCCGCATTTATCATTGTAATTTCGCCTAAGGCACCGCTTTTATAAAGTTCAATGGCACGTTTCACACCGTTATTGTAGCGGTACATATAGCCAAGCTGAACAATACAGTTATTTTTCTGTGCTGTATCAAGCATTTTTTTATATTCTTCAGTATTTATGCTCCCCGGCTTATCAAGATGAATATGCTTGCCCTTTTCAACACATTTTTGTGCATATTTTGTTAGATTGGGAACCTCCGTTTCAATTAAAAGCACGTCGCATTTATCAATAAGCTCATCAGTATCCATTCTTTCAATGCCCTGATATGCCTGAAAATTACCTCGTTTTTTAAAAACTTCTTCGTTATCCTCAGAAAAACCGATAACCTGAAAAAACTCAGGGAATTTTCTGACCGCTTTCATTTTTGCTTCGCCGTGATTGTGACCGATGCCTATCTGACCTATTTTTAACATATTTTAACCTCAATTACTAAAAACTGCGTCACCGTTTACAACGGTTAAATTACAATGGTAACTCTTTGTATCTTTTACCGTGTTTGAAAATTTATCGGTAATTGCAAAAGGTGCATTGACGTAAGAAAGCACGCAAGCATCATTGCTGCCTATTTCCAATTCGCCCCAAACGCCCTCTTTATTTAACGCTTTTGCTGAATTTATCGTTACCGCTTTGAAAATTTCTTCTTCAGGCATACCTAAGGTTCTTAAAATACTCATACAGTAATTCATACCGTATCTGCCACTACGGATAAATGCACTTGAACGTGTAACGTCCGTGCCGATTGTATCAGGATAAACCCCCATATCTATTGCTTTTTTAAGAACGGAAAAGTCAGTATGAACGTAGCCTGCAAAACCAACGTCAACAATTACTCCCTTTTCTTTTGCATATTTCAAACAATCGAAATTATCTTCTGATGAATTATTCTTTCCACCATGAAAGGAATGTGTCAAAATATCGCCTTTATTTAGAGTTTCTACAATATCCATCATAGGTACGGGTGTTCCCGTTGAATGTACCATAACCTTTAGATTGTTATCGCGAGCAACCTTACAGATTTCCTTTAAAGGCGAGATATCCTTTATATCATAACTGTTTGTATCATAAAAAACCTTCAATCCGATTGCTTTCTTGCCGTATTTTTCATAATCAAATTTATTAAGGCTGAAATGATTATTTTCATATTGCCCGCCTACAAAAACTACGTTTTTAACGGAGAACGTATTTAAAAATTCTTCATCACCATAGCAAGCAGAGCCTTCACAAGCACAAGTTACACCGTTGGGAAAGCATACCGCTGACGCATCAACGCCAAATAGGTCGATGGTTACGTTTTTCATATGCATATGTGTGTCAATTAACCCCGGTAAAACGAGCATATTTTCAGCATTGAAAATACGAATAGTATCTGCTTCAATGTTATCTTCGATTTTTGAAATCTGTTCGCCTTCAAAAAGTACATCCTTTTTTGAATAACCATTTTTTGACCAGACTGTGCCGTTTTTTATTAAAAGCTTTTCATTATGAATAGGTTGCTTAGTCATAATTTCTCCAATCAAAGACCGTACCCATCGGGAAGTTTTTATCGTGAACAAGTTCATTATAAATTTCAGGTGCATCCTTGGGGTCGCAGATGCGGGAAACCATTGATTTAACGTCAATACGCTTTGATTCAATTAAATTTAAAATTGCATTACATTCATCTGTCATCGTCCAATGATGAGGAAAGCTTTCATGCTTGGGGCGAACAAAATTGTGTGCGCCGATAAGTTTAACACCGGGAAAATGTACCTGGGTGTAATAATCAATTTGCATATCCGATACTCTCGTGCAACCTAAAAGTGAAATTTTGCCCATATAGCTTACGTTTTCAAGAGCTTGTTCAAGTGCCCTTGAAACGCCGGTAACTTCAACGATATTTTTTACCTTTTTGCCTTTGGTAATTTCAAGAATTTTTTCATTAAAATCAGGTGATGCAGGGTCTAAAGCAAAATCAGCACCTAATTTTAAGGCAAGAGCACGTCTTTCAGGGTTAAGGTCAGCAGCAATTAACGGATAAACACCGCTGTTACGCAAAAACTGAATGGAAAACATACCTAAAAGTCCTAATCCCATAACCATTGCCGATTCGCCAAGCTCAGCCTCAAGTTTTCTTACACCGCCAAGGCCCATTGTGGCGATGATAACAAAGGCTGCTTCAATAGAATCAACGTTATTTTCAACAAGGAAAATTTCATCATCCCTGCGCACGTTATAGTTTGAGTGCACACCGTGATACACAAGAACTCTATCACCAATTTTGCACTTTGTAACTTCGGCACCTAAATCAATTACCGTACCCACACCGCAATAGCCTAACATACGAGGAAAGTCTTTACCTGATAAGCAGAAGGTTTTGCTGCCTAAAAGGTTTGCCCTTTCAGTTCCCCCTGAAATTACGGTATACTCCATTTTTACCATAACGTCACGGGGGTGTTCAATATTTATTTCAGTATCAAGAAATTCAGCCGTTTCAGGCTTTGTAAAGATAATTTGTTTCCTTTTCATTTTATTCTCTCCAATCAAGTTCTCTAATTGCAGTTGCAAAACTTCTTAAATCAAGTTGCTCATGGTGAGCATTTTCGCCAAAGCGTTCAATACAGAATGCCAGGTGTGCGCCAAGCATCGGATTAACGATTCTTGTAATTTTGCCTTTTTTACCTGAGCAATGGAAATGTATTTTGCACTTAGTGATTTCTTTTCTTAACGTTATCATAGTTTTGAAATTTTCTGCCAATTCTTCATCAGTATTGCATGGAATTACAAGCTTGATAATATCAGGATTTCTTGTTTCAAGCAATTTGCAAAGAGAAACACATTCTTCGGTGTTAAGATTTACCTGAGTATGGCATGAAAGCAACACTTCCGTACCCTGTGCGTGCATTTTATCAATAAAATCCATCTGTTTTTTAACGGTTTCAGGATCTAATGCAACTTCCTTTGGCTTTTTATGGGCAAAAAACATATCACTTGTTGCATATTCCTCTTGGAATCGTGTTTTTATATCAAGATTAAAGGAATAACCTTGCATATCAACTGCCGATGCACCTGCTAAAGCACCCATTTCCAACAGCGCAATGCGGTTTTCTTCAGTATCGGAATAATCAGAATAATCATAATTATGGTTGTAGTTTAATGCAAGTATAGGTAATGGTGTACAATCCATTATCTGCTTTATACTTTCAACGTTTTTAAATTCATCATTAAGGCAGGAAAGATGCAAATCAATGGCCCCTGCGCCTGCATAAAAACTGTTTTTTATTGCGCCAATAGCGTCTTTTACGGTTCTTTCCCTTACTACGCTTGCTGCAACCGGTGATGGTGCGTTTTTAAATGAAGCTCTCATATTTTAATTCCTTTCTTTTTTGAAAATATTTTATAACTTAAAGCAAAATCTGTAAATATCTCTTCTGATATTTTTATATAATCTGATACAAAAAATTCTTTACTTTTATAAAATAATCCCATATAATAACGGAAAGAGGGTGTTTTTGTATGGAAAATAACTTATTTAATTTGATAATAACTGACGTAAGCGCTTGCAATCGTATCAACATAGCAGAAAAAACAACTGCCAAACGATATAACCGTGAGCGCACAGCCATAGCAATTAAGACGGAAGGCTCTACCGTGTACGTACACGATAATAAAGAATATCTTTCAGATAAAAACCATATATGTATCCTTCCAAAGAACAGTTCATATTCATATTTTTGTGAGAAAAAAGGCTTATGTTTGATGATTGAGCTTGAAACCATTGATAACGGAATACTGCCTTTTATGAGTATAAAAATAAATAATTCTGATGAAATTATAAGAGAATTTTATAAAATCGAGCATGCTCTTAACTTCAAAACATCAGGCTCACGCTTTTGCGCAATAAAAGGAATATATTCTATTTTAGAAAAACTTTCTGACCAACTTAATCAGGAATACATCTCACCTAAAACCAATGAAATTCTTGCCCCTGCAATAAAATATATTGAAGAAACTCTCCATTTAAGTGCACCAACAAACGATTTTCTCGCATCTTTATGCAATATAAGTTGCGTATATTTCCGCAAGATTTTTACAAAAAAATTTAATATGCCACCATCAAAATATATTACAATGCTTAAAATTCAGCGAGCAAAAGGTCTTATTATCGGTGATACCGTATCAATGGCAGATATTTCTTCCTCCTGCGGTTTTTCAAGCATTTATCATTTTTCAAAAGTTTTTAAAGATATTACCGGCTTAACACCGACACAGTTTAAACGTGAAAATAATCATCCACGTGCATAGCACGTGGTTAACACAAGAAATAATGCCCTGCAAAAAAACTGCAGGGCATTATGTTTAAAGCGAGGTGAATTTTTACCTTGCTTTTATTTATCTGATATCATAAACGCTTCTAAGCTCAATAGTCTTTGGCGTTCCTTCAAGAATTTTTACGGTTTTAGTTCCTCTGTTCATATCAAAATAGTTGTCGCTTAATATGAAATCGCTGTCAGGGGAATATATCTCAACGTATTTTGCAAATGCATCGGCGTGAATTGTTATTGTGTCGCCCTTAATTTCATATTTCAAGTTAGGATCAAGGAAATTAAAATGCTTAGGCACAGTAAATAAAACAGTACCCTCGGAAACAATACTGCCATTAACAACGAAACTGAAACTCAGATAATTGTTTTCAACGTCAGTTTTGTTAAAATCCATATTTTCAAGCCATACACTTGATAATTTAGGCACATTCACATTTTCCTTTCCGCTTTCTAAAACTGTGCCGTCATTGGATCTTAAGCTCCAATTAACAACGCCGCTAACGTCATTTAATGTTTCATTTGTAACGGAAAGTCTTGCCTCAGTGCTGTAATCGTAAATATCAGGTTGCATTACAACAAAGGGTCTTGTGTGGGTTTCGCCTATTTCCTGGCAAGAGATCATAACGGGCGCAAAAAATCTTTTGGCAACGTACTGCAAGGCTTTATATCTTCCGAAATAGTCAATACTTGCCCACGATGCAACGGGCCAGATATCATTTAACTGCCAATAAAGGGCACCCATACATCTTCCGCGGTTTCTGCGCAGATGCTCAACACCATAGCGCATAGCTTCTGCCTGCAATAATTGTGAAGCATAAAGCAAAGTGCCAAAACTTTGGGGATATCTGAAGGTATCTGCAATATAAGTAAGAATTTTTTTGTTGGCACCTCTGCAACGCTGGTGCATTTCCATAATACGGCTGAAAATATTTCTATCCTCAGGCAAGGTAAAGGAGTTTACCGTCTTTTCGCAAGGGAAGGATTCAAATCCGAACTCACTTAAATATCTGAAATAATGATCACGATATTCCACAAAGGGCTTGTTGCCGTGCCATATTTCCCAATAATGAGAATCTCCGTAGTTTTCGTTGCGCGGTTCAATGAAACTTCCAAAGGAGCTGGGTGATGACGAAATGTATGGAACATACGGGCAAACTTCTTCAATGATCTTGGGGAACATACGCTCAAAAACTTTGATATACGTCTTTTTTCTATCCGCTTGCTTATCGTCTCTCCACCAATATTCAATGGCTTCCTCTACCTCATTGTTTCCTGAAATTACTGCAAGCGAAGCGTGATGACGAATCCTGATAAGATTTTCTCTGACTTCCGCCTCAATATTATCAAACAGCGCTTGATCGTTGGGCATCTCAGAGCAAGCGAACATAAGATCGTTAAATACAACAAGTCCCATTTCATCGCAAGCATCAAAAAAGTCATCGTGGGGATAAATACCGCCACCCCACACACGGATAGCATTAAAATTACAATCTTTACATTGCTTTATAAGGTTAAAGGTTCTATCTTTACTGTAGCGGGACATTAAATTATCTTCGGGAATATAATCAGCACCCATTGCGAAAAAGCGGATGCCGTTGATCTCGTGGCAAAAGCTTTCACCCCACTGATCCTTTTCGCGGATAAGCTTTAATTGACGCAACCCGATACGCTTTGAAACAGAATCAACGACCTCCGAGTTTTCAATAAGTTCAATATTAAAGGTATATAAATTCTGCTCGCCAAAGCCGTTGGGCCACCAGAGCTTTGCATCAGAAATTTCGCTTTCCGTGTTTGCAGGCAAAGTAAACTCTGTGTTATCAGGCGCAGTTACTTTTACAGAAATCTCTGCCGTTCCTTTTTCAGTTTTTACTGTTGGCGTTACGAATATTTTACCGTCACAATGGCGCTGTAAAATATGAACTTCACTTATTCTGTCGCTATCCACAGTAAGAATATAGATATCCTTCCATATACCTGCATCAGGTAATCTGGGACCCCAGTCCCAACCCATCATACAAGAGGCTTTTCTTAAATGTGGAAATCCCATCAGTGAATCACCGGAGCTTCTGACAGGTTGAGCTTTTTGCTTTTCTCTTAAAAATTTATTGGGCGAAGCAAAAGTTATCTTTATTTCGTTTTCCCCGTCGTTAAGATTTTGAGAAATATCAAACTCATAACTGCGGTGCATATTATCCGTATGTGCTATATGCTGACCGTTTATGAAAATATCGCTTAAAGTGTCCAAGCCATCGCAATGTAAAAGCATAGGGTTTTCAGTTTTTTCAATGGAAAACTTTCTTGAAAAGGTAAAATCATTTTCCATAAGCTTTAATGCTTCAAGCTCGTTATCCCTGAAATACGGATCAGGCATAAGATTATTATTAAGTAAAAAGGAATATACCGATCCCGGTACAGTATCTTCGCAATTATAGCCTGCGCCCTCCATTTGCCACGTTCCGTTTAAGTTGAATTTTTTCATATGAGGTTCTCCCTTATAATAAACTTTACACTTTTATTATATTATGATAAAATACAGATTACAATGGATTATATTACGATATATTTATACTATCTTACGAAATGCGGGTAATTTTTATGAAACTAAAATTTCTTGGCGTTAATTTTCCCCATAAAAAAGGGGAATTTTGCCAAAAAGCAAAATTCCCATACTACACTATTTGTTGCTTTTATACGCCCTTCTTATATCTTGAAAACGGCAAAATGGTAGAAGGTGAACGAGGCGACATTATAATAAACACTCCTCAGCAAACGGTGTATCACGGCCCCCGTTATGATAGTGAGGAAGGCTTTGTAAACGATTGGATGCACATTGATGGCGAGGAAATTGGTCTTTTATTGGAAAAATACCCTCTGCCTTTAAATAAAGCATTTCATATTGACGAGTGGACAAGCCTTCGCAAATATTATAATTCCCTGCTTTTTGAATATAATGAAAAAACTGCAGGCTCCCTTGATATGATCGATTGCATTATGACGCAAATGATAATCACAATGCACCGCGCCTATAAAAAACAAAGCGTTTTAACTAAAACGCTTGATCAAATTTCATTTGTCAGACAAGAAATTATAAAAAATCCCGCCAAAAAATGGACTTTAAAGGAATTGGCGGAAATGTCAGGCTATTCTGTCAGCCGATTCAGCGAATTATATAGAAAATCCTATAATATTTCCCCCGTAAACGACGTTATAGAACAAAGAATTTCCTCTGCCAAAAAGCTACTGCTTTCAGGACAGGTATCCGTATCCCAAGTTGCCGATATGTGCGGATTTAATTCCATCAACTATTTCTCAAAATTCTTTAAAGCCTCAACGGGCTACGCCCCCAGCGAATACATAATGATTGTTGAACGTTGAATCTACGATTTGCTGTAATAAAAACGCCTATCTTGACGTGTAAAAGGATTTATTATATAATAATGACAACAAATCTCTTATTGGATAAACGGTGAAAATATGATAAACGATAACCTAGTTTTTACTTTTGAAAACGGCACTCTGCGAGTTTGTATCATCGGTGAAATCAATCATCGCAACGTTGCTGAAATGCGCGAAAATATCGACAAAAAAATTCGCGAGTTTTCTCCTAAAAAAGTAGTGCTCGATTTATCACAGCTTAATTTTATGGATTCTTCCGGAATGGGTCTTATCATTGGAAGAAATCGAGTTTTGCAGGAAAGGCAGGCAGAACTTGTAATAGAACAACCCAATACAAGTATTTTAAATCTTTTGAAGTGTGCCGGGCTGGACCGAAACATAAAAAAACAGTGAATCCAAAAAACAAACGGAGTAGAAATTCTACTCCGTTATGTTTATTTAAGTTTTTCTAGTGCAGATTCAAAATTGTCTGCAAATTTACGCCATGATAGGGCGGCATCTGCCGCACAAAAAGCAGGCCAATATTGATAATATTCTCCTGTTTCGGTATAACGAAAATAACTAGGTTTTACAAAACCATCACCTATATTCCAATTTGGCTTGCCCAACTTATTGAAATATTCATCAAATTCTTTGGTTACATCTACCATTAGCGATACTTTAATGTCGTTCATAAAAACTCCTTTTTTAAAAGTATATAATATTTGTGCTGAAAAGTCAAGTTCCGCAAGTGTAAACCTCCCCATTTTTACAAATAATAACACCACAAATGAAAAGCAATGAGATTTTAGTATATATGAAAGCAACAGGAATAGTTCGTAGAATAGAGGAATGAGGTATAATAACACCAAGACCTGAAAAGCCGCATAAAAACTGAAGCTTTCGATGTTTTTGATTAGACTTAATTTACACATAACTACACATTACAATGTTTTATGGGCGCAATCTAAAAAAAGATTGCGCTGCTTTTATTGGGAAATGTAATGAGAATTATGTATATAATTATATTGACAAAAGTAATTACTTTTTGATATAATAGTTTTGTAAACTTCAAGGAAAGGAGCGTTCATATATTGGGAAAGAAAAAAAGAATAATACCTGATTCTCATACAATGACAGAGTTTTTGCGTGGTAAAGCATCAAAGATATTTGAAGATGTTGAAAAAAATAACACTGTTGTAATTGTGAGTAAGAATAGCAAACCACGAAATGTAATTATTTCATATGAACGTTATGTTGAACTTGCAGAAAAAGGCGCAGATATATAAACAATAGTATAGGAAATAAGTCATTAAACTATAATTAATGGGAGTTGGATATTATGGCAAAAAAAGGTGAAGTAATACAATATAATACTGAAGCGGATGTAGAAACAAAATATGTTTATACTGTTCTCCTTAGAGATATTTTAGAAATTGAAAGTGAATTAGTTAGTTTTCATGTTCCTGTTAAAATCACTCAAGGTCGCAAAGTTGTAACAAAAGAAGCGGATGTTGTTATAAAAAACGAAGCTGGTGAAACGGTATTAGTAATAGATTCCAAGTCGCCAACAGAAGATTTAGAAGACTATTTTAATCAAATTGATTCGTATGCTTTTTATTTAGAAGCTCCGCTTTCAATTTTAACTAACTATCATAGAATGGTTGTTAGGGCATATTTATCTGGAAACAAAAAAGAAGTAATTTTAGATGAAGATATTGATTCTCTAACAAAAGACAATTATTCTAAATTTAAAGAACTAATAGAAAACTTCAATAATAAAAATAGTATAAATCAAAAAGCGGTGTCTAAAAAAGAAAAAAACAAAATAACTGATTATAGAAGAATGTTTAGGCAAATACATACAAAAATTAGATCAATTGACAAATTGGATCCTTCTGCCGCCTTTGATGAATTTTCAAAGATCTTGTTTATAAAAATAATAAATGATATTGTAACTGAAGAAGAAAGATTAACTGTTGATAGAATAGAAGCTTTTGGAACAATAAAATCTAAAACAGAATATATTGATAAATGGTTTCAAGAAATGGTAAAAAAACATTATCCGGGAATTTTTGCCGATAATGAAAAAATATCTGTTTCGCCAAACACATTGATTGCAATTATCAATATATTAAACGAAGAATTTAAGCTCAAAGACTCTTTAGCAGATATAAAAGGTAGAGCTTTTGAGGAGTTTTTGCCTAGCCAGTTGCGTGGTAAAGGGTTAGGACAGTTTTTCACCCCCAGACCAGTGGTCGATTTTATGATAGAACTAGCTGATATAAAAGTTAGTGATAAAGTAATGGATTTTGCATCTGGTTCTGGCGGATTTTTAATTAAAGCCTTCGATAGAAAAAGGCATTTGATAGAATCTATGCAAAATCAATACTTGGATTATATCGGAAAAACGAGGGAAGAACTGTTAGAAGAAACCAAAACTCAAATATTCGGAATTGATGCGGAACCAAGAGCTGTTAGAACTGCTAAAATGAATATGCTTCTATGGGGTGATGGAAAACAAATACAACATGGAAACGGATTAGACACTAAAGATTATGCTGGAAATCCATATTTTGCTAAAGAATACGACAAAAATGATGAAGATTCTGGTGTGGATGTTATTTTGGCAAATCCGCCATTTGGCTCCATTGAAGAAGATCAAGAAATTTTAAAAAGGTATAAACTATCAAAAAACAAAAAATTAAAAGACGGTACTATTGAAAAAGCAAAAGAAAAAACTGAAAATCTTTTTGTAGAAAAAGCATATAAAATGTTAAAGCCAGGCGGTCGACTATTAATTGTTCTTCCAGAGGGGATTTTCAGCAATGGTGATAGTCGAACAAGAGATTTTATTATTAGTCATTTTACGATTGATACAGTTGTAAAATTGCCAAAACACGCTTTTGTTATGTCTGGTGTGGACACAATAAATTGTGTTATTTTAATTGCCGTTAAAAATTCCGAGGAAAGACAAAACAAAATTAAAATTTCACAAAAAAATACGTGGATAAACTCTAAAGAACCTATGAAAATAAATTTTGCCTCTGTAAACCAAATTGGTTACGAACCTTCAGGAAAAATTATTTTTGATGGGTATGAAAATTCTGATTTAAAAATTATTTCTAATAAAATTTTAACACACAATGCATCAACAATATTGGCAGATCCTTTTGAGTACGCTTCTTTGGAGTTTGGTTCAGACGACAAAATTGAATCATGGAAAAAACCAATGGTCAAGTTTTTGCAAATTGAATTCAAAGAAGTTCCTAAGCGATTAGATCCTACATATTATTTTTTCAACGAAGAAACAGAAGATATATTAAGCAATTTTGTCAATTTACCAATCACGGAAGAAAATGTTGAAAAAATAAAACTAACTGAAGAAGAACTAAACGAGGATGTGGAAAAAATTTATAAATATGTTTCTGTGGTTAAAACTATAGACGGTTGCATCACGGAAACAGAGGAAAAAACAGTAGATGATATTTTATCTACACAAAAATCTAGTATTCCTCAAAAACTATTCAAGGATGATATTGTATTCAATCCTTATAGAATTAACACGGGATCAATTATATATATAAACTCAAAAGAAAATAATTTGATTACAAGTCCAGCATATATTGTATTAAGAAATATTGATATGAATATTGAGTATTTGGTTCATTTGCTAAAAACTCCATTTATGAAGTATCAAATACAAGTATTGGCTTCAGGCTCAGTTAGAGACAATTTTTCAGCAAGTGATTTGTTTAATTTGAAAATACCTAAGGTCTCAAAAGAAGAGCAGTATTCTAAAGTTATGTCTGTAAAAAAATCTGTGAAACTTGTAAGATCTCTGGAGAAGAAAATAAATAAACAGATAGAAATTATAGACAATGAACTAATTGATTTTAGAAACTGAAGTAAAATTAAAACTAATTAGCTTTAGTTGTGAATCTAAATTCGTTATTAAAACAAAGCATTAATTTAGTATCGTAATCAAGTATAAAACTCCTTTGTTGACAGATAATAGAAGTGTTATCAAATCAACAAAGGAGTTTTTATATATGAAAGCAACTGGTATTGTACGCCGTATAGACGATTTAGGCAGGGTGGTTATTCCCAAAGAAATCAGAAGAACAATGAGAATTCATGAAGGCAACCCTTCAAAAATACTTACTCTTTCTGATATTTACATTGCACTACATAATATTGTTGACAGATATAAAAACCCTCTGCAAAATTTTTAGCAGAGGGTTTATTTGTGTTATAAACTTATTTCATTAAATCAATCTTCTATTGCCGCTTTTCTTGAAAGTGCTTCGCGAATGGGAGTAACGTCGAATTTTTCTGTTCTGTCATAGAAATAGATGCCGTTCTGCTCTTGCTCAACGTTAGTTAATTGAGTGTAGCACACGCCGAAGATGTTGGGGTTATCAAGGAAAACGTCTGTTAATCCTTTAAAGCGAGCATAAAATTCTTCCTTTGTTTTGGGATGATTTTTGCCATATGCCCAGGCAGTTTCGTCCATAGCAAAGGCTGTTCCGCCATATTCGCTTGCAAAGGTAGCTTGTCCGCCATAAACTTGTCTGCCTGCAAAGTCAGGAAGAATTTCAGTAAGTCTTTCATGTAAAGGTCCGCTATTTTTAAAGGGTTCATAGTGTTCATATAACTTTTCGGGATCCTGATTATAATCGTGGAAATCATAAATATCCGTTACATAGTGAACACCACCGCTTGTATCAATACAAGGACGAGTTGAATCCATTGCCTTTGTAACGAAATAAATATTTTTAACGTTATCGGCAAAGGGCTTTTTATCACGAAGATCCCAAACCTCGTTTAAAGGACACCAGCCGATAATTGCCGGATGGTTGAAATCGCGGTCAACTGCCTCTATCCATTGGGGAAGAATGTGGTGAATTGCGTTAGGCTCGGTGTGGTCGATACCCCAATCGGCAAACTCGCCCCAAACAATATAGCCTAAACGGTCGGCGTGATATAAAAATCTTTCTTCAAAAACCTTTTCGTGGAGTCTTGCACCGTTGAAGCCTGCCTTTAAGGAAAGTTCAATATCCTTTACTAAATCCCCATCGGTAGGCGCGGTACAGATTCCGTCAGGATAGAAGCCCTGATCAAGAACAAGACGCTGGAAAACAGATTTTTCGTTTATCAGGAATTTCTTTCCGTCAAGGCGCACTTGTCTTAAGCCGAAATAACTTTTAACTTTATCCTTGCCAAAGGTCATTTCAACGTCATAAAGATTGCCGTTGCCAACCTCCCAAAGATGCTTTTCCTTTAAAGGCACGTTAAAGGTGATCTCCCCTGCAACCTTTTCCGCTTTGTACTCACCCATTTTCTCGCCCTTATAATAAGCGGTAAAGGTGAAATCGTCTTTTCCCTTAAAATCAGCCTTTACGGTGATTGAGCCTGAAAAAATATCGGGATAGTATTTTACCTTTTCAATATGATTTTGCTCTAAAAACTCAAGCCAAACGGTCTGCCAGATACCCGTTGTGCGGGTGTATAAGCAACCGTGAGAATAGTATCTGAAGCTCTGCTTTCCTCTTGGATGAACGTGGCAACGGATATCATCATCACACTGAACGCAGATCTCGTTTTCGCCATCGTTGATATAATCGGTAATATCCACAAAAAATGAAGTATATCCGCCAATATGAGTGCCTGCCTTAACTCCGTTTACGTACACGGTGGTCTCATAATCAGCCGCGCCGAAATGCAAACGAACAACTCTTTCGTCCTTTTTAATATTTATCTTGCGCTTATACCACACGCAATCGCAAAAATCTACGTTGCCGATACCCGAAAGCTTACTTTCAGGGCAGAAAGGCACGATAATCTCCTGAGAAAAGCTTTCTTTCTCATAAAATTTCTGCTCTAAACCGTTTGATGCAGGATCGGCTTCAAACTGCCAAGTGCCGTTTAAGTTCTCCCAGCTTTCGCGCATAAATTGAGGCTTTGGATGTTCACTTCTCGGAATCATATACATTTTCTCCTTGCTTTTTTTCTTATTATACTATTTATTCTCCGCAAAATAAATGTATTTTCATATTAAATAATTGACATATCCTACTGAGTTATATATAATGATTATTGGTGATTATATGATAAAGATAACTAAAATAAGGCACGATTGCCCTGAAAAAGCAGGCTTTACTCTTGTTCGCCCCAACGGACACAAGGATTACACCTTTTTGCATTTTATTACTCCCGTTGATATGGTGGTAAAAGGTGAAAATATCAAAGTTAAGCCGGGAGGATGCATTATCTTTTCCCCCGGTGAGCCACAATGGTTTAAAAGCACCAGCGCTCTTTTGCACAACTGGTTTCATAGCGAAAAAAGCCTAAAAGCAGTTCTTGATGAGCTTAAGCTTCCCGAAAATGAGGTTTTTTATCCTGCCGACACAAGCTTTATTTCGCCCCTTATTCAAAAGGCAGAAATGGAATTTTTCTCTCAGGACAATTTAAAGGATAAAATGATCTCATCATATATTACCGAGGTTTTGTGCTTGCTTTCCCGAACACTTAATGCACCGCCTTCACCTAAGGTTCAAAGCGAAAACTTTGATAAAATGCGAGCTTTAAGGCAAAAAATTCTCCTTAATCCCGAAAAGCATTGGTCTATTAAGGAAATGGCTCAGTTTGCCAATATAAGCCCATCACGTTTTCACGGCGTGTATAAATCGGTTTTCGGAA
Organism: Clostridia bacterium; assembly: GCA_045591115.1. Lineage (GTDB taxonomy): Bacteria > Bacillota > Clostridia > Christensenellales > QALW01 > UMGS1322. The sequence continues at coordinate 25,736 of JAZNSH010000001.1, forward strand.
CTTCCCCTATAAAAGACAGTATTGATGCTCGAATGAGCTATGCAAAATCAATCCTTACAACGGAAAATATTCCCATTACCATTGTTGCCGAAAAGCTTGGGTATTCCGATCAATATCATTTCATTCGACAATTCAAAAAGGAAACGGGGAAAACTCCCACGGAATATAAGAAAGAAAACAACATTTAGTTGTAAAACAGCAAAAAGTGTGATAAAATATCTAAAAATGTAATTTTACGGAGGTCTTTATGGCTATTTCAGTTGAAGAATATAAAAAGAACATTAAACGTGTTCTTATTTCCAAAGAGGAAATTGACGAAAAAATTAAGGAAGCCGGCAAGTATATTGACAGCATCTATGACGGCAGACCTATTTTGTTGGTAAGCGTGCTTAAGGGCTCCTTTGTTTTTATGGCTGATCTTTGCCGTGCAGTAACAGTTCCCTGCGAAATCGGCTTTATGTGTGCCAAAAGCTATTATGCAGGCACCGAATCCTCAGGCGTTGTTAAGATCACTATGGATCTTGACAGAGATATAAAGGACTATCACGTTGTTATTGTTGAAGATATTATCGACACCGGCAGAACGTTAAAGGATATCTATAACCTTTTAAAATCCCGTGAGCCTCTTTCATTAAGAGTTGTTACGCTTTTAGATAAGCCTTCAAGGCGCGTTGTTGATTTTAAAGCTGATTACACACTTTTCACCATTCCCGATTATTTTGTTATCGGTTACGGCCTTGATTGCAACGAGCTTTACAGAACATTGCCTTACATAGCCGAATATGAAGAATAAAAAAACGCAGTCGAAAGACTGCGATTTTTTTTATTACTTACCGTCTGCTATAACCGAAACTAAAACAGTTCCTTTTTCATCACAAACTCTGAATTCATAGCTTTTAAGCTCTTTTATTTCTTTTTGAAGCTCTGCAAGAACAAGGTTAAAATCACTTTTTCCATTATCGTATGATGCTTTCAGCTCTTCTTTATTTACCGCATCTGAAATTTCTTGCATCAAAGTGTAAATAATAACGATATTTTCTCCTTCAGCCTTAATTTCAGTTGGCTTTTCAGGAGCCAGATATCCGGTAGGAATAAAGTAATCATCAAAATATAAAAGAATCTTTGCTTCATTATTTTCAACGTATTCCTTTACTTCCTTTTCGATTCTTATTCTTTCTTCTTCTTTTTCTTGTTCAATTCTTATTCCGTTAAGAAGTGAAACACCGATAACAACAACAAGAAGTGCGGAAACGAAAATAATTTTTCTTGAGGTTTTAATTTTCTTTGAGGTGAAAAGGTTTAAGAGCATTACAGATATAATAAGCACACCGATAACAATGATGATACTTGCCATGCCGATGCCCATTTTTCCAAAGCTTTCCAGGAATTGATCAAAATAAATCTTCATTTTTCTCTACCCCCTTAAGCAAACATTGAAAGGATTATTCCGCCTGCGATAACAGATGCTACCTGACCGGAAACGTTTACGCCGATCGCCTGCATAAGAATAAAGTTGTTGGGATCTTCTTTCAATGCCATCTTATGAACAACACGGCCTGACATCGGGAATGCCGAAATACCTGCCGCACCGATCATAGGATTGATCTTTTTCTTTAAGAAAAGATTTAAGAACTTTGCAAAGAGGATACCGCCTGCAGTATCGAATACAAATGCCACAAGACCGAGGCCTAAAATAAGAAGTGTTTCAAGCTGTAAGAAATCCGTGCCCTGCATTCTTGTTGCAATGGTAATACCCAAAAAGATGGTAACAAGGTTTGCTAAAACCTTCTGTGCCGTTTCGCCTAAGGAATCAAGAACACCGCATTCCCTTATAAGGTTACCGAACATTAAGAAACCAACCAGCGCAACCGATGAAGGTGCTACAAGACCTGCAATAACCGTAACGATTATGGGGAAAAGAATTCTCGTTGTTTTAGAAACGTCTGACTGAGAGTAAGACATTTTTATCATACGTTCTTTTTTAGTTGTGAGAAGCTTAATTACGGGGGGCTGAATAATGGGAACAAGAGCCATGTATGAATAAGCCGCAACAATAATTGCACCGTTCAAGGGGTTAGACGGTCCTAACAGTTTATCTGCAACAACTATTGACGTGGGACCGTCTGCTGCACCGATAATAGCAACTGATGCAGCCTCTCTTATATCAAAGCCTAAGAGAGTTGCCATAATAAGCGTAAAGAAAATACCAGCCTGTGCAGCTGCACCGAAAAGCATAAGCTTCGGATTTGAAAGCAACGGACCGAAGTCAATCATTGCACCGATACCTATAAACAGGAGCAACGGGAACAACTCGTTAGCAATACCTGCATAATATAAAACGTTAATAGCACCTTCAGAAGACGTTGCACCAACATCAGCTGCTAAAGGAAGGTTAACAAGAATTGTACCTAAACCCATTGGTAAAAGAAGAGTAGGTTCCATTTCTTTTTTTATTGCTAAATAAATCAACAAACCACCAATAGCCCACATAATTGCCATTTTAAGCCATTCCATCGGGTCACTGACCGCAGTAAACACGGAAAAAACCTCAAGAATTTTATCTAAAAATCCTTCCAACATTACTATCCCTCTTTCTTTTTTTATTTTATTCATCGCCAAGGAATCGTTTACCGCCTTATCGGTTGACAATACCGATATATTATGCTACCATCCTTGGGCGAGGTGAAAAATATTGAGTGATAAAGTCCGTTCTCATTCTTCAAAAAACAGAATAAAGTCAATTGTACTTATATCACTTTTTACCGCAATAATTGCAGTTTGTTCCTTTGTTAGTGTGCCGTCCGCCGTACCCTTCAC
>JAZNSH010000002.1:0-18031 GCA_045591115.1 Clostridia bacterium
ACAAAATCAGTTCCTTTGGGTTCGCAGAAGTTTAAAATAGCAATTTTTGTTCATATCAAGGCACTTGCACAGGGACATACAGGACGTATTTCCCTGTGTAAGTAACGCAGAGATGGGCAAAAATGGCATTTTAAACCGTTGTGGGTTCGGCTCCCTTCGGCTATATAAAAAAGGTGAAGAAAATTTCTTCACCTTTTTTTATTTATGCACTTTAACTTTTTTACCGCCTAACATTCTTGATTCATCGGCCGCAATACCCATAAGATGACATTCTATCGATTTATTAAGACTTGTAACAATATCCTTTTTTAGCGCAAGCATATCGTAAAGCTCTTCAACAAGCATACTGTCGCCTCCGCCGTGGGCATGACCACCCTCAATAATAGCGCCGATTTTTATTACTTCCTTTTCTTTTCCGAAAGGCATAACGGTTATCGTATCTTCTCTTTCCTCAAGAATTATTTCGCCCATTGTACCGTAGAAAGAGATTCTTCTGCCGGGCTCAGCAGCAAACACCATTTTAAGGGATGCTTTTACACCGTTTTTAAACTGCATCTGAACAAATTGATGATCTGCAAAATCAACTGTGCATTTATAAGCACACCTGCCGAAATCGCCCGTTTTTAAACCTTCATAAAGACCTTCTTCTGTAATGGGATTAGTCGCGCAGGCGCGGTAGTAAGGCCACATATAGTCAGGTTTGCCCTTTTCTTTCCAGGCGTCAATATAAATTCTCTTTGCTGAGTATGGGCAGGTATCAATATAAGGGCAATCAACACATCTTTCAGTAGAGTCTTTAGGCGCATTTTCCCTTTTAAAGAAGCCAAGTTCACCATATGAAGACAATGTATCACATTCGCTATCGGCATAATACTGCAAAAGATCAAGATCGTGTGAGCATTTTGCCAAAATTGCAGGATGGCTTTTTTCCAAGGATGCCCAGATTCCGCGAACGTATGCCTGCGCCCAATGCCAATATACAACGCGCTCGGATGCATCAATGGTATAAAGTCTGCCGATAACGCCCGAATCAATAAGCTCTTTACATTTTCTGTAACCTGCGCCGTAACGAAGCACGTGACATACCATAACTATTTTGCCCGTTTCCTTTTGTGCCTCAAGAAGCCTATCAAGCTCTTCCCTTGAATCACTTATGGGTTTTTCAAGCAAAAGATCATAGCCTAAATATAATGCCTTTACTGCCTGAGGAACGTGGCATCTGTCAGGTGTGGAGATAATAAGAAGGTCTGCTCGCTTTTCCTTAAAAAACTCTTCAACCGACAAAAACTCTTTTGCCTTAAAGCTAAATAAACTTTGAATATTTTCAAGCTGAGCCTTGTTCGTATCACAAATGGCGGTTATTTCAAATTTATCGGGTTGTTTTAAAATCAATTCGGTATAGCATTGGCCGCGATTGCCGCAGCCTAAAATCGCAACTGTTATTTTTTTCATTTTTTCACTCCTTTACCCATTAAGTATATCATCTTTTTAACAATTTGTAATGTAATAAAACGGCATTATTATATAACTTTTCGATACTTTTTATTGACATTATATATAAAATACTATAGAATATTTTTGAGGTGAGATTATGAAAACTATTGCTGTTGATTGTTTATATGAATATAACTATTCGGTAGAAGTTATTAACGCATTGAAGCAATATTGGAAAAACACCGATACTTTTTCTTCAATAAATAATCCGAAGCGCACAAATATGTTTTTATATCTCGATAACGTTTGTGCTGAATATACGCTAAAAAACGGCAAAAAACTCTTTGCAGAAAGCGGATCGTTGGTATACACTCCTGAAGGCAGTGAGTACATTTTGAAGTTATATAATTTTAAAAATTCTTCTTCAAATACGGTTGGAATAAACTTCTTTTTATATGATGATCAAGGCAAAAGCTTCATTTTGGGAGATTCCCCTATTGTTTTCAAAGGCTTTGATTTCTCATCACTTGTTGATAAAATCGATACTACTAGCGAATCCCTTTTGCCAAGTCCTGCAATAATGAAGGCAGGCTTATACGATATATTAACGATGCTTTCAAAGAACAATGCTCAATTAAAAAAGAAATTTTTGCCTATAAAGGCGGGCATTGAATATCTGGAAAACGATCCCGTCCAAGCACTATCAATTAAAGATATTGCAGATATGTGCAACGTAAGTGAAATATATTTCAGAAGGCTTTTTAAGGAATACGCTAATAAATCACCGATGGAATTCAGAATGAACGGAAAAATCGAAAAGGCAAAAAAGCTTCTTGCCTTTGGTGATTTGAACGTTAATGAAATTTCCGATTTGTTGGGTTTTACCGACAGCGCATATTTCTGCAAGCAATTTAGGCTTCGCACCGGTTTTTCCCCTCTTGATTACAGAAACAAAACAAATTGACTTAAAAAAACAACAAAAAGTATTGTTTTTGAAATATCAATATGCTAAAATATAAAAAAACAAAGGAGAGTTATAATTATGACTGCACAAAAATGGGTTTCAACCGAGATCTCTTTCAAAGCAAAGGAAACAGTAAACTGTATTCATGACGCAGAGATTGACGTTACTTTTAAAAATGTTGAATCAGGCACAACGCTTCTTCTTCCTGCATTCTGGGATGGCGGGTGTGACTGGAAAGTCCGTTTCGCGCCTACAGAAACGGGAATATGGTTTTATACCTTAAATGCTCGTGGCAAGGATATTGGTTTGGATGGTATTACCGGTCAGCTTACCGCCACGGAATATTCAGGTGATCTTGAAATTTATAAGCGCGGATTCTTAAAGACAGAGCCTAATGTTAGATATCTTATGTATAACGACGGCACACCTTTCTTTTATTTGGGCGACACACATTGGAACGTTCAAAAGGAGGAGTTTGATGAGCCCGGTCCTCGTGCAGGCGATATTCAATGCGAATCACACTTCAAATATATTTGCGACAGACGTTGGGAGCAAGGCTTTACCGTATATCAAACTGAGCCTTTGGGCAGAAAATACAAGGTCGAAAAAGGCACTATTGACGAAAGCGATATTGAAGGTTTCAGATACTTTGACGGTTATTTTAAATATATTGCAGATAAAGGTTTTGTTCACGCTAACGCTGAGCTTTTATTCCCTGCTTTAGGCGAGGCTACAGAGGAATTCAGAAATAATCTTGAAATTCTTGTTCGCTATTGGGTTGCCCGTTACGCTTCCTACCCCGTTTTATGGACGTTAGGTCAGGAGGTTGATGACTTATGGAACAGAGAGCCTTTGCCTGAAATGTACAAAAAAATGTGTGAAATTATCACTTCCATAGATCCCTATCATCATCCCACAAGCGCTCATCAGGTGAACACCGCAGGCGTTGGATGTCTTGGTGGAGTACCTTCATCATTCTGCGATGGTGGTTATAACGAATACGATCCAACAAAAAATGAAAGAACAGGCAAAAACAGAGGTTCTATTTTCTATAATACAAAGGGACACACCTGGTGGGCAATACAATGGCGCCCTTGCGTTGACCAACAGTTTAACTTTGATCTGCCAAAGGATTTCTGGGAGAACGGACAAGGCAAGCCTATTATAAACTACGAAGGTCGTTACGATCATCTTTATACAAAAGAATTCGGTGCCCGTGTTCAAACATGGATTTCATTCTTATGCGGTTTATGCGGTTGCGCTTACGGTGCAGAAGATATGTGGGTCTATGACGGACACTATGCACAGAATGCTGACGGTTTTGACGGTGTTGACGTTATAACAATTCCCGATAAACAGATTTTCTGGTCAGATATGATCAATGCGCCAATAAGCGGACAGATGACCATTGTGAGAAAATTTTTTGACAGCATTGAATGGTGGAGGCTTACACCTGATTTTGATTACGGAAAGGTGTTCACTCACTTAAGCGGACAGAATTACGCAGTTTCACATATTGATGATGAATTATATCTTGTATTCCTTTATGACCGCACGACCGATGGCGTTGGCAAGATAATAAATATGGATAAATCTGCCACCTACACCGCAAGATGGTTTGATACAAAGAGCGGAGAATATACACTTATTGACGGAAATATCAAGGGAGAAGAATTTATTATCCCACAAAAGCCACAAGCAACAGATATGCTTCTTGTAGTAAGCAAAAATTAAAAAAGCCCTTCGGGGCTTTTTTGTTTGTAAATGAATTACCTATCTATAAAGTAATTGCTATAACGCTGATATTGTGATAAAATATTTATTGAATGATCGTTAATTATCTTAACAGGAGTTTTTATGGATTCGTTACTTTTTGCGATAAATGCGGTTTTACCCATAATTTTAACCGTTGCAATAGGATATTTCATTAAGAGACTTGGTTTTGTTGATGAGAGCTTCACAAAAAAGGCCAATAAGCTTGTGTTCAAGTTTTTCTTGCCTGCTATGCTTTTTCTCAACGTATACAAAATGAATATTGAAGAATCTGTCGATTTTGCCTATATTCTTTACGTTTTATCTTTTACTGTTGCAATCTTCTTTATCGCATTACCTATTATCACCTTGATAACAAAAAAGAGCGATCGGCGTGGTCCCCTTTTGCAGGCAGTTTTCCGCTCAAACTTTGCTTTAATCGGTTTACCTCTCGCACAATCGCTTTTCGGTGATGAAGGCGTTATTGTTGCGGCACTGCTTTCGGCAGTTACCATTCCCCTCTTCAATATCCTTGCCGTTATCAGTCTTACTATTTTTACAGGCGATAAAAAGAAAATAAGCATTGGTAAAATTTTTTGGGAAATAGTTAAAAATCCGCTTATTCAAAGCATTTTTTTAGGATTTATTGCTCTTTTGATGCGTGCATTATTTATCAACTTTAATATTGATTTCAGACTTTCCGATACGCATATATATACAGTTCTTGGTTATTTATCAAATATGGCTACTCCTCTTGCACTTATTATTCTCGGTGCGCAATTTGAATTCTCTGCCGTTAAAGAATTAAAAAAGGAAATATTGTTCGGTTCAGTTATGAGAGTGATCATCGTACCTCTCATTGCTTTAGGCATAGCACTGATATTCAGAAGTACATTCAACGGAGCTCACTTTGCAGCTTTTGTTGCAGTTTTTGCAACACCCGTTGCCGTTTCAAGCGTGCCTATGGCTCAGGAAATGAATAATGACTCCGTTTTGGCAGGGCAGCTTGTTGTTTGGACAACCCTATTATCTGCATTCACGGTGTTTATTTTTACATTTGTTTTAAAAGCATTATCAATTTTTTAAGAGGTTTCTTAAATGCAAAAGTTAAAGGGATATATTTACATAATTTTAAGTGCCGTTATTTTCGGCTTAATGCCATTGATGGCAAAAAACATATATAATGAAGGCGTTACTCCATCAAGCCTTGTGCTTTTCAGGAATATGTTCTCTATGCCGTTTCTGATAGTGTTGGCATTTTTGACAAAGGGAACTATAAAAATTCCTCTAAAAACTGTTCCCGCAGTTTCAATTATAGCAATAATGGGTTGTTGCCTTACACCTTTTTTACTGTTTTCCTCCTATAACTATATTCCGTCAGGTGCTGCAACGGTCTTTCACTTTATATATCCTGCCGCAGTGGTTATTATCGGAATAATATTTTTAAAGCAGAAAATAGATATAACTAACCTTATAAGCGTTGTTTTGTGTATTGTAGGCGTAAGCTTCTTTAATACTTCCAATGAAGCAAATGATTTTTTTAAGGGAAGTATTCTTGCGCTTGCTTCAGGTGTAACCTACGCTATTTATATTGTTCTTCTTGCAAAATTCAAAAACAATGAAGTAACAGGCTTTTTATTTAGCTTTTATATTGCACTTATAAGCGCAATTTCAATGTTCATTATTTGCCTGATAACAGATTCTCTAAAATTCCCAACATCTCTTAATGGCTGGCTTTTAACAATTTTCTTTGCCATCGTTCTTAATGTTGGTGCAGTAGTGCTTTTCCAGCAAGGAACATTCCTTATCGGTGGTGAGCGTGCTTCTATTTTAAGCACGTTAGAGCCTATAACAAGCGTTGTGGCGGGAATAATAGTTTTTGACGAATTTAGCTATATGTATATTATCGGTACGGTCATCGTACTTTCAGCAAGTGCAATTCTTGCGATAAAGGATTTAAAGGCAAGCAAAAAAGAAGCTCAGCAATGAGCTTCTTTTTTTATCACCAAACAAACGGGATCAATCTGTATTTTACTTTTTGCTTATATTCTAAATATCCGTCAAGCTCTTTTTCCAGAAATTCTTCTTCGCTTTTTATTCTTTTTGCAATGATAAAAGGGTATAAAAGAAAAATTCCAAAGGAATATAGAGAGCCTAACACCAAAGGCATTGATAAAAACAATAAAAGCGTTACGCTGTACATAGGATGCCTTACTACACTATATAATCCCGTATCAATTACTTTTTGGTCTTGCTGAACCTCGATAGTACGGCTCAAATATGTGTTTTCTCTTAAAACTTCAGCATAAAGAACATAGGCAACAAGAAATATTACTGCAAAAATAACGGAAACAGTTTTAGGCAAAGTGTACCAATTAAAGCGCACACCTAAGCCTGCAATAATAAAGCCAACTAAAAACATAAGTCCGCTTAATTTTATAACGAGATTCTGTTCTTTTAGTTTTTCTTTGGCATCAAGACGTTTATTTAGTAATCGTGGATTTTTTATCATCATTACGATTCCTGCAAAAAACATCGGCACAAATAAGATCGCCATAAGAAGCAATCCGTTAAAAAACCATTTACCTGCAGGCAAAAAGATCAAAACGCCTACTAAAAGAACGCCTAAAATAAATTTAGTTATTGCCTGAATGAATAGTTTAAACGTCATATTTTCTGTTCCTTATAACAAAGATTATTCTATAATGGTTGTTTCACCTGACTTAATTACATACAATTTTCCGTCAACATCAATCCACAAATCAATTAAAGTTGGGTTATATACTCGAAGACCGTCAGCACTGTAAACGAGGCGTTTATAGGCTTCCACGTACTCATAAATTTCAATATTTGTAGCGAACCAAATTCCATCGTTTCCTGAAAATTTTTGGCAGATGCTTTCAATCAGATCCCAATTATTATCGCGGTCAAACTCAAAGCTATGCCCCCAAACATAAAAAAGTCTGGGAAAACGCCTTGCGTGGTAACAAGCATTGATTGAAAGGTTGAGATTAAGGAATTTATCAATATATTCCATAATTTTTGGGTTTTTATGGTGTGCGGTAGGCATCCACGCGTGAAAATCGTCAGGCAAGCGGAATTCATCGTTATCGCCGCCCAATGTTCTTGCGTAAACAATATCAAGTTCCTTAAGATAGTTTTTTATGCCTTCATAGGTGCCGAAATTACCCATTATTCTTATCCCCGTATCAGGATATGCCATACCGCGGATAATTCTTTTGCACCTTTTTTCAAGGTCCAGTCTGCAATTAAGTACGTCCCTTATGCCTTCAATGGGACGGGTATTACCGTTTGCCCTATGAAATTCACCGTGCACCGCAATTTCGTGGCCCTTTGAAAGAAATATCTCATTAAATTCTTCATCGGAGAAATTATTATTATATGCGCAGAAATTAAAAGTACCTTTCATTCCATATTTATCAAAAATTTCTGCAAGTTTCCTATCTTGCGGAGCACCGTCATCATAGCTGAAAGTAACTGCTTTCGCTTTGCCTCCAGGATATCTTAAAAAAACACTTTTCATTTTTTATTCCTCCAAACAATTATAGGTTTCTAAAATATATTTGCCTGTTTCATAAAGAAGGTCAACTGCCTTTTTCTTAAGCTCTATCGACGGACTTAAAAGCTTTCTTACGGCCTCGCCATTATGCATCCAAGGTTGACGACCATAAGGTGGATTGCTGTTGTGCAAGAGCGTATATGATGCCTCAAAAGTAAAGTAGCCGTCATAATTAACATCAAGCAATCCTTGCATAACGGAATCAAAGTTTATTACGCCTGCAAAAGGCCATGAGTGATGGTGGCAATCACCGAAATTATCGGAAATATGCACACCTTTTAACTTATCACCAAGTGCAATTATATTGTCATATTGACCTATTTTACGTGCAACAGTATCAATATTAGCGTGAGCCGTATCCCAGCAAGCACCAAGCAATGGATGATCAAAAAATTCTAAAAAATCACGAATTTCCTTCCCCGTTGAAAAACGCAATGAATTTTTAGGCATATTTTCAGTTAAAAGCATAATATTATATTTTTCGGCTACCTTCAACAGATCACCGTAAAACATTTTGTTATACTTATAAAGTTCATCAACTGAAAACTTCTCGCTGGTGCAAGGATGTACAACAATGCGATCAATATTAAGGAGATTACAGATTTCTATCGAGCGTTTTAGCGCACGTAGATTTAAGTTATATTCTTCGTTATCGGGATTTTTTATTGCATCCGGAATAGGTTCATCGAGGCACGGTGCATGCGAAACAACAAATTCAACCCCTGCATAAGCAGCAGCATTGCTCCAATCATCAGCCAATCGTTTCCAATTTTCATCATTTTCGCTGAAAAATTCAGGAATTGAACCTGTTTGTTCAAGATTTATATACTTAAATTTCAACCCTTTAAAGCATTTAATTTTTTCGGTAACGTTATCTACGTAATAGCTAAAATCACCTGTTGATGTGCATAATTTCATATTTTCACCTTTACAAACTCATTATTATACAACGTATATATGTACTTAATTCCTATATCTTTTAAACATAATTTTGCTTCCTCAAAATCAAAATCCAATGTGGCAATATTATGGCTATCAGAAGAAAGAATTATTTTGCTATCGTTCTTTTTAAGTATATAAAGCAAGTTTTCGTTAGGATACGCTTTTGTCCGAAATCCTCTTGATACAGCACCGGTATTATATTCAAAAATACCATCGTTTACTATTTCCGTCAAAAATTTTTCTGCTATTTTATTATACTTTTCGTTTTTTAAAAACAAAGAAGTATCAAGCTCATCAAACTTAGTTATAAGATCAAAATGCCCGATAATATCAGGTTTTCTGTTTTTTATATATTTGCAAAAATTACTATAGTAAGTTTCGGCAAGCAAAATAATATCATAATTAAATAATTCAAGACACTTTTTGAAATAATCATAACTTGAATCAATGGGAAAATACTGATCGTTTCTGTTGAAATAATGTGAAGATCCGATAATATAATCAAACCTGCCTCTATCTGACGGGCTAAAGGCATCCTCTTCAATTCCAAGATAAACCTGAATTTTACTTTTATATTTTTCCTTTAACCTATTTATTTCCAAAATATATGAATCGGTATCCTTCATACAATATCTTAAGTCAAAGGGTGTATATCCATGTCCTGAAAAGCCAACGGAATCAAAGCCTTTTTCAATAGATGCTAAAACAATCTCTTCAGGAGTATTTTTACCGTCACAAAAGGTGGTGTGAGTGTGAAAATTACCTATCATTTTGACTCCCCTTTTGCTTTTTTAATTAAAGATATTACAAAATCTATTCCCATCGTTTTTATAAATAAGCCAAGCAAAGAACTAAAAAGAATAACCCAGCCCGATATTCCTCCGCCTACAAGCACAATAAGAATATCAGTAATCAAAAGCGCTTTGCCAATATCAATATGGGAAAATTTACGCACGATCAACGCAATAATATCTGTGCCACCTGAGCTTGAATCAACATAAAACATAACTCCGCTTGCAACTGCAATGATAACTGCACCGATGCTTGCCGATAAATACGGACTTTCAATAAGCGGGTTTTGAAAGACAATGATCTCCTCAAAAACGCCAATAAAAACAGTGGTTAAAACTGAACCGATCAACGTTTTAAAAGCCATACTTTTACCAAGAATTATGAACGCTAAAAGAATAAGCAGAAAGTTTATTACCATTAAGATCGTGCCGGGTGAAAAAGGAAGAAATTCCTCTAAAATTACTGAGATACCGCTTGTTCCACCAAGCAAAAGCTTTTGCGGAAAAATAAATAAAATTGTGCTTACAGCATATAAAACGCTGCCTAAAACTATACATAAAAGTTCAATAATAAGTTTTTTAATATTTATTTTTTCCATAATCTTACATAAGTCCCATACAGCAGATAACGATTAAAGCAGTTATTGTTACTAAAGTATCAATGGTTATACCATAAAACATAGGCTTAAGGCCTGCTTTTCTAAAATCAGTTATGCTTGTGTTAAGTCCTATTGCACCAAGTGCCGTTACCATAAGAAATTTGCTTGTGCCTTTTACAGCATTTGAAACATCTGCAGGTATCGTTATTACGCTGTTTAAAATTGCGAGCAACAAAAATCCGCCGATAAACCAGGGAATGATTTTTATTAAGTTAACTTTTCCGCCGCTATTCTGTGCTTTAAGCTCTTTCTGCTTTGCGCGAGTACCGATATAAGCAAAAACAAGCACTGTTGGAATTATGGCAATAGTTCTTGTAAGCTTTACCATTGTAGCAAAATCGCCTGCGGCTTCAGAGAAAGCATAGCCTGAAGCAACAACGCTGGCAGTATCGTTTACGGAAGTACCTGCCCAAATGCCGTAAGCCATATCATTCATACCAAGCCACATACCCATAAGAGGATATAAGGCAACCATCACCATATCAAATAAAAAGGTTGAAGATAGTGCAAATGCAACGTCCTTATCGTCAGCATCTATTACCGGAGCAATAGCCGCAACGGCAGAACCACCGCAAATTCCCGTTCCTGCAGAAATAAGATTGCTTAATTTCCAGTTAAGACCAAATAACTTGCGGATAAAATATCCGCCACCAAAGCACATCGCAAAGGTAAACACCATTACGAAGAAGGTCATCTTCCCTACTTCCATAATCGTATTTATTGATAAAGATGCACCTAAAAGAATAATTGCGACCTTTAATATTTTTTTAGATACAAATTTAAGTGACGGTTTTATCCACGCAGGATGAAAAAAACTATTTATTATAGTACCCATAAATAATGCAATAATTGATGCTCCCAACAAATCACCGGGAATCAGTATTTCAAGCCCTGTCGCTGCGCCTGCAACAGCAAAGCATATTATAACACCCAATATAAACATACCGTATTTTTTTACTTTTGTTTCCATAATATATCTCCTCTAAGTTTGTTCGTAAATATTATACCATAAACTTTTTTTATTGCAATAAAAAACGGCTTAAAAAAAGCCGTTCTAAAAAATTATATTATTGGTGCAATATAACCTTTTTCCTCAAGTGCGTTTTTAATCAAATCCAAAACTTTTTCAGAATCAGCACGCACGGTGTGATAATGATATCCGCCCGTAATATTCATAAGCTCTGAGGATTTTCCGCTTCTTACACCTTCAATAAACTGTTTAACGTGATGGCGCGAAAATATGTTCAACGGCGCAATCATCTTACCGTATACTTTGTGCCACACATAGACGTTTACAACCGTTCCGCCAAGGTCAACAATGGTATTAAGTTCATCTTCAGTTTGCTCAGTCGTATGGTAGAGTTTGAACACACACTCTTTAAGAGGTGATTTTTGAATAACGTAGCCATTGTGAGTTGAAAGAATATCGTATCCTTTATCTTTAAGCACCCCAATATCTTTAACAATTATTTGACGTGACACAGAGAATTCGCTTGATAAAGTCGCCCCGGAAACGGGCTTATCCTCAGATAATAATCTATTGGCTATGGCATTTCTTCTGTCATCCGCTTTCATATACTTACCCCTTTAAATTGCATGCAAGTTTTTAAGAGAAAGATCTAATATGGGTGAAGAATGTGTAAGCGCACCGCTTGAAATGTAATCTACGCCTATATCTATAAGCTTTAACACGTTTTCTTTGGTAACGTTACCGCTACACTCTGTTTCGGCTTTGCCTCCACATAGCTTTACTGCTTCTTTCATATCTTCAACGCTCATATTATCAAGCATAATAATATCTGCACCTGCTTCAAGTGCTTCTTTAAGCATCTGTAGATTTTCAACTTCAACCTCTATCTTGCGCACGAAAGGTGCATATTCCTTTGCCATTTTAACTGCTTCCTTTACTCCGCCTGCCGCACCGATATGGTTATCCTTTAAAAGAATGCCATCGCTGAGATTGAAGCGGTGATTATAACCTCCGCCAACCTTAACTGCATATTTTTCAAAAATTCGCATTCCGGGTGTAGTTTTACGGGTATCAAGAAGCTTTGTTTTGCTACCTTTAAGCATTTCTGCAATGGTGCGCGTATATGTTGCGATACCGCTCATACGCTGAAGATAATTTAATGCCGTTCTTTCGCCTGAAAGCAACACACGGATATCGCCTCTTATAACGCCTAACTTTTGCCCCTTCATTACTTTATCGCCATCTAAACAACTGAAGGTTACTTCTGTTTTCTCATCAAGCAATTCAAACACGCGTTTGAACACGTCAAGTCCTGCAATAACACCATCTTCTTTACAGATAAGCTCCACTTCACCAAGCTGATAATGAGGCATTACAGAATTTGTCGTAATATCCTCGCTGGTAATATCCTCTTTAAGTGCCGCAAGAATAAGATCGTCTGCATTAAGTTTCATTGTAATATTATCCATGGCTGTTTTTCTCCTTTTCAATTGCCTTTAAAACTAATTCTTTATATTTTTCCTTATACCCATCATATTTTGATTCGTCGATAACTACATCAGTATCTTTTTCTGTGGGAATATAATTTTCCGCAATATGCTTTGCCGCTCTTTTTGCAAAAACAAGACTTTCCAATAGTGAATTACTTGCTAAACGATTTCTTCCGTGAACACCGTTGCAAGCTGTTTCACCTACTGCATATAATCTTTCCATCGAAGTCTTACTGTATTTATCAACATCAATTCCGCCCATAAAATAGTGTTGTGACGGCACAACGGGGATGGGCTCCTTTGTAATATCATAACCTTCATCAAGACAATGCTTATATATATTAGGAAAATGATTCCTGATTTCATCTTCAGGGATGGGTTCCAACGAAAGCCATACGTGCTCGCTGTTTTCCTTTTTCATCTCATTGAAAATCGCTTCTGCAACGACGTCGCGTGGCAAAAGTTCATTTACAAACCTTTCGCCCTTTGAGTTAAGCAACACAGCCCCTTCTCCACGCACTGATTCGGAAATAAGGAATTCTCTGCCATTCTTCTTGGTGTAGAGCGTTGTTGGGTGAATCTGTATATAATCTATGTGCTGTAATTTAATATCATATTTTAATGCCAACGCAAGAGCATCACCCGTCAAATGCCGATAGTTTGTTGAATGCCTAAAAAGACCGCCTATTCCGCCCGTTGCAAGGACAGTATAATCTGCGCTGATATTTACATAATTGCCATTTTTATCGTGTCCGATAATACCCGCGCACAGATTATTTTGGCAAATAAGATCTACCATTGTAAAGTTCTCGATAAGGGTAATATTAGGTTCGCTTTTTGCCTTTTCAAGGAGATGTGATGTAATTTCCTTACCCGTTTCATCCTCGTGGAAAAGTATCCTTGGTTTAGAATGTGCGCCCTCTTTAGTATAACTAAAGGCTTCACCGTTTTTTTCAAATTGAACTCCAAAATTCACAAGATCCCCTATAACCTCTTGTGAAGATCTGATCATAATATCAACACTATATGGGTTGTTTTCATAATGGCCCGCCTTCATAGTGTCTTCAAAAAAAGAATCATAATCAAGCTCATCACGAAGAACACATATTCCGCCCTGGGCAAGAAAGGAATCACTTTTAGGCGCTTCATCCTTAGTAACAACGGTTATTTTTTTGTCTTTGGGCAAGTTAAGCGCGCAATATAAACCTGCAACACCACAGCCGACAATTAAAATATCTGTAATCATTTTCTGCCAAGCTCCAACATTTTCTCAAGAGGAATCAATGCTTTTTTTCTGATATCTTCAGATATAAGCACTTCATTATCTTCTTTTTCAAGTACCGACAAAAGAGTTTCAAGAGTATTAAGCTTCATATCCTTACAGCAAGGGCGCGGATCAGGATAATAAAACCGTTTTTGGGGATTATCGGTAATCAGTTTATAATCCACACCATCTTCAGTACATATGATATATTCACTTCCATTATCGTTTTTAACAAAGGAAATAATATCTGCGGTGCTACCGATAAAATCCGAAAGCTGAAGCACCTCTTTTTCACATTCGGGATGAGAAAGCACCTTAGCCGCAGGGTGTTTTTCCTTTTCTGCAACAATCTGCTTTTCTGAAATTTTCGCGTGGATGGGACAGCAACCGTCATTTAAAATAATATTTTTTTCAGGAACCTGCTCTGCAACAAACCTGCCAAGGTTGCGATCAGGTATAAAGAATATGTTTTTATCAGGAAGTGATCCTACGATTTTTACCGCATTTGATGACGTAACGCAGACGTCACTTTTACATTTTAATTCAGCAGTTGAGTTTATATAGCACACTACCTTAAGATCATCATATTTCTCTCTCATTTTTTCGATTATGCCGTCTTTTACCATATGTGCCATAGCACAATCAGCCGAAATATCGGGCATAATTACTTTTTTATCGGGGTTAAGAATTTTAGCGCTTTCCCCCATAAACCTTACGCCGCAAAAAACAATTATCTTCGCGTCACTTTGCTTGGCAACCTTTGCAAGATAAAAAGAATCGCCAACATAATCGGCAACTTCTTGAATTTCGTTAGGAGTGTAATAATGGGCAAGAATTACGGCGTTTTTTTCTTTTTTTAATTTTTCAATCTGATCTTTCATTCTTTTAATTCCTTTTATTATGAAAACCGTTTATTAACGCACAGATTATACCACCTTGCTTTACATCTGTCAACTTATCTGTAAACAAAAAGAGCAACTTATCATAGCAAGTTGCTCTTTTTAAGGCATTTACAGCTTTTAAGATAACATCATTTTGGAATATTATCCCTAAATATCCAATTCAATATAAAGCCCAAAATGATCGGAGGGATACATTCCATTAACTGTATCGGTAATAATTTTTTGGTTTATTGGGGTTATGTTATTATCTATAAAGCAGTAATCAATGTGTTGATCGGTTACTTCTTCAGGTCGGTAATTGTGATAGGTCGTGCTTAGATCATTGGCGGTGCAGGCATTAACATCTCTGAAATTTTTAATCATTGCATCATAGCCTACACTATCGGGAGTCATATTAAAATCCCCGACAACAAAGGTAGGATGATCTGATATTTTTTTACTGTAATCATAGATCAGATTTGCGCTGGCGACCTGTCCTTTATCGCCAAAACCGAAATGAGTGTTCATAACGGTAAAGTTTTTTCCGCTTGCTTTATGCTTTAAAATCACATAAATGCACATACGGTAGCAATTATATACTTCATCCCAACCGCGAGACTAAATCTCGGGTGTATCTGATAGCCAAAAATATCCCGTTTTAATACAGTCAAATTTATCTCTGCGCCATAGAATAGGTGAAGCTTCGATATCCATTGTTTTATTGCGATATTTATAAAATATATTATACTTGTTACCGTAAAAAACCGCTATATATGCTTCCCAAGCAGGTCTATACTCCTGAAAGCAAATTATATCAGCATCATAATGTGATGTAACCTCCGAAAGCCTTGGAGCACGTTCTGCTATGGAATTGCCGTTAACATCATCACAGCATCTGATATTAAAACTTATAACACTGATTTTCATAACATGACCATCGCCTTTTGTTTAATTATGGCATAAAATAATAAATCAAACAAGATGTATTTCGGTTTCGGTCATTCGAATATGTATACTTTTTTGATAAAAAAGCAGCTACGCGATATCTTCATTTTTTGCTGTTGATTTTATTTAAAACACTGATTGCATCATTTTCAGTTAAAAATTCTTGTGTAGACAACTTATACATACTTTCCGGGATTAAACGAACCTTTTTGAACATTTTGCGATATTCTTTTGGTGAACAGCCATACTGCTTATAAAACCCTCTGTTAAAATACTTAGGATCGGAAAACCCGCTTGAAATACTTACGTCAAGTAAAGAAACATCAGATAAAAGCAATTGTTTTCTTGCATGCTCGCACCGAATTTTTAACAAATAATTTTGAAAAGTTATACCAAAACATTCTTTGAAAAAATGAGAAAGATAGTATAAATCCAACTGCAAATATGATGCAATATCCGTAAGCAACAGTTTTTCGGAATAATGTTCATCAATATATTCAACTATGCTTTGTATTCTTTCTTTCTTTGTTTTTTGCATTACTCTTTCATTTTCAGACACCAAATGGTTAGGTATATTTTTTAAAAGATATCTGAAAAGTTCATTAAAAATAATCATACATTGAAACTCGTAAAATTTTTCTTTATTAAAATACGTCAATGCGACGTCAATCATAAAATTCCGTATCGTGTTACACCAATCGTCGTAAATTTTATGATTTAAAACCGATATATCGAACTGTACATTCATAATCTGCGGATAATATTGTGAAAACAGCGACGGAGACACCTGCAAGGACAAAATAAGCACATTTTTTTCGGATTTAATCTCGTGCCCGCAAAACGGATTAAAAATAAAAATGTCATTTTTCTCAAGGCAATGTGATTCACCGTTTACGAACAACGTAAGTGAACCCTCTAAAACAAGACACAATTCAAAATCCCTATGGATATGCGGTGTTCGATACCGTAAATCTACAAGAAAAACGCGAAAGTTTATATTATTATGTTCTATAATTTCGTATTCATGCTTCATATTTTCAACCTCACTTAAAGACATTATAGCAAACTTATCATGTTTTGAAAAGTAAATTTGTCAGAGAAACTTTATTTTTTTATCTATATAATAAAAAAGCAAACGTCGCAAGACGAAAAGGAGGAAAAGAATATGTCACAGTTTAAATTTTCAGTAGGACCTTGGAACGTGCATGCAGGTGCTGACTCATACGGACCTGCAACAAGAAAAGAAATTCCCGCAGAGGAAAAATACAAGAAATTTGCAGAATTGGGATTTTCGGCAATACAGTTTCACGATGATGATGCTGTACCAAACATCAACGACTATACAGAAGAAGAAATCAAGGAAAAGGCTCGTGAACTTAAGAAAACCTTGGACAAATACGGTTTAGCCGCTGAATTTGTTGCGCCACGACTTTGGATGGATGAGCATACCATTGACGGTGGATTTATGAGCACTTCAGAAGAAGACCGCGAATATGCAATGTGGAGAGCATATCGCTCCATTGATATTGCAAAAGAACTTGGCACAGATTTAATTGTGCTTTGGCTTGCACGCGAAGGTTCATTGTGTGCCGAAAGCAAATCACCCGTATGGGCAACAAAAATGCTCATTGATGCAATAAACAAAATGCTTGAGTACGACCCAAAAATTCGCATTTGTATTGAACCCAAGCCTAACGAACCCATTGACAGAAGTATTTGCGGTACTATGGGTCACGTTATGGCAATTTCCGCAGCAACTATTGACCCCTCCCGTGTTGGCGGCAACTTAGAAAGTGCACACGCTGTATTATGCGGTCTTGACCCCGCGCACGAAATTGGTTTTGCTTTGGCTATGGGCAAACTTATGGCGGTACACCTGAACGACCAGAACAGCATAAGATATGACCAAGATAAATCCTTCGGTGTTGAAAATCTCCGTGCCGCTTTTAATCAGGTAAAAGTCTTAAAGGAAAACGGATTTGGCAAAAACGGCGAATATATTGGTTTAGACGTAAAGGCAATGCGCACCACAAAAGACGAAGACAGCTATAAGCACTTGGAAAACAGTTTGAACATTTTTAAAGCATTGGAGAAGAAGGTTGAGAAATTTGACTATGACTTCCAGAAAAAGTGTGTTGAAAACAGAGATTTTGAAGCCCTTGAAATGTACGTTATGAATTTATTAATGGGCATTGAATAAAACTAAAAAAGACCGAGCAATGATATGGACCCAAAAGTTTAGACAAAATAACAATTAAATAATTTGCGAATGAGTTCGGTATTGCACCGGACTCATTCCTTTTAAATTCAGAGAAATTCGTTCGTTGTTGTAATAGTAAATATATTCATTAAGTTTATC
>JAZNSH010000003.1:0-14701 GCA_045591115.1 Clostridia bacterium
TTTTTTGGCTCCACTGCGACTCCTTATCCCCAAAAAGCACTTCTGCTTTTTAGGGTCCCCTTTGCAAAAAAGGGAGTTAATTAGGGCTCCCAAAATGCAATATTGCATTTTGGGAAAAGGAGGCACAGCAAAACTAATCAGGTTTTCGCACACTTGCGAAAAGCGTAAGGTGTAGCTTGTGCCGACGCGGTAAATGACCGCATTTTGCAAGTGAAATGCAACGACGGAAACAAACCCCTGCAAAAATTTGCAGGGGTTTGTGTTTGCAGGGGTTTGTCAGTGCTCTGAGCCTGCAAAATTGCAGGCTGTTTTTTATAAGTGCAATATTTTAAATTAAATCAGCAACAGATTTATCACCGTAAGTATTTTTCCAATCCTTTTCAAAGCCTGAAATAGCGGCATCAGTCATAGGATGTGAAATTGCAGCCTTTAAAATGTCCATAGAAATTGTTGCGCTATGTCCGCCAACAAGTGCAACGTTATGAAGCTGCATTGTGTTTTTAAAGCTTGCGGCAAGAACTTCACAATCAAGACCAAAGGTATCGAACATATGAACGATATCAGCAACAACCTGAACGCCGTCTGCTGAAATGTTATCAAGACGGTTTACGTAAGGTGCTACAAAGCTTGCTCCTGCTTTTGCGGCAATTAAAGCCTGCTGAGGAGTAAATATAGCTGTCATAGTAACACCTATGCCCTCTTTCTTAAGCATCTGTGTTGCCTTTAAACCTTCCTCGCCAATGGGAATCTTAACGTAAAATTCACCGCCAACCTTTTCCTTTAACATTTTAGCTTCCTTTACCATATCTTCTGCTTTTGTGGCAGTGGTCTGAACGTGAAGCATTTTATCGTTGCCGATAATATTGCGGATGGAAGTAATAAGCTCAACAAAATCCTTTTTCTCCCTTGCAACAAGTGAGGGATTTGTTGTTACACCACAGATGGGATAAAATTCATTTGCGTGTTTGATGTCTTCAAGATTAGCAGTATCAAGTATGTATTTCATTTTTTATTCTCCTATATATTTTTTTATATTTTCAACAACCGCATCACCAAGAATTTTTATTCCGTCTTCATTCATATGAATTCCATCGGAACAAATATACTTTTGGCGGTCATTTATTACAAGTGAATACAAATCGTTTATAATTATGTCTCGTTTTTTCAATTCAGAAACAACAGCATCATTATATTCTTTTATTCTTTTATTATCTTGCTTAAAAACCGTTTCGGCCTCCGGAGCATCAACACTTGGAGTTGCAACAGCAGAAATATCTTCTGCGTTAACAGGTGTTGTGGTTGCAAAAATAACGGGAACGTTAAATCTCTTTAATTCACGTGCGATACTCAGAATATTTCTTACGTACTCATCCTTTTTAGTAAAAGAACCGTCATCAACATACAAGCACGCAGTATCCCATAATCCCGCATTAAAATGAATAATATCAGGCTTATTTAAAGCAGGAAGCCAGAAGCGCAAACTGTTAAGCATATATGAAGAAAATCTGCAATTTTCTTCAGGTGATTCTATTCTATATTGCGGTAACATTTTTTGAACGTATTTTTCATATCCCATTCTAATTGAGTCACCTAAAAGCCAAACGTTTTTCATTTTATACCGTCCCTCGCCTCGTTAAGGAGCTTTAATGCTGTTGCAACAAGCTTGGCACCGTTTTCTCCGGTATATAACGAACCAAGTGCTTCATATCCTCCTTCTTCAAAGGCTTCAGGAGTGCAAATATAGCCCCTGCCATATCCGTTTGCACAGGTCACTACAACCGTATTTTTAAAGGGTGATTTTTCCTGAATCTGCAATCCGTAGGTAACAAATGTTTCAGTAGGAAGTGCAAGAATTGCAAACTCACCAATGCGCATAAGGAATACTTCAAAAGGATGATGTCCATTTAGCGAATATACCGTGTCTTTTCCTATAGTTGCAAGACCAAGCATTCTCTTTGCGCCAATAACCGCACATTCAAGGCTTCGAACAGTGCCTTTATCTATATTATTTTCAATGGCACTTTTAAGCTCGTTTTCGGAATTTTCAAGGTCTTTTACTGCTTGTTCATAAGTAGGTATGTCTTTTCTGATCGGAACAACATCTTCCTGATACGTTTTAATATCAATGTCAGATGAAAACTTCATCTCTCTTAATACGCGAATCGCCTCTTTACCGATAGTAGAGCCTACGCGTTCAGCTTCTTCAAAGGTACAACCGCTACGGAAGAAGCGAGGCGATTGATCTCCTGCAGTGCCTATCTGGAATGCAGGCACAATACCTTCAAATTCATTTTTTAAAGTTTTATAAATATAACCGGGATAATCGCAAGTTATCTGACGGTTTTCTGCACCTAAAAAGGTTGGGTGAAGAGAATATCTGACTATGGCACCGCGAAGAACACCTTCAATATCTTTTATTCCTATTACAAAGACTCCTGTATCGGCCACTCCGCCTCTATCACGGCGATTACCGCCAACATTCTGTTCAGGTCCGCAATATCCTTTACCAATGCCTATTTCTGCTTCAAAAGCGTTGTTTTTAGCTTCAAGGATCGCATTAGCAACATTCTTTGCAAGATCATCAAGATATCCGGGATACATTACCTCATATTCTTTTTCAGGATAAAAAGGTACCGCACGTGCTTCAGGCCCTGAATGAGTGTGAGTTGTGGAAATAAGACAATTTTCTTTTTTAATTCCTGCAATTTCCTGAATATATTTGCGCATATCGGCAACAAGCCATTTGGGATAACACAGCATATCAAGGGTAACAATACAGAATTCTTCACCCTTAGCTTCAAGATAAAAGCAATGTGCATAAAGATCATCGTGTATGCTTCTTGAATATCTGTCCTTAGGTTCAGGAAAACCTGCCAGCAAGACAGGAAAATCAGGAGTTATAATTATCTCTTTTACTCCGGCTTTCATATTTTTCATCCTTTCAAATAGTTAAGGTATTGTTCGTAATACGTTTTATATTCATCAACATTTTTAGGCATAAAAGTAGTTGATTTTTTCAAACATTCGCTTGCAAAATCAGTTTCATCAATGCCAATGCATTTTGCCGCAAGTTTTGCCGCACCGAGACTTCCCATTTCGCTATGTTCATAAGCAATGACGGGAATTTCGGAAACATCAGCAATAATCTGACAAAGCAATTTATTTTTGCTTCCACCGGAGTATATGCAAAGTTTATTTATTTTGACATCAACTGATTTAATAATGCGCACCGCTTCAAAGGCAACACCCTCATAAACTGAACGAATAAGATCATTATATGTTGTGTGAAGTCCCACGTTATTAAAGCTTGCAAAGCCATTGTTTTCGGGCGCTCCGCCAAGATAAGGCACAAACACCGTTCCGTGTGAGCCAATAGGTGCTAACACGGCTTTTTTATTCATTTCTTCGTAATCAGAGCCTATACAAACAGTATCGCGAAGCCAGCGCATTGCCCCACCGCCGGTTTTAATTACACCCTCTAAAACAAAATTACCGTTTACAAAGGGGCAAATCTTAAACATTTGCGGTAAGCTATCAAAATTGCAGTTTTCAACTGCAAACTCAAAGGCTGCTGAAGTTCCCATCGAGCAGGCAATCTGCCCTTTATTTATCCCTAAAGCATAGGCGGCAACCTTCTGATCTTGACCACCAAGCGCAATAACACATTTTTCTGTTAAAGCACAATCATCTGCCGCTTTTTTAGTTAAATTACCTACTAAGGAACCCATAGGAAGTATGGGGGCAAGCATTTCTTTTTTTATACCGGACGCCTCAATGATCTTATCATCATATTCGCCCGTTTTATTTGAATACAGTAAGCTTCCCGATGCCATTGTAGGATCAGTCACTGCTTTACCCGTAAATTTTGCAGTGACAAAGCTTGCCGGCATAAGAAAATACCTTGTTTTATTATAAACTTCAGGTAAATTTTCTTTAACCCACATCATTTTGGCGACGAACTTAGGGGCATCGTAAGAAACAGAATAACCGGTTGTTTTTTGAATATACTTAACACCGACTTCATCAAGAAATCTTTTCCACGAATCAACGCTTCTTACGTCCATCCAATTTATGGCATTGTTTAGCGGATTAAACTCTTCATCAACGGGCACTGTGGTAATTCCCTGAGAAGAAATGCTTATTCCCGCAACATCATTTTTGTCAATATCTTTAGTTGCAGCTTTAATTACCGTGCAGGAGTCTTCATACCAAGTATTGGCATCCTGTTCAAAGTATCCTTCTTTGGGTGTAAGCAAAATTCTTTCAAGGGATGAATCAGCAACAGGTATACCCTTTTCAGAGTATACCGTCGCTTTTACTGTCGTTGTACCTAAGTCAAGACCTATGAGATAACGCATAAGTCAACCTCCAATTAGTAACCTGCTGTCTCCATAACATCAAAAGGTGCGGCGATTGCCTTTGTAAGATAAATATCCGTAGGCATTACCTGGAAAATAGAGCCGGGAACGTAAGGTGTAACGGGGCCGTGTGTAATAAGACGTGAAGTCATTCTCTGCCATGATGAGAATGAACCACCCGTTGTAAGAGCGTGACCTTCAATTCTCTTCTTAGCATGAAGAACATCTCTGGGACCTATTGTTGCAGCCTTTGGAGGTACCCAACCGCAAGCACCCGACTGACCAAATACACCGTGAAGTGAATTCTGTGCAATGGTTAAAGGATGAAGCGTTACAACCTGTGCAGGTTGCTGTAAATATTCATCAATTTCCTTTTGGGAGTTGAATCTGTCACCCTCGATATGTACAAGTTCAGGACACGGATCAATAAACGCAATATGACCTGCCCATCCGGGACCTGAAGTGAATAAGTCAATACCGCCATCTGTCTTTTCATCGATAAGATCTGAAAAATATTTTATATTCTTTGTTGTGGGATATAAAACATTTTCTTCTTTAGGTCTCAGTTCAGGATCGATTTTTTCGATAAAATATTTCATAAATGAATATGTGAAGCCTGAACGATAAGTTATAGGTGCAATATTGCCGTCTTCATCTGCCCACTCATCCATTGTTACAAAAACACAGTTTTTGCAATCAATGCGATTTCTGTTAATAAGTTCAGCAAGAGGCATATGTGAATTAGGATTGGGATTACCGAAAATCGTCGAGAACTTTTTATTTTGTTCAAAGGATTCCTTAATTCCCATAAACTTTTCTGCAAGAACAACTGTTGCATAGTTATCAAGAATTTTGATATGGACATCGGGATTCGGATGTTTTTCAAGCTCTTCATAAGTCATTTTGCTTAATTTTTCCATTACTTCCTTATCTTTAAAAGGAACCCAATCAGCAGGGGTAAATTTAAAAGCATTATCCATAAAAACCTCCTAAATAAACTTTCCGTTAAAAATTACTTTCTTTACGTTAAACATATGGTCAACAAAAACAAGATTGGCTTTTTTGCCTGCTTTAATTGAACCAACAGAATTATAAATTCCCATTAACTTAGCAGGATTTCTTGATGCCATCAAGAATGCTTCGGTAATACCTGCTGTGGTGCTCGACATAACGTTTTTGCAAGCCTGCTCCATAGTCAGCTTACTTCCTGCAAGCTTTCCGTTCTGATCAAACATAAGATCTTTTATATGCTTTTCGCTATCATTGGGATTTGCAACATCACAATAATTGCTATCGGTAATAAGAATAACCTTTTCAATTCCCTTTACCTTAAGAATGAGCCTTTGCATTTCACCGCTTACGTGCAAGCTTTGGGAGTCACTTATAATTTCAGCGTACATATCAGAATCAAGTAAACAAACCTCATCAGGTCCAAAGGAACGAGTGCCTCTTCTTCTTTCCTGCTGTGCCGTAGCATTTGTTGAATGAGTTTGCAATCTGATACCGTACTGTTTTATATTTTCAACTGCTTCAGGTGGCGTTTCCGAATGGCCGATGCTTATAATTGCTGAGGGATCTTCTTTTCTTAAATCTCTTACGAAATTTTCAATTCCTTCACGTTCGGGTGCTATAACCCATACTTTCACAAAATCCTTGCCCTCTTTTATAAGTGGCATATAATCTTCAGCTTTAATTTCACCGCGCCAGGCATTCATTTCAGGCATTGCACCATATTTAGGATTCATATATGGGCCTTCCATATAGATACCGCAAATCGTAGTGCCACCTTTTTCAGCTACTTTTCGAATTTTTTTAATTGAATCTATCAATAAATCTTTTGACATATCATAATAGAGCGTAGGAAAAATCGAAGTCGTTCCGTGTTCGAGAAAAAATCTTGCAATTTTTTCAGGATCTTCGAAAAACAGGCCTCCATTACCACCGTGATTATGAATATCAACAAAACCGGGACCAACATAAAGACCTTCGGCATCAATAACTTCAGCTCCATCAGGTATCTGAAGATTTTTGCCTGTCTCTTTTATAATATCATCTTCAACTATAACGTTGCCATCAAAAATTATTCCCGTTTCAAGAACAACGTTAGCGTTCTTTATAAATAACATATTTCCTCCAGAAACATATATTTAAGGGACGGTGCGTGTACTACACCGCCCCGCAAAAATTAAAGATACTTAATTACGCCGTCACCAACACTGCTTGTTGAGCCGATACCACCCATATCAGGTGTAAGATCTTCCTTAATATCGGCAACCATAAGCTGTTCGATGGCATCAAGAACCTTTTTACCCCAATCCTCGTGGCCAAAGAAATCAAGCATCTGGCTAACAGACCAGATAGATGCCAAGGGGTTTGCAATGCCCTTACCTGCAATATCAGGTGCTGAACCGTGAACGGGCTCGAACATTGAGGGGAATTTTCTTTCAGGGTTAATATTTGCGCCTGCCGCAAGACCCATACCGCCGGAAATAGCAGCACCAAGGTCAGTAATAATATCACCAAAAAGGTTTGAAGTTACAACAACCTCAAATCTCTGGGGATTTTTAATAAAAAACATACAAGCTGCATCAACAAGAAGGCTTTGAGTTTTAACTTCAGGATAATCCTTTGCAACTTCTTCAAAAACACTGTCCCAGAAAACCATTGAATAGTTAAGTGCATTTCCCTTTGAAATACTTGTAACACTCTTTCCCTGAGAACGTGCAAGCTCAAAGGCATAGCGGATAATTCTTTCACAGCCTTTGCGTGTAAATACGCCCGTCTGAAGAACAACCTCATCTTCTCTGCCCTTATTAAGCCATTCACCTGCACCTGCATATTCGCCTTCACTGTTTTCACGAATAACTGTCATATCGATATCTTCGATACCCATACCCTTGATGGGACAATATGCGCCCTTGAGAAGCTTAACGGGTCTTAAGTTAACATACTGATCAAATTCGTGACGGATCTTTAATAACAGATCCCAAAGTGAAATATGATCAGGAACACCGGGATAACCTACTGCACCTAAATAAATTGCATCGAATTTTGAAAGAGTTTCAATACTGTCTTCAGGCATCATACAACCATTTTCAAGGTAATATTCACAGCCCCAAGGAAATTCGGTAAATTCAAATTCAAAAGTACCGTCTAGCTCAGCAACCTTTTTTAAAACTTTAACGCCTTCGGCAATAACCTCAGGGCCAATACCGTCACCAGCGATAACGGCGATTTTATAAGTTTTCATTGTGTTTTCTCCTATTATCTCTGAAGCTGAAGATCAAAGTGAATATCATATGCCTTTTCTTCATCAGTGAACTTATGCTTTGTATCGATAACTTCACCATTGTTGAACTTTCTGTCCTCTACTGCTTCTGTTGTACCCATAACAGTAACGTTAACCTGTCTATGACGTGCAAGAACATGGTCCCAGTCAATGAAGTAGATGTGTGCAAATCTGCCAAGGTCAACCTGACCGTCCTTAATTGTAAGAGTTTCGCTTCTGCCGAAGAAGCAGCTTCTTAAATGGCCATCTGTGTTCATACTTGAGAAGTCACCGGGCTCATCAACATATCTGCCATACTGTGCGTGGATGGGGCCCGGATGACGGTACTGATGCTCTTCTGCAAAATCGGGGATCATCTTTCTCATAATATCGAGAAGATCGTGCTGTAAAAACTCAAGATCAAATGAATCAATATCGTGTGAGCATTCCTGAACCATAACTGAGCAAGTTGTGTGGTGTGAAACGATAGCTACTGTACCATTCTTTACGCCTGATGCTTCAACGATCTCGTTGATTTCCTTCTTGATGTCGTGGAAGGTGGGGATCCAACCTCTTGACTGTAATTCGATTTCCTTCTGAACAATTTTAAATTCCATTTCTTTTTCCTCCAATAAAAATTATTTATTTAATCTTTCGCCTACTGCTCCACCGGGGTGGATAGTGGCAAATTGTTCGTTTTTAAAACCCGTTTCCTCAATTAAAGCAGTTTGTAAAACGTGGAATATTACTGCAAGCGAGGTTGACGAGGTTGTGCCCTGACAGTTATACTTGTCAGTTTCGCGGTTAACATATTGTTTCAATACTACATCCGCTTCAGTTGCTAAAGGTGATTCAAGATTTTCCGTAATTGCAATTATGGAAACTTTTTTCTTTTTGCAGATATCGATTATAGGCAAAAGCTCCTTGGTTTTTCCGCCACGGGAAGCAAAAACCATTACGTCACCTTCCTGCAAAAAGCCTGTGCCACCGTGAACTGCCTCAGCAGGTGAAATAAAACGTGCTGGGCGTTCAATGCAACACATAAGATGACAGAAGTGCTGGCAGATAATACCGCTGTGTCCGCAGCCTGCCGCGCCGATTCTTTCTGCATTCTTCAAAAGCTCAACCGCCTTTGAAAATGCTTCTTCATCAAAATAATCAAGCATATTTTTTATACATTCGCTCTCAATGAGATATGCATTTTTTGCTTGTTTTAATGCTTCACTTGTCAATTTTATTTACCTTCCATTTCATCCCAAGCTTTTCTTAAATTATAAAGCATTTCTTCGACCATTTCATAGGGGTTTTCCGCTTTAATAATTCCGCTTGTAGAGCCCGTTGCCTGAGCACCAAGCTTGATGGTATCGTAAACATCCTTACCGTTTGAAATACCTGCACCCTGAAGCACCATAATTTCGGGATTGATTTCACGAACGGTTTTAATTGTTTCAATAACGTAATTACTGTCACTTGTTTGCCCCGTTCCGATAAGATCCGTAGGCTCTGCAACTATAAGGTTAGGTGACATTTTTGCGATGGTCTTAACATCCTCAACAGTGTTTGCGCAAACGATAGTGCCTAAACCAACTTCATCAGCACGCTTAATGGTCTTTTCAATTTCATCCATCGTGAGAGGCTTTTCTGCGTGGTTAAGCATAACGCCAACTGCGCCCGCTGCCTTAACTGCTTCAGGAAGAACACTTCCAAGACCTCTGCCAACAGGAAGGTAATCCATATGCTGAGCAAAAACGAGAATACGCTCAGTGTTATCGGCAAGAAGCTTTATATCGGTATACTGAGGTGTAACAATTACGTCAACATCATACTTCATTGCTACCTTATCAATTACCTGAGCAAGCTTTAACATTTTCTCGCCATAAAGATAAGCTTTGGGACCAACCTCAAAAAACGGAGGTTTAATGTTTAATCCTTTATACATAACGAGATACTCCTTAATAAATTTCTTCTGTATTATAATACAACAAGCGCTTTTAATTGTCAATATAATTTTTATGTACATTTCGTTTTTTATAAAAACGAAAGTAAAACGAAAGCATTTATATTCAAACAATTGACAAACGAAAGTTAAAATGTTATACTTTATTTATTGGAGGTATGATTATGACTTCAGATGAAAGAAAAAAACAGATTTCTGAGATGATACAAGCAACCGGAAAGGTTAAGGTTAATGAGCTCAGTGCGATTTTTAACGTGTCAGAGGTTACGATAAGAACAGACCTTGCCGATATGGAAAGTCAAGGACTTTTATCTCGAATACACGGCGGTGCGATTTATTCATATAAGCCTTATTACAGTATGAATCTTAATCAACGCCTTGAGACAAATCAATCGGAAAAGGTAGAAATTGCCGAAAAAGTGGCAAAGCTTATAAATGAAAACGACACTATAATGCTGAATTCCGGAACAACAACTCTTCTCGCCTTCAGAAAGTTTCCCACCGAATATAATCTCAATATAGTTACAAACTCCATCTCCATTGCGCTTGAAGCCTCAAGCAACCCTAATTATAATGTTGTTCTCATCGGTGGCTCCGTTAACACAAAATATCAGTTTACATACGGTGCCGATGCAATAAATCAATTAAAAAAATACCGTGCCGATAAGCTTATACTTTCTGTTGACGGAATTGATATTGAAAACGGTTTTACAACCTATTACGATAAAGAAGCCGATATTGACAGAACAATGCTTGAACGGTCAAGAACCTGCATAATTGCCGCCGACAGTTCAAAGTTCAATCACAGCGCATTTGTAAATATTTCCGACATATCAGTTGCTGACACCATCGTTACAAACAACCGCGCTAACAAGGTGTTTTTAAATGAATTAAGAGATCTGGGGATTGAGATCATAATATAAAAATCAGGTCAAAATGACCTGATTTTTTCATATGTTTAAAAGTTTTTGCGCATTTTTATAAAAGATCTTTTCCTTGTCATCATCTGATATTTCAAGGGAGTTTATAAGCCTCAGCTCCATATGTGCATTATGCCAGGGTGTATCTGTACCAAAAAGCATTTTATCCGCTCCGTGCTTATCATAAATCAGCTGGGCATAATACTTTGGCATCATCGAGTAACCGAAGGATGTATCAAAATAAACTTCAGCACCGCAAAGATACTTTACAACATCCTCATAGCTATCAACACCGCCCCAGTGTGCCGCAATAACAGGCGAAGAAAACCATTTAAGTGCTTTTAAAAGTTTTTCGGGAGTGTTTCCGTAAGGTGGGCTAAAGCCGTAATCTCTTCCCGCGTGAAAAACAGTTATAAGCCCTAACTGAGATATCTTTTTATAAATAGGCTTCATTTTGAGATCATCTACTTCAAAGCCCTGATAATCGGGATGAAGCTTTACACCTTTCAAACCCATTTCCTTTATTCTTTCAAGCTCTTCAAGAGCATCGGGACTTTCAAAATGAACCGAACCAAAGGCTATAATATCTTCACTGTTTATAGAATTCGCAAAATCGTTTACATTCTTTTGTTGATGAGCGTTAGTTGCGATATTAAGAACTACAGATTTATCCACGCCCCCATTTTTCATTGAGTTCTTCAGCCCTTCGACAGTGCCGTCAGTATAGGGTTCAAGACCGCCTGAAGCAAAGGATAATTTTTCAATAGCTTTTGAAGCAATTTTATCCGGAAAACAGTGTGTGTGAAAATCAATAAGCATATTAAAAACCTCCTGAACTAATACTTTTTCATTTGTCGCACAAAGAAATATATTGCTAATAAAAAGATAACTACAGTATATCCGCCTACCCAGGCAAAATGAATAAATACTTCATCATATTGCCCTACAATTATTGCCTGTTCAATTTTCACTGCGTGATAAAAGGGAAGCATATGTGCAACTTTTTCAAAAGCACCGCCAACTAAGGAAAGATCAAACCATACACCTGAGAGCCAAGCACATAAATTGGTAAGCAATGCCCCGCAAACGCCGCCTACCTGCTTATCTGAGAGAATGCTTCCGCACAACAGACCTATTGATATAAATAAAAGTGATATAACTGCAATAAAAAGGACTGCAACAAGAATATTTACTGAAAAATCAAGGCCTAAAAGCATCGCAACCAAATAACATATCAGGCATTGAATTACCGCTACGGGCACAACCGGCAAAACGTAACCCAAGAGGAAATCAATAGTCCTCATTGGCGTCGTATATAACCTTTGCAAAAACGAACTGCTTCTGTCCTTAGATATTATCATCGCAGTAAATAGTGAAATAAAGGACAGCCCAAATACCGTTATTCCCGGAGCGAGAGAAGATATCTCAAAAAGCGCTACCGGAACGTTCATCTGGATTGCGCTTAATAAAAGCAATAGCACTACCGGAAATCCAAGACCGAATAAAACAGTAAGAGGGTCTCGTAAAATTTCTTTAAAATTTCTGGATGCGAAAAATATCATTCTCATTTATTCTGCCTCCTTTACCAATTTAACGAAGGCTTCTTCAAACTTTTCACAACCCGTTGCTTTTTTGATCTCAAGCTGAGTACCGTATTTTATAAGCTTTCCGTTTTTCATTATTGCCACACGATCAGAAAGTTTTTCAGCTTCCTCCATATAATGTGTAGTAAGGAACATTGTTGTCTTACCTTTTAAGGAAAGAATTATATCCCAAAGCTCGCTTCGTGCTATAACATCCAGCCCAACAGTAGGTTCATCTAAAAACAGAATCTTCGGTTTTGTGATAAGCGCCATTGCAATACTGAGCCTTCGCTTATATCCGCCCGAAAGCTTCGATGCCTTTTTATTCAAATAATCTGTTAAGCCTAATTTTTCTGCAATATCGGCAATCTCTTTTTCGCAGTTATCAATATTGTATATTCCCGCAATCAGCTGAAGATTTTCCTTTACGGTAAGTCCTTGCGCAACCGCTTCTTCTTGAGGAACAACGGCAATAATTTTTTTAACATCTTCCCTATTTTTTACTATACTTTTCCCGTTTATAAATGCATCACCGCTTGTGGGACACGTGAGACAAGAAAGCATTTTTACTGTGGTGCTTTTTCCTGCACCGTTAATGCCTAAAAACGAAACAAGCTCACCATCATCAATATTTAAGGAAAGCTTATCGACAGCAACAGTATCCTTATATATCTTTGTTAACTCTTTTATCTCTATCATATATAGCTCCCTTTCTGCAAAAACTGCGCTTTAAGACCATTGTATACGTCAGAAGTCATTTTACTTATAAGGCTATTTTCAAGCTCAAGATATTCCGTTGCAAGCATTGAAGCAATTCCGTGAACAAAAGCCCATATTTCAAGATGAAACATCATTGCATCCTCTTTTTTCAAGCCTAAATTTTTTTGCAACAATTCAACACTCTTATCGAATAAAAGTGTCCCTCCGTTTTCATCATTTCTCTTTTGCATAAAAAGAAGTTTAAATAATTCTTTCTCCTTTTTAGCAAAGCTAACGTAAGCCATACCCATTATTTTATAGGTTGGATATTCCTTTTTTTCAATTTCCTTTTCGGTAAATTCAATGTAAATCTCTTCGCATTTTTTTAATACGGCACCTTTTAATTCATCCATATTCCGAAAATTGTAAAAAATAGGCTGAGTTGAACAAGAAAGCCTTGACGCAATGCTTCTTGCGTTTATCTCTTCCTCGCTTTTTACCATTAAAATAGCCGTTTCAATAATTTCTTCACGAGAAACTTTTGTTTTGGGAGGCATAAAATACTCCTTTATATATCATTCGTTATATAACAGATGTTATTTTATCACAAAGCACTATAGTTGTCAACGAAAAAATCAAATGAATAGAGAATGAAACGGATGCACGATTAATGACATTGCCACAAAAGCTCCGTCGTAAAGTGACTAATGGTGATCACGCTAAAACGTTAGATAACTAAAAACGGCTTGGAAGAATAACCTCCAAGCCGTTTTGTACTATATCTTACAAACTATATGTTAAAAAGTTCAAACATAATCCTTCCAGTTGTTTTCATTGATTCCCCTGAATTTAATTGGATCAATATTTACGACTTCTTCCCAACTCATTTCAGTGGTGCGATTCCCCCACATATTTCCTGCATCAAACCATTGATGATATGGTTTGTTCGTGTTAATGTCAACGCAAATGAATTCAGCTTCATATTTATCCGTGCTCTCATGAATAATAAGTAGCAATTCTCTTTCTTTGGGCAAATTCATTTTTAATACTTTCTCCTTAACAAAAATAAGACTTGAATAAAAAGACTAACTCTTTATAGAATTATTCCCACTCGCTCCTGAAAACTGTGACTTAAACAATTTTGTATGGGTATTTTTACTCATATTATCGGGAGTGTTCAGATTATCCGTAAAATACGGACTATCAAAATTTTTGTTGTCACTATGTTGTCACAATACATAGACATATTATAACTATTTACTTAACAGAAATCAAGTATTTGCCACTATGTAATGCTATTTCTTGAACATATCGTCTATTTCCTTTTCGGATATAGGGGTCAATACATTGACTTTCTCTAATTCAGCGGGAGAAAGTTTTACATCATTCTTGAACCATCCTTTAGAAACATATCGAGCCGATATATATCCAACAGTAATTAATACAATAGTGATAACCACAATTATAGCAGCTTTTTTAACGGGATTTTCCATATCGTTCGATGAAAAAATTGACATTATATAGCCGATTGTAATACATACAAATGCCCAAACATTAAGAAATATCTTTTCTACATTTTTCTGCAAGACTTCCCTCTTTAATATCCCATTACCTTCAGAATCTGTATCCAACGCCACTATGCTAGGAAAACACATTTCAACAGCATTTTTACTTACTCTTCCAAAACTCCATAGTAGTAAGATTATTGCTCCAGATAATTGTGCAGCTATTGAAAACTCAAAAATCATATAATCACGTATAATTAAACCATCTCGAATGATATGCACCCCAAAAGTTAGACACTTTTGGAGGTGCATATTTTTTATGGCAAAAAAAGGACAAAAACAAAAAAGATATAGTGCAGAATTCAAAATAGGTGTTATAATGGATATGCGAGAACACCATTTAGGTTTGCG
>JAZNSH010000004.1:0-58652 GCA_045591115.1 Clostridia bacterium
TCTCAATATTTTTTAGCGTGGGTATAAATTCATATTGCGACCAATTTGCTTTGGTTTTTGCATATGAAATAAGCTCGTCAATACTGTCAAAACTTCTTTTGTGTGGCGATGCTGCAAGTTCAGGAGTAGTGGTGGGGGTTGATAAATTTATCTGAGGTTCTACATCTAAAACTGAATTGTTTGTAGATGAAGGTTCAGAACAAGCAGTGCAAACAAGTAGAACTGTAAAAAGTAATAAACAAACTAATTTTTTCATAGTACCTCCTGATTCAATTAAAAGTGGTTATTAAACCGTTGTGCACATCTGGAACACCAAATTGTTGGAAGATCAAATAACATAATATTATCAAAACCGCCATTCATAATACATGAAGATGTGCAATATGTACCCTCATCTCCATTGTGTATATTATTAAATAAATGTGCAACTTCATGCTGAAGACGACGGACATTTCCAACATATTCTTCCGTAAATCTGTCATGGTCTTTTATCATTATCGTTGCATGTTTGCCATTTACAGGTGCCAAACCACCAACACAACTTCTTATCCCGGTTAAACCTATTTGTATATCACAATCAGTATATGTGTTCAAAAAATTCTTAGATTGTTGTTGATAAATTAAATTATAAAGGCATTTACAACAACAATCGGTACTATGGGTGCAATCGTGTGAATGAGCTTGGTAACAGGCGGATGTACATGCGTTAGTATATCCATAGGGGCATGAATCTGCATCTAAAGTATAATTATAATTGATTATTCGTTGATGATGTAATTCTATTCCCCACCTATGAATATATGGTAATGTGGCATCATATAAAAGTGTATCTGCGTATTCTGTCCCTCTAGGAAAACTTTCATCCAAAAGAATTAAGGCGTTTATTTGAGTTGATGCGCTCGGGCTTACATATATTTCGGCAGCAACAGATTTATGTACATATCCATAGGATTGTGTTTTAGCACAATACACATAATAGTAATTTGATGTTTCATTCGCATCAAGAGCTAACATGTAGGAATAAGAGGGATATGAGGTTATAATGGTACTGTTTGAGGGCGCAGAGCGTATATTTATAAAACCATCACTAGAATAAAGTTGTATGATACGATGTTCACTTTCTACGCGTTGCAAGTATTGCGAACTACAATACCCCGTATATGTGCTATTTGTACTACCATCACGATATGTTACCGATACATAATCCCAGCCTGATGGAGTTTCATTTAAAATAGTAACAATATAATTGTTGGGAACACGAAAAACAATAGAATAACTTGTTGATGGGCCGCTTCTTATATTAAGATTACTTCCTTCCGTTTTTACAAATGCTAAATCAGCAATACCTATAGCTTTTGTTTCAACTGGCATCATACGCCACATACAAGATGAAATAATTACAAGTGTTAATACTATACAAACAATTTTTTCTCAAAAAAATACCTCCTTATTTATTTGCTTGAATTCTATTTTTGCGTAATCCATTGGACTCACCTCCTAACATTTTAATTATACCATACTGCTCTGCTCCTTGTCAATATTACTGATTTTAGGCTATAATAATTCTGATTTATACCAATTTATTATTTAGAGCAAGATCATATAAACGTTACGTATAGAATGTGGGTAACTCCATATGACTGCATAAACGCAAAAAGCACCTGCGATGCAGGTGCTTAATTTGTTCGGATAATTAGATTACACGAACACGGATAACGTTGCCGATAGCCTTGATAAAGTCAACAACCTCGGGCTTAAATTCGTTGTCGATATCAATGATGGTGTAAGCATAATCGCCCTTTGAAGCGTTGATCATACCGCTGATGTTTTCGCCTGAAGAAGCGATGGCGGCGGTGATGCTTCCAACCATATTGCTGGTGTTCTTGTGAAGAACTGTGATTCGGGCATTACCGGTTCTATTAAGTGAAACTGAAGGATAGTTTACACTGTTGATGATGTTACCGTTTTCCAAATATTCCTTTAATTCCTTGGAAGCCATAACTGCACAGTTGTCCTCTGATTCGGGAGTAGAAGCGCCAAGGTGAGGGAATACTACAACGCCTTTAGCACCGATAAGAGCATCGCTTGCAAAGTCAGTAGCATATTTATAGATCTTGCCGTTTTCACAAGCTTCAATAACGTCAGCATCCTTAATAAGTCCGCCACGGGCAAAGTTAAGAATGATAACGCCATCCTTCATCTTTGCGATAGTATCCTTATTGATCATACCCTTTGTGGAGTCGATCTGAGGAACGTGAAGTGAAATAATATCGCACTTTGCGTAAATTTCTTCTAAATCGTCAGCCTTTTTAACTGCGCGGGAAAGCTTCCAGGCGGCTTCAACTGAAACGAAGGGATCATAACCGATAACGTTCATTCCCAAAGCAACTGCGGCATTTGCAACAAGACCGCCGATAGCACCTAAGCCAACAACGCCAAGTGTTTTGCCCTGAATTTCGGGGCCAACGAACTGACCTTTGCCTTTTTCAGCCATTTTGCCAACTGCATCACCGTTGCCCTTAAGGGTTTTTGCCCAATCAGCGGCTTCAATAATGTTACGGCTTGCGGCGATCATTGCACCAAGAACCATTTCCTTAACTGCGTTTGCGTTTGCGCCGGGAGTGTTGAAAACAACGATACCCTTTTCTGCGCATACGTCACAGGGAATGTTATTTACGCCTGCGCCTGCGCGAGCTACTGCTAAAAGGCTTTCGGGGAAATCGTAGGAAAGCATATCGGCACTGCGAACTAAAATACCTGCGGGATTTTTTGCATCATCGGTAATTGTATATTTATCTTCGGGAAGATTCTCTTTAACAACTCCTGCAATGGAGTTAAGTTTTAAAATCTCAGTCATTTTATTTTCCTCACTTGTTTTCTGCTTCAAACTTCTTCATAAAAGCAATAAGTTTTTCAATACCTTCAACGGGCATTGCGTTGTAGATGGAAGCGCGCATACCACCAACAAGACGGTGACCCTTAAGTGATACAAGACCTTCTGCTGCGGCTTCTTTAACGAACTTTGCATCAAGATCAGCGTTGGGAGTAACAAAGGGAACGTTCATCAAGGAACGGTCTTCCTTGTTTACGCTGTTCTTATAGAAATCTGAAGAATCGATATAATCGTAAAGCATATTTGCTTTCTTAACGTTGATTGCGTGAATTGCATCAACACCGCCCATTTCCTTGATCCAGCGGAATACGAGCATTGAAATATAAATGCTATAGCAAGGAGGAGTGTTGTAAAGGCTTTCGCCGTCTGCCTGAGTCTTCCACTTAAGCATTGTGGGGCAGTCCTCGGTGAAATTCTCTAAAAGATCATCACGAACGATAACAACCGTTACACCTGCAGGGCCGATGTTCTTCTGTGCACCTGCATAGATAACACCGAATTTTGAAACGTCAACGGGCTCGGAAAGGATCATTGATGACATATCTGCAACCAACGGAACGTCACCGGTTTCGGGAACGTAATTGTACTTTGTGCCGAAAATGGTGTTGTTGAAGCAGATGTGAAGATAGTCAGCCTCAGGATCAACCATATCCTTTGTTACCTTGGGAACGTAAGTATATGTTGCATCCTCACTTGAAGCAATAACACGGGCATTGGTAAGTCTTTTGCCTTCCTTTGATGAAAGGTTTGAGAAGTTACCTGAAACAACGTAATCAGCCTTGCCGTTCTTGTGAAGGTTAAGTGCAACTGCGGCAAACTGCTGGCTTGCACCGCCCTGGACGAAAAGAACCTTATAGTTATCGGGAATGTTCATAAGCTCGCGAAGTAAAGCTTCGGCTTCCTTGATAATGGCATCGTAACACTTTGCACGGTGGCTCATTTCAAGAACACTCATACCTGAGCCTTCATAATCAAGCATATCTGCTGCTGCTTTTTTTAATACCGATTCCGGCAGCATGGACGGACCGGCACTGAAGTTATAAACTCTCATTTTTTTGCCTCCTGTTTTAGCGTTTTCGCCATTTAATTTTTTAAAATTTTATCGCATTAAAGCGTTGAAAACATTATACTACCATATAAAAATTTAAGCAAGCGATTTTTATGCAGAGC
The DNA here is from genome assembly GCA_045591115.1 of Clostridia bacterium. Taxonomy (GTDB): domain Bacteria; phylum Bacillota; class Clostridia; order Christensenellales; family QALW01; genus UMGS1322. Next base: position 4,064 of record JAZNSH010000004.1, read on the forward strand.
ACGAAAAAAATCTTTATAAAGTGGTATTTTGCTTTGCAAGTGGTATGCCCCAAGGGCACTTCCTCGCTTCGCTCAGGGCGTTTGCTTTGCAAGTGGTATTTTGCTTCGCAAAGTGGTATACTCGCTACGCTCGTGTGGTATATTTTTGCGTTGCAAAAATGTTGAGGTGTGCTTCGCACGGACTTTATATAAAGTTGCACGAAGTGCATACCACAATCAATGCGGAACGCAGAGAAGCATTGCATATCATCAAAACGAAGTTTTGCATATCATCACGGCAAAGCCGTGCATATCATCAATGCGTCAGCATTGCATAAACGAGGTCTGCTTCACACGAATCTTATATATAATATGAATTCATTATATTATAGCTCGCAGATATCGTCAATGAGTCCGTTAACAAGGGTAAACCGGAAAGAGAGGTAGTGAAAGTTGCATTGATCCACCATATATCGGAGGGCGATAGCGTTATCATCTTGTGTTGAAAGATATCTGCAGGAGTCGGTTTGATCAAAGATACCTAAAAAGCTTTTGATATCTTCAATACTCATTTGACTTTTTAGTGACGGCGTGATAAAATCATCAACGTTGCAATCAAGGCGAACTGCCTGGCAGAAGCAACGGAGGCGGTCAAGAACGGTATTACACTGCGCCTGAATGATCTTTGATGAGATAACAGAATCATTAAAAACCTGCTCCACGGTGAAAAAATCCATTTCACCGGGTGTAAAACGAAGAATAATGTTTTTTGAATCCCTTATATATGAGCAGTTTTCTCTGCGCAGGCTTTCCTTAAGATCCTTATCAATAATAATAACGGTGCGCTTTTGCTTTAAAATGGCGTGATCTCCGCAAAGCTCATAATCGTCAATCCTTTCGGGAAAATAATTACAGCCTCTTGCGCCTTCCTTCAGAAAATATCCGCCGCAGAGCCCAACGGTTTCGTTGCCCCACCGTTCCTCTTTTAAAATTACTGGAGGCGGAGGTACGGCTTCCTTTTCAAAAACGAAAAACAATTCGTACAGATCGTCAGCCCATCTGCAAAGTCTTCCTGAACACGGCAGAAGACGTATTCCATCCTTGAAGGAAAGAAAATAATTAAGGACTTTGCATCCGCTTTCGCAAGAAACTGCGGTAAAAAACGTATCGGATGCAGGCAAAGGCAGGGTTAAGGGCTTGCTTTCTTCGATAAAGCCTAAAAAATTGCCGTTTATGCATATTGCGGAATTAAAGTTTGCGTGTAAAGTTAATGTTGCCATACTCTCCTCATTTCGCGTTGGGTGCGAAAACCCTTTAAAATACTATATATTGTGGGCACTGTTTAATTGTATGAAAATATTTTTCAAAAAAGTTATTGTTTACAAAAAGTTCACAAAATAAGGGCTAAAAACAGTTGCCTAAAACCTTAAATTGTAATATACTAAGTGCGTTGTCCTGTGCGGTGGGACAACTGCGCATGTTTTTGCGTAAATGGTATGAAGCGGAAGGTTGCTGCTCCTATAATGCAGGTAATTTCCGTGGACAATTGTCCGACAATCGGACGAATGGCCGAATACACACCGCTGCTTTAAAATTTATAGAAGCGGCACACACGGTACAGTGTATTTGAGCTGAGAATAAGGAGGTATATAAATGGCATCGCAGAAAATCAGAATCAAGTTGAAGGCTTATGATCACAATCTTATCGATCAGTCAGCCGAAAAGATCGTTGACACAGCGATCAAGACCGGAGCCACAGTAAGTGGTCCCATTCCCCTTCCCACCGAGAAAGAAGTTATTACTATTCTCCGTGCTCCTCATAAATATAAGGATAGCCGTGAACAGTTTGAACTTCGCACTCACAAACGTCTTATAGACATTTACAACGCCGGTCCCAAAACAGTGGATGCACTTATGAAGTTGGATCTTGCTGCCGGTGTTGACATCAACATTAAACTGTAAGGAGGATGAACGATGATGACAAAAGGTATTTTGGGTAAGAAAGTCGGCATGACGCAGATTTTCGCACAAGATGGCACTGTAGTTCCTGTAACAGTCGTTCAGGCCGGCCCCTGTAGCGTAGTACAGGTTAAAACACAGGAAAAAGACGGCTATGAAGCTGTTAAAGTGGGCTTTGGCGACATTAAGGAACAGAACGTTAACAAACCTAACAAGGGTCAGTTCGTAAAGGCAAACGTTCCCGTAGCACGTTATATGCGTGAGTTCAAGTTTGATAACACTGCTGATTATAAGGCAGGCGACGTTATCAACTGTGATATTTTCGCTGAAGGCGACAAGGTTGACGTAACTGCTAAAACAAAGGGTCACGGCTTCAGTGGCGTTATCCAGAGATGGAATCAGCACACAGGTCCTATGTCCCACGGTTCAGGCGCACACAGAGTTGTAGGTTCAATGGGCGCAAGCTCATCACCCAGCCACGTTTTCAAGAATAAGCATATGCCCGGTCAGTGGGGTAACGAGCAGGTAACTGTTCAGAATCTTGAAATCGTTCGTGTTGATACCGAAAGAGGCGTACTTCTTATCAAAGGCGCAGTTCCCGGTGCAGCAGGCGCACTGCTTACCATTAAGCAGTCTGTCAAGAGTAAATAAGGAGGTAAGCAGCAATGCCAAGAGTAAATGTATATAACATTGAAGGCGAAAAGGTTTCAACAGTAACTTTAAAGAAAGAGATCTTTGAAGTTGAAGTTAACCCCAGCGTTCTTCATACAGTAGTTCGTGCTCAGCTTGCTAACAAGCGTCAGGGCACAAAGGGTACCCTCACCCGTACAGAGGTTGCCGGCGGCGGCAAGAAGCCTTTCCGTCAGAAGGGTACAGGCCGTTCCCGTCAGGGTTCAAGCCGTTCACCCCAGTATTACAAGGGCGGCGTTGTATTTGCACCTAAGTCAAGAGACTTCTCAATCACCGTTCCCAAGAAGGTTAAGAGACTTGCTCTTAAGGGCGCACTTACAAGCAAGGTTAATGACAAGGATATCATCATTCTTGATGCCCTTGAAATTGAAGCAAAGACAAAAGCAATGGTTAAAGTTCTTGCAAACCTTAAGGTTGAAGGCAAGGCTTATATCGTAAACGAAGAGCCCACAGCAAACGTTGAAAGAGCTGCTGCTAACATCCCCGGAGTTAAGACCGGTCTTGTTAACACTCTTAACGTAGTTGATATTCTCAACCACGACAAGCTCATTCTTACAAAGGCTGCTCTTAAAAAGCTTGAGGAGGTATATGCATAATGTTTAGCGAAGATATCATTATCAAACCCGTTCTCACAGAAAAGAGCTATGATATTATGGCTGATAAGCGCTATGTGTTTGAAGTAGCACCTAAGGCAACAAAAACCCAGATCAAAACCGCTGTTGAACAGATCTTCGACGTGAAGGTTGAGAAGGTTAACACCGTTACCACACAGGGCAAGCTTAAGCGCATGGGCAGATATGAGGGCAGAACCTCAACAGTTAAGAAGGCTTACGTTATCCTTAAGAAGGATTCCAAGGCTATCGAGTTCTTTGAGAACATGGCTTAATTGCTTTAAATTGATTTAATTATACTTCGGGTTGCATACAGCAGCAAAGGCACCCGTAAGTGATAAAATAAGGCTGCTGAGAAATGGAGAAATTTCAATGGGTATCAGAAAGTATAAACCGACCTCCCCTGCAAGACGTTTTATGTCGGTTTCAACCTTTGAAGAAATTACAAAAACCACTCCTGAACGTTCATTGCTTGACAAGGTTTCAAAGAGTGGCGGTAGAAACAACGCAGGTAGAATGACAGTTCGTCATCACGGTGGCGGAAACACAAGAAAATACAGAATTATCGATTTTAAGCGTAATAAGGATGACGTTCAGGCACGTGTAGCATCAATCGAATACGATCCTAACCGTACCGCAAACATCGCTCTTCTTAACTACGCTGACGGTGAGAAGCGCTACATTTTAGCTCCTTTGGGACTTAATGTGGGCGATATCATCCTTTCAGGCGAAGGTGCTGACATTAAGCCCGGTAACGCTCTTAAGATTAAGAATATCCCCGTTGGTACTCTTATTCACAACATTGAGCTTATGCCCGGCAAAGGCGGTCAGCTTGTTCGTGCAGCTGGTAACGCAGCTCAGCTTATGTCAAAGGAAGAGAAGTACGCTCAGGTTCGTCTTCCCTCCGGCGAAGTTCGTTACATCCTTCTTGAGTGCAAGGCAACTATCGGTCAGGTAGGCAACCTTGATCACGAGAACGTTTCTATCGGTAAAGCAGGTAGAAAGCGTCATATGGGTATCAGACCCACCGTTCGCGGTGTTGTTATGAACCCCTGCGATCACCCCCATGGTGGTGGTGAAGGCAAATCCCCCGTTGGCCGTCCCGGTCCTGTTACTCCTTGGGGTAAGCCCGCACTTGGTTACAAGACTCGTGCAAAGAAGAACAAATCAAACAAATATATCGTAAAACGCCGCAACGGCTAATAAATCGGAAGGAGGCTCATTATGAGCAGGTCAGTTAAAAAAGGACCTTTTATAAGCGCAAAGCTTCTTAAAAAGGTTGAAGAAATGAATGCTTCCGGGGATAAGAAGGTTATCAAGACTTGGTCAAGATCATCCACGATCTTCCCCCAGATGGTAAGCCATACAATAGCCGTTCATGACGGCAGAAAGCATGTTCCTGTTTATATCACAGAAGATATGGTAGGACATAAGTTAGGTGAATTTGCACCTACAAGAACATTCAGAGGTCACTCGGGTTCCGAGAAGTCCTCAGGAAGGTAATAGGAGGTTAGCGGCATGGCAACAAGAATGAGAGAAAAAGCGGCAAATCGTAAAGAAAACCGTGACAGAAGACCTAAAGCTATTGCAAAGTACATCCGTATCTCTTCCCGCAAGGTTCGCATCGTTATCGATCTTATCCGCGGCAAGCAGGTTGACGAGGCACTTGCTATCCTTCAGTTCACTCCTAAGGCAGCATCCCCCGTTGTTGAAAAGGTTCTTGCATCAGCAATAGCCAACGCGGAGAACAATCCTCCGTACCTTAACAGAGATAATCTTTATGTTGCTGAGGTTTATGCAAACCAGGGTCCCACCCTTAAGCGTTTCAGACCTCGTGCAAAGGGCAGCGCAGCACCTATCTTAAAGCGCTCAAGCCACATCACTGTTATCCTTGATGAGAAGAAGGAGAAGTAATTATGGGACAGAAAGTTAATCCTCATGGCCTCAGAGTAGGCGTTATCAAGAATTGGGATTCCCGCTGGGTAACCAATAAGGATATGGCTGCTAATATTGCAGAAGACAATAAGCTCCGTACCTATTTAAAGGGCAAGCTTGCAACTTTCAGCGTATCCAAAATCGAAATCGAGCGTAAGAGCAATGCTGTTACACTTTTCATCTTCACTGCAAAGCCCGGTGCACTTATCGGTAAGGGCGGCGAAGGCATCAACGTTTTAAAGGCTGATGTTGAAAAGTTCATCGGCAAGAAGGTTAACGTTAATATTATGGAGATCAAAAAGCCTGATATGGACGCACAGCTTGTTGCAGAATCAATCGCTCAGCAGCTTGAAAAACGTGTATCTTTCCGCCGTGCTATGAAGCAGTCAATGCAGAGAGTTACCCGTGCAGGCGCAAAAGGTATCAAGATTTTAGTTTCAGGCCGTCTTGGCGGTGCAGAAATTGCACGTAGCGAAGGCTATCATGAAGGCAGCATTCCCCTGCAGACTCTTCGTGCTGATATTGACTATGGTTTTGCTGAAGCAGCAACAACCTATGGCCGTATCGGTGTTAAGGTTTGGGTTTACAAGGGAGAAATTCTTGCAAAGAAGGCTGCTAAAGCAGAAGGAGGCAAGTAATTATGTTAATGCCCAAAAGAGTAAAAAGAAGAAGAGTTTTCCGTGGCAGAATGAAGGGTACTGCACAGCGTGGTAACTTCATCGCTTACGGTGATTACGGTCTTGTTGCTACTGAACCCGGTTGGATCAAGAGCGCACAGATCGAAGCAGCCCGTATCGCTATGACCAGATACATTAAGCGTAGCGGTCAGGTTTGGATTAAGATATTCCCCGATAAGCCCGTAACAGCTAAGCCCGCTGAAACCCGAATGGGTTCAGGTAAGGGTTCACCTGAATACTGGGTAGCAGTTGTTAAGCCCGGTCGCGTTCTCTTTGAGATGAACGGTGTTGACGAGGCTACTGCACGTGAGGCTCTGCGTCTTGCAAGCCACAAGCTTCCCATTAAGGTTAAGTTCGTTAAGAGGGAAGATTACAATAAAGAACAGGACGGTGAAGTTTGATGAAACCGAGTAAGCTTCGTGAAATGAATGCTGAAGAGCTTAATAAGAAGCTTTCAGAGCTCAAGAGAGAGCTTTTAAACCTCAGATTTCAAAATGCCACCGGTCAGCTTACTAACCTGAAGCAGATTGATGCCTGCAAAAAGGACATTGCAAGGGTTATGACCATACTCAGAGAAATAGAGCTTAAGGGCTAAGGAGGTTGAGGACTGTGGAAAGAAATTTTCGTAAACAGAGAGTAGGTACAGTTATCAGCGATAAGATGGATAAGACAATCGTTGTTGCAGTTAAGACAAAGGTTCTTCATCCTCTCTATGGCAAAACTGTAAACCATACAACAAAGTTCAAGGCTCATGACGAGAACAATGAATGCGGCATCGGTGATACCGTTCGCATTATGGAAACAAGACCGTTGAGCAAAGATAAAAGATGGAGATTGGTTGAAATAGTTGAAAAGGCAAAATAAGCTTTTTAAAACTATTTTACCGGAAAGGGGTAAATTATGATACAACCTCAAACAAGATTGAAGGTTGCCGACAATACCGGCGCAAAAGAAATTATGTGCATAAGAGTTCTTGGTGGCTCTTTCAGAAGATACGGCAGCGTTGGAGATACCATCGTTGCATCAGTTAAGACAGCTGCGCCCGGCGGCGTAGTTAAGAAGGGTGACGTTGTTAAGGCAGTTATCGTTCGTACAACAAAACCCACCCGTCGTGCAGACGGTTCCTATATCCGTTTTGATGATAACGCTGCAGTTATTATCAATGATCAAAAGCTTCCCCGTGGTACCCGTGTTTTCGGACCCATCGCAAGAGAGCTTCGTGAAAGAGACTTTATGAAGATCATCTCCCTTGCACCGGAAGTTCTGTAAGGAGGACATACACAATGAATATTAAAAAAGGTGATTCCGTTGTAGTTATCAGCGGAGAGAGCAAAGATCTTGGCAATGCTAAGAAAGTTCTTCGTGCTATGCCCAAAGAGAACAAGCTTATCGTTGAGGGTGTTAATATGATCATCCGTCACACAAAGGCAAAGAAAATGGGCGAAGCAGGTGGCCGTATCGAAAAAGAAGCTCCTATCGATGCTTCAAACGTTATGTTATACTGCCCCAACTGCAAAAAGGGCGTTCGCGTTGGTTACGAAGTAATCGATGGCAAGAAGACCCGTATTTGCAAAGATTGCAAGAAGGCAATTCAGTAATAGGGAGGAGAGATACTATGGCCAGATTAAAGGATAAATATTTAAGCGAAGTAGTTCCCGCAATGGTTAAGAAGTTTGGTTACACAAACGTTATGCAGGTTCCCAAGCTCGAAAAGGTTGTTGTTAACGCAGGCCTTGGCGACGTTAAGGACGATGCTAAGAAATTCCAGGCTGTTGTTGAGGAGATCGCACTCATTACAGGTCAGGCACCTATCGTAACAAAGGCTAAAAAGTCCGTTGCTAACTTCAAGGTTCGTGAGGGAATGAACATCGGCGCAAAGGTTACACTTCGCGGCGAAAGAATGTATGAATTCGTTGACAAGCTTTTGAACATAGCACTTCCCCGTGTTCGTGACTTCCACGGCGTATCTGCAAACGCATTCGATGGCAGAGGTAACTATGCTCTTGGTATTAAAGAACAGCTTATCTTCCCCGAAATCGAATACGATAAGATCGACAAGGTAAGAGGTATGGACGTTATATTTGTTACTACAGCAAACACCGATGAGGAAGCTCGTGAGCTTTTAGGTCTTATGGGCATGCCTTACGCAAACTAATAGAGGGAGGGTCAAGATAATGGCAAAGAAAGCAATGATCAATAAGCAGCAGAAGCCTCAGAAGTATTCCACACGTGAATACACAAGATGCAGCATTTGCGGCCGCCCTCATGCAGTTCTTTCAAAGTACGGCATCTGCCGTATCTGCTTCAGAGAGTTGGCTTATAAGGGCCAGATTCCCGGCGTTAAAAAAGCAAGTTGGTAAGTAACAAATATATTGGAAAAGGAGGATACCAATAATGGTTTTAACAGATCCTATTGCTGATATGCTCACCAGAATTCGCAATGCGATGGTAGCACGTCACACAACAGTAGATATTCCCAAATCAAACGTAAAGCAGGCAATTGCTCAGCTTCTTCTTGATGAAGGTTATATTAAGGGCGTTGAAGTAATCGACGCAGTTCCCCAGGGAACGATCCGTATTACTCTTAAATACGGCGCAAACAAAGAAAGAATAATTTCAGGCTTAAAGAGAATTTCAAAACCCGGCCTGAGAGTTTATGCTCGTGCAGAAGAGCTTCCCAGAGTTTTGGGCGGTATGGGTATCGTAATCGTATCCACTTCAAAGGGCATAATGACAGATAAGCAGGCTCGTGCACTTAACATCGGTGGCGAAGTTTTAGCTTACGTATGGTAATCAGGAGGAAAATAATATGTCAAGAATAGGTAAACATCCTGTAGCTATTCCCGCCGGCGTAACAGTTACTGTGGCTGACGGCAACGTAGTTACTGTAAAGGGCGCAAAAGCCACATTAACACAGCAACTGTCCAAGGACATGATTATTAAGGTTGAAGGCAACGAAGTTATCGTTGACCGTCCCTCCGATGAAAAAGAGCACCGCGCACTTCACGGTCTTACAAGAACTCTTGTAAACAATATGGTTATCGGTGTTTCAGAAGGCTTCTCAAAGAGCCTTAAGATCATCGGTACAGGTTATCGTGCTGCATTAAACGGCAAGAAGCTTGTTCTCAATATGGGTTATTCACATCCCGTTGAGATGGACGCACCCGAAGGAATCACAATCGAAGTTCCTTCACAGACTCAGATCATCGTTCGCGGTGCTGATAAGCAGGTAGTTGGTCAGTTTGCAGCAGAGATCCGTTCCGTTAGAGAACCCGAACCCTATCATGGCAAGGGCATTCGTTATGAAGACGAATACGTTGCTATGAAAGAGGGCAAAGCCGGTAAGAAGTAATTGAAAGGAGCATTAGCATTATGATAAAGAAAATCGACAAAAACGCTAACCGTCTTGCAAGACACGCTCGTGTTCGTAAGAAGATCAGCGGAACATCAGAATGTCCCAGATTGGACGTATATCGCAGCAACAGTCATATCTATGCTCAGGTTATCGATGATACAACCGGCAATACACTTGCAGCTGCTTCCACAATCGAAGCAGAGGTTCAGAAGGCTGTTGAAGAAATGACAAAGACAGAAGCCGCAAAAACAGTTGGTAAGCTCGTTGCTGAGCGCGCTCAGGCAAAGGGTATCAAAACCGTTGTATTTGACAGAGGCGGCTACCTCTACACCGGCCGTGTACAGGCATTGGCAGATGCTGCCCGTGAAGCCGGTCTGGAATTTTAATGGAGGTAAAAAGCAATGAGTAAGAGAATAGATCCCAAAACACTTGATTTAAAAGACAAGTTAGTTGCAGTAAACCGTGTTGCTAAAACCGTTAAGGGTGGCCGCAATATGCGTCTTGCAGCACTTGTAGTTGTTGGTGACGGCAACGGCCACGTTGGCATCGGCCAGGGTAAGGCTGTTGAAGTTCCCGAAGCTATCCGCAAGGCAACAGAGGATGCTAAAAAGAATCTTGTTAAGATTTCACTTGATGGAACAACAATTCCCCACTCAGTAGTTGGTAAGTTCGGCCGTGGTCAGGTTCTTCTTATGCCTGCACCCGAAGGAACCGGTGTTATCGCCGGCGGTCCCGTTCGTGACGTACTTGAGATGGTTGGCGTTCGTGATATCCTTACAAAGAGCCAGGGTTCAAACAACCCCGCTAACTGCGTAAAAGCAACTCTTGCAGGTCTTGCTTCCTTGAAAACTGCTGAAGAAATCGCAGAAATGCGTGGCAAGTCAGTTGACGAGATAATGGGCTAAGGAGGAGTTTTACAATGTTAAAGATTACATTAACTAAGAGTACGATCGGATGCAAAAAGGATCAGATCGCTACAGTTCAGGCTCTTGGCCTTAAAAAATTACATTCAACAGTTACTCAGGCAGATAATGCTGCTATCCGCGGTATGATCTTCAAAGTAAAGCACCTTGTAACAGTTGAAGAAGTAAAGGACTAATCGGAGGTGCAGATATGAAATTAGTAGATTTAAGACCCGCAGAGGGTGCTGTTCAGACCGGTCGCCGCAGAGGCAGAGGTCCCGGCAGCGGTTTAGGCAAGACCTCCGGTAAAGGTCATAAGGGTCAGAATGCTCGCTCAGGCGGTGGCGTTCGCCCCGGTTTTGAAGGCGGTCAGATGCCCCTTACAAGAAGACTTCCCAAGCGTGGCTTCTTCAACCCCTTCAGCAAGATTTACACTGAAGTAAACGTATCAAAGCTTGATATCTTTGAGGAGGATACAGTTGTTACAGCTGCTCTTCTTAAAGAAAAAGGCATTATTTCCAAAATCGAGAAAGATGGCGTTAAGGTCCTTGGAAGCGGCGAACTTACAAAGCGACTTACTGTTCAGGTTGCAGCCTTTACCCGTACGGCTCAGCAGAAGATTGAGGCGCTCGGAGGAAAGGCTGAGGTGGTATAAATGTTTTCAGTATTTAAGAATGCATGGAAGATTCCCGATCTTCGCAAGAAGATTTTATACACTCTTCTTATGCTTCTTCTCTACAGACTTTGCTGTTACATTCCCACTCCTGGTGTAAATCCCACGTTGCAGTTGGATATGGCTAACGAGAACATCTGGGGCTTGATGAACATCATCACCGGTGGTTCTCTAGAAGGCTATACCTTTATGGCAATGGGTATTTCACCCTATATTAACGCATCAATTATCATTCAGCTTCTCCAGGTTGTTATTCCTGCCCTTGAAAGAATGGGTCGTGAAGAAAACGGCAGAGAGAAGATCAACAAAATCGTTAGATATACATCTTTCGGTCTTGCATTCCTTCAGGCAATCGGTATCTGTATCGCATTTGACCAGCAGTTAGGTGCCGGACAGAGTATGCTTGTTAGTGAAAGCATACTTACTTACGTGATTGTTGGCCTTTCACTTACAGCCGGTACAGCCGTAGCAATATGGATCGGTGACCGCATCAGCGAAAAGGGTCTTGGAAACGGTATTTCAATGCTCATCTTCGTTGGTATTATTGCACGTTTCCCCGCAACTGCCAGCGGTTATGTTGACCAAGCAAGCGGATTATCAGCAACAGGTAATAACACACTTTGGTGGATCCTTCCCCTTATCATCGCAGCAATTGTTGCTATGATCGTTGTTGTTATCTTCGTTGAGCTTGGCGAAAGAAGAATTAACATTCAGTACGCTAAGCGTGTTTCAGGCAGAAAGGTTTACGGCGGACAGAGCACTTATATGCCCATTAAGCCTAACTCCTGCGGTGTACTTCCCCTTATTTTCTCAATGTCACTTCTTATGTTCCCCAGCATCCTTATCGGTATGTTCGGTTCACCTGACAGTGGCTTTGGAAAATTCTATACCAACTGGCTCGGTCAGGGTACTTGGGGTTATATGATTGCAAGCTTCTTATTAACCATTGGCTTTGCATTCTTCTACTCCGCAATTTCCTTTAATGCGGCTGAAACAAGTAAAAACCTTCAGAAATACGGCGGATTTATTCAGGGTATCAGACCCGGTAAGCCCACCACAGATTACCTTAATAAGGTATCAAAGAGACTTGTTCTTTTCAGCGGCTTGTATCTTGGTGTAATATCAAGCGTACCTATGCTTGCAAGTGCAATTCTCGGTCACGTTGCTCCCACACTTGCAAACTCCATCCTTGGTCTTGCTCTTACCTTCTCATCAACAGGCTTACTTATTATCGTAAGCGTTTCAATAGAAGTAACGAAGCAGCTTGAAAGCCAGATGGTAATGCGTCATTACAAGGGCTTCCTTGATTAATGAGGGAAAAGCAATGAAAATGATTTTATTAGGAGCTCCGGGTGCCGGTAAAGGCACCCAGGCAGCCCAAATTTGTAAAAAATACGGTATTCCCCACATCTCAACGGGCGATATGTTCCGCGAGAATATGGGCAACAATACCGAGCTTGGCAAATTGGCTAAAACATATATTGACGCCGGCAAGTTAGTTCCCGATGAGGTAACTCTTGCAATGGTTAAGGATCGTTTAGAGCGTGAAGACTGCAAAAACGGTTTTCTCCTTGACGGTTTCCCCCGTACAATAGCTCAGGCAGATGGCCTTAAGGACATCTCAAGCCTTGATTGCGTACTGAATATTGATGTTAATACTGATTTGCTGCTTGACAGAATTACCGGCAGACGTATCTGCCCCAAATGCGCAGGTACTTATCATATGAGCACTCTTAAAGAAGAGGTTTGTCCCGCTTGCGGCGAAAAGCTTGTTCAGAGAGCTGATGATAACGAGGTAACTGTTAAGTCAAGAATTGACGTTTACAACGCACAAACAAAGCCTTTGATCGCCTACTACGGTGAGAGCGTTAAGTCAGTTGACGGAAATCAACCTGCTGACAAGGTTTTTGAAAGTATCGTTAAGGTACTGGAGGCTATCTGATGCTGTGCATTAAAAATGAAAGCGCACTTAAAATAATGGCTGAAGGCGGAAAAATTCTCGCATCCTGTATGGAAATGCTTGAAAATAGCATAAAAGCGGGAATGAGTACACTTGAACTTGACAAATTGGCGTATAAGTATATAATAAGTAATGGCGCAAAACCATCGTTCCTTGGAATGTACGGCTTTCCCAACACCTTATGTATATCAGTCAATGAGGAAGTTATCCACGGTATCCCCAAGGCTAATAAGATTATCCGTGAGGGCGACCTGGTAAGTGTTGACGGAGGCGTTTATTTAAAAGGCTTTCACACCGATATGGCACGCACATTTATTGTAGGTGAGGTATCGGAGGAAAAACGCTTGCTTGTGGAAAGAACAAAACAGTCTTTCTATGAAGGAATGCGCTTTGCCCGTGTGGGAAACAGAGTTTCTGATATTTCCAACGGGGTACAGAAATATATAGATCAGTTCGGATATGGCATCGTTCGCGATTTTACGGGCCACGGCGTAGGCAGGGATCTTCACGAATCCCCCGAAATACCTAATTTCGGTGCACCCGGTCACGGCACCAGAATCGTTAACGGAATGACGCTTGCCATTGAGCCTATGATAAACTTAGGCACCGAAAAGGTTACCGTTCTGGCTGACGGTTGGACTACGGTCACCCGTGACGGTAAGGCAAGTGCTCACTATGAAAATACGGTTGCCGTAATTGACGGTGAACCGGTGATCATAACTGATTCGAACGTGAATTTTTAGGAGGTACAGATGTTTTCTTTAGGAGATAAAGTCTGTTCCACCGCAGGCAGAGATGCCAAAAAATGTTTTTTTGTAGTAGGAATATTGGATGAGCAGTATGTGCTTATTTCCGATGGCAAGACCCACAAGGTCGAAAAGCCTAAGAAAAAGAAGATAAAACATCTTTCTTTTGAGGGATTTTCCGAGGAAATAAACCAAAAGCTCATAAATAACGTTGCTTTAACGAACCCTGCGGTTCATAAAGCACTGAAAATAAACGCTAATAAAGGCGAGGAGTGAATCCATGTCTAAGGAAGATGTCATTGAAGTTGAAGGCGTAGTTACAGAATCCAAGAAAAATGCCGTCTTTGAGGTTCAGCTTGAAAACGGTCACAAGATTCTGGCACATATCGCCGGCAAGCTTAGGATGAACAATATTCAGGTGTTACCTGGTGATAAGGTAACAGTAGAAATTTCCACATATGATCTGACCAAGGGTCGCATCATATGGCGCAGCAAAAACTGAGGAGGTTATTGTAATGAAAGTAAGACCTAGCGTTAAACCTATGTGTGATAAATGTAAGCTCATCAAGCGTCACGGTAAAGTAATGGTTATCTGTTCCGCTGATAAGAGCCATAAGCAGAGACAGGGCTGATTTTTTAGACCCTGTTATCTGTGCGTTTAAGGGGATTTCCCCCAAAAACAACAATAAAGCCGAAAATCGGGTGCGGCTGACAGATTTTTTATCTGTTTACCCGATGGGCTTTTATATACAAAACTAAAATCTATTTTTAAACCAAATTTTGGAGGTGTACTTAATGGCACGTATCGCTGGTATAGATATACCAAAGGAAAAGCGAGTTGAGGCATCATTGCAGTCAATTTACGGCATTGGTCCCGCAATCGCTAAGGAGATTCTTGAAAAAACCGGCGTTAACCCCGACACCCGTGTAAAGGATCTTACCGAGGATGAGGTTAACTTAATAAGAGACTATATTGACAAGAACATTCAGGTAGAAGGTGACCTTCGCAGAGAAGTTGCACTTAACATCAAGCGTCTTGTTGAAATCGGCTGCTATCGCGGCGTAAGACACCGTAAGGGCCTTCCCGTTCGCGGTCAGCACACAAAGCAGAATGCTCGTACCCGTAAGGGTCCCAAGAGAGCTGTAGCTGCTAAGAAGAAAAAGTAAGGAAAGGTGAATTTTTATGGCAAAAGCTGTTAAAAAGGGCGGACGTCGCCGTATCGAGAAGAAACACATCGAGCGCGGTGCAGCACATATCTGCTCATCATTCAATAACACAATCGTTACTATTACAGACGTAAACGGTAATGCTATCAGCTGGTCAAGTGCAGGCGGACTTGGTTTCCGTGGCTCCAAGAAGAGCACACCTTTCGCAGCACAGACAGCTGCTGAAACAGCAGCTAAAGCAGCTATGGAACATGGCCTTCGCACTGTTGAGGTTTACGTTAAGGGCCCCGGCAGCGGACGTGAGGCAGCAATCAGAGCACTTCAGGCAGCAGGTCTTGAGGTTAGCATGATCAAAGATGTTACCCCCATCCCCCACAACGGATGCAGACCGCCTAAGCGCAGAAGAGTTTAATCAGGAGGACAGAAAATTATGGCAAGATATACTGAAGCGGTTTGCCGTTTGTGCCGCCGCGAAAATCAGAAGCTTTTCTTGAAGGGCGACCGTTGCTATAGTGCAAAGTGTCCTGTAGTAAAGAGAGGAACAGCTCCCGGTCAGCACGCTAAGAGCCGCAGAAAGACAAGCGAATACGGTCTTCAGCTTCGCGAAAAGCAGAAGGCAAGAAGAACTTACGGTATGCTTGAGAAGCAGTTCCACAGCTACTTCACAAAGGCTACAAATATGAAGGGCGCAGCAGGCGAGAATATGCTCCAGCTGCTTGAGCGCCGTCTTGACAACGTTGTTTATCGCCTTGGTTTCGGTGATTCACGTGCACAGGCAAGACAGATCGTTAACCACGGTCACATCACAGTTAACGGCAAGAAAGTTAACATTCCTTCCTTCATCGTTAAGGCAGGCGACGTTATTGCTATTGCTGAGAATTCAACAAGCATTGAAAAGTTCAAGGCAATGCGTGAAGGAACAAACAAAACTATTCCTGCATGGCTTGAGCTTAATTGCCAGGACCTTTCAGGTAAGGTAGTTGAACTTCCCAAGAGAGAAGATATCGATCTTAGCATCGAAGAGCACCTTATCGTTGAGTTGTACTCCAGGTAATATTGCTTAAATTTTGTAGGAGGGTTAAAACGTATGATAGAAATTATTAAGCCGGTTATCGAGTGTAAGCAGGTCAGTGAAGACGGAAAATACGCACAGTTTGTGGTAGAACCCCTTCGTCGTGGCTTTGGCGATACCTTGGGCAATTCTCTCCGTAGAATTTTGACATCCTCCGTTCCCGGTGCAGCAGCAACTCAGGTTCGTATTGAGGGCGTTTTGCATGAGTTTACAACAGTTCCCGGTGTTGCAGAAGACGTTACCAACATCATTCTTAACATCAAGAACATCGCTATGAAGCTCAACAGCGATACACCTATCACTGCAACCATCAATGCAGTTGGCCCCTGCGAGGTTACGGCAGGCGATATCAAGGGTGACAGCACACTTGAAATAATCAATAAGGATCTTCACATTGCAACCATCGATGATGGCGGCGTTCTTAATATGGAGATCGTTATCGATAAGGGTATGGGATACGTTCCCGCTGATATGAATAAGTCAGACGATATGCCTATTGACGTTATCGCCGTTGACTCCATCTATACTCCCATCTTAAAGGCAAGCTATCTTGTTCAGAGCGCTCGCGTTGGCAGAGATGACAATTTCGATAAGCTTATCCTTGATGTTTGGACAGATGGTTCTGTCAGACCTGATGAGGCTATCAGCGTAGCCGCAAAAATTATGAATGATTATCTTGAGCTTTTCGTGAACCTTGCTGAAAATGTTGGCGGAATCCAGCTTGCAGAGGACAAGGAAGGCGTTGCACCTCAGGTGAAGGCTCTTGATATGACTATTGACGAACTTGATCTTTCAGTGCGTTCCTTCAACTGCTTGAAGCGTGCAAACATTCACACAGTTCAGGAGCTTGCTCAGCTTGATGAAGCTGATTTGATGAGAGTTCGTAATCTTGGTAAGAAGTCTATGGACGAGGTTCGCCAGAAGCTTGCCGGTCTTGGACTTAAACTCAAGAACAACGAAGATTAATTAGGAGGATATTAAAATGGCCGGTAACAGAAAGCTTAACAGACCTACCGATCAGCGTGTTGCTGTAATGCGTGGTCTTACTACCGATCTCTTATGGTATGGCCGCATTGAAACAACCGAAGCTCGCGCTAAGGAAGTTCGTAAGCAGGCTGAAAAGATCATCACAATGGGCATTAAGACCTATGAAGATGTTATCACAGTTACAAAGTCCAGATTAAACGATAAGGGACAGAAGGTTGAAACCGAAGTTAAGAATGACGGACCCGATCGCCTTAATGCTCGCCGCAGAATGATGGCTTATCTCTATGAGAGAGAAATCGAGCGCGCTGAAGGTGAAAAGAAGGCAGTTTATAAGGTTCGCGTTGAAGGTAACAAGCACCCCGTTATCACCAAGATCTTTGACGAGCTTGCACCTAAGTATGCAAAGCGCGCTGAAGAAAAGGGTCAGGGCGGCGGTTACACAAGAATCATCAAGATGGGCCCTCGCCGCGGTGATTGCGCTGAGAAGGTTATTCTTGAGCTCGTTGACTAATTTAATACAGAGCGCAATAAATTCTTGCGACCATAATCCCTCGGAAAATCCGAGGGATTATTTACTTTGTTGTGGGCGTTATAAAAACTCGGTCATTTACGCCTATGTAAACTCCCTCGTTTTTAAACACCCACGCCTTGTCTCGCAAGTTTTATTGCACTCTGTAAGTTTGCGGTAAGATACGAGAAATTCGCACAAACATACCCCGTTCAATGAACGGGGTATTTCCTTTGTTGCGATGACCTTGAACGCTCAGTTACTTACGTTTATGTAAGCGCATTCGCACTTAACCGCTCATGCCTAGACTTGAGCGGTTTCTCGCACTTTGTGGTGCGCAGTTCATATAAAGTTGCACGAAGTGCATACCTCAATCAATGCGAAATAAAATGAAGCATTGCATATCATCAAAACGCAGTTTTGCATATCATCACGGCAACGCCGTGCATATCATCAATGCGCAAGCATTGCATATCGTGCATACTACAATCAATGCAAAGAATTGTATATAGTTTTCAACCCCGAAAGCATATTTTCGGGGTTTTTTATATAAAAATATTAGCCTTGTATGTTAAGATTACAGCCGACCACAACATATAGCACCTGACAAAAAAATTCACTTTTTTTATAAAATTTGGTTGACAAGTATTGACTTTTCTGTTATACTTGACAACTGTATAAAACTGTATTATGGGGTAAATTGCGCACATTTTATGTGGGTAAGGGGATTCTGTCCCCAAAACGCCCGAAATCACTGCGTTTTTGAGTTTTTCAAAATTGCCTCGTTACCAATCAAGATTAGGAGAGTGAAAGTATGCTTCATAAGGTATTGAACGTAGCAGAAACCGCGAAGGAAGACAGATTATCATTTGCTGAAATCGATGCGGCTTTAGAGATGCCCGACCTGATCGAGATCCAGAAAAATTCCTACAGCAAGTTTATCAAGGAAGAGCTGGGTCCCATCGTAAGGGATTTCTCACCCATTGACGATTTCTCAGGTGCTATGAGCTTGGAGTTCCTGGATTGCTACATAGAGAACACACCTAAGTATTCCATTGAGGAATGCAAGGATAGAGACGTTACTTATGCCGCACCGATGCGCGTAAAGGTTCGTCTTACACTTAAAAATGATGACGGAACTGTTCGGGAAATTCTTGAACAGGATGTTTTCATGGGTGATTTCCCGCTTATGACGCCTACGGGAACCTTCATCATAAACGGTGCTGAGCGTGTAGTTGCATCCCAGCTTGTTCGTTCACCGGGCTGCTATTTCGGTGATGACAAAACTGCAGGTAAATTCCGGTTCGGCGCAACACTTATTCCCAACCGCGGAACCTGGATGGAGTTTGAAATCGATAACGCCAACGTATTTACCGTTAAGGTTGACAGAAGCCGTAAGGTTTCTATCACCGCACTTCTCCGCGCACTTGGCTTCTCAACTGACGAGCAGTTAATTGAGCTTTTGGGCGAAAGTGAAGTTTTAAAGGCTACCATTGAGCACGATCACCAGAGCAATATTTTCAATGAGCTTGACGGTCTTACAGAGATGTACAAGCGTATTCGTCCCGGCGAAAACGCCGAGGAAAAGGTTATGCGTGAAAGACTTTTCTCAAGCTTCTTTGAGAGCCGCCACTATGATCTTGCACGTGTTGGCCGTTATAAGTTCAACAAGAAGCTTGCACTTGCAACAAGAATTGCAAACTGCATTGCCGCTGAGGATATCGTTTCACCTGACGGTGAGCCCCTTATTTCAAAGGGCGAGCTTATTTCCGAAGAAAAGGCTTATGAAATTCAGAATGCAGGCGTAATGCTTGTTAAGCTTAACGTTAAACATAAAAATGAATCAGGCGAAGAGGTTGAAAGCATCGTTAGAGTTATGTCCAACGGCTTTGTTGATCCCAAGCCTTATCTTAACTTTGATCCCAAGGAGGTTGGCATCAAGGAGTACGTTCATTACGATTCACTTATGAACGTTCTTTCCGAGTGCTCAACCGATGAGCAGATCAAGGCACGCCTTGTTGCCGATATGGATAAGCTTTCACCTGAGCATCTCTATATTTCCGATATCGTTGCAAGCATCAACTATATCATTATGCTTTGCGAGGGTCACGGCGTGCTTGATGATATTGACCATTTGGGCAACCGTCGTGTTCGTTGCGTTGGTGAGCTTTTGCAGAACCAGCTCCGCGTTGGTCTTTCAAGAATGGAGCGCGTTATCCGCGAGAGAATGACAAGCCAGTCAATCGAAAGCGTTTCACCCTCCTCACTTATAAATATCCGCCCCGTTTCAGCAGTTATCCGTGAGTTCTTCGGTTCATCACAGCTTTCACAGTTTATGGATCAGAACAACCCCCTTGCTGAGCTTACCCACAAGCGCCGTCTTTCTGCGTTGGGTCCCGGCGGTCTTAACCGTGATCGTCCCTCCTTCGAGGTTCGTGACGTTCACCACTCACATTACGGCAGAATGTGCCCCATCGAAACTCCTGAAGGTAAGAACATCGGTCTTATCGGCTCACTTGCAACCTATGCCCGTATTAACGAGTATGGCTTTATGGAGTCACCCTACCGCAAGGTTGATAAGGAAAAGGGTGTTGTTACCAACGAGGTTGTTTACCTTGCAGCTGACGATGAGGATCGCTATATCATCGCTCAGGCAAACGAGCCCATCGATGAAAACGGCCGTTTCGTAAACGAGATAGTTTCAGCACGTAGTAAAGAAGATTTCTTGCGTGTTTCAATTAACGAAGTTGATTATATTGACGTTTCACCTAAGCAGGTAGTTTCAGTTGCTACCGCAATGATTCCTTTCCTTGAAAACGATGACGCTTCCCGTGCTCTGATGGGCGCAAACATGCAGCGTCAGGCAGTGCCTCTTTTAAGAACTGAGGCTCCCATCGTTGGAACAGGTATCGAATATAAGGCAGCACGTGACAGCGGTGTTTCCGTTCTTTCTCAAGGTCCCGGTGTTGTTGAATACGTTGATGCCGATAAGGTTATCGTTAAGCACGATAACGGTGAAACAATCACCTATGAATTATTAAAATTCCGCCGTTCTAACCAGGGAACCTGCATTAACCAGATTCCCATCGTTAAGAAAGGTCAGCGCGTTGAATATAAGACCACTCTTGCTGATGGTCCTTCAACAAGCCAGGGCGAGCTTTCCTTGGGCAGAAACATCGTTATCGCATTTATGCCTTGGAACGGTTATAACTACGAAGACGCTATGCTTATTTCCGAGCGTCTTGCCCGTGATGATATCTTTACAACCATCCACATTGAGGAATATGAGTGCGAAGCCCGTGATACCAAGCTTGGCCCTGAGGCAATTACCCACGATATCCCCAACGTTGGTGAGGATATGCGCAGAAACCTTGATGAGGACGGTATTATCCGCATCGGTGCTGAGGTTCACTCAGGCGATATCCTTGTTGGTAAGGTTACACCTAAGGGTGAAACTGACGTTACTCCCGAAGAAAAACTTCTTCACGCAATTTTCTCAAACAACGCTAAGGAAGTTCGTGATACTTCACTTCGCGCACCTCACGGTGAAGGCGGCGTTGTTGTTGATATTAAGATATTTACCCGTGAGAACAAGGACGAGCTTGCTCCCGGCGTAAACAAGATGGTTCGTGTATATCTTGCCCAAAAACGTAAGATCCACGCAGGTGATAAGATGGCAGGTCGTCACGGAAACAAGGGTGTTATTTCCCGCGTTCTTCCCGAAGAGGATATGCCCTTTATGCCTGACGGAACTCCCGTTCAGATCTGTCTTAACCCCCTTGGTGTTCCCTCACGTATGAACGTTGGTCAGGTTCTTGAGGTTCACCTTGGTATTGCGGCTAAAAAGCTCGGTATCAAGATCGCAACTCCCGTTTTTGACGGTGCTCACGAAGCAGATATTGAAAAGCTTTCACTTGCTTCAAAGCTTTTGGAGAAGATCGACACACTTCTTACCTTTGCAACACGTTTAAAATCAACTGAAGAGATTCCCGTTGTTGACGGTGCTTTAGGGCACACAGCAGGTCAGCTCCTTGAAATGGGCAAAAAGCTCCGCGGCAAGGATCAGCCCTTCTATGACGGCGGAAAGATCGATGTTGAGGCTTATGACGTTGAATTTAAGGAAATAAAAGATCTTGCTTACGATAACGAGGTTGAGGATAAGCTCGCTCTTGCAGATCGCGTAATGGCACTTGCAGATAAATATTTTGTTGCAACTGCAAAGATCCTTGGCGATATGGCACCTCTCTTCGGTTTAGAGAAGATCGAAAATAAAAACGAAGCTGAAGCCAAGGCTCAGGAAGAGCTTTCGGAATATGCAGGCAACATCTTTACCGGAAAGACCCTTCTTTATGACGGACGCACCGGTGAACCCTTTGATAACCCCGTTACAGTCGGCTGTATGTATATGATCAAACTTATCCATATGGTTGACGATAAGATCCACGCCCGTTCAACAGGCCCCTACTCACTTGTAACTCAGCAGCCCCTTGGCGGTAAAGCTCAGTTCGGCGGTCAGCGTTTCGGTGAAATGGAAGTTTGGGCTCTTGAAGCATACGGCGCGGCACACACACTTCAGGAAATTCTTACAATTAAGTCAGACGACGTTGTAGGCCGTGTTAAGGCTTATGAGGCTATCGTTAAGGGACAGAATGTTCCCGAACCCGGTATCCCCGAATCCTTTAAGGTTCTTCTTGAAGAATTACGTTCACTTGCTCTTGACGTTAAGATTCTTACCGAGGAGCATAAGGAAGTTGAGATGCGCGAGCTTCTTGACGATGACAGAGACGTTGTTGAATACGTTGATGAAAAAGAAAGAAATGCTCCCGTTGGCGATCTTCTTTCAATGCTTGGCTATGACGATGACGAAGATGACTTCGATGATCTTGATGATGAAGACTTCGACGAGCTTGGCGAGCTTGAGGACGAGGAAGGTATTGACCTCCTTGACGGTGTTGAAGAAGACGAAGAGGATATGTTTGAAGACGAGTCTTTAGATGATGAGCTTGATCTCTTCGAGGATGAAGATGATGACTTTGATGAAGACGACGAGGCTGAGGAATAATCAGCACACCCAACTTTAAGAAAAAGTTGACAATTTGATGAGAGGAAGATGAAGCCTTGTTTGAACTTAACAATTTTGATTCAATACAGATAGGTCTTGCACCTAAAGAGAAAATTCTTGAGTGGTCTTACGGTGAAGTTACAAAGCCTGAAACCATCAATTACCGTACTCTTAAGCCTGAGCACGACGGTCTTTTCTGCGAAAGGATCTTCGGTCCCACAAAGGATTGGGAGTGCTCCTGCGGTAAGTACAAGAAGGGCGCAAGATATAAAGGTCTTATTTGCGACCGCTGCGGTGTTGAAGTAACACGTGCAAAGGTTCGTCGTGAGCGTATGGGTCATATTTCCCTTGCTGCTCCCGTATCACACATCTGGTATTTTAAGGGTATTCCCTCAAGAATGAGCCTTTTGTTGAACATTTCACCTAAGGATCTTGAAAAGGTTCTCTATTTTGCGGCATATATCGTTCTTGATGCAGGCGCAACCGAATACCAGCAGAAGGATATTATTTCCGATTCCGAGTATCGTGAGGTACTTGACAGAGAGATCAATATCGGCACCTTCCGCGCAAGTATGGGTGCTGAGGCAATTCAGGAATTGCTTGTTAATATTGATCTTGATAAAGAAGCCCAGGAGCTCAGAGAGGAGCTTAAAACCACAAACTCCGCTCAGAAGCGCGTTAAGGCGGTTAAACGCCTTGAGGTTGTTGAATCCTTCAGAAAATCAGGTAACAAGCCTGAGTGGATGATAATGACCGTTGTTCCCGTAATTCCCCCGGAGATCCGTCCTATGGTTCAGCTTGACGGCGGAAGATTTGCTTCCAGTGATCTTAATGATCTTTACCGCAGAGTTATTAACCGTAACAACCGTCTTAAGAGACTTCTTGAGCAGGACGCTCCCGATATTATGGTTAGAAACGAAAAGCGTATGCTTCAGGAAGCGGTTGATGCTCTTATTGATAACGGCCGCCGTGGCAGACCTGTTACGGGCCCCGGCAACCGTCCCTTAAAGTCCTTGTCCGATATGCTTCGCGGTAAGCAGGGTAGATTCCGTCAGAACCTTTTAGGTAAGCGTGTTGACTATTCAGGCCGTTCCGTTATCGTTGTTGGCCCTGAACTTAAGATGCATCAGTGCGGTCTTCCCAAGGAAATGGCTATCGAGCTTTTCAAGCCCTTCGTTATGAAGCGTCTTGTTGAGCTTAACATTGCACAGAACATCCGCGGTGCAAAGCGTCTTATCGAAAGAGGCACTGCAGAGGTTTGGGACGTTTTAGAGGAGGTTATTGAAGGTCATCCCGTTCTTCTTAACCGTGCTCCCACACTTCACCGCCTTGGTATTCAGGCTTTCGAGCCCGTTCTCGTTGAAGGACGTGCAATAAAATTACATCCTTTGGTATGTACCGCATTTAACGCTGACTTCGACGGCGACCAGATGCCCTGCCACGTTCCCCTTTCAGTGGAGGCTCAGGCAGAAGCAAGATTCCTGATGCTTGCGGCAAACAACATCTTAAAGCCTGCTGACGGCAGACCCGTTGTTGTACCTACCCAGGATATGATCATCGGTTCATATTATCTTACCATCGTTAATGACGATAAGCCTATGCTCAACCGCATTTTCTCATCACCTGAGGAAGCGATTCTTGCATATGAAATGGGTAATCTTCCCTTGCAGTCAATGACAAACGTTCGTATGTCAAAGACAGATGAAAACGGCAACGTTCGTTCAAAGATCATTCAGACCACCGTTGGTAAGATCATCTTCAACAAGGCAGTTCCCCAGAACATCGGCTTTGTTGACAGAAACGATCCCGAACACGAGTTTGACCTTGAGATCGGCTTCCTTATTGATAAGAAGTCCTTGAACAAGGTTGTATATCAGTGCTATAGCGTTCACGGCGAGGCAATTACTGCCGAAATGCTTGATGCTATCAAGGCACAAGGCTTCAAGTACGCCACACGCGGTGCTATTACCGTTGGCGTTAAGGATGCCGTTATTCCCAAAAACAAGAAGGAAATTCTTGAAAAGGCTGATGAAAAGGTTGCCAAGATCAACGATATGGCTCGCCGCGGCTTCTATTCTGAGGAAGAAAGATACCGTGCAGTTATCGACACCTGGCGTATCGCTAAGGATGACGTTACCGTTGAGCTTATGAACGGTCTTGACAAGTTTAACCCCATCAATATGATGGCTGTATCAGGTGCTCGTGGTAACAAATCACAGATCACACAGCTTGCAGGTATGCGTGGCTTGATGGCTGACCCCTCAGGTAGAACCATCGAGATTCCCGTTAAGGCTAACTTCCGTGAAGGTCTTACCATTATTGACTTCTTTATGTCATCACACGGAACACGTAAAGGTCTTGCCGATACCGCTCTTCGTACTGCTGACTCAGGTTACCTTACAAGAAGACTTGTTGACGTTTGTCAGGATGTTATCGTTCGCGAGGATGATTGCCACGCAACTCCCTCTGCTATCAATACACCTAACGGCGTTTACGTTGAAGATATTATTCACGAGGGCTCAGTTATTGAAACTGTTACCGAGCGTATCAAGAACAGAACTCTTGCTGAGGATATTCTTGATGACGATGGCAACGTTGTATTCGCTGACGGCACTCTCGTTGATGATGAGATCGCCAAAAAGATCACCGATCCCAAGGAAAAGGGTGGCTTAGGCAGAACAAAGGTTATGATCCGTTCAATCTTCACTTGCCGTTGCGAGCACGGCGTTTGCGCAAAGTGCTATGGCGCTGACCTTTCAAATAATAAGTCAGTTGCTATCGGTGAAGCAGTTGGTATCATTGCCGCACAGTCCATCGGTGAACCCGGTACTCAGCTTACGATGAGAACCTTCCATACCGGTGGTGTTGCAGGAACGGATATTACTCAGGGTCTTCCCCGAGTTGAAGAAATCTTTGAAGCACGTAAGCCCAAGGGGCTTGCAATTCTTTCAGATATCGCAGGTAAGGTTGAGGTTTCAACCGTTCGCGGTAAGACAAGCGTAACAGTTATCGCCTCCGATGGCGAGGAAAAGAACTATCCCTTGCCCTTCAACGCTCACCTTGCAGTTGAAGAAGGTCAGCACGTTGAGGTTGGCCAGGAGCTTACAAAGGGTTCAGTTAACCCCCACGATATGCTCCGAATCAAGGGCGTTGTTCCTCTTCAGGATTATATGCTTAAGGAAGTTCAGACCGTTTATAAGGTTCAGGGTGTTGATATTGCCGATAAGCACATTGAGCTTATCGTTCGTCAGATGCTCCGCAAGGTTCGTATTGAGGATGCAGGTGACACCGATCTTCTTCCCGGTGATGTTGTTGATATCTTTAAGGTTGAGCAGGTTAATGAGGAAACTCGTCTTGCAGGCGGAATCCCCGCAACCAGCCGAAGAATCCTTTTAGGTATCACAAAGGCAGCTCTTGCAACGGAATCCTTCCTTTCAGCCGCATCCTTCCAGGAAACAACACGTGTTCTTACTGATGCCGCTATTAAGGGCAAGATCGATCCGCTTCTCGGTCTTAAGGAATGTGTATGTATCGGTAAGCTTATCCCCGCAGGTACGGGTGTTAAGCGTTATAAGGAGATCGATATTGAGGTCATCCGCAAAAATGCCGAGGCTGAGATAGCTGAAACTGCTGAAGCAGAGGCTTTGGACGCATAAAAATAACTTTTAAGGCACGCTTTTTTTTAAGGCGTGTCTTTTTTTTGTAAAAATTACTGAAAGAATTATTTGTTTTTAACATATTTTTCCTTTTTTTAGTCGGAAAAAATTTCCGTTATAATTTTTTATAAAAAGTGTTAAAAAAGTTTGACAAAGGCTTGTCAAGTATGATATTATAATACTGTGTATAAATGCCCCCTTAAAGGGGATATCTAAGAAAGGAAGATAAGCATTATGAAAAAACTTTTAAGCTTAGTTCTCGTTCTTGCAATGGTATTTTCATGCGTAAGTATGATCTCTATCTTTGCAGGCGGAAGCGAAAACGTCGGCGTAAAGCTTACTGCTACAAAGGCTCTGGCTGAAACTCAGGCATTTAACTACGTTAATGCAGGGCTTAGCGCAAGTGACGTTAAAAACGGCACCATAATGAAAACCTACAAGGTAACTAACCCTACCGATCACTCGGTTATAGTTACTGTTGAATGGCGCGACGGATGGGACGAACTTAAGGGACACAATGATGAAGCAAAAACAATCACTGTTCTCCCAAAGACAACTATTCCCTTCGGTCTTATGGTTGCAGTTGAGGATGATAACACTATCTCCTATAACAGTGGCGCAGCAAGCGCTCAACTTGCAAACATCGTTTTGCGTATTGATACCTTCTCTGCTATGGCAGCAGGCGAAAGCATCTACGTTTCTTGGGATGGCTATGATAAGCAGCCTGCCGATTTCACAACCGGCGGTCAGGGCGGCAATGCATACTCCTTTGAAAGCGTTGCATCCGTTCCTGCACCTCAGGTTAAGGCAGTTACAAACGGCGATGCTCAGGCAGGTTCCATAAACTGGGATATGATCCACGGCGGTACAACCACCATCGTTAAGGATACTGATAACACATCAAACAATATTGCACAGTTTGATCCCCAGGGTAGCATGTATGCTTCAATCGCATTTAACTTAGGCCCTGCTATCATCAAGGATGCTGAGTATGGTTATGCAGGCGCAGGTGCAGGCGAATATAAGCTTACGTTCCGCGCTAAGGCTGAAGCAGGTAAGGGCGGCAAATTCAATTTCGTTCTTAACTCAAAGAACCATCAGGAAAAGGATACCATTAATAAGTATACCGGTTTAAACACCACAACAGGTAGCTATAAGACATATACACCTATTGAGCTTACTGATACATGGCAGAACTTTGAGATCACCTTTAAGGTTGATCAGGAGTTCCTTGATAAACTTAAGGCTCTCTATGAATCAGCTCATTCAAAAGCAAAAGATACTTATGATCTTGTTCTTCGTCTTGACGGTTCAAGCAATGCCTTTAAGGAAAGCCAGTTCAAATATTTTGTTGATGACGTTAAGATCGAAAAGGCTTCAACTGATCCCGTTGGCGTTAAGTTTGAGATCACTGAGGATATCGGCGCAGGCTATCCTATCTGGAGAAAAGAAAACCCCGGCTTCACTCAGGCAATGGCTGATGCAAGCAATAACATCAACCTTTCCTATGATGTTTATAACACCAGCACCGAAGAGATCAGCATTGATATTCAGATCCAGAAGGGCTGGAACCCCACATATGCAGTAAAAACTCTTACAATTCCTGCAGGTCAGAAGGCAAACGCTGCATTTGTTATCGCAACTGACGGTAACGGCAACGTTCTTAAGAGCGGCGCAGCTTTCTCAACACTTCAAGAGCTTTCAATCCGTGTTGAAATCAAGAATAGTTCACTTAAGAGTGCAGGCACATCCTTTGTTATTGCCGCACCTGTGGGCGACGTTATCTATAACATCGGCAATGCTATGATTATGGATGGCAACGGCACAGGCAAAACTGCTAAGACAGTTGTAACATCACTTCCCGCAGTAGCAACACCTACTCCCGTTGTTGATAAGACCGTTGTTAACGGTGACGCTGAAAACGGCAAGACCGGTTGGAGCGTATTTACATCAGGCGGCGGTACAACCACTATCGTTGAGCCCGGTGCTGACGGCACAGGCCACGCAGCTAAATTTACTGCTACCGGCAAGTATGATTCCATCGGCTTTGATTTAGGCCCTGCTATCGTTCAGGATGCTGCTAACGGCTATAAGGGCGGCGGCGCAGGTAGATATACAGTTACCTTCAAGGCTAAGGCTGATGCAGGTAAGAGCGGAAAGTTCGCTTTCGTTCTTAACTCACAGTGCCATGCAAGTGAGGGTACAAACCACAATATTGGCGGCATTGTTCAGCAACTTCCCACACACAGCTATTTTACCGTTAAGTCAATTGAACTTACCGATCAGTGGCAGGAATATACAATTACATTTAACGTACCTGAAAACTTCCTTGAAGCAGTTAAAATGCTTCGCAACAGCACCAATGCAACTGCATCCAGAGCATACGAACTTATCCTTCGTCTTGACGGTTCAGGTGCTTTAAGCGCATTTGCAAACAATGAATATTTCTCATACTATTTAGATGACGTTACAATTAAGAAGGACACAACAACAGTAACACCTACTGCTACAGCTGTTGCTACTCCTGTTGTTACACCTACACCTACACCTGTTCCCACAGTTCCCGTAGGTCTTGAGCTTAAGGTTTCAGAAGCTCTTGGCTCATCCGATAACTTCTATTTCCTTTCAAAGCCCGGCGCGTTAACAGCTGATGCAACTGCAAACGGCACAAAGACAGTTTCACACACAATTTATAACACAACAAATAAGGTTGCACATATCCAGTATTCAATTCAGTGCTACATTAATGGTAGCTGGCAGCCCATCGGTAGCGCAGTTGTAAGCGGTGAAATTCCTGCAAACGGAAGCAACACGTTTACTTATAATGTTGAAAACATCGTAAATGGTGAAGTAACAAAGACATGGAGCGGTAAAACCGATACGTTTACTCTTGATGAGCTTATGCTCCGCGTAAACTTCACATTTGAAGGTGGCGAAACTGTTGGCGATGCTATCATTGTTGCCGCAGACGCAAGCGACAACATCTATAACGGTAACACAAGTGTAAGAAAGATTTCAACCGCAAAGGTTTTCACACTTCCTACAGTTGCAACACCCACTCCTTCAGCTACACCCGTAGTAACACCTACACCTACTCCCGCAGCAAATAAGGTAGTTGCAAACGGTAACGTTGAAGACGGTCTTACAAACTGGAAAACATTCGCAGGCGCACCAGGCGGTACTCTTGAACGCGTTCAACCCGGTGCAAACGGCACAGGTAATGCTATTAAGTTCACACCTGCTAACAAGTACACCACTTCAATGTTTGATTTAGGCCCCGCTATTATTAAGGACGCTGCTAACGGCTATAACGGCGGCGGCGCAGGAACCTATAAGGTTACGTTCTATGCAAAGGTTGAAGCAGGCACAC
This sequence comes from Clostridia bacterium, assembly GCA_045591115.1. GTDB lineage: Bacteria > Bacillota > Clostridia > Christensenellales > QALW01 > UMGS1322. The sequence continues at coordinate 33,373 of JAZNSH010000004.1, forward strand.
ATTTAAGCACCAAATTCTACCCAACACTTAACTCTCAGCTTCATATGAATAAGGGTAATCAGTTGGGTTCTCATACCTTCACGGTTAATACTTACTTTGCCGCAACTGAAACAATCACGCTTACAGATGCTTGGCAGAAGTATGAAGTTACATTCATCGTATCAGAAGAATTCCTTGAGAACATTATGGCAGCTTATGCTTACGGCGAAGCAAGAGCTTATGAATTAGGCCTTCGTATGGATGGCGCAGGCACAGGTCTTGCATTTAATCAGGAATTATATCCCTATTATATTGACGAAGTAACAATTGAAAAGGGTGCAGCACCTACACCCACACCCACACCTACGATCACAACTCCTCCCACAGGAGACCCCGTTGGTGTTAAGATCGACGTTACTGAAGATCTTGCTGGCGGTTACGTTTACTGGCGTGCTACAGACCTTGGTTTAACCGAGGCTATGGCAGTTGACAACGTTATCACCATTACAAATGACGTTTACAACACAAGCGACCACGAGATCATTCTTCAGACAATGCTTCAGAACGGTTGGAGCGGATTTGAAAACAACACTGCATTTAAGACCATTCCCGCACAGTCAAAGATGACCTTTGAAGTTAAGGTTAAGACTGATGGCAACGGCAATGCAGTTAAGGCTGACGGCACAGTTATCTGCGCACTTTCAGCACTTACCTATCGCTTTGAGTTTAAGGCAAATTCAATTATGACTGCAGGCACATCCTTCGTTATCGCAGGCTTTGACGGCATCTTTAAGACAAACGGCGGTGTAAAATCTGCAACATCAATGACAGGTAACTTCACAAAGACTCTCGTTTATGAGCTTCCCACACTTCAGGAAGCAACACCTACACCTACTCCTACACCTACACCCGTAGTTAATAAGGAAGTTACCAACGGTGACGTTGAAAACGGCCTTGTAAACTGGGATGAGTTCGCAGCAGCAGGCGGTAAGCTTGAGCTCGCTGAGCCCGGTGTTGGCGGTGAAGGTCACGCAGCTAAGTTCACTGCTGCAGGCAAGTACGATTCAATCGCATTTGACTTAGGCCCCGCAATCATCAATGCTCCCGAGCACGGCTATAACGGCGGTGGCGCAGGAAGCTATATTATCGGCTTCTGGGTAAAGGCTGATGCTAACGAAACAAACAATAAGTTCAATTTCGTTCTTAACAGCCAGGCACATCATCAGACCGGTCAGCAGTTAGGCGGCTATACTGTTGCAATGAACACCTACATCACATCAGGTTCTGTTACAACCACAACTGATTGGCAGTATTTTGAGACAACAGTTGCTGTTTCTCAGGCATTCCTTGATAACCTTAAGGGCGTTTATGATGCAGGTAAGCCTTCTGCATATCAGCTTATCCTCCGTCTTGACGGTGCAGCAAATGCATTTAAGGATAGCCAGTACTTCAGCTATTATATTGATGATGTAACAATCGAAAAGGCTAAGGATCCCGTTGGTATTAAGATCACCACAACTGAAGTTTACGCAGGTGACCACTATATGGTTGGTGGAACAAAGGTTCTTCAGGATGATCCTACCTTCACAGGCAAAAAGTCAATCACCTATACCTTCTATAACCCCAGTGACGTTAATATGAACATTGCACTTAGTATGCAGGTTACTCATAAGAAGGCTGACGGCAACGACACTTGGGCAGACATCACAAAGGCTGCTTCAGGCGTTGCAGCAGCAGGCAAAAAGGTAACTCTTACCTTCACCTTTGATGTTGAAAACGGTATGGTTAAGGTTACAAACGGCGGTTCAACTGCACTTTACTCTCTCGATAAGCTCTTCTTGCGTATCAATGTTAAGGCAATGGGCGCAAACGAGGCAGGTAAGGAGCTTATTATCGGCGCAAACGATAAGAACGATATGCTCTACACCATCTCAACTGCTATGAAGGGTAAAATTACTCCCGTAACAGAGCTTCCCGAAATGGAAGAAACAACTCCTGAAGACTTCGCACCTAAGAAGGAAAATATGAACGCTGAAAAGGGTCTTGTAAACTGGGGCACAATCCACGGTGGTAAGATCGAACACGTTACTCCCGGTGCAGCAGGAACAGGCCATGCAGTTAAGTTCACCCCCACAAACGCACAGGGCAAATATAATTCAATTGCATTTGACCTTGGTCCTTGGATCATCTGGGATAAGAATGCCGGATATAAGGGCGGCGGAGCAGGTAAATATGAGGTTACCTTCTATGCTAAGGCAGATAAGACAGGTAAGTTCAACGTAATGCTTAACTCACAGCTTCACGATTCTCAGGCAGGCGTTCAGAAGATTCTTGGTAAGACTGCTGCCGTTGGACCCACATATATCAGCGGTCCTGCAATCGAAATGACAAGAAGCTGGAAGAAGTACACAGTTACCATCGATGTTAAACTTGATTGGTACAATATGATTCTCAGACTTAACAAGTCAAGCCATCCTAATGCACAGCTTGCATATCAGCTTGCACTCCGTTTCGACGGTGCAACTCAGGCATTTAAGAATGGTGCTTACGGCTATCAGATCGACCAGATCTCAATTAAGAAGGTTGCAAGCTACACCAATGAGGTTCCTGTAGGCGTTGAAATTGAGGCAATTGACGATCATAATCAGTCACTTTACTTCAAGACTAATGGTGGTTATGCAACTAAGGCCGATGTTAAGGACGATGTTCTTACCAAGACCGTTAAGATCAAGAACACAGGCTCTGAGGACATTATGGTTCAGTTCGAGCTTCAGGCAACAGTTAAACCCAACGGCAAGGCAACTTGGGCAGCTCCCGTTGCAGGCGAATGGACTGAAATTCCTGCAGGTGAAGAGGTTGAAATAACCTATGAGTGTGACGTTGATAACGGTATGGTTGAGATCCAGGGCGAAGAAGTTAAGATCGAAGAACTCTTTGCACGCTTCAACGTTAAGAACGGCGATGGCTCATATGAATTCGTTAAGGGCACTAAGTTCCAGATCAGAGGAACCAACACCAACGAATATAAGAGCCTTGCAAAGCTTACATCAGGTAGCGCAGCTCATTGGACAATTACTCCCATCTACGAAAAGAGCACACAGAATGACACCGGTGATTCACTTCCCGTTGCTATGATTTCTGCAGTTGCATTTGCTTTCGTTGGAATGGCAGTGGTAGTTGTTGCTAAGAAGAGACGCGAAGAATAAAAAAACCGAGAATTCCTCGAAACCAAGACCCCGAATATAATTTCGGGGTCTTTTTCTGTGTTGCAAAGGATATAAAGGCTCGGTTACTTACGTCTTTGTAAGCGCCCTCGCCTTTAATCCCTTGCGCCTTGAATTTCGAGTTTTCTCGGCTTTTTAACGTTAGCACGAAGTGCACCAAAATGAGCCTTCCCCAGCGGGGGAAGGGGGACCACCGAAGGTGGTGGATGAGGTGTCAGCAAAGTTGCGCGAAGCGCATCAAACCAATAAAAAAACTGCAGATCTTTCACTGCAGTTTGATTTTTTATTTACCTAATTCTTTGTTTTTCTCAAAGGCCTTGATAACGGCATTTACTGCTGAGGCTCGGAGGTTTCCGTCCTCAAGAGCTTTAACACCCATAATGGTGCTTCCGCCGGGGGAGCAGACCTCATCCTTTAATTGACCGGGATGCTTGTTGCTGAGAAGTGCAAGAGTTGCCGCACCCTCCATAGTCTTTTTTGCATAGAGCAGAGCCTTATCTCTTGGAAGACCGCAGGCGACACCGCCATCTGCAAGGGCTTCGATAAACATATACATATATGCAGGGCCGCAACCTGAAAGAGCCGTGCCTGCATCAATGAGCTTTTCATCCAATTTATCTAAAGTGCCTGCAAAAGCCATATCGGAAACGAAATCATCCAAATATTTTTCTGCAAGAGCGTTTGAGGTGTACATAATAAGTCCCTTGCCAACGGCAACGGGAGTGTTGGGCATAATGCGGATAACGGGAAGATTTCCTCCTGCAAAGGCTTCGATCTTTTCGATCTTAAGCCCTGCCGCAATGGTGATAAGGGTAGGCTTTTTCTCTTGAAGAATTTCCTTTATTTTTGAAAGAACATCCTCCATCATTTGAGGCTTAACTGCAAGAAAGATTCTATTACAGTTTTTTGCAACCTCCTCGTTGGTACCACACTTAAGACCTAATTCCTTTGCCATATTCTCAGCCTTTTCACTGAAAAAATCGGCAATCATTATATCCTTTGTTTTTTGGGAAAGTGCCCTGATTAAAGCACCGCCCATATTACCGCAACCGATAAAACCGTATTTCATAATAAAACTCCTATCTTATATGACCGTTGCCGGTGATAACGTATTTGTAGGTATTTAATTCCCTTAAGCCCATTGGCCCGCGAGCGTGAAGCTTTTGGGTGGAAATGCCCATTTCACAGCCTAAACCGAACTCGCCGCCATCAGTAAATCGGGTTGAAGCATTAACGTAAACGGAGGAGGAATCAACGGAGGAAACGAAAATCTTTTGTGCTTCTTCATTTTCGGTTACAATAGCTTCGCTGTGTCCCGTTGAGTGCTCCGAAATGTGGTTGACGGCTTCAAAAACATCATCAACGCACTTAATTGCAAGAATATAATCTAAAAACTCCGTGTCAAAATCCTTTTCACCGGCGGGAGTGCCCTCAATAATCTTTTGTGAAATTTCATCAAGGCGCAGTTCAACGTTGTGCTTTGAAAGAATTTCTTTGACTTTAGGCAGAAATTCCTTGGAAATTTCCTTATCGACGAGCAGAACCTCTTCAGCGTTGCAAACAGAGGGACGGCTTGTTTTGGCGTTTTCAATAATTTTAAGTGCCTTATCAAAATCGGCATCCTTATGAACGTAAACGTGGCAGATGCCCGTGCCTGTCTGGATGCAGGGAACTGTTGCGTTTTTAACACAAGCGGAAATAAGACCTGCTCCGCCGCGGGGGATAAGAAGATCAACATATTTATCGGCAGTCATCAGCTGATTTGCGCTTTCGCGGGTTATATCCTGAACAAGGTTTATCGCATCCTCGCAAAGGCCTGCCTTTTTAAGACCTTCCTTTAATGCGTTTACTATGGCATTTGCCGAATTAAAAGCTTCCTTTCCGCCACGAAGAACACATACGTTGCCACTTTTTATTGCCAGCGCCGCCGCATCGCTTGTAACGTTAGGTCGACTTTCGTAGATAATGGCAACAACGCCCATCGGAACGGAGATTTTTTGGATTTTAAGTCCGTCATCACGAATGAACTCATCTAAAACTCTGTTGACGGGATCGGGCAATGCCATAACCTCAAGAATACCCTTTGCCATAGCTTCGATTCTTGCATCTGTTAACATCAGACGGTCGATCATAACGTCAGAAACTGTGCCACGAGCCTTTTCAACATCATTTTTATTGGCTTCAAGAATTATTTTTTTGTTTTCTATTAAACTTTCAGCCATATATTTAAGTGCAAGATCACGCATTTGGGTGGATGCGTTGGCAACCTGAACCTTGGCTGATTTTGCTCTTTTTAACATTTCAATCATAATTATTTCTCCGTAAATCTCGTTCCAACGTGCTTGCCATCAATAATATCATAAAGGCTCAAGGGATTATCACCGTTAGTAATAACCATATCGCACTTGGCTTCAAAGCACATTTTTGCCGCATTGATCTTTGTTATCATTCCGCCGGTGCCTAAGCTCGTTCCACTTGTGCCTGCAAGAGCTTCGATGCTCTCGTCAATTTTATTTACTATGGGAATAAGCTTTGCGTTTTCATCCTTTCTGGGATCGGCAGTATAAAGCCCGTCAATATCAGATAAAAGAATTAAAAGATCGGCCTTTACACTTTTTGCAACGATTGCCGCCAAGGTATCGTTATCACCTATAACGATTTCCTTTGTGGAAACAGTATCGTTTTCGTTAATAATAGGAAGTGCCTCAAGCTCCAATAAGCGGTTAAGAGTATTGGAGAAGTTCTGGTGGCGGGTATCGTTTTCAACATCCTCACCGGTGATCAATAACTGTGCAACGGTGTGGTTGTATTCGGAAAAAAGCTTATCGTAAACATACATAAGCTCGCATTGACCTACCGCCGCCGCTGCCTGCTTGGTGGGAATATCCTTTGGCTTTTCGCTTAAGCCCAGCTTACCCACGCCCATTCCGATAGCACCTGAGGAAACCATAATAACCTCGTTGCCTGCGTTCTTGATATCGCTGATAACCTTACAGATTTCCTCAACACGGCGAATATTAAGATGGCCCGTTGAGTGGGTCAAAGTGCTTGTTCCGATTTTAATAACTACGCGCATTTTTAAATTACCTCTATTAAGAATATACTATATTATACACTTAAAACCGTAATAAATAAAGCACTTTTTAGCTGTATCTGAAAAATAAGGCTGATATATTGACGTTTTTCGACTGATATGGTATAATTTTAAGACTGAAGAGAGCTTGAAAAAATAGGCAATAAGAGCGGAATATAACGAATACCATTGGTTTAGTATAAGATTTAAGAGGTGGTTTTATGTCAAAACAGTCGATTTCAAATGTTAACGATTTTGACACTGTTATTTCGATAATTGAAAATGCTAAGGGTCGAGCCTTGAAGGCAGTTAATGCTGAGCTTATTCATATGTATTGGGATGTAGGCGAATACCTTTCGGAACTATGCACTGAATCCTCCTTTGGCGACAAGGTTATTGATGAAGTTGCCGCCTATATTTCAAAAACTGCTCCAACAATAAAAGGATTTAATCGGCGCGGATTATATAGAATGAAACAATTCTATGAAACATATCGAGATGATGAATTTGTGTCAGCACTGCTGACACAAATCAGCTGGACTAACCATCTTTTAATTATGTCAAAGGCAAAGACCAGAGAAGAACGGGATTTTTATGTAGCATTAGCGGCAAAGGAGCATTATTCATCCCGCGAGCTCGAAAGGCAGCTGGATAGTGCTTATTATGAACGCTATTTGTTATCATCCGGAAAACAAACGCCGGAACTTGTGCCGCAGAATGTTCGCAATAGTATTCTTGATACCTATGTGTTGGAGTTCCTCGATTTGCCTGGGCAATATTCCGAGCGCAATTTCAGAAAAGCGATAATTGAGAACTTAAAACAATTTATATTAGAATTTGGCAGAGATTTTACTTTTATCGGCGAGGAATATCGTGTGCAGGTTGGCGGACAAGATTTCTTTATTGATCTTCTGTTTTATAATCGTGCCATATCTTGCCTTGTTCCTATTGAACTAAAAATCGGTAAATTTAAGCCTGAACATATCGGACAGATCAATTTCTATCTTGAGGCTTTGGACAGAGATGTGAAAAAACCAAATGAAAATCCAAGCGTGGGATTGATTCTTTGTGCAAGCAAGGATGATGCTGTTGTTGAATATGCTTTAAGCCGTAGTATGTCGCCAACGTTGGTTTCGGATTATACCTTGTGTTTGCCTGATAAAAAGATATTAAAGGATAAGCTTCAAGAGTTAGCAGAGCTTGCTTTGGAAGGAAGCGACGATACCAATAATGAATAACATCGATATCAAAACATTATTCTCCTAAAACCGAGAAATATTGAGAGCTTGCCGTGATAAAGCACTTTTTTTAAAACACTTGCATTAAATAAGAGTATATGGTATAATCTTATAAAAATTATTATTAGGAGATGGTTTGTTGGATCCGCTTCCCCGAAGTTGCACGCCCGTTATTTTTAGTGTAACTGAAAAAAATTATATCACCCCGACCCCCATATTTAAAGAAAACACACACTTTTTGCGTTGTTGATATTTCTTTAACGGAATAAAAAATATGGAGGTAAAAATGATATGATAATAGTATTACAGATAATATTGATTGCGCTTAATGCGTTTTTTGCGGCAACTGAAATTGCCGTTGTTTCACTTAATGAAAGCAAAATAAAGGCTCGTGCTGAGGATGGCGATAAAAAAGCCAAAAAGCTTATGAAGATGCTGAAAAATCCTACGGGCTTTTTATCCACCATTCAGGTGGGCATCACTCTTGCAGGCTTTTTGGGCTCAGCCTTTGCCGCTGAAAACTTTTCCGATTCTTTAACGGCTTGGGCATTAAAGACCTTTAAGCTTTCCCCTGAGCTTGCACCTACTGTTGACAGCATTGCCGTCATTCTTATAACCCTTGTTCTTGCGTTCTTCACCCTTGTTTTCGGTGAGCTTGTGCCTAAGCGCGTTGCTATGCGCCACGCTGAAAAGCTTGCGGAGAAGGTTTGCGGCTTTATATTATTCCTTAAGGGCATTTTGAAGCCTATTGTTTGGCTTTTAACCGTTACTACCAACGGCATTTTAAGGCTTTTTAGAATTGATCCCAACGAAGCGGAGGAAACCGTTTCCGAGGAGGATATCGTAACAATGCTTGATGCAGGTGCTGAAGAGGGCACTTTAAATAAGGAAAATATCGAATATATTAAAAACGTGTTCGAGCTTGACCACTTAACCGCCAGTGACGTTATGACTCCCCGAAACGCTATCGAGCTTCTTTCTGAGGATGCTGATGACAAAGAGGTTATTGATTTAATTGTTTCAAGCGGTTATTCAAGAATCCCCGTTTACAGCGACACTGTTGATAACATTACCGGTATTTTATACGCCCGCGATTATCTTTTAAGGCATAATGAGGAAGGCTTTAAAATGTCAGATGCCGTTTTCCAGCCTACCTTTGTTCCCGAAACCGTTCACCTTGATGCACTTTTCAAGGAAATGCAGATGAACCACGATCACATCGTAATTGCGGTGGATGAGTACGGCGGAACTGCAGGTCTTGTTACAATGGAGGATATTTTAGAGGAGATAGTTGGCGAGATCTGGGATGAGCAGGATGAGGAAATTGAAAACTTCCAAAAAGTAAGCACCGATGAATATAAGGTTCTAACAACCGTTGCAATAAATGAATTCTTTGAGTTCTTTGAGCTTAATGAGGATGAAGAAATTGAATCCACCACCGTTAACGGCTGGGTTACCGAGCAATGCGAGACCATTCCTGAGGAAGGCCACGTTTTTGAATATGAAAACCTTACCATCACCGTGTTAAAGGCTGATGAATTAAAGACCAATGAGATCTTGGTTAAGGTGAATCCTAAGCCCTCCGATGACGAGGATGAGGACGAGGATGATGACTAAATAGATTTAAAGGAACAGATTTTTACTCTGTTCCTTTTTTTATTCCAAATTATCAAGAAAACAAAAATACTCGCAGGCGTAGGCACAGGCAACATATCTTAAGGTTTCGGGCAGATCCTTTTCGTCAATCTTATCTAAAAGAGAGGAGGAAAGAGTGAGCATATCCTTAAAAGCTTCAACGGTTTGGTTTGAGCCATCAAGAGTCTTTAATTCCTCAAGCTTCTGAAGAAGCTCGCTTTTTAGTGTGGTGATTTTTGAAAGCACCTGCAATGAAGTCATTTTCCCTGAGGAAAGCTTTTCATAAAATTCGGGCAGAAGCATTGCGCTTTGAGCCATCAAAGAAACGGAGGAGGAAACGATTTCCTTTTGCGTTTTTGTTCCCGTAATTTTTAAGGAAATGCCGTCAAGGGAGAGGGTGAAAAGATCATCACCTGATGATAAAGCCTCCTCTTTAGCGGTGTGGATGGAGGAAAGCACGTTGAATTTATTATCAAAATTAAAAATATAGTTGCCCTCAGCCTTTTCTTCAGCCTCCTCAAGGCTGTCAAAGGAGCCGATGCACTTGGCGTAAAGCTCCGTTTTCTCCGTTTTAACGGTGTCGGTGGAAACACTTTCCGTGCTATTTCCCGAAAGCTCGGAAATGGGCGAGATCACCTTTTGGGCAATAAACTTGCCTATTGAATTTACCGAAAAAACAATTACCGCAAAAAGGGCGATAATCACTACTGCCACAAGGTTTTTCTTCATTTCTCTTTGCCTTGTCCTTTTTGAAACTCCCATATTTAACACCTCTCTAAAAAATATGCACAACTTTAACAAGATATACATAAAATTTTTTACATATTCGCTTGTCAATACGGGGCGTCTGTGATAAAATAAACCTGAAAAAGTGAAAGATTGAAGTATGAATATTGCAAAATTAGGCAATATTCTCTTTGTTCTATTCAAAAAATGATAAAAAATCCTGCATTTTTGCAGAATTATGAATAAAAACTTGCAAAAGAGGTAGTTAAGTTGATAAGAGAAGATATCAGAAATATAGCAATTATTGCTCACGTTGACCACGGCAAAACCACTTTGGTTGATGAAATGCTGAAGCAGAGCGGACTTTTCAGAGAAAATCAGCAGCTTCAGGACAGAATGATGGATTCAGGTGATATTGAAAGAGAAAGAGGAATCACTATTCTTTCAAAGAACACTTCTATTAGATATAAGGACACCAAGATCAATGTTGTTGACACCCCCGGTCACGCTGATTTCGGCGGTGAGGTTGAGCGTGTTTTGAAGATGACAAGCGGTGTAGTGCTTCTTGTTGATGCCTTTGAAGGCCCAATGCCTCAGACTCGCTTCGTTTTATCAAAGGCACTTGATTTAGGCTTAAAGGTTATCGTTGTTATCAATAAGATGGATCGTCCTGATGCCCGTCCCGATGGCGTTGCCGATGAGGTTTTTGATCTTTTCATTGAGCTCGGTGCTGATGATTCTCAGCTTGATTGTCCCTTTATTTACGCTTCGGGAAGATCAGGCACGGCTTCCCTTGATCCTAATGATCTCGGCACAGATATGGTTCCGTTGTTTGATGCTATTTTAAAGTATATTCCCGGTCCTGAAGGGGATAAGGAGGAGCCCACCCAGATGCTTGTTTCCACCATCGACTATAATGAGTACGTTGGAAGAATCGGCATCGGTAAAATTGAAAGAGGCACCTTAAAGGCAGGAGATATGGTATCCCTTTGCACCTTTGGCGAGGAGGGCGCAAGAGCCAACGTGCGTGTAACAAGTCTTTCCGTTTTTGAAGGCTTAAAGCGTGTGCCCGTTGAAAGTGCATCGGCAGGCGAGATCGTTGCAGTTTCAGGCGTTACGGAGATTAACATCGGTGATACTCTTTGTAAACCCGATTGCATTGAGCCCCTTCCTTTTGTTAAGATCACGGAGCCTACCGTTAGTATGACCTTTTCAGTTAACGATTCACCCTTTGCGGGCAAGGAGGGCAAGTTCTTAACAAGCCGCCACCTTCGCGCAAGACTTTACAGAGAAATCGAAACTGACGTTTCGCTTCGCGTTGAGGATACTGATTCAGCCGACAGCTTTAAGGTTTCAGGCAGAGGTGAATTGCACCTTTCCATTTTAATTGAGAATATGCGCAGACAAGGCTATGAATTGCAGGTTTCCAAGCCTGAGGTATTATATAAGGAAATTGACGGCAAGCGTTGTGAGCCTATGGAGCGCGTTATTATTGACGTTCCCGATCAGTATTCCGGCACAGTTATTCAGCATATGGGTACTAATCACGGTGAAATGGTGAATATGATCTCGTTAAGCGATACTATGCGCAGAATGGAGTTTATCGTTCCCGCTCGCGGACTTTTCGGCTACCGCTCAAACTTCCTTACCGATACTCACGGTGAAGGCGTTATGAACTCGGTTTTTGAAGGCTATGCACCTTATAAGGGTGAGCTTCCCGGCAGAAAGAACGGTTCCTTGATCGCCTTTGAAACGGGCGAAACCATTACCTACGGTCTTTTTAACGCTCAGGAAAGAGGAACTCTTTTCCTTGGCGCAGGTGAGCAGGTATATTCGGGAATGATCGTTGGTGAAAGCTCAAGACCTGAGGATATTGAGGTTAACGTTTGCAAAAGAAAGAATATGACAAACTCCCGTTCAGCAGGCTCAGATGATGCACTTCACCTTGTTCCGCCCAAGCGTATGAGCCTTGAGCAGGCTCTTGAATACTTAGGCGAGGATGAGCTTGCGGAAATCACACCCAATAATATAAGAATACGTAAGAAGATTCTTGATCCCACCTTAAGATACCGTGCGGCCAAGATAAACAACCGTCAAAATTGATTTTAAAGGGTTGATTTTATGAAAAAAGAAAAGAAAATTCGGCACTGGATACTTCTTGCTTTTGTGGCGATTCTTGTTTGGCACATAACAAGCGCAATTCTTCCATCATTGGAGGCAGGCTTTAACGCACTTACGCCCTTCCTCCTTGCTTTCATAACGGCATATCTTTTAAGGCATCCCGTTTTGTGGACGGAAAAGCTTTTAAGGCGCACCACCAAAAAGCCTCATAAATGGCAACACACCCTTTCAACGCTGCTTATACTTTTAACGTTCTTGGGTCTTGTTATTTTGCTTGCGGGTTTAATGATCCCCGGCATCATCGGGAATATTGCTGACGTCATCAGGGCGCTTCCCGGCTTTGTTTCAAGCGGTGTTGGCTTTGTCAGCGAATTGGTTGAGGATCTTTCCCAGAACCTTGATGAGGAAATGGGCAATAAGATCATTGATATGGCAACCTCCTTCGGTCAGCAGATCCTTGAGTACATTCCCGCAAAGGCATCAAGTCTTGTGAAAGGACTTACGGATGTTGTATCGTCCTTTGCGTCCTTTGCCCTTGATTTTGTGCTTTACACTGTTGCAAGCTTTATTCTTCTTCACGATTTCGATAAGATAAAGCGCGCACTTAAGCGTTGCTTGAGGCTTTTCGTTACTGAAAACGAAAAATTTGATGAAACCTGTCAATTCCTTCACAGGTGCGATGATATAGTTGAAAAGTACATCGTAGTAAGGCTTGTTACGAGCCTTGGTATAGGTGTTGTAAGCTACTTTGGCTTCCTTCTTTTCGGCTTACCCTATTCATTATTGCTTGCAATCATAATTGCAGTTACCAATCTTATTCCATATATCGGACCCTTTGTGGGTGCGGCACCCGTTGTAATTCTTGCTCTTGCAACAGGGGAGCTTTCAACCGTTATCGGAGTATGTATCTTTATGCTGATAATTCAGCAGATCGAAGGAAATATTTTAACACCGTGGTTCACCAGCGATGCTCTTGAAATATCGCCCATTCTCGTGCTTATGGGTATTGCGGTATTCGGTGCAATTTTGGGTATTCCCGGTATGATTTTAGGCGCGCCCATCGTTGCTATCATTGCAGGTCTTGTAAGCCGTGCAGTTGAAAAGGCAGAAGAAAGGGCGGGAAAAAAGGAGAAAGACGATGAGATTAAGTGAAAAATGTCAGAAGGTGCAGGGCTCTGTAACACTTCAGATAGATGCTAAGGCAAAACAGATGAAGGCAGAGGGAAAGGATGTTGTTTCTTTCGGTGCAGGTGAGCCCGATTTCCAAACACCTCAATATATTATTGATGCCGCCATTAAGGCTTTAACCGAGGGTAAGACTAAGTACACCGCTGCGGCAGGTATTCCCGAATTAAGAAAGGCAGTTTGCGCTTTAACAAAGAAAAATCTGGGCGTTGACTGTGAGTTTGATCAGGTAGTTATTTCAACCGGCGCAAAGCAGGCACTTTTCAATGCTCTGCAGGCGGTTGTAAACGATGGTGATGAGGTTATCATTTTTGCACCCTATTGGGTAAGCTATCCTGAGCTTGTAAAGATGGCAGGCGGTGTTCCCGTTTTCGTAAACACCATTGAGGAAAAGAGCTTTGCCATTGATTTTGATGCTCTTAAAAAGGCTATAACCGAAAAGACCTGCGCAATTATTTTAAACACACCCTCAAACCCCTCAGGTGCAGTTTTATCTGAGGCGGATATAAGAAAAATTGCAGAAATCGTAAAGGAGCACGATCTGATGGTTATCTCCGATGAGATCTATGATTGCTTGCTCTATGACGGTGCAAAGCACTTTTCCGTTATGCAGATCGATGATGATATGAGGGAGAGAACCATTTTAATTAACGGTATGTCAAAGGCATATGCTATGACCGGTTGGCGAATGGGATATTCCGTAAGCAATAAGAAGATCGCAAAGATGATCGCAAGCTATCAGAGCCATGCAACAGGCAACCCCAACACCATCACACAGTATGCTACCCTTGCGGCCGTTGAAAATGAAAATCCTGAGTACGAAAAGATGCTTTCTGAGTTTGACAGACGCAGAAAATATATGGTTAAAGCCGTAAATGAGATCAACGGCTTAAGCGCACAGACACCTAAGGGCGCATTCTACGTTATGGTATGCATTAAGGATGTTTTAGGTAAATCCTATAACGGCAAGAAGATAGGCGGATCAATGGATTTTGCCGAAATTCTTCTTGATGAAACTATGACTGCCGTTGTTCCCGGCGGACCCTTTGGGCTTGATCATTACATCAGGCTTTCTTACGCAACAAGTATGGAAACTATTGAAAAAGGTCTTTCAAGAATAAAGGCTTTTGTTGAAGGAGTTAAATAATGCTGAAAATTGATAAAAATAACAGACTTTCGGAAAATGAATACAGCTATGTGCTTCAGGACGTTGCCGAGCCTGAGCTTTTCAGAACCTTTTATGAATATACGTCTATCCCCAAGGTTGGCTTTAACGAACGCCACGTTCCTATGGTAACCCCTGAAAAATTGTGGATAACCGATACCACATTCCGTGATGGTCAGCAATCTACTTCACCCTTTACGGTAGAGCAGATAGTTGAAATATTCAAGCTTCTTTCACGCCTTTCAGGCCCTAACGGTATCATTCGCCAGAGCGAATTCTTCCTTTACAGCGAAAAGGACAGAAAAGCCGTTGAAAAATGTATGGAATTAGGTCTTGAATTCCCTGAGATCACAAGCTGGATCCGCGCAAATCCCAAGGATTTTGAGCTTGTTAAATCTATGGGCGTTAAGGAAACGGGTATTTTGGTTAGCTGCTCGGACTATCACATCTTCAAAAAAATGAATCTTACAAGATCAGGAGCAATGGAAAAGTATCTTTCCATTGTAAAGGCGGCTTTAGAGCAGGGAATCGTTCCCCGTTGCCACTTTGAGGATATTACCCGTGCTGATTTTTACGGCTTCGTTGTTCCCTTTGCAACTGAGCTTATGAAGCTTGCCGAGGAATCGGGTATTCCAATAAAAATCCGCGCTTGCGATACGATGGGCTTTGGCGTTTCATATCCCGGTGCATCACTTCCCCGAAGCGTTCCCGGCATCATTTACGGTTTGAATCACTATGCGGGAGTGCCCAGCGGTCAGATCGAATGGCACGGCCACAACGATTTCTATAAGGTTGTTACCAATGCGGCAACTGCTTGGCTTTACGGCTGCTCAAGCGTAAACTGTTCACTTATGGGCATCGGTGAAAGAACGGGCAACTGTCCCTTGGAGGCTATGGCCATTGAATATGCCTCTCTCCGCGGTACCACCGATGGAATGGATCTTTCTGCCATTACTGATATTGCACAGTATTTTGAGAATGAGCTTGGTTATGAGATTCCTGCAAACACACCCTTTGTTGGCAGAAACTTCAATGCTACCCGTGCAGGTATCCACGCTGACGGTATGCTTAAAAATGAGGAAATATATAATATTTTCGATACCAAGGCAATTCTTAACCGTCCCGCAATGGTTATCGTTGATGCAACAAGCGGAACTGCAGGCATTGCATATTGGATCAACGGCTATTATCACCTTGAGGGCGATCTTCAGATCGACAAGCGCGATCCTCTTGTTATAAAGATGAAGGAGCTTGTTGATAAGGAATATGCTGAGGGCAGAAATACTGCAATGGGTGATTTTGAGCTTGATCAGATGGTAAAAAATCTTAATGAGGATGCTCATACTGCCTTTGAACATCATCATATTGCACGTAAATTGCTTGAAAAATAGTGTTTTTTATGTAATTTGCCAATATTTTTGAAAAAAACTTACATTTTTTATAAAAAAGGTATGGAAATTTCTTTCAAAATAGTTTATAATATACTCAAGAATATTAAGGAGGACTTTTACTATGATTAAAATTATCTATGGCAAAAAAGGAACAGGCAAAACAAAGAAGATCATCGAATGTGCAAACGATGCTTCAATGACCCTTAAGGGCAACGTTGCATTCCTTTTTAACAATAAGGACTATATCCACGATCTTAAGCATCAGGTTCGCTTCATCAACACCAGTGAATACGGCATCAAGGGTGCATATCTTTTCCTTGGCTTCGTTTCCGGTCTTGTTGCTTCAAACTTTGACCTTGAAAGAATTTATGTTGACGGCTTCTTAAAGCATATGGATCGTCCTATGGAAGAGCTTGAGGATCTTTTCATTAAGCTTGATAAGTTTGCAGGCGAGAACAGAATCGATCTTATTCTTTCATTAAGTGCTGACAAGGAAGAGATCCCCGCATTTATGCAGAAATATCTGGTAGACTAATAAAGGAAAAAAGAATATGTTATACACTTCCACAAGGGATTCTTCGTTAAAATACACTGCTGCAAAGTGCTTTGTTCAGGGTATTTCAAATGAAGGCGGGCTGTTCGTTCCCGAAAGCTTTCCCCAATTAAGCTCAGACGAAATAGCCTCTATGTCGGAAATGTCTTATTCCGAGAGAGCATTTACGGTGCTCTCTCGTTATTTAACGGACTTTTCCAAAGAGGAATTAGAGGATTGCATCAAAGGTGCTTACGGCACTAAGTTTGATGAAAAGGGCGTTTGTCCCCTCCACTATACCGAGGATAAGGTTGCCGTTATGGAGCTTTATCACGGCCCTACACTTGCTTTTAAGGATGTGGCTCTTCAGATTTTGCCTCATTTCTTAAAGCACGCCAAGAAAAAGGAAAATGAAAGTGCAGATATCCGCATCTTAGTTGCAACAAGCGGTGATACGGGTAAAGCGGCTCTTGAAGGATTCTCTGATGTTGAGGGTATGGGCATCACCGTATTCTTCCCCAATGAGGGCGTTTCAATGATGCAACAGCTTCAGATGACCACTCAGGAGGGCAAAAACGTTTTCGTTTGTGCCGTTAACGGCAACTTTGACGATGCTCAGACGGGCGTTAAAAAGATCTTTGCCGATAATAATATTAAGGATGAGCTTTTAAAGAAAAACGTTAAGCTTTCCTCAGCCAACTCCATTAACTGGGGCAGACTTGTGCCTCAGGTGGTTTATTACTTCTCAGCCTATGCAGATATGCTTAAGGATAAGAAGATAAAAATGGGTGATAAGGTTAACTTCGTTGTTCCCACAGGCAACTTCGGTGATATTTTGGCAGGCTATTACGCTATGCGAATGGGTCTTCCCGTGAACAAGCTCATTTGCGCCTCCAATAAGAATAACGTTTTAACGGATTTCTTTGAAACGGGCGTTTATAATGCTAACCGTGAGTTCTATAAAACCCAGTCACCCTCAATGGACATTCTTATTTCCTCAAACCTTGAAAGGCTTTTGTTTGAGCTTTCGGGCAGAGATGATAAGTTCGTTGATGCTTTGATGCAGAAGTTAAAGGCAGTTGGTGAATATAAGATCACCGATGAAATGCACAAGGAATTAACAAGCGTTTTTGCGGCAGGCTATGCCGATGAGGAAACTACGAAAAATGCCATTAAAAATATGTGGGAAGAGAAAAATTACTGCATCGATACCCACACTGCCGTTGGTGTTGCCGTCTATGAAAATTATAAAAAGGCAACAGATGATAACACGCCAAGCGTGCTTCTTTCAACGGCAAGCCCCTATAAATTCCCCCATTCGGTGCTTGAAGCTATCTTCAATGAAGCTCCCGATGATGAATTTGCAGCGGCAGATAAATTAAAGGAAATGGGCGTAAAACAGCCTGAGCAGATCGCTCTTCTTAAAACCAAGGAGATTCTTCACAAGAGCGTTTGCAACAAGGAAGATATGCCCAAAACAGTAATAGATTCGGTGAAATAAAATGGATGATAAGAAAACTATTTTTTCAGGTATCCAGCCTTCAGGCTGTGTTACCATCGGCAACTATTTAGGTGCGCTTCGCTCCTGGAAGGAACTGCAGAACGATTATAACTGCTATTTCTGCGTTGTTGATCTTCACGCAATAACCGTTCGCCAGACTCCTGCTGATTTAAGAAAGCGTTGTGTTGAGCTTTATGCCGAATATATCGCTTGCGGTCTTGATCCTGAAAAGAACATTATGTTCTTCCAATCTCACGTGCCTGCACACTCTGAGCTTTCCTGGCTTTTGACCTGCAACACCTATATGGGCGAAATGAGCAGAATGACTCAGTTCAAGGAAAAGAGCAAAAAGGCAGGTGCCAACGTAGGCTTAGGTCTTTTGAGCTATCCCGTTTTAATGGCGGCGGATATTCTTCTTTATAATACGGATCTCGTTCCGGTCGGTGCTGATCAAAAACAGCATCTTGAGCTTGCACGGGATCTTGCTATCCGCTTTAATAACACCTATTCCGAAACCTTTACCGTGCCCGACCCCTATATTCCCAAAAACGGCGCACGTATTATGAGCTTGCAGGATCCCTTAAGCAAGATGAGCAAAAGTGCCGAAAACGTTAATGCCTTTGTTTCTATTTTAGATGAGCCTGACGTTATTATGAAGAAGTTTGCCCGCGCGGTGACTGACTCGGATAACCGCATCGTTCACGATATTGAAAATAAGCCGGGCATCACTAACTTAATGGAGATCTATTCTGCCTGCACAGGTGAAACTGTTGAAAATATCGAAAAACTCTTTGAAAATAAGGGTTACGGTGATTTCAAAAAGGCAGTTGGCGAGGCAGTTGTTGAAACCGTTAAGCCTATCCAGGATAACTTTAAGCGCATTATGACCGATAAAGCATACATCGAAAAGTGCTTTACAATGGGTGCAGAACGCGCATCCTATACTGCTAATAAAACTTTAGCAAAGGTTCAAAGAAAGATGGGACTTGCATCCCGTAAACTTTGATCCATAGCACAATAAATCTTTCCAAGCGAGCTGCTGAAAAATCAGGGGCTCGTTTTTTGTATGAGAAAGTTGTAATTCTTGTGAGAAAAATGTAAAAAACACTTGTTTTAAAGTGAGTTTTGTGATACTATATTTATATACTATTTCTTGAGGTTTTGCTATGCAACTGTTAAAGGATAAGATTTTAAAAGACGGTACTGTTTTACCGGGAAACATTTTAAAGGTTGATAGTTTTTTAAATCAACAGCTGGATATTAACATCATTCAGGAGATCGGCAAGGAGTTTGCACGGAGATTTGAAAATGATAATATCACTAAAATTCTTACTGTTGAATCTTCAGGCATCGGCATTGCCTGCATTGCGGCACAGTATATGAACAACGTGCCCGTTGTTTTCGGCAAAAAACACAAGACCTCTAAGGTCGGCGATGAATTTTATGCAACAAAGATCTTTTCCTTTACTCATAACAGAGAGTATGAGGTTACCGTTGCCAAAAAGTTCGTGAACAAGGATGATAATATTCTTATTATTGATGACTTTTTAGCTAACGGTGAAGCAGTCCACGGTCTTATGGATATCATTTCTCAGGCAGGTGCAACCTTAAAGGGCATCGGAATTGCTGTTGAAAAGGGCTTTCAGGGCGGCGGTGACGCTTTAAGAGAAAAGGGCATCAAGCTTGAATCTCTTGCCATCGTTGATTCTATGACCGATAACAGTATCACCTTCAGGTAATAACAGCTTCGGCTGAAATATATATTACAAAAAATAAAAAAAGGAGAGAATTTAAAATGAAAAATCTCAAAAAGATCCTTGCATTGGCTCTTGCTGTTCTTATGATGGTAAGCGTATTCACAGCTTGCACAACAGAAGAGACCACACCAACCGGTGATGACGAACAGTCCGGCACAGTTGATAACAATCAGACCGGTGACGACACTCAGTCCGGTGACGACACAGCTGCACCTCAGGAAGTTAAGGTTGGTTTCATCTTCCTTCACGATGAACAGTCAACCTATGACAAGAACTTCATCGATGCTGCTCAGAAGGCTTGTGCAGAATTAAACGTTGAATATGCACAGAAGACTCAGATCCCCGAATCAAAGGACTGCTATGATGCAGCAGTTGAGCTTATCGAGGTTGATGGCTGCAACATCATCTTTGCTGACTCTTTCGGTCACGAAAACTTCCTTATTGATGCTGCAAAAGAGTATCCCGAAGTTCAGTTCTGCCATGCAACAGGTACTCAGGCTCACACCGCTGGCCTTAAGAACTTCCACAATGCTTTCGCATCAATCTATGAAGGCCGTTTCCTTGCAGGCGTTGCTGCAGGTATGAAGCTTAACCAGCTTAAGGATGAAGGCAAGCTTAAGGGCGCAACTCCCAAGATGGGTTATGTTGGTGCTTTCACATTTGCTGAAGTTATCTCAGGCTACACCTCATTCTACCTTGGCGCAAAGTCAGTTTGCCCCGACGTAACAATGGATGTTAAGTTCACAGGTTCCTGGTATGATGAGCAGAAGGAAAAGGAAGCTGCAAATGCTCTTATTGCAGGCGGTTGCGATCTTATTTCACAGCACGCTGACTCAATGGGCGCTCCCACCGCTTGTGAAGCTGCAGGTATCCCCAACGTTTCATATAACGGTTCAACAATCGCTGCTTGCCCCAAGACCTTCATCGTTTCCTCAAGAATCGATTGGACTCCTTACTTCAAGCATATGATCACCTGCGTTCAGGAAGGCAAGGCTATCGAAGCTGACTGGACAGGCACCATCGCTACAGGCTCAGTTGTTCTTACTGATGTTAACACTGCAGCAGCAGCTCCCGGCACAGTTGAAAAGATCGCTGAAGTTAAAGCAAAGCTTGAAAAGGGCGAACTTAACGTATTTGATACTACAACCTTCGCTGTAAAGGGCGAAACTCTTACAAGCTATAAGGCTGATGTTGATACTGATGATGCATTCACACCTGATACAGAAGCTATCGAAAACGGTGTATTCTATGAATCAAAGCATCGCAGTGCTCCTTACTTTGATATTCAGATCGACGGCATCAATCTTCTTGATGTAAACTACGGCTGATAAATAAATTTTGTCTGAGACGGAGAGCAATCTCCGCCTCAGGCTAATTTTAAAGAAAGTGCGAAAAACACTTCCTTTAAAGTTAAAGATAACGGAGGTTTAAAGTGGATAAACAGCCTGCTATTGAATTACAAAATATTACTAAAACATTTGGCAAGGTAGTTGCCAATAAAAACGTTAATCTTACTGCGTACCGTGGTGAGATTCTTTCTATTTTAGGTGAAAACGGAAGCGGAAAAACTACCCTGATGAATATGATCTCAGGTATTTATTTCCCCGATGAAGGGCAGATCTTCATTGATGGGCACGAGGCCGTTATCACCTCACCTAAGGATGCCTTTAAGTATAAGATTGGTATGATCCACCAGCATTTTAAGCTTGTTGATGTTTTTGATGCTACCGAAAACATTGTTTTAGGTCTTAAGGACGGCAAGTACAATCTTAAAAAATCCAATGAAAAGATAACTGAGATCAGCCATCAGTATGGCTTTGATCTTGATCTTTCCAAAAAGATATATGAAATGTCCGTTTCCGAGAAGCAGACAGTTGAAATAATCAAGGTTTTATATCGCGGTGCAGATATTCTTATTCTTGATGAGCCCACCGCCGTTCTTACGCCTCAGGAAACTGAAAAGCTCTTTAAAATTCTTCGTTCAATGCGTGATGCAGGCAAGTGTATTATCATCATCACTCACAAGCTTCACGAGGTGCTTGAGCTTTCCGATAGAGTCTCCGTTCTCCGCAAGGGCGAATATATCGGCACAGTTAACACAAGAGAGACCACCGAAGCTGAGCTTACTGAAATGATGGTTGGCAAAAAGGTTGAATTAAACATTCATAGGGCAGAGCCTCAGAACGCTGTTGACCGCCTTCTTGTAAACAATGTTACCTGCGTTGACAGAATGGGAACCACCGTTCTTGATGACGTTTCCTTTACTGCTAAAAGCGGTGAAATATTGGGCATTGCAGGTATTGCAGGCTCAGGTCAGAGAGAGCTTCTTGAAGCCATTGCAGGTCTTCAGCATCTTAACACAGGTGAGATCTTCTATATAGATCCCGAAACGGGAATAGAAGAAAACTTAAAGGATAAAACACCTATTCAGATAAGAAATATGGGCGTTCGCCTTTCCTTCGTGCCGGAGGACCGTCTTGGTATGGGCCTTGTTGGCAATATGGATATCGTTGATAATATGATGTTAAGATCATATACCAAGGGCGTTCCCGTATTCCTTGAGCGCAAAAAGCCGAAGGATCTTGCAAAAAGAATAATTCACGATCTTGAGGTTGTAACACCCAGCGCTTCAACTCCCGTAAGAAGACTTTCCGGCGGTAACGTTCAAAAGGTTTTGGTTGGTCGTGAAATCGCCGCCGCACCTACCGTTTTAATGGTTGCTTATCCTGTGCGCGGACTTGATATCAATTCATCTTATCTTATTTATAATCTTCTCAATGAGCAAAAGGAAAAGGGCGTTGCCGTAATTTTTGTTGGTGAGGATCTTGACGTTCTCATTGAGCTTTGCGACAGAATTATGGTTATCGGCTCAGGAAGAATAACGGGCGTTGTTGATGCAAGAACGACCTCCAAGGAAGAGATCGGTCTTCTTATGACAAAGGGAAAGGAGAATGTAAATGGCTGAAAAAGTGAAACGTGAGCCTTTCTTTCACGTTGTTAAAAGAGATGATATGCCCGGTTGGGCGGCGTGGCTTATTCGCCTTGGCACAGTAATAGCTGCTGTATTGATAGTAGGCGTCCTTGCTATGATGCTTTCGGAAAAAAGCTTTGGCGAAACCTATGAGGTAATGTTTAAAGGCGTTTTCGGTAATATTGCAAAAGGCAAGTTCGTAATGCTCTGGAAATATCTGCAGGAAATTGCAATTTTGTTAGCTCTTGCCCTTGCATTGACTCCTGCCTTTAAAATGAAGTTTTGGAACTGCGGTGCAGAGGGTCAGGCGCTTATGGGCGGTCTTGCCGCAATGATCTGTATGATCGAGTTCGGCGGAAGAATTCCCGAGGGTATGCTCTTTGCGGTAATTGCTGTAACAAGTATTCTTGCAGGTGCTATTTGGGGCGTTATTCCCGCAATATTTAAGGCGTTCTTCAATACCAATGAAACTTTGTTCACCTTGATGATGAATTATATTGCAACTCAGTTTATTGCATATTACGTTTATATAAAGGGTGGCGGATCTAACGTTATTAAGCCCGTTGAGTACGGCAATTTCCCCAAAGTAGGCACCAACGCTTATTTCGTGAATATTGTAATCGTTGCAGTTATGATGGTGCTTATGTATATTTACCTCCGCTACAGTAAGCAGGGCTATGAGATCTCAGTTGTTGGCGAAAGCCAGAACACTGCAAGATATATCGGAATCAACGTTAAAAAGGTTATCATCCGCACTATGGTTATTTCAGGTGCGCTCTGCGGTGTTACCGGTATGCTTCTCGTTTCAGGTAAAGACCACAGCATCAACACTAACCTTGTTGGCGGTCAGGGCTTCACGGCAATTCTTATGTCCTGGCTTGGTCAGTTCAATCCCTTTATTATGGCCATTATGACGGCCGTCGTCGTGTTCCTCAGAATAGGTGTTGCCAAGGTTGCCGATAATGCCCATCTTAATTCATCTTTCTCGGAAATTATGGTTGGTATGGTAATTCTTATGCTCGTTGCCTGCGAATTCTTTATCCACTATTCAATAAAATTCCGTCACGGTAAAAAGGAGGTATAAGGTATGGACGTAACAGTTGAACTTATTTGCGGTTTCATTTGCCGTGCCATCCTTCTTGGTGTACCTCTTTTATACGGTGCCGTGGGTGAAATCGTTACTGAAAAATCAGGTCACCTTAACTTAGGTATTCCCGGAATAATGTATGTTGGCGCAATCAGCAGTGTTGTAGGCTCTTTCCTTTATGAGCAGGCCTGCGGCAACGTTTTGGAGAATATGAATCCCGTTCTTGCAATTCTTATTCCCCTTATGTGCGCAATAATCGGTGCTTGTCTGATGGGTCTTATCTATAGCTTCCTGACCGTTACTCTCCACGCAAATCAGAACGTTACCGGTCTTGCAATTACCACCTTGGGTATCGGCTTAGGCAACTTCCTCGGTGCATCTTTAACTAAGATCACCAACAGTGAGCTTCCCAACATCGCACTTACAAAGACAAGCTCATTCTTTAACACAAGAATTCCATTGTCAGGAGTTGAAGATCCCAACGATTTTCGTCATATCTTCAAGATATTCCTTGATCACGATTTCCTTACCTACCTTGCAATTATAATTGCCGTTGTTGCAGGAATCATTCTTGTTAAAACGAGGATCGGTCTTAATCTTCGCTCCGTTGGCGAAAACCCCGCAACTGCCGATGCCGCAGGTATAAACGTTACAAGATACAGATATCTCTCAACCATTGTAGGCAGTGCCATTGCAGGTCTTGGCGGACTTCAGTATGTTATGGCTTATGCTGACGGCGTTTGGTCAAATAATGCCTTTGGTGACAGAGGATGGATGGCTATTGCCCTTGTTATCTTTGCCCTTTGGAAACCCTCAATGGCAATCCTCGGTTCATTCCTCTTTGGCGCACTTTGTAATGCCAATAACTATATTCCCGGTCTTGGTACCGAAACTCAGGAGCTCTTTAAAATGCTTCCCTATATCGTTACCATTATCGTTCTTATCATCACCAGTATGCGTAAGAAGCGTGAACATCAGCCTCCTGCGAGCTTGGGTGTGAATTATTTCCGCGAAGAGAGATAGCGAAGCAGAGCACGATAAATTCCTGAAACCACAACCCCCTATTATTGTAGGGGGTTGTTTTCTGTGTTGCGATGACCTTGAACACTCGGTTACTTACGCTTATGTAAGCGCCCTCACGTTCAGAACATCGCGCCTTGGCTCGCAAATTTTATCGTACTATGGCAGAATCAGATAAAACATATAAAGTTGCCGAAGGCATACCTTAATCAATGCGAAACGCAGTGAAGCATTGCATAAAGGCGAAGCATTGCATAATCTGCGCCTTTTCTTCAGCTTTGGGAGCAAAAATAAATTTCATATTCTGCCATATTTTTTATATGACAATAATTTTATTTGACAACGTCTTGTAAATATTGTAAAATATATTAAACCCTATGTGTTTCCAATTATTTGGCGGCCTGCGGGTGTAACTCAATGGCAGAGTTCTTGCTTCCCAAGCAAGCAACGCGGGTTCGATTCCCGTCACCCGCTCCATTTTTAATTGGAAGTCACGGGAAAAAATATTTTATTTTTTTGTAGGAGGAATTTTTCAAATGGCAAAGAGTAAGTTTGAAAGAACCAAACCCCATGTAAACATCGGAACCATCGGTCACGTAGACCATGGTAAAACAACCCTTACAGCAGCAATCACAACCTGCCTTTCCAAGGTTGGTGGCGCAGAAGCAATGGCAT
>JAZNSH010000005.1:0-36126 GCA_045591115.1 Clostridia bacterium
ATCTTTTTTGTCAACTACTTTTTTCGCTTTTTTAAAACTTTTTTTCATTAACTTTTTCTGTTAAGTTTGCCTCGCCTTCTCTCTTGAAGGCTTGCTTATTATATTACCTTCCTCCTTTTTTGTCTACTACTTTTTTGTGAATTTTTTGTTACGCTTTAATTTTAAATATAGTATTTGTTTTTTTATACTTTAATTTGCTTTTGATTATTGACTTTTCTCTATCATAACCATATAATAAGAAAAAAATTTGAGGTATAAAAATGAAAAAAGTTTTATTGTTAGGTGATTCAATAAGGTTGATTGGTTACGGCACTAAGGTCCCTGAGCTTCTGGGAAGCGAATATACTGTATATCAGAGTCCCGATAATAACAGATTTGCAAAATACACATTATATCATCTTGCCGATCACTTCAAATATATGCCTGATCCTGATATTATTCATTGGAATAACGGTTTGTGGGACAGCTGTGTTAAGTACGTTGAAGACGGCCCTTTTACTCCTATTGATGAATATGTGAAGGATATGCTTAAAATTCTTCGTGAATTGAAAAAGAAAACACCGAATATTATATTTGCGAAAACAACACATACCCGTTCGGGATTTAATTTCTGCGGAATTAACCCCGACAGAAGCTTGATGGTTGATAAATATAATGATGCAATAGTTCCGATTTTAGAAAAAGAAGGTGTTTTAATCCACGATTTCAATCCAATGATCGATACAGACGATTCACTTATCTGTGATGATAATATTCACCTTTCACAAAAGGGAATTGATTTATGCGCCGCACAGGTTGTGAAAATGATAAAATCTTTTGAGAAGTAGAGATGCTTCTCTTTTTTCTTGCCTATAACGTTTATTTTTGGTATAATATAATCAGAAATTCTATGAGGTGATAAAATGATTACGTCGGCGTGGAAATTTGGTAAAGATATCGATGAGATCAACACAATTCGTGAATCAGTAAATGACGGATGGGATAGTTTTGATGAAAAGTCAATACACCTTATTATATATAATGAGGGAAATGCCGTAGGCTGCGGCAGTATTTATTTTGATTCGGGAAGCTATCATATTGCTCACCTTTCGGTTATTCCGCAAATGCAAAGGCAGTATATTGGCGACTTAATGATTCGCTTGCTTATGGTTAAGGGCTTTAATATGATGGCGGAAAGAATTACTATAGTTACTCCATTTGGTACAAAAGAATTTTTTAAAAAATACGGATTTGAGACGGTAGAAGTTTATGAAAATTCTGAAAAAATGGAGGTAACGCCGCAAACACTTATAATGAACAGCAAATGCGGGCACGATTGCTCCAATTGTGTGAATAAGGACTTATGCACGGCAAAATAAAAATGCTCTTCTATATAATTCCTATAGTGATTCTCATTCTTCTTGCTATTTTCTTTAAGTTTTGCCTTACGGGATATTCGTTTTTATCGATTGTTCTGTTATTTCTTGCTGCGATTATCGGTGCATACCTTGTGCTATCGCTTAAAGATACTGCGCTTTTTAAAAATCTCAGGATAACGCTTACCTGCTTTGTTGCAGTATTTTTGATTCTCTTTACGATTTCTGAGGTTCACGTTATAACCAATATGAATAAGCGAGAGAGAGCCGACTCAAAATATTGCATCGTTCTTGGTGCAGGGGTTCACGGCACTACCCCATCAAGAGTTCTGAATCAACGAATACACGCCGCCTACGATTTTTTGACGGAATATCCTGACACCATCGCCATTTTAAGCGGCGGACAAGGCAAGGGCGAGGATATTACTGAGGCATCTGCCATAAAAGATCATCTTGTAAAAATGGGTATTGATGAAAACAGACTTATTCTTGAAGAAAGATCTACCAATACCCGAGAAAATCTAAAATATTCAAAAGAAATTTTAGAAAAGATCGCACCAAATACAACGGAAGTTACTATAATAACAAGCGATACTCACCTTTACCGCGCCTGCTTTCTTGCCAAAGAAGAAGGCTTTACGCCAAAAGGCTATTATGCCTATACAGATTACCACGTTCTGCGCCTGACTTATACTTTAAGAGAAGGTGTTGCGGTGTGGAAGGATTGGCTTATATAAAGAAAAACTCCTGCAAAACAGGAGTTTTTTGTTCTTTATATCGCTTGCAACACGCAGTTGCAAGGAATTTTTGGGCTCTTTACATATTCTTGGAAGCAAAATTCCAAGCATCCCTACACATCTCATCAATGCCGTGTTCGGCAGTCCAACCGATAAGCTCCTTTGCTTTTTTGGCATCGGCAAAATTGGCGGCAACATCACCGGGGCGACGAGGAACGATTTTAACGGGGATATCCTTTCCGCTTGCTTTTTTATAAGCTTCAACGACCTGAAGAACGCTATAGCCGTTGCCGGTACCAAGGTTAACGGTTAAAACACCAGCGTTGTCCTTAAGATATTTCATTGCGGCAAGATGGCCCTTTGCAAGATCAACAACGTGGATATAATCACGAACACCGGTGCCATCAACGGTATCATAATCGTCACCGTAAACTTGAAGATAAGGAAGCTGTTTTAAGGCAACCTTGCAAACGTAAGGAAGAAGGTTGTTGGGAATACCGTTAGGATTATCGCCAATAAGGCCTGACGGATGAGCACCGATGGGATTAAAATATCTTAAAAGTGCAACACGCATTTCAGGATCGGCAAGAGCGATATCCGCCAAAATCTGCTCCTGCATAACCTTAGTCCAACCATAAGGGTTGGTTGCAGAAGTGCGCATATCTTCAGTCAAGGGCGGAATATTATCGCAACCGTAAACGGTGGCTGATGACGAGAAGACGATGCTCTTAACGTTAAATTCATTCATAACCTTTAGGAGCGTAAGGGTTCCCGAAATATTATTGCTATAATAGAAATGAGGCTTTTCAACAGATTCGCCTACGGCTTTAAGACCTGCGAAATGAATAACGGAATCAATCTTGTGCTTTGAGAAAACTTCGCGAAGACCTGATTCATCATTTATATCAACCTTATAAAAGGTGCAGGACTTACCTGTGATCTCCTTAACGGCATCAAGAGAATCAACCTTTGAATTTATAAGATTATCAATAACAACTACCTCATAGCCTGAATTGAGAAGCTCAACGCAAGTGTGTGAACCGATATATCCGCAACCGCCAGTAACAAGAACCATAATAAAAACCTCCAAAAAATGATAGATATATTATACAATAAATTAGAAAAGAATGCAAGTATAAAAACATTTTACATAGCAAATAATACTAAAAAAGGAGGAGTATAAAATGATTGAAAAGGATACTATAAGATTGTTGCGCGAGTGCGATGCAGGGGTTAAAATGGGTGTGAAATCCATTGACGACGTTATTGATTACGTTGATAATTCAGATATGAGAAATATTCTGACTACTTGCAAAAGCGAGCATAATCAGCTGAAAGAAGAGATAAATGCACACTTGAGCAGATTTGAAGATGATGGAAAAGAGCCTGCAATGATGGCAACGGCAATGTCTTGGATGAAAACAAACGCAAAGCTGATGATGAATGATTCGGATAAGACCGTTGCTGATTTGATGACTGACGGATGCAATATGGGTGTTAAATCGCTTAACAAATATCTTAACGAATATGAGGCCGCTGACGAATTTTCAAAGGATATTACAAAGCGTTTAATAAATTTAGAAGAGCGTTTGGCTATTGATTTGAGAGGATATTTATAATTTTGCCTTGATATAAATTCCTTGCGGAATTTGACGGGTGCCACCCCCCCTAACAAGGGAAGGCTTGGGATTAGAGAATATATAAAAAAAGATGCTTCATTTTTGAAGCATCTTTTTGTTTTAGAATTTATCCATCGGTAATGAAATGATGGAGCCGGCTGTCGGTGTAGGTTTGGGAGCTTCAGTAGCTGTGGGTGCCTCGGAAGGCTTTGGAGTTACTGTTGGCTCTGAACTTACAGTAGGTTCAGCCGCATCAGGTGTGGGAGTTGCCTGACCTGAAGTCGGTGTTGTTTGTGTATTAGGTGTGGGTGTTGATTTTGGGGGATCTACCGGATCATCAACTAAGATGTCCTCCTCAAGATCGATACCCGGTTCGGTGGTAACGGCAGGAACAAAGGTTACTGTGCCCTGATTGGGGGTGGCATTGCCTTGAGTTCCGTTATCAGGATCACCCTGCTCCTGCTCAGAGGGAGCAGGAGTGGATGTTACTGTGTTATCACCTGCGACATTATCATCAGACGGGGCATCATTGCCAAGCTGAACTGAACAAGCCGCTAAAACCATTACACAAGAAATTACAAGAAGAATTGAAATTAATTTTCTCATAAAAGATCATCTTCAGGAAGATTAAATGATCCGCTGTCACCTGTGTAAATATCGGAAGCTTTAATTTCGATAACATCAAGCTCTGGTTTAATATACTTTTTCATCTTTTTAGCCTCCTTTATTAGTTTGCGGGTGTAACGTATGCGATTGCAGCATTACTATAGTTTGCAATAGCCTGAACAATTTCAACTACTGTGCTACCTTCATCCTTAGCAGCAATGTAAGCATCAACGTTGTATTCAACCTTGCTGGTTTCAACGCCATCGATCTTAATTGTGATGGTATAAACCTGCTTGCTACCGGTTGCTGTGATAGCATCTGTGTAAACAACGCCACCGTCAACTGCAACTTCTTCACCGTTAAGGTAAACCTTTGTGGTTTCAGTTACAGTACCGGTAAGTGTGAACTTAAGTTTGTAAACATTTGAAATGTTCATACCAACGCTCTTAACCTTGTAAGCACCGTCGTTCCCATTGATGTTCTTTACAGGCTCAAGATCGGGATCGTCTACATTGTATTCTGTGAATGCCCAATCAGCAATACCTGCATAAGCATCATCAGTTACGAGAGCATCAGTTTTATAACCGGTGTGGTTCTGTGAAGCAGCACCGTAAGCAAGCATATCAGCGATAAGAGTATCGAGCTTAGCGTCTTCTGTACCATACTTATTAAGTGCATAGTCCTTAACGCTGTATCTCTTAAGAACTGCGATGTTCTGACCATCGTTAACGAGGTAAGCTTCTACGTTATCGCCCATACACTGAGGATTGATGCCGGTATAAGCGAACTTATAGAGACCTGCATTTTCGCCACTTTCTACGAGAACGCCTTCAACAGAAGTTGTCTGACCGTTACGAACGAAGTTCATAAATGCATCTTCATAGCCTTCGCCAAGTGAAGCGTAGTAGTTAATTGTAAGTGTTGAACCAAGTTCAAGGTTTGCACCAACGATGTTGAAATCAGGTGTGATACCGAGCCAACCCTTATTCCATCCGGATGATGCGTACTTAGTACCGATTGTGCCATTATAATCTGCTTCAACAACGAACTGTGTTCCGTTAGGAGCATATTCGTTATTATACCTATTAAGGTTTATACGCATAAAGAGGCTTGAAAGAGCAACTTCTGCGTATCCGCCATAAGCACCTGAAGTTATAATTGCATTGCCAGTTTTGGGGTTAACGGGAACCTTAACAGTTAAGGTTGCCTTCTGACCGGGCTCAATGAAAGCAGATGCACCATATCCATGCCAGCCCGTTGAGGATCCATCAGCATTGGTAGGAACTGTACCCTGAACAGCATATTCAAGATTGATAGTATAATCATTGGGGTTATAGAAGGTCTGAGTTGATGTGATGTAGTTGTTTACAACATCTTTAGAAGTAAATACGCTTCCGTTTGAGTTAACGTAGTAGTCTGCTCCTGATTTCTCAAAGAGATAACCACTGGAAACACCCTTATACTCAATTGTTACGTCATCGATAAGGTAGTTAACAGGAGCAAATGTGCCGGTGTACATAAATGCACTGGATGCGCCTGAAGCATCAAGACGAACGAAAACATTTGCGGCATCATCTGCAGCAATCCATCCGTTATAGTTATTATCACGAACGGGAATTGTTATTGTGAAGGTCTGCCATTCGCCGGTTAAATGAATTCTCTTAGAATTGGTGTTGTAGGAGTTGGGTTCACTGTTATGGCTATAGACCTTACTGCCGCACAATGAAACGTCAAAAGCAGTTGCTTTGGCAAGTGTTGCATCTTCAAGACCTTCGAGATAAGAAGCATCTTCAAGACGTGCACTAAGTGTGATCGTGTAAACGCCCAAGCCGTTACCAAAGTAACGAATGCCATTGTTATAAACTGCGGGAGCTACCTTGAAGCCGGTTGTTGAATATTCCTGAGTGGGAACGAATTTAATAACCTTGTTGTTTTCATCAGCGGGGTCCTGAATGATGGTGTTTGAACCGCCCTTCCAAGTGGTCCAGCCTTCGATTGTTGTATCACCGATCTCACCCTGAGAAACGTCACCGTTTACTAATGTGTAGGGTTCATAGGTGGGAAGCTCATAAACTTCGCTCTTTGTTACGTCACCGCCGTAACCATTATAAAGAGGATCGCCATTGGGTGCTTCGATAATAATACCGTCACCTTCCTGAGCGCCTGCAGAATATTTCTGGTTAATACGAATCCAGCATGCACTTAAGTCATAATTTGTGCCATTTACAACTACCTTGCCGTCTGTAACTGTAACAGTTGAAGTAACGATCATAAATGAATCAGCAGGGATGGTTACATTGGTCTCACTACCTGCTGCAGCACGCCACTGTCCGGTATCTTCTGTCTGAACTGACATTTGAATTGCAACAGCCTGCTTTGCAACGTTGTGGATCTTATAGGTATATTCCTTTGTGCCTGTGAAGCCTGTGGCTGCAGCTAAATTACCACCGTTAAAGTATGTTGAAGCGGTAAGACCGGTATTTGAGGTAAGCTTAAGACCAGCAGGTGTGGGCTTAGGAGTAGGTGTAGGAGTAGGTGTTGCGGGAGGTGCATATGAGATAAACGTAACGTCATCAATCATATACTCTACGGGAGCATAAGCACCTGTATAACCAAATGCACGACCGCTACCTGAAGCATCAAAACGAAGGAAAAGGTTTTTAGCATCATTGTTAATTTCAGTCCAAGTCTTATAGTTTTCTTCTTTAACAGGGATTGATACTGTGAAGGTCTGCCAATCTGCAGTCATTGTAAATGTAATACCACTAGTATTATAAGTATTCTGTTGCGTTACACTATAGTTACCACTCTTATTTGAGCAGATACATGCAGTAAATGAAGCTGCTTTTTTAGCAGTAGCTGCATCAAGATTTTCGTCAACGGGATTTACAAGGCGTGCGCGGAATGAGAACGTATAAGTACCGATTCCATGGCCCTGATAAAGATCACCATCATTATATACTATGGGAGCTACCTTAAAGCCTGTTGTTGAATACATTCCAGTGGGTACAAAATGAATAGCCTTGTTGTCACCGTCAGCAACGATAGTATTTGTACCTCCGTTCCAAACAGTCCAACCTTCTATTGTAGTTGCGCCAACTTCACCAACCGAAACATCACCGTTAACTACGGTATGTGGTGTGGGTACGGGTGTAGGTGTGGGAGTAGGAATAGGTGTGGGTGTTCCATAAGCAGGAATCTCATCAAAATATTTTGTACAAGCGCCTACACCGCCACCGACTGTAAATCCACCTGCATTGCCGTCATACTTAACATTGTAGATTGATTTAGCTACTTCATTTGTGGGAACGATAAGTATTTTCTGTACAAGTTGTGCTTCTTTAGCTGTGTTAGTCTGAATACGGATTATTGCATCCTTGATTTCATCGATAACGGTACCATCTTTTTTGATAAGGTTACCATTGCCATCAGTAAGCATATTAATTGTAGCTGATGTTTTATATCCGGGTGTTGTTGAAATCTTATCTGCTGTACTGTTTTCAAAGTTAGTCCAATCATTAATTGCCTGATACTGAATATCTATTACACAAGGATTTTCACCCATATTATAAATATCAAAGGTTGCTGAAAGAACATTATTTTCATCAGCCATATCCTGAGTTAAACCTGCATTGGCTCTGAAAATAGGATAGCCTGATGTACCGGGTGTTGTGATTTCAAATAACATACCATTGAGAGGTGTGTATTCGATTTCAACGCCATCAATGAAGTAGTTGAACTGTGCATCTTTAAATGCATTTGAACCACCATCAAGACGGAGACCGATCTTATATACGTTTGTTTTGCCTGAATATGATGAATGACGAAGAGACTTCATCATATTATACCAATTATCAGTTACGTCGAATTTGATGGTTGCGGTCTGCCACGCTTCAGTCATCGTAATGCTGCCTGAACTGAAATAGGTGCTTTGTGCGGTTATGCCCTCATCAAGATATGATGCAATATCGGATGCATCAGCGTGAGCCTGTGAGTTCAACGTAGGTGAAAACTTTGCATTACCTGTGTAGCCTTCAAGACTTTCAGCCTTATACTTAAAGGTTACATCATAAAAACCTGCACCGTGACCGTTATAGAAAAGGTCAGGATCGTTAAAAATGTAAGGACCAAGGTCAAAGAAGATTGAGTTATAAGCACCACTTGCTGTAAGCTTTGCAACTGTGTTGTTTTTATCAGCAGGATCAGCTACTGCTGAGAAAGAACCACCGTGGATGGTGCCCCAACCAAGTGTGCTTTCTTCAAGAGTACCGTCACCAAGCTTAACTGCAGGAAGTTCATACACTTTTTCAAGTGTGATGTTTCCGCCCTGTGCTACTAAATATGCAGGATCGTCTTTATCTTCGGGAACAAGAACAAAGGTATCATTTGCATTCATGTAACCTGCTTCAACCTGGAAACGAACGGATATTGTCCAATAAGGAGCATAATCAATAAGTTCATTTGATGTGCCATCAGCAAATACTGCTTCTGAGGCAGTATATATAGATGAACCGTCTGAATTACCTACCTTGACAGCAATGCCGCCATCAGCAAGTTCATACACAGGGATCGTGATTTTAATATCCGCAGAAGCATTAGCAGCTACTGTTACGGTAGAATCACCTGTTATGCCTACAATGTCGTCCCAACCAATTTGGTTTTTCGCACCACGGTTACCTCCCTGGTAATAAACCCGGAACTTAATGGTATTTGTTCCATCATTGAACACTTTATAGTTACGATAGATGTAACCTGTGCGAACAACGTCACCTTCTAATGGTTCTTCATCCCAAACTATATCGTCTTCTGCAAAAAGAGCATTACTTGCGCTGCTTGCATCCTTACGATAATATTCAGTGGCTGCTATGTCAGCTTTTGCCGTGATTCTGATACCGGCAGGATCCGTTGCTTCTTCAGCATTAGCACTGAACGATACCATGCTTACACATGAAATGATCATAGCCAATGCCAAAACAAGACTTAAGAATTTTTTCATAGATATATCTTTCCTTTCTAATAAATTGTATTTTTATATACGCTAATATTGTACCGCTTTATGATTGTTTTGTCAATGTTTTATTAAAAATTTTTATTATTTTTAATTGATTTTTTTTATAAATTATTACAGAAGTATTAAAACACAAGATATTGTGTGCTTTTTCGCGTTTTTTTGCAATATATGAACAGAGGGAGTGGTGTTCACGTTGTGAGTGGTATTCGCGCGGAGCATATGTGGTATTTGCCTTTCGGCAAGTGGTATGTTTTCACATAGTGAAAACGTTGAGGTGTGCTTCGCACGGATTTTATATGGTGGTGTTTGCGCGGAGCGCGAGTGGTATTTCTTCCGAAGTGGTATTCACACTGCGTGTGAGTGGTATGTTTTCACAAAGTGAAAACGTTGAGGTGTGCTTCGCACGGATTTTATATGGTGGTGTTTGCGCAAGCGCAAGTGGTAACAGAATATATATAAAAAGCGCAGGTTTTATCCTGCGCCGTACTTTGATTTTACAGTTTTTATTGATGAAATAAGCATTCTGCGTATAACACCACAAGCATTTTTTAATTCTTTATATTTTTCTTCCGGCATATATCCGGTTTCAAATATTATTTCAAGCCAATATTCTGTTTCAAAGCACTCTTTCTGTGCAATTTCAAGCTTCGAAACGAAGTCCTTTTTGCTCTGTGCATACTGAGCCTCGTGTATATTTGCTCCAATAGAAGTCCCTGCGCGAAGCAACTGATCTGCAAGGTTAAATTCCTTGTATTGCATTTTCATATCTCGACAAAAGAAAACTATTGATTTCGCAAAGTTTTTGGATTTTTCCCGCAAAATACTTTCTTTCATAAATACCTCTAAAAAAAACTCGGCGAAGCCGAATATAACTGCATCTGCAATAGCACCGCGTAGCGATACCACTCGCCAAAGCGAATAAAACTGCCCGATTTCCGAAATTCGGAAATCGGGCAAATGAATTACTTAAGTGTAACTGTTGCGCCAACTTCTTCAAGCTTAGCTTTAAGAGCTTCTGCTTCGTCCTTAGCTGCGCCTTCCTTAAGAGCCTTGGGAGCTGCTTCAACAAGGTCCTTAGCATCTTTAAGTCCAAGACCAAGAGCTTCCTTAACTGCCTTGATAACGTCAAGCTTCTTCTCACCAAAGGATTCAAGAATTACATCGAACTCAGTCTTTTCTTCAGCTGCTGCGCCGCCTGCTGCGCCACCTGCTACCATTACGGGAGCTGCTGCTGATACACCAAATTCTTCCTCAAGCATTGTTACTAATTCAGCGATTTCAAGGAGAGTCTTCTCTTTGAGTGCTGCAACGATTTCTGCATTTGTCATTTTAATTTTCCTCCAATTTTTTTAAAAATTATGCTTCTTTCTTTTCTTTGATTGCATTAAGTGCATAAGCAAGATTACGCACATTGCCCTGAAGTGTCCAGATAAGCTGAACAATAAGAGCGTCTTTTCCGGGGAGCTTTGCAAGAGCTTCCTCTTCCTGAACAGTTGTTACTTTACCGTCCATATAGCCGCACTTGATAGTGCATTTTTCGGTTGATTTGCCGAACTCATAGAGAATCTTTGAGGGAGCTACAACATCGTCATATGAGAATGCAAAAGCATTTGTTCCTTCAAGGAACTGTTCCCAACCTTCGATGCCGAGTTCCTTACAAGCTCTTGCAACAAGTGTGTTCTTATAAACCTTATAATCAACACCTGCAGCACGGCAATCAGAACGAAGTTTGGTGATTTCTTCAACGTTAACGCCGGTGTAATCAACCATTACAACGTGTGTTGCTCTTGAAAGCTTGTCTTTGATCTCTTCATACAGAGCTATTTTGGCTTCCTTATTAACTGACATTTTTTAACCTCCGTACTTATTCAAAAAAACAACCCCCGCATAGACATACGGGGGTTTGAAAATTTTATTTTTTCGCACTTCCTCGGCAGGATATTTAGGCAATTGCTTGCACCTGCTGTCTACGGTTAGCAGAGATTATTTAATTGTAAAATGATTATATAACGCTTTTAAAATTCTGTCAAGCAGAAAATTATGCGTTAAACTTCAAGCCGTTTACCTTGATGCCAGGGCCCATTGTGCTTGAAATTACTACTGACTTAAGGTAAGTACCCTTTGCAGCAGCGGGCTTTGCTTTAACAACTGCATCCATAAGAACCTTAACGTTATCGTTAAGCTTTTCTGCGCCGAAGCTTGCTTTGCCAACGGGAACGTGAATGATGTTGGTCTTGTCAACACGATATTCAACTTTACCTGCTTTAATATCGTTAACTGCCTTAGCAACGTCCATTGTAACGGTACCGCTCTTGGGGTTAGGCATAAGGCCCTTAGGACCAAGAACTTTACCAAGACGACCAAGAAGACCCATCATATCGGGTGTACAAACGATTACATCATAATCAAACCAGTTTTCGGTCTGAATCTTCTGAACCATTTCTTCTGCACCAACGAAATCTGCACCTGCTGCCTGAGCTGCATCTGCCTTTTCGCCCTTAGCAATTACAAGAACACGAGCTGTTTTACCTGTGCCGTGAGGAAGAACTACTACGCCACGAACCTGCTGGTCAGCCTGACGTGAGTCAACACCTAAACGGATTGAAAGTTCAACAGTTTCATCAAACTTTGCCTTTGCTGTCTGAACGCAAAGTGCAATAGCTTCTTCGGGATCATATAACTTTGTGGTATCGATAAGCTTTACGCTATCCTGATATTTTTTTCCTCTTTTCATTTTCTACCTCTCCTTACGCTATCAGTCTACTACCGTAACACCCATGCTACGAGCTGTACCTGCTATCATTGCCATAGCAGCTTCTACACTTGCAGCGTTAAGGTCGGGCATTTTGATCTCAGCGATTTCTTTAAGCTGAGCCTTGGTGATCTGTGCAACCTTTGTTTTGTTGGGGGCACCTGAACCACTCTCGATCTTGCAAGCCTTCTTAATAAGAACTGCTGCAGGGGGAGTTTTGGTGATGAATGAGAATGATCTGTCCTGATAAATTGTAATTACGCAGGGAATGATCATTCCTGTGTCCTTGGCTGTACGTTCATTGAATTCTTTGCAGAAACCTGCGATGTTGATACCGTGAGGGCCGAGTACGGAACCTACCGGAGGAGCCGGTGTAGCCTTACCTGCAGTGATCTGCAACTTTACGATACCTGTAATTTTTTTAGCCATAATTACACCTCCTCAAAAAAGTGCATGTGGTTTTGCGAGTGCATTAGAAAAATTTTACACTCTCCCACCCCATCTGCCTTAGCTGTGACAGACAGTATATAATGACGCATTACACGTATTATACTTTTTTAACCTGGATAAAATCAAGCTCAATAATATTCTCACGATTGAACATTGAAACCTTGATCTTAACCTTCTGCCTTGCGGTGTCAACTTCTTCAGCAACACCTTGCTGGCTTTCAAAGGGACCTGAAACGATATCAACGATATCTCCAACGGAAATATCAGTCTTAACACGAACGTTCTCAAGGCCCATACGGCGTACCTCCTCATTGGTAAGAGGAATGGGTGTTTTTGATCCGGGACTTAAGAAGCCCGTTACACCGCGGGTATTACGAACAAGATAAAGCGTTTGCTTGGTTAAGATCATTTTGATCATAACGTATGAGGGGAACAGCTTGCGCTGAACCACTTTACGCTTATCGTTCTTGACTTCCATAACTTCTTCAATGGGAATCTTAACCTCAAAGATATAATCCTGAAGGCTTAAATTCTCCACCATTTTCTGGATACTGTCAAGCACCTTGTTTTCATAGCCTGAATAGGTATGGATTATATACCATTTACCTTCATTTTCCTGAATATTACTCATTTAAACGACGCCTCCGATATTAAATGTTAAACCAGCTGTTTAACAACTCCGGAAGACCGCCCTCAGACTTTGTAATAACTTCGATAAGTTTACCTACGCCAAGGTCCATTACTGCCAGAAGCACTGAGCATACAACTACGAATAAAAGTACGCAGGCTGAATATGTGCGCAAGTCTGCCTTTGTAGGCCAGCTTACCTTTTTAAGCTCAGATATCATTTCGCCAAAGCGATGCTTCTTGGGCTTTTTTTCTTTTTTCTTTTCAGTCTTTATTACCTTTTCGGTAACTGACTTCTCTTTATTTTCTGACATATTTATCACACCTTTTATAAAATAAGAAAATTACTTTGTTTCCTTGTGCAAGGTATGCTTCTTGCAGAATCTGCAATACTTCTGAAGCTCGATACGTTCTGCATTGTTTTTCTTGTTTTTCATTGTATCGTAATTTCTATTCTTGCACTCTGTACAAGCAAGAGTAATTTTTGTTCTCTGTCCAACTGCCATCTTAAGCACCTCCCAAAAATAAAACAAACTGCTCCAATGTTAAGCCATAATAAGATAACACATTTTTTATGGTCTGTCAAACGATATTTGAGTTTTTTTGTAAATTTTTTTATTTTCTTTTTTTCAATCTTGAAATTGCCTTGCGAAGCTTCTTTCTCGTTTGCTCGGCAAAGGTGAAAAGTTTATGCCAGAAGGGTTTTATCATAAGATCAAACTCCCCTATCATTTCGGTTGCTTCGCCCGCAAAGCCTTTTTTGAACTTATAAAGACCGTAAATGGGATTGTTTTCATCCTCAATAATTCCCGGGACACCACGGAGATCATATACGGTACAGCCGTTTTCCATACTCCAGCGGATCATTTCCCACTGAATAAGGTAATTGGGCATATGGTTGCGGAATTTATTGCCCGATGCACCGTAAAGGTAAAGACATTTATTGCCGTAAAGACCTGCCATCGTACCTGAAACACATTCCATATGCTCTTCGTCCTCGCCTGCATACGCAAGGAAGATCCTGCAATACTCGCCCAAAACATCATACATACGGTAGAAATAATCAATATCTCTTATAACAAAGCCATCGCGTTCACCCGTTGTCTTCATAAGCTCGAAGAATTTGGGAATGTCTTCCCTCGTGCCTACTTTTATCTGTACGCCCTTCTTCTTTGCTACCTTTATGTTATATCTGGTCTTGTGATGGAAGCCTGCAAGAAGCTCTTCCTCCGTTTTATCCTTGAGGTCTACACGCATTAAGAATCTTGCCTGAACACCTTCAAGGTTATAATAATTGTTTTTAAGCTTGTAGCCCAGCTCTTTCATATATTCGGCATACTCAGTGTCGGTTGCAACGGTATCGGTATCGATCTTAAGGGTCATCGCCTTGTACTTTTTAGCAATTTCCTTTGCGCCATCGGTGAGTTTCTTCAAAACTTCCTTGTTATGTAAATCACAGATAGGTCCGCGTGGTGCATACATAAAGGTGCAGGGAAACATCGGTATCTTTCTTATAAGAATACTCATTGTGCCCTCGATCTTGCCTTCATTGTCCCTTACGATAACAAATTCGTTTGTCCACTGTGATTTTACTTTACCCCATTCAACTGACTGCAGAATGTGACTACGCTCGTGATTTCTGGTAAATTCGGTATATTCCTTAAAAAGTTCATCAGTCATTTTCATAAATTAGTCCTCCCTGGTAATTTTAAGCTCACTTAAAAGTTCTTCTTCCTTTGAACGCATCTCCGCCTTTTCTTCTTCCTCCATATGATCGTAGCCAAGAAGATGGAGCATTCCGTGGATGCAAAGATAGGCTGCTTCGCGCTTCTCACTGTGACCGTATTCCTCTGCCTGCTCTTTAAGGCGCGGAAGACTTATCACAATATCGCCAAGCATTATGCATCCCGTATCGGGATTTTCAAAGGGTTCTTCTCCTGCACGTACATCCCACAAAGGAAAAGAGAGTACGTCAGTTTCACTATCTATTCCTCTATGTTCATTATTGATTTGGCGGATGGTTTCCCCATCGGTAAGAGTAACGGTTACTTCAAAATCGGTGTGTCCAAGCATTTTTTCACCGCCGAAGTTTACAACGGATTCAAGAATATCGCAGAACTCACTGCTTTCGCCTGATCCGATATCATCTATAATTTCAATCATTTCTTCTTCTCCTGACCGTTATCGTATTTGATTCTTGTGTGATATACGGCTGTTAACGTGTTCAAGAATGAATTTTTCAGCACGTTTATATCCTTAAGTGTAAGCTCACAGTTATCAAGCTCACCTGCATCCATACGAGCTTTGAACATCTTCTCAATCTGTGCTTTAATGGAATCGTGAGTCTTTTCATCGAGCGACCTTACCGAAGCCTCAATACAGTCGGCAAGCATAATGATACCTGCAACCTTCGTCTGCGGGCTTGGTCCCGGATAACAGAAATCCTCTAACTTAACGTTACGGTCAAGCTCACGTGCTTTATTATAGAAATACATTACCGAAGAGGTTCCGTGATGCTCCTTTATTATATCGATTATCTCACGCGGAAGCTTGTTTGCCTTTGCTATCTGAACGCCCTCAGTAATATGAGAAAAAATCATTTTTGCACTTTCCATAGGTGTTAAGGCATTATGGAAGTTTTTAGATTCGGCAGTCTGGTTTTCCGTGTAACACTCAGGACAACGCAATTTACCGATATCGTGATAAAGTGCGCCAACCTTTGCAAGCATCGGATTTGCGCCAATATCCTTTGCGCCGTTTTCGGCCATTTCCGCAACGGTAGTTGAATGCTGATAGGTGCCGGGAATTTCGATACTTATTTTTCTTAAAAGATCACTTGATGAATTAGAAAGCTCAAGAAGCTTTGACTGTGTGAGCAAGCCAAACATACTTTCCCAGAATGAAAGTGAAGCCGCTGAGAAAAGTGCCGCAATAACACCGCCTGCAAGACCATATAAAGCAGTTGTTACGCAAGTTGTTATTCCACTTCCTGCTATCCACATAACTGCAAAGGAGGTTACCATTGCAACAAGTCCTGACACAAAGCCCGGAATAAGCATTTTTGTGCGGTTTGAGCTTACCTTTACGCTCTTACAGGTGTAGATAGCCGCCATACCGCCCGTCAGGGATGAAATCATAATGGGCATTGCATCTATGGTAAATACACCTGATTCATCGGAGATGAAAAGAACAAGAATAACTGACATTACGGTGTTTATAACAAGCGCCAGATGTTCATCAAAGAGCATCGCAATAAGAATTGTGCCGATGGCGGCATTCATCATTTTTTCCCAAGTAGCACTCTTTAACAGTAATGCAATTATTATATTCACTAATATAAGTATACAAAGAAGGAAAACTTTCTTAGGTTGGGTAACCATCTTTTTATCAAATACCCAAATATAGCAGGCCGCAACGAACAAAAGCACGATTACAAGACCTACTGAACCTACAACGAAGGGATAAGCAAATCCGCTTTCCTCCAACAAGTGCAATTCTGTAAGAATCGCAATATCATCTTCCGTTATCGTTTCACCAACATCAACGATCACCTCGTCTCTGTTGATTTTTACCGGTTGAACCTCTACTGCCACTTTTTCCTTGGCGGCATTGGTGCTTGCCTCATCAAAGAAGCTGTTGGCAATAAGAAGCGTTTCGCTATCTTCAATGGCATCGGCAAGGATGGTTCTTAAATCGCCATTCTGAGTTGCCGAGGTACCGCGCACCTTCTGTGCAAGCTCTTTTCTTGCATCTGTTAATACGCTTTCTTTTATTCCGCTGTTAAGAACTGTATCCAACTCTTTATTGAACCAAGCTTGAAGATTTTCGATATCCTCTTTGCTGCTGTTGAGCACGGAGATTACCTTGTCTTCCTTGGTCATATATTTTGAATCCTTGATAAAGGAAAGCTTTTCTTTGCCGAATCCGATATCCGTGGGATTATACTGATCAACGTAACCATCAACACTGCCCGGACGGATCAATTCGCCACGCTGAGCAACTTCAAAAAGTGTTGAAAACACATTATTTGTAAAGGCATCCTTGATCTGACCGCTTTTATCACTGTCTATTGCATATATATCAGCAACGGCATCCATAGCCTCCTGCCTGCTTAATCTTGTTTTTTCAGGATCTGTGGCTTCACCTGTTGCTACAATTCTTTCCTGAGAAATTTCGCCTACGGAAACAGAATACTTGTCCGGTATTATTTCAAGCCATACCATAGCAACTACTGCAACACAAGTGAGAAGTACAAAAAATGCCGAAATTGCAGAATTCCTTTTCTGTGCACGGTATTTTTTTCTTACTTCTTTTCCTAAATTCTTTTTTCTGTCACGTTTCTGTGCCATAATTATTACCTCGTTTTTTCGTTACCCTTATCATAGGCTTTTATAATGTTCATTACAATCTCGTGCCTTACTACGTCTTTGGCAGTAAGATGGCATATCTGAAGCTTGTCTATCCCGCCTAAAATGCTTATTGCGTGCTTAAGACCGCTTGTCTTCCCTTGGGGAAGATCTATCTGTGTAAGATCGCCCGTAATAACCATCTTAGAGCCTTCGCCAAGACGGGTTAAAAACATTTTCATCTGCTCGATGGTGGTGTTCTGTGCTTCATCAAGTATAATATACGCATCGTTAAGCGTTCTGCCGCGCATATACGCTAAAGGTGCAACCTCAATTACGCCACGCTCCCAAAGCTTCTGATAAGCTTCAACACCCATCATTTCATATATAGCATCGTAAAGAGGTCTTAAATAAGGATCGACCTTTTGTTGAAGATCGCCCGGCAAAAAGCCTAATTTTTCGCCTGCTTCAACAGCAGGACGGGTAAGAATGATTTTTGATATTTCCTTATTTTTAAATGCCATAACCGCATTTGCCATTGCAAGATATGTTTTACCCGTACCTGCAGGGCCTACACCGAAAACAACGGTGTTCTTCTGCATTGCCTTAACATACTTTTGCTGACCAAGAGTTTTACAGCGAATCTGTGCGCCTTTATAGGTTATGGCAACAACATCACTCATAATTTCCTCAATGAGCTCATCCTTACCTTCCTTTGCAAGCTCAACTGCGTAACGGATACGGCGCTTATCTATCTTTTCCTTTTTATAAAGAAGATTTATAAGCCTTTTTATTACGTTAAGTGCGATCTCTGCCTTTTCATCATCATCGCTTTCAACGGAAAGCTTATCGTCTCTTAATATAACGTTAACGCCAAGCTCTTCTTCTATTATTCTTATGTTACTGTCCTCTACACCGAAGAGCTCGGTAATATACTGTGAGTTTTCAATATCAAGATACTCCATCAATTATCCCCTTATACCGACGTTTTCAACTGTTTCTATATAAACGCCTACTTTAATTATTCCATCGGATTCCTCTAAAGAAGTGTTCGTTTCATAAATTTTTGCATCCTTGGGAATCTGAATTTTCAGTTTATTTATTATTTCCTTTTCTGCCTCGTTTATTGCTTCAGCCTTATCCACTGCCATTATTTCCTTTTGAGTTTCATATCTTGTTATTTTCTCTATTTTTATAGGCAGAAAAAAAGTGTTTACCTCTTCAGTTACGTCTTTATAACTCTGAAACTCTCCCGCGTTTTTTGATAAAATTTCTTTGCCGAAAAGATTTATTTTATAAAAGCACAACGACTTACCGGTCTCTTTTATAATTTCTTTTTCCAAAGAAATCTCTTTTGAGCCATAGTACCATACGCTCGCAACGGCAGTGCCCTCTGCTTTTACGGGAAAATACTGTTCGCCGAATTTCTGCGTTGCTTCAATAAGCATTTGTCCTTCAGAAACATTTTGCCCGTTTTTGACCTTTCCGGTACCGCTTGTTACTATCAG
The DNA here is from genome assembly GCA_045591115.1 of Clostridia bacterium. GTDB lineage: Bacteria > Bacillota > Clostridia > Christensenellales > QALW01 > UMGS1322. The sequence continues at coordinate 19,012 of JAZNSH010000005.1, forward strand.
GTTACGGATAATACAATCCTTTTTTGCGACTATATTACCTTCAACTGCGCTTTCGGGCTTATAAAAGGTGTTCTTTTTCACGTAAACCTCAACTACTGTGCCGTTTATGTTTACGTTGCACCACAAAATCTCATCATCACTTTCGAGAACTGCCTTTTCAACATCCTCAATGCGCTTTTGTGCATTTACACGCCAATCAAGCATCCCCATTTCTATGGCGAGCTTCTCTATATTTTCAGGCTCATAGCCGATTACCTTTATCTGCCACGTTCTTGAAAACATAAGATAAAGGCCTATTACCGCAACGGGAATCATTATCCATAAAGCTAAACGCTTTTTATTTGAAGCAACCGTATATGCGGTGCCGTGCCGTTTAACGGTCTCCACCTTATAGCTGTTCTTACCTAAAAGGCTTTTCAGCTTTTTAACGTGCTTTCTGAATACGTCGGCTTCCATTACCGCATAATCAATACGAACTGCATTTTTTATTATTATGCCGTTTTCCTTTGCGACGTTTAAAACTTCCTGTATATTAAGCCCCGTAAATCGAAGTCGTTCATATGAATAAAAATATCCGTATAATAATTTTATCATAATTATCCTTTCAGGTCAAATACTCTATTTTAAAAATTTTACCTTTTATCTTTAAAATGTACCCATCAAGCTCTTTTATTGACAAATTTTCTCCAAAAATTGCCAGAATTCGCTTTTTACGAAATATTTTTATACATTCTTTCTTCATATCCGCTATTCCTTGATGATTTTCAATTACAATAAAATTATCCTCCCACATAGATATTTTAAAAAATCCTGCACCCTCAGGCGCAAGTCCGCTTTCATAGATAAGCTCTTTTTTCAGCATAAAAACACCTCTTGGTAATTGTTTGCGAATTCAATGAATTCGCAGTCGAAATAAGGCTTTTGCCTATTTCGACATCAACATAGTCATTATAACTTTATGAAGTGCAAAATAAAAAAATAACCGACAGCTTTTGCTATCGGTTATCTTCAAACAATTTCAAAAAGAGAATTAGTACTTTCTCTTTCTTGCAGCCTCAGCCTTCTTCTTTCTCTTTACACTGGGCTTTTCATAGTGCTCTCTTTTACGAACCTCGGCAAGAACGCCAGCACGAGCACACTTACGCTTAAAACGCTTAAGAGCATTTTCCAAGGATTCATTTTCACCAACATGAATTTCTGACATCTATATCCCTCCCCTCGGTATGGTATAACACGAGAGTTATTTCTCATACTCACGAGGCAATTATAACAAACAAATGCTAAAACTGTCAAATACTTTTGACAATTTTTTTGAAAAATATTTTTTAACTATTGTTTTTATGCCGATAAAATGATATAATATCATAAAATTTAAGGAGATAATTATGAAAAAAATAGTATTTTTTGATCTCGACGGTACGATTTCAGATTCAGGCGAAGGTATAATCAACGGATTGACTTATGCCCAAAACAAATTGAAATTAAGAGAGCTTTCCCTTGAGGAAAAGCGTTCTTGCATCGGTCCGCCCTTTGCCCGAATTCTTATGAAAGTTTGGAATCTTACTTTTGAAGAAGCCGAACACGTTATTGACGTTTACCGCGAATATTATAACGTTACGGGTATTTATGAAAATTATCTTTACCCCGGAATCGAAGACCTTTTAAAATTCATTACCGAAAATGGTTATGAAGCCCGCATCTGTTCAGCCAAGCCATTAAAAATGGTAAAAACCGTTCTTGAGCATTTTAAGATCGATAAATATTTCACAACCCTTACCGGTGCTGAGATGCACGGAGAGTATCCCGGCAAAGGTGTTTTAATTGAGCAGATCTTAAAGGAAACGGGCGCGCAAGCCATTATGATCGGTGACCGCAACGATGATATAGAGGGCGGAAAACATAATAATATTCCCACTATCGGTGTTCTCTGGGGGTATGGTTCAAAGGAAGAATTAAAAGATGCGGACTATTTAGTTTCAAGCACAGATGAAATAAAAGAAATAATTAAAAAAGCTTTTAGATAAACTAAAGCACTTCATCGTGAAGTGCTTTATATTTTATCAGTTGTGATAACAAATTCTTTTAATATTACCGTGATAAATGCCTGTCAGCCAATCAACGTCATTAGTTCTCCAGGACATAATTTCAAGCATTTTTGTTTCCCATTTACGCTCATTTTCGCGCATAGCTTCTGTATATTCAGGTTCCATTGTTGTATCGATTTCGCAATAACCGAAAATGTAACCGCCTGCATTCCAGATAGAGAAGTTGCTGTTGGGACCTTCGTTAATCTCATCACCGCGCTTTTCGATCAAAGCATCGTGGCGAGCCTTATATTCTTCTTCCTGACCTTCAACAAGCTTTGTTATAAATACTCTGTGGCGGATAAGCTCCTTTGATTCTCTTACGATGCCGAAATCGTGATACATAAGGCGCATTTCTTCAAAAGGAGTTGATATCCAATCAAAGCTATCATTAAACCATTTTTCAGCCGTTTTCTTATCCTCATCAGAAAACATAAAACCGTCTTCGGTTTCATAATAACCGAAAACAAGATTATCTACTGACCACATACTGAAGTTAGTCATTTTCTTTTCATCTAAAAATGTGCAAAGCTCTTTCCAGATAGCACCCAATGCACTTCTGAATTTAAGAGTCTGTCCTTTTTTTATTTCCATTGCAAAGCCATGTCTTTCCATAATAGACCTCCGTTACCGTAATTTTTAATAATTATACCACATAACTCATTTAAGTTCAATAGTTTTTAATTGACAAGTTTACTCTTATATAATAAAATAATGTGTAATTAAATTTGAAACGGAGTTTTGAATTATGGCAAAAGCTTACGAACATCTTAAAATAGAAAAAAAATGGCAGGATATTTGGGAAGCCGAAAACGCATTTAAGGCAGATGACTCAGATACTTCCAAGCCTAAATTTTACGGTTTGATCGAATTCCCCTATCCGTCCGGAGCAGGTCTTCACGTTGGTCATCCCCGTTCAAACACCGCTCTTGATATTATTTCAAGAAAGCGCCGTATGCAGGGTTATAACGTTCTTTATCCTATCGGTTGGGATGCATTTGGTCTGCCCACCGAGAACTTTGCAATAAAAAATAATATTCATCCTGAATTGGTTACAAAAAACAACGTTGACCGTTTTAGGGATCAGCTTAAAAAGATCGGTTTCTCTTTTGACTATTCAAGAGAAGTAAATACAACCGACTCCAATTATTATAAGTGGACGCAGTGGATATTCCTCCAGCTTTTCAAAAAGGGCCTTGCATATAAGAGCGAGATCGCCATTAACTGGTGCACCTCCTGCAACGTAGGTCTTGCCAATGAAGAGGTTGTTGGCGGCGTTTGCGAGCGTTGCGGCGGTGAGGTTATCAGAAAGACCAAGAGCCAGTGGATGCTCCGCATTACCGATTATGCTCAAAAGCTTCTTGATGGTTTAGATGATGTTGACTTTATTGAAAAGGTTAAAACTCAGCAGAAAAACTGGATTGGTAAATCTCAGGGTGCATTAGTTAAGTTTAATGTTCCTGCATATAACGATGCTTTAACAGTATTTACAACGCGCCCCGATACACTTTTCGGTGCAACCTATATGGTTATTTCACCTGAGCATCCTATGATCGATGCTTTAAGCGATAAAATAAAGAACCTTGATAAGGTTATCGCTTACCGTGAAGAAGCACAGAGAAAGAGCGATTTTGAGCGTACTGAAACCGCCAAGGAAAAGACAGGCGTTGTCCTTGAGGGCATTACCGCTGTAAATCCCCTTACAGAAAAAGAAATTCCCATTTGGGTTTCCGATTACGTTCTTATGTCATACGGAACCGGTGCTATTATGGCGGTTCCCGCACACGATGATCGTGACTGGGCCTTTGCCAAAAAGTTTAATCTTCCCATTATTGAAGTTGTTGCCGGTGGTGACGTTCAGAACGAAGCCTTTACCGATATCGAAACGGGCACAATGGTTAACAGCGGATTCCTTGACGGAATGACCGTTAAAGAAGCAAAGGCTGCTATTATCGAGCATCTTACGAAAAAAGGCATCGGTGAAGCAAAGGTTAACTACAAGCTTCGTGACTGGGTATTCTCACGTCAGCGCTATTGGGGTGAGCCTATTCCTCTGGTTTACTGCGAAAAATGCGGTTGGGTGCCTCTTGATGAATCCGAGCTTCCCTTAACACTTCCCCACACTGATGACTTTATTCCTACTGCTGATGCACAGTCACCTTTGGCAAAGCTCGATGATTGGGTTAACACAACCTGTCCTCATTGCGGTGGTCCTGCTAAGCGCGAAACTGACACAATGCCTCAGTGGGCAGGTTCATCCTGGTACTTTATCCGTTACGTTGATCCCCACAATTCAGGTGAAATTGCCAATATGGATAAAATGAAATATTGGCTTCCCGTTGACTGGTATAACGGCGGTATGGAGCATACCACACTTCACCTTTTATATTCACGTTTCTGGCACCGTTTCCTCTATGATATCGGTGTTGTGCCCACAAAGGAGCCTTATCTTAAGCGCACAAGCCATGGTATGATCCTTGGCGAAAACGGTGAAAAGATGAGCAAATCTCGCGGAAACGTTATTAACCCTGATGATATCGTTGAAGAGATCGGTGCAGACTCCTTCAGAATGTACGAAATGTTTATGGGTGCCTTTGATCAGGCAATTCCGTGGTCAACAAAGGGTGCTCGTGGTTGCAGAAGATTCCTTGAGCGTGTATGGCGACTTTCAGATCTCGTTCAGGACGTTGAACAGACAAAGGAACGTGAAGCCTTACTCCACGGTATGATCAAGAAGGTTTCCGAAGACTTTGAGCAGATGAAGTTCAATACTGCTATTGCCGCAATGATGGCTTACGTTAATGATATCTACCGTCTTGGCAGTATTTCAAAGGACGAATTAAAGGTTCTTCTTGTTCTTCTTAATCCCGTGGCTCCCCATCTTACTGAAGAAATGTGGGAAGAAACAGGCTTTGAGGGCAGACTTTATCAGACCACTTGGCCTCTTTGGGATGAAAACAAGCTTGTTAAGGATGAGGTTGAGATCGTTGTTCAGATCTGCGGTAAGATCAAGGCTAAGATAATGATTCCTGCCGACCTTGATAAGGAAGGAATGGAAAAGCTTATCGAAACTGACGATACAGTTAAAAATCTCGTTGCAGGTAAGGACATCAAAAAGATCGTTGCTGTTCCCGGAAAGCTTTTAAATATCGTTGCAATCTAAAAAAACGTCCCCTGATTTTAAATCGGGGGCTTTTTGTTGAGGTGTTGTTTATGGCAATCAAGCCTGAAGAAAAATATCAAAGAACTACCAAAGAGCAGGAATTCCAATATAAATTAGGTAAATTCACCATATTGACCGCTTTGATAGTGGAAATCATCAACGTTATTCCCGGCACGATTTTCGGAAATCTTTGGCTATGCCCCTGGGCATACGTTGATGAATTCTTCTTTGTGCTTTCACGTATTTTACCGGTGGCAGGACTGATCCTTGCCATATGCGTTTTCGAGGGTTTAAGATTCGTTCGCTACGGGCTTGCCGTAATTTATGCAATAAACATTTTCAGGCTCACACTTACTCTTGAAACAGTCCTTGAAATCATCACCGTTATCTACGCCGCACAAGTTTTTAACTGGTTGAATATTTTATTTATAATTTCGACCTTCGTTGCTTTAATATACAACGTGATAATGTTTATAAGTATGGCAATATCAAAAAATATTTCAACTTATTCCTACTGCAAATTATACAAATAAGATAAAAGAGCTGAGAAAATCAGCTCTTTATTCTTTTCATAAACAATTTAAAAATCGCAGAAACAACGCTTAAGCCTAACGTGATTGCTCCAATAAAAAGTACCGTTTCAAGGGCATATGATTTGCACTTTTCCCAATCGTTAAGCACGGCATACTGCATTGTGTAATATAAAACACTTCCCGGAATCAATGGAATAACTGCCGTTATCATAAAAACTGTGGTAGGTGCTTTTAATATACGTGCGAAAATTTCACCATACAATCCGCATATCGCCGCTGAAAGAAATGCCGAAAGAAATACATTCTCAAAAAAGTGCATTGAGAGAAGATACATTCCCCAACATAAAAGACCGCCGATACCTGCAGTAACAAGTCTTTTAAGCTTAACATTAAATATAAGCGCAAAGGCTATCGAACCAAGAACAGCATAGAGAAGCTGATAAACATATTCCATTTTATAAGCCCCCCATCAAAATCATACTAAGCATAAATCCGCCTGCTAAGGAAACCGCCCACAAAAGGCTCTCCGAAAACTTTATAATGCCTGATATGGTGTCGCCGATAACTATATCACGAACTGCATTGGTTATTGCAACACCGGGGATAAGAAGCATTATATCGCCTATAATAACCTTATCAACGTTGAGAAAAGGTAACAGTAGCTTCACTGAGTATATTCCAACGCCTATCAATAGCGCGGTAACGAAATAATAGAAAACCTTGTTAGGCGAAACTGTTGAAAAATATTCCTGCAAAAAACAAATGGCTATTCCAAATACACCTGCAACGCAAGCATCTGTAAGATTTCCGCCAAAGAAAAGTGCAAAGGCAAAGGCCGCAAGCATACTGCCAAAAAAAGCCTTTATTTTCTTTGCCTTTTTCGCAGTTATTTTTTTTAAGCTTTCTTCAAATTCACATATGTTCATACTTGCACTTTTACGGCAAAGACTGTTCAGTTCCTCGATCATATCGAAATTGGTGGTTGCACTCTTAAGCACACGGCGCGTTTGCGTTTCCTGAACGTCATCCTCAAAGGTTGCCGTAATGTTTATTACAGAAGTAAGCACAAAGACATCAACCCTTTTTAAACCAAAGGATTTGCCTACGCGGAAAAGACTATCTTCTACGCGGTTTATTTCAGCACCTGAAGCGAGCAACGCTTCGCCCAGATCCAACATACATTTTACAACGTTATTTTTCATAAAATCCTTTAAAAAAGGGCGGATAGAATTCCGCCCATATATTTTATTCTGCTGAAATCAAATAGAAGTAAACGGGCTGACCGCCTGAAATGACTTCAATATCCGTATCGGGATACTTTTCGCCTAAAATATCTGCAATTTCATTTGCATCATCTTCAGTGACTTCCTGCCCATAATAGATGGTAAGAAGATCCTTCTGCTTTTCGATAAGCTTTTCGGCAAGCTCAACAGTAATTGCCTTCATATCCTCACCGCAGCAAGCAATTTTGCCCTCTGCAAGACCTAAGATATTGCCTTCGTGAATGTCCTGACCGTCATACTCAGTATCGCGCACTGCATAAGTAACACTTCCGGTAAGAACGGCTGAATAGCTATCCTTCATATTATCGGCATTTGTCTGTCCGTCAGCATCAGCATCAAAGGCAAGCATAGCTGCTATACCCTGAGGAACTGTTTTTGTGGGAATAACAAAAAGCTTTTTATCGGTAAAATCCTGTGCTTGCTCAGCGGCAAGAATGATATTTGAGTTGTTGGGAAGGATAATAACGGATTTAGCGTGAACCTTCTTAACTGCAGCAGAAATATCTTCTGTGCTGGGGTTCATCGTCTGCCCGCCGGTAACAACACAATCAACGCCAAGCTCTGTAAAGAGGTTTGTAAAGCCTTCGCCCGAAGCAATGGCAACAACACCGATCTCTTTCAAATTCTTAGCTTGTTCTTCCACGATCTCACGATGCTGTTGAACCATATTTTCGATTTTAATTCTATCAAGCTCACCAAGCTCAAGGGCAAACTGAAGTGCCTTGCCCGGATCGTTTGTGTGAACGTGAACCTTTATAAGCTCAGGATCGCCAACAACAACAAGAGAATCACCAATCTTAGCAAGCTTGTTTCTTAATTTATCAACTGCCTGCTCATCTACGCCCTCTTTAAGCTGCTGAATGAAGAACTCAGTGCAATATGCAAAGGTGATCTCATCCATCTCTGCAACTTCATCGGCAGTAGCTCTGGAAATTGCATCATCTGCATTTGAAAAAGCAAAGGGCTCAATTTCATCAGGAATAGCTTCACCGTGAATAACTGAGCTGAAGGCGTGCATAATTACCATAAGGCCCTGACCGCCTGCATCCACTACGCCTGCTTTTTTAAGCTGAGGAAGCATTTCCGGTGTTTTAAGAAGTGTTTCCTCGCCTATCTTAATAGCAAAATCAAATAAATCGCCAAGATTTCTTTCATACTCATAGCGAGACTTTTCCGCCATCACGCGGATAACGGTAAGAATAGTACCCTCTTTAGGCTTCATAACTGCTTTATAGGCAGTTTCCTGACCTAAAACCAATGCTTTAGTAAAATCTCTGCTTGTTACCTCGGTAACTGTTTCAAACTGTTTTGCAAAGCCGCGGAGGATCTGTGAAAGAATAACACCGCTGTTACCGCGTGCGCCCTTAAGTGCACCGCGTGACATTGCTTTTGCAACACTCGCAAGGTCATTTTCCTGAATAGATGAAACTTCCTTTAAAACCGATTGCATTGTAAGGGACATATTTGTACCCGTATCGCCATCAGGCACGGGAAAAACGTTGAGATCGTTAAGGCTCTGCTTATTTGCCTCCAGCATACTTGCCGCGGCAACCACCATCTCACGCAGTGTAGAGCCATTGATAGTTGAATATACCATATTCTTCCTTTCTGCCTTACACTCTTATTCCCTGGACGATAACGTCAACATTTTCTACTTTAAGGCCGGTTTGCGATTCAACGGCATATTTTACCGCCTCAATAACATTGTGTGCGGCTGCTACCATTGATACGCCATATTCAATAATAACGTAAAGCTCAAACTTAACAGCGTCACCGCCGGTGTTTACTTTGATACCTTTCGTTAAGCTTTCTCTTTTAAGAAGTTCCACAATACCTTCAACAGTGCTTGTGGTTGCCATACCCACAATGCCTGCGCAATCACAAGCAGCAATACCTGCAATAGTTGCTAAAACGGTATCGGAAATAGTTGTTGTTCCAAACTGAGTTGTCGTTTTGATTGACATATACAATAACCTCCTATGGATTTTATATGCAAAAGAATAAAAAATAATTATAAAAACAAATCTGCATACGCTATTATAATACTATAAATCTACTTTAATGTAAAGTGAAATTTTGGTTAACTAAATTTCGCTCTGTGTATATTATATTGCCCCTGCGACAATATAATGCGAAAAAACTTGTAATTTTCAATAATATCGGATAAAAAAAGATTGGTATAAGAAAACCAATCTTTTTCTGTTTTAATCTTCTAATTTTTTGCCTTTGCAGTATTTAGAATAATCAGCATCGCCCCAATTATTATGGTATGGTGCAAAGCCTAAAAACTCAGGTGTGCGATAATCGGGAAGGTTATCACGTTCAGTAAACACTTCACGAACTGCCTGAAGATATTTAAAGCCACCTTCATAGTGAGGTGAAAGATAATGACCTTCGTCCCACTCATTCCAGTTATCAAGAATAAGCACCTTTGATGCTTGTGCATCCTTAGGCATTTTTGCCATTAAAGCTTTAATATTCTCTAAAAGCTTGCGCCAGGAATCAGGCTGAAGATTCCACAGAGCGCTTGTTTCGGGTGTGCCGTAAAGTTCCGGCATAATATCCATTCTGGGGCGAGGATCCCACTGCTTACTTGCAAGGGGAATGAAATAGTAAGGATCTTCCTTTGCACGAAGCTCCATAGCCTTCATTTGCGCCTCAATGATCTCATCCTGAGTAGGACGAAGCTGAGGTGTTTCCCAACAGTATGAGAAGGTTGAATCATATCCGCCCTTTTTATATTCATCGTATCTTGTAAGATCATCAAAGCGATATTCAACCTGGAAGGTTATACCGTCAAAGCCAAACTTTTTGGCATATTCCTGCGCTTTTTCAAAGGCTTCTGCCTGCTTTTCAGGTCCGCCAAAGCCATCGCGAACACAGTTTTGGAAATCGTAAACATAAAGAACGGGCTTATTATCTATAACAAGATAGTTTTCCTTGGTGAAATACTCTTCCATCCAGAAAGGAAGAAGGTTTTCTTCAAAATCCTTTGAATCGGTATTTGACCATCTTTCCTGGGCCTCGAACATAATGGCAAACTTGATCATATTTTTATATTTTGCATTAAAAAGACCCTCGTGGATGCCGTGTGCGCAACGGAGATCATCCTTAGTTACCTTTTTGCCCTGATTATGCTTATAGCGATACCAGCAATAAATAAAGCAATTTATACCGTGCTCTACCGCCCATTTGATCTCCCAATCTGTTACCTCGGGATTTTCCTCATCATATCTACCTAAAAGAGGAAGCCTTTCAGGGTAGTCAAGAAACTGATCAAAGCCTTTATGAAGACCTGCCGATCCTTTTTTCCAGGCAGGATAATAGTGAGCGGCAATAATATAATCGGTTTTAACGGGCTGAGGCTTGGGCACATAATCGTAAAGCTTTACATTATACATACTTTAAACCTCACTTATTTGTTCCTACAACGATAGTTTCAACGCCTAAAACCTTGCCGAGCTTTTCTAAGGTTGAAGCATAGTTTCCGGTGCCTAAAGCAAAGTGATGTGTGGGACCTGCAAGACACCAATTCTTAATAAAGGTAGGTGTATCAGGAGCAAAGGATGCACGAGTGTTCGTGTTTCCTGTGGGAGGAATGGGACCTGCGTTGGAAATACCTTCACCGATAATAAAACGGAATGAGCCGTCAGCTGTCTGGTTAATACCAAGCATTGTGAATGGGCCTTCCTTAAGCTTGAATTCAACTGAAGCACCGCTTCCCTCTTTGCCGTGGTACTTCTTAAGCGAACGAACAACGGGTTTACCTTCAGCAAGCTGAATGTGATGAGGTCCGTCGTGACCAACCAAAATGCAATCATTATCAAAATCAAAGGGATGAATCTCAGCAAAGCTTCCGCCGATGCCGATGGTATCCATAATCATCATTGCGATGCAGGTTTTTATATCAAATTCGCCGCACATAGGAACGCCACGGGCAATAAGCATTGAGTTGCCTAAAATAAGTGAGCCTGCAAGCTTGCGGTTTTCACTGCCTTCTGCGCCGTTATAGAAGTAAGCAAGACCGTCAAGCTTATGGGTTTTTCTGAATCTCTCAAGAGCGGCTGATGCCTTTGCAGCATAGAAAAGATCTTCATCCGTTAACTTCATCGTAACGGGATCGCTCTTAGGCTCGGGCATATCAAATTCTTCTTTGATAATAGCCGTCTGCTCATCAATTTCTTCCTGAGTAACGTTATGATATTCTGCTAAAAGATCATCGATTTCAAGAAGCGGAACGTGAATTCCGAAAGCATTGAACACTGCGGTGGGATCGGTGTGCATATCGTACATAGCCTCAAGAACGTGACCCATAAGAGCAATTCTTGAGCCCTTAAGCTTGCGAAGAGTCTTACCGATAAGGCACCATTCGCGGATAGCTTCTTCTGCTTTTTTATCATTATAAAGCGTGCCGATAATAATATCGTGGATAGTCTTGTTCATACGGGAAGCAACACCGCAGAATTCCGGAACTGAGCAGATATTATCATTCTCAAGCTGCATAAAGGTGTTTGCTTTTGTATAATCCATAGCATTTCTTGGCTGAAGTGCAACAAGAACCATAGGTGCTGAGCAATTACGAAGAACCGGTGCAAAAACTGATGAGGTTGCATAGGTTATCATATTGCAGAAGATAACGTCCACATCAGCGGCATTAAATTTTACTGCAGCTTCGTTTGCAACGATGCTGTCATCAACTATGCCAAGATCAACTATTTCAACGTCATTTTTCGAAATAAGATCAACAAGATCCTGATGGTATTTTTTCATATTATCAAGAAGGCCGGGGAACTGATGCCAATAAGTGCCGTGTGCAACGGCAAATACGCCTACAACGGGCTTTTTTGACGGAACTCTTTCTAACATAGTAAAAAAATCTCCTTTATTTTTAAATTTCTACTTGATTATACTACATTTTTGTGGTTTAATAAATAGTGAAAACAAACGTTTTATTGTCAAAAATAAACTCTTTTTTAAGAAAGGTGATTTTTTTGGATTTTACCGTTGATAAAATCTTTCCTTTTGTGCGTTACGTTCACTATATTGAGCTCGTTCCTGCATTTACCACCCATCTGCAAGTGGCAAACGATCACAGAATCTTCTACTGCGTAAAGGGTGATTATCAGATTTCTGTGGACGACACCGTATATGCAATGGAAGAAAGCTCTCTTTTATTCGTACCTGCGGGCACGCCCTATCACCTGCATCCGCCTAAAAAGAACGTTCTGCTTATAGGCATAAACTTTGATTTTACACAAGAGCACTGTGACCTGACCATTCCTATTGCGCCAACAACCGATCTTAACTCATCTGTTAAGGAGAATCTTCTTGAAGATATTCACTTTACCGATGTTGCGGATTTTAACAATGCTTTTGTTATTTACAAACAACATAGTTTGTTTTCTCTTATTCAGCAGATGCTTGATGAATATACTACAAAAAGGTTATTTTATAATCAGAAAAATTCTTCTATTTTAAAGCAGATGCTTACATCCATCGCGCGGACGATGGCAACAAACTTTTCCCACGCACCAAAGAGCACCGTTGACATTGTTATAACCTATATCCAAGAAAATTATAAACGACATATTTCTAACGTTGATATTGGCAAAGAGCTTAATTTTCACCCCAATTATCTTAACAGAATTATGCTTATACACACAGGCAAATCACTGCACAAATATCTATTGAATCTGCGCCTTACAAAGGCTCTTGATCTTTTGCAGACAACACCAATGACCGTAACCGAGATCGCTGAAGAAGTAGGTTTTTCCGATGTTCAGCAATTCTGCAAGTTTTTCCAGGCGCAAACCGGTTCAACACCGGGAAGCTTTCGGTAGCCAAAGAAAGGATTTTATAAAATGCATTTAATTACTGCTGATGAGCTGACTCTTTCAGCTTTCTCCGATATGCTTGATGATTATTCTGTGGCAGGCACTCCTTTTCTCGGAATGACCAGCCCTTCCGTTTTCCCTTATTTTGTCAGAACGTGCGTAAAACATTCTGCGGGCATTGGTTTAAGCATCGGTGTTTCTCCGTACACAAGGTATTTTCTTGTTGATGATCAAGGCAATGTATACGCACAAGGTGATCTTCGCCACAAAGCAACAAAATATACCGTTACCTTTCAGGGGCAGATAGGCTATGGAGTGTTACCATCAAAGCGCAAGTGCGGTTACGGCAAGATGATATGCAAGCTTTTACTGGATAAAGCACGGGAGAACGGCTTTGAAAGCATAATAATAACCTGCCGTGAGGATAACGAAGGAAGCAGAAAGATCATTGAAACAAATGGCGGCAAATACCTTAATTCCGTTTTTAATAAGAAAGATAACACTTATTTAAGGCGTTATCAGGTAAATTTAAACTAAATATGCAAAATAACTTTAAAATTTGTGCAGATTTTTTCAAATTACCACTATTCAAAATGAAAAAAATGTATTATAATACTATAAAGCCAATTTTTTGGATAATATAACTGTTAGGAGTGTACTTCAAAATGCCAGGATTTTTTACACATTACATAGCCGGCCAGAAAGTTTTTGATCGACTTCCCGAAAATATTAAAGAGGCTATCTCAAAACGCAAGAGCGTTTATGATTTAGGTCTTCAGGGTCCCGACTTTTTTAATTACTACGGCGCACCCTTAAAATCTGATGTTAGCATTCACCGTATGGCAATGATGCTTCACGAGCGTTCTGTTGATGAATGGATGAACCTTATCTACAGATACATCTCAAAGCAGGAGGATGCCGATAAGGAGATCATTGTTCCTTACTTCTACGGTTATCTTGTTCACTATGCAATTGACTGTGCTGTTAACCCTTATATTCTTTACCGCGCAGGCTTCATTACACCTAACGTTCCCTTGCCTGAACGTTTCGGTATTTACAGAAAGCGTATCAACAACGCCATTGACCAGATAATGCTTCAGAAGCATATGGGAACAACTCCTCAAAACGTTAAGATCGACGATATGTTCTGGGTAACTTATGCTGAGCTTCTTGAGATCTGCCGTATGTACCCCGTTAACATTAAAACTGTTTACGGTAAGGATATTTCCCGTGAAGACGTTATTAAGGCTTACCAGGATATGAATGCACGTATGAAGACCCGAATTAAGCCCGGTCTTATGAAGCCCATCACTTCAATTTACGAAGGCTTCTCAAAGGAATTCACAAAAGGCTTCTTTACAAAAACTGTTTATGAAGGCTTTGATCAGAATATCGACTTTATGAACGAAAATCATACCGAGTGGATTGCACCTTGGGATGCACGTTACACATATACCGATAGTGTTGATGAGCTCTTTGAAAAGGGTATTCAGCGTGCAGTTGAAATCGTTACAACCGTATTTGATAGCTATAACGGCGGTGAAACAACAAGTGTTAAGGCTATCCAGACAATCGGCGGCAACTCATTTATGACAGGTATTGCTTGGAACGCCCCCTTGCTTCTTAAGTTCTATGAAGTTATCTTTAAGGATGAAGAAGCTGCTCTTGCACCTAAGATTGAAGAACTTTTAAAGAAGATTGACGAATAATTTTTAAGCGAGAAGTAAAAATCTTCTCGCTTTGTTTTTATGTATTTTCCGTACACTATAATATAAACTAACAAAGTGCTATTATGAAAATTGCAAATGATCAAAAAAATTTTGAACGTTATGGTGAAAGAAAATATCAAATGGCTCGTCAATACGGTTTTGACACCGTTACCTTTGAAATGTGTGACGCAAACCGCCCTTGGTATACACTTCCCGCATAAATATTGCATACGAAAAATAAAGGAGATTTTTTTCTCCTTTATTTTTTTATTGTGTTTTATTTTTAAATATGATATACTATTATATATAATATTGTAAGAAGGTTTTTTATGAACGCAGATTTTTTAAAAACAAATCTTCATTTTAAAGAAGGCATAAAAGGGGCATACTATAAAAAAATAGACGGCTTTTTATATACCGTTGACCCTACGGAGGAATCTGAAATATTTCTTTACGTTAATCTGCCTGAAACAAATGACGAAGAAAAACACGCCTTCATTCAGTTTTTAAAGGACAATCTGAAAAACTTTGTTAAGGCGCGTATTGTAAAAAACGGCATAAAAATCACTTTAACACCTGATGCCTTTAAAAGAAAAAGCTTTATAACAAATACTGCAAAAATTATATCTGAGTATTTTTCACAAAAAGGCATTGTGTTTGAAAACAAAAAGCATCCTATTGATTTTAAAAATAATATGTATGTTTTTGTTGTGGATTCTTCCGAAGAAAATTCTGAAACAGCCGAAAATGCTCCCGAAGCCGAAGATGCGGTTGAAGAAATTCCCCAAGCAGAAGAAGCTTCCAAAGAAAACATTGAAGAAATCACCGAAGCAAAAGAAAAGCCTCGCCGTTTTAAAAATTTCTTTTCAGCCTTTATGAAATCGCAGGTAATGATCATCATTATCTATCTTATTTTTGCTCTTATATTCTTTTGGCTTTCAAAGGCGCAGACAAGCATTGCCGCCATTTGCGGATATTTTATGGGTTGGTTACCTGCAGAGATCCTTATAAAGCGTGGCAATAAAAACTTGAAGGTATTTGGTTTGGTAACTCTTTTCTCACTTATTTCGTTGGCACTTTCAGGTGCTTACGTATTTCTCAGTGAGTTCCTTTCGCAAACTCAGATATATACCGCATCTGAATTCTTCCTTCAATCACTTACACCGTCACATTGTATTTTCAACGTAATTCTCGGTTTACTGCTTTCTATGTTCGGCACCTACTCAACGTTGCCTGCACGCAAAAAGCAGAAAGAAGAAATAGATATAGATTTTGAATAATTGACAAATATCCCCTTTCCTTTATACATAAAATATAACTGAAAGGGGATTTTTTTATGTTTAATTCAGGAATTTATGATAATGATAACTCCATTACTCTACTTGCCACCAGAATTTTTGATAACGTACGCATTGATCTTAACCGTTCACCATTGACAATCGAAACAAACATTCTTCCTTCAAATATAACGGTCCTTTATGCGGGCGGAACAGGAACTCAAAATGACGGACTCTCCGTGACACCTCACCTTAATTCAAACTACGCCGATATAAGTGGCACGCTCTCTTTAAATTGCACCGTAACATATATTTATGAGGGAACTCGCCAAACAGCGCAAGGTTATTTGAAACTTCCGATCAATTTAAGAATGAAAATCCCGGAGGATTCAGTGTGGCCATTTAACGTGACTGCTCATTTTTCATTTTTCAGCGATAACGTTTCCGAAACAGATACAAACACATTTTCCACGCTTACTGACGGCGTTGTGATCATTTATATTACCGCCTGCACCCCCGTAACCGTAAAGGGTTCATCAAGCATATTATATAATTTTGAAAAGGATCGCATAATTGCAAGCGAAAACACAATAGCATCATCCCCCTTCTATCCAATCGTATAGTTGCATTTTTACTTCACTTCTGTTATAATAATGATTGTTAACAGAGGGGTGTCGAAAAATGTCAGAAAAGAAGGAAAAGGTTTTATACGATAGATATAAGGTCTGCAGGGCTGATTTTGAAAGATTGCATCAACTGGATTCTGCCGAAGCAAAATTGAGAAGCCGTGCGGAGCTTGCAGCAAAAACCTTAGCTGACCTTTCCTTTGACGATATAAAAAACGTTAAGACCATCCAAAGATATATTGATACCACCTTTCCTAACTCTTTAAAACTCATTAAGGAAAAGAAGCAGATAATTCTGAGCAAATATAGAAAAAGAATAGAGCTTTCACCGATGCTTGTCACTATCGTATTCAACGTTGCCTTTGTGGCTATTGCATTATCGGTTATCGGAATAGCAATTTCATATTTAGTAAAAACTGCAGGTTAATTAAGCCTGCAGTCAGTCTGCTGACAAAGTCAGCAGACTGTCAGAGTTCGAGAAACCCTTGCAAGCCAAGGCGCTGAACTTGCAAAAAAGGGAGTTTACACAGACGTAAATGACCGCATTTTGCAAGTGAAATGCAACGACGGAAACAAACCCCTGCAAAATTTTTGCAGGGGTTTGTG
>JAZNSH010000006.1:0-101458 GCA_045591115.1 Clostridia bacterium
CGACAAACCCGAAAGCAACGCTGATACAGCATTTGAGGCGAACTCCTTTACGCGTGCTATAGTATCAATGCAACGATGGAAACAAACCCCTGCAAAATTTTTGCAGGGGTTTGTGTTTGCAGGGGTTTGTCAGTGCTCTGAGAACAGACAAAAAGTCTGTTCTTTAACTATTAAATGCGATCCTCGTACTTTTCAACAGAAGCATCTGCTTCACTACGCCAGATCTCACACATCTTTGTCCATTCGCTTTCCTTCTTTTCGGTAAGCACGGTATCCTTAATTTCATCCCTTACCTTATCAAGGCTTACCTTACCTACGGGAAGCTTTTCCATACAACGAATAATGTGGTAACCATAGATTGTTGCAACGGGCTCACTGATCTCACCTGTTTCAAGAGCTTGACCGGTCTTTGAGAATTCCTCAACCATACCGTCTCCAGCACCAACAAGATATCCTTCCTTTGCAGTTGCTTCATCAACCATACCGGTATCTTCGGTCTTTTCGATCATAACCTTAATGAAGTTTGCTTCATCGCCATCTTTAACTGAGTTATATACTTCATCGGTCTTAGCCTGAATCTTTGCTTTTGCTGCCTCTAAAGCAATATCATACTGCTCCTGCTGTTCATCTCTGAGCTTTTTGGCATTATCCAGGTCTTTCTGAGCCTGAGCCTTGATCTCTTCATCAGTTTCATCTGCTATAGCCTTTTCGCGTGTTTCAATCTCCTTATCATAAGTGCTTATCTGAGTAGAAATCGTTTTAAGCTTTGTTAAATCTTCTTCCTCAAATCCGATAAGAATATGCTGAACAAGTGAATAACCTGCACGATTGTAAACAATGGTATCATAAGTAACAGTTGCACCTGATTCTAAAGTAATGCTTTCACCGTTTCTTGCTTTAACGTAGATTTCATCGGTAGTAAATGCCTGTTTTTGTGCCGCAAGAAGCTCAGAATATCTGCTTTCAACATCAGAATATAAAACTGTAACATCCTTAAGCTTATCTTCCCTAAATCTTTCAAGAGCTTCGCCCTTAAGGATTTCTTCTTTCATTTCTTCAATTGAAGTATCATAGTCCTCAAGGTATTCAAGATATTTGTCAGCGGCAATACGCTTGAAGTAGTCTTCATTGCTTTCGCCTTCATTTTTGCCCTTTAATTCCTGATCGCCAAGATTCAAAGTATACTGTTCAACAAAGCTATCGATAAACGCCTGCTTGTCTTCATTTATTATCTCATCAGCTGCTTTATTATCTTCTTCAGTATAATTAAAATAGCCTTCAGCTTCAGCTTTCTGTCTTAAAACCTCTTCAGCAACAAGCTGTTCAATAATATCCGCCCCCATAGATTCGTTAACATACTGAACTGCCGAAGCGGTGTCATATCCATAATAGCTTACAAACATATTAACGTAATAACTGCAAGCAGCATCATAATCAGTTTTAAGGATTGAAACATCACCAACCTTGGCAACAATTACGTTACTGTCATCATCCTCTACTAAATTACAACCTGAAAAAACGCCGATTATAAGCGTTAATGCAAGTACAAATGCAAATAATTTCTTCATAAAAATAAACCTCCATATTACAATCGACAGTATTATAACAAAAATATTGCTTATAATCAAGTATTTTTTTGTTTTTTCATAATAATTTCATCGGATTTAATTATTACTAAGACTTTCCTGATACTCAAAGAACTCCCTTAATACCGAAATTTTTTCGCTATCGCTGTAATTCTTGCTTTTGAATACGACAGCAAAGCTTCTGTTTGCAGAAATATAACATTTTTGAGCAAATTCACTTACCGTTATCGAAACTGCTTCAATATCAGGCTGCGGATATAATGCAATAAGGCTTCCGGCTTCTTCACGGACAGCACTTACCCCCAATCTTCCCGCCAATGAACGGATATATGCAATATTCAAAAGATTATCGACACTTTCGGGTACTGCACCAAAGCGATCATTAAGCTCATCACGGATATCAAGCATACTTTCCTTGTCCGAAATATCGGAAATTTTTCTATAACAAGCAAACTTAACGGCTTCATTGGGAATATATTCATCGCTGATGTAAGCATCAAGTTTGACCTCAACCGCCGCTTTAGCTTCTTCCTTCGTTTCCTTTCCGAGGTTGGAATCAACTGTCTCTTTTATCATTTTGCAGTAAAGATCGTATCCGATTCTTGACATATGACCGTGTTGCTCGCCGCCTAAAAGGTTGCCTGCTCCTCGTATTTCAAGATCTCGCATTGCTATTTTAAAGCCTGAACCCATCTGTGTAAATTCCTCAATGGCTTTTAAACGTTTAACTGCATCCTCTCCTATTGAGCGCCTTGGCGGAACAGTGAAATAGGCATATGCCATTCTGTTAGATCTTCCGACACGCCCGCGGAGCTGATATAACTGTGCAAGACCGAAACGCTGAGCATCCTGAACTATTATAGTGTTTGCACCGGGAATATCTATACCATTTTCTATGATCGTTGTACACAAAAGCACGTCATACTCCCCTGAATAAAAGTCCATAATGATTTTTTCCAAATGCTTTTCACCCATCTGACCGTGGCCTATTGCAATTCGTGCTTCGGGAACAAGTGAACGTAATTTATCGGCAAAGGTTTCAATGCCGTCAATTCTGTTAAAAAGATAGTATACCTGCCCACCACGTTGAAGCTCACGGAAAATTGCATCACGCACAATGGCTTCTGAATGTTCAACAACGTAAGTTTGTACCGGAAAACGCTCTAATGGCGGAGTTTCAAGCAAGCTCATATCGCGAATGCCTGAAAGAGCCATATTAAGTGTTCTTGGAATGGGTGTTGCAGACAAGGTGAGCACATCAATATTATTTTTGAGTTGCTTGATCTTCTCTTTATGAGCTACTCCAAATCGTTGCTCTTCATCAACTACAAGCAATCCTAAGTCCCTAAACTCAACCTCTTTGCCTAAGATCTTATGAGTTCCCACAATAATATCAACTTTGCCGCTTTTAAGATCTTCAATTATTTTTTTCTGTTCTTTTTGTGTTTTAAATCGGCTCAAGCACTCAACACGAACTGCCTGAAAGTTAACAAGACGTGTTTTTAAAGTGTTATAATGTTGTTGAGCAAGAATGGTTGTAGGTGCAAGAATTGCCGCCTGCTTGCCTGACATTACTGCTTTAAATACTGCACGGATAGCAACCTCGGTTTTTCCGTAACCAACATCGCCGCAAAGAAGACGATCCATTGCCTTAGGTGATTCCATATCTGCTTTAATCTCTGCAATGGAGCGAAGCTGATCAGGTGTTTCTTCATATTGAAAATCATCCTCAAACTCCCTTTGCCAAGGCGTATCAGGTTCAAAAACAATGCCAGAAGTATTTTCACGGGCGCGATAAAGCTCAAGAAGCTTTTCCGTCATATCCTCAATGGATTTTTTTACGCGTGCTTTTGTTTTGTTCCATTCCTGAGTACCTAACTTACTTAATTTAGGTGCAACATCATCAGGTGCAATATATTTCTGCACTCTGTTCATTTGCTCTACGGGAACATAAAGCTTATCCTCATCGCGATACTTCAAGAAGAGATAATCACGCTTAACGCCATCGGTCTCTATTTTAACTATTCCCTGATAAATACCTATACCGTTGGTTTCGTGCACAACAGCATCGCCAATCTTAAGCTCAACAAAAGTATCCATTGAATTTTTTGAGCTCTTGGCAACGCTTTTTTTATTCTGTTTTACCGAAAGAAATATATCATTTTCACCAATGAAAACAAGCTTTGCATTGGGATATTCAAAGCCCTTATTCACTGAACCGAGAACTACGGCTATCTGTCCCTCAGATAAAGTAACATCAGGACGTTTTATGGGAAATATTCCTATTCCTGCTTCAGTAAATTCCTGCTCGATTCTTTCCATTCTCGCCTGAGTTCCTGCGCAGAGAACAGTAAGATAGCCTGCATTCTGATAAAGCTTTACCTCCTGAATCAAAAATTCAGGCTTGCCGTGGAAGGATTGCATCGCTCTGCCGTTGAAATTAAAAACAGCTTTAACATCAAAATCGGGTACGCTTCCCGAAATAGACTGCATACAAACAATCTGATTTTCCTCCGCTTTTTTCAAAAAGCGAGAAAATCCGGTAAAAAGGTTTGCGTGGCGTTGAAGTGCCTTTCCCTCAGAGATAAGATCAGAAATGTTTTTGGAAAATTCCTGCTCTGTATTTTCACTGCGCTCCTTCAGAACTTTTATTTCATCAAAGACAATAAGTGTTTCTTTCGGCAGATAATCTAATAAGCTTGTATATTTAGGATAAATATACGGAAAAAGCTGATCGTAGTTTAACGAAAAAATGCCGTTTTTCATTTTTTCCGCAATAGGAATAAACTTATCAGTTGCTTCGTTTACCGCATCCTTATCCTTACAAACACGGTTGAATCTAACCACTTCATCAGAAAGCAACGTCGATGCACTTGTCAACATTTCTTCAGTTGCACAAACCTCAGATACGGGCAGAATTTCAATGCTTTTAATTTTATCTACAGATCTTTGAGAAACCGGTTCAACGGTACGGATAGTTTCAATTTCATCATCAAAAAAATCTATACGCACCGAATGTTCTGCATTTTTGGGAAATATATCAATGATTCCGCCGTGAATAAAAAACTCACCGCTTCCGCTTATTTGAGAAACCGATGTATAACCGCAATTTATAAGCTTTTTGCGTATTTCTTCAATATTATATCTTTTACCGACCTCTAAAGTAATCTTCAACTCATTAAGCGCATCAGGAGGCATAATGTTAAAGATAATTGCCTCAAGAGGAGCTATTACTGCACTTGCACCTAAAAGACATCTGTTTAAAGCCTTTATTCTGTTATATTGAACGTCACCACTCTGAAACTGCGCGCCAAACACTCTATCAATGCCGGGAAATATAATGGCTTCTTTTCCGGTGTAAAACTCAAAATCTTTTTTTACCTTTTCAGCACTTGAAAGCCCTTGCGTTATAAACAAAATGGTTCTATCCTCTGCAAGAGCTGAAGCTATATGATTTTTCTGGCCATCCGAAACACCAAAAACCGAGATTGGTGTTACCCCCTCCCGGACGTTTTTTTCAAGCCTGCAATAATCAGCGCTTTTTTCCAATGCGCATTTATACAGTTTGAACATTATTTACCTCTTTTAATTATACTTTTGCATAGCTTTATCTATGCCGCTTTTAACAAATTCAACTGCCGCTTTTGCCGCAGTAGCAAAAGCATTCTCCATCGTCTTCTGAGACTCTTTACTGAATTTACCCAAAACATAATCCGCAAGCTCCATTTCCTTGTGAGGCGGTTGCCCTATACCAACGCGAATACGCGGGAAATTTTCGCTAAGATGTGGAACGATAGATCGCATACCGTTGTGTGTTCCGGGACCACCCTTTGCGCGAATACGCACTTTACCTTCAGGAAGATCAATGTCATCGTATATAACAATAATATTTTCAGGCTTTATTTTATAAAACTGCATAACCTGCATCAAGCATCTGCCGCTATCGTTCATATATGTTTGCGGTTTTACCAATAAAACCTTCTTCCCATCAATTTTAACCGTATAGATCAAGCCATCGTGCTTTTCCTTGGGTAACGACGCCTTTAGTTCGGCAGCAAGAATGTCTATCGTAATAAAGCCAACGTTATGTCTTGTTAAAGCGTATTGCGAGCCGGGATTTCCCAGGCCCGCAATAACAAATAAATCATCATTTCCAGTTTTTATAGTTAAGCACCCAGCCTTTCTTATTTGTCTGTCTCTCGCGTGCTATACACAAATCATTTTCGTCAACATTTTCGGTTACTGTACTACCTGCCGCAATAAACGCATTATTTCCTATTTTTACAGGTGCAATAAGATTTGCATTGCAACCGATGAAAACGTGATCACCTACAACCGTTTTATGTTTATTTTTGCCATCATAATTTACAAATACGGTACCGCAGCCCATATTGCAGTTCTCGCCTACTTCAGCGTCACCCACATATGTAAGATGGCTTACTTTCGTGCCATCGCCAATAACTGATTTTTTGATCTCAACAAAATCACCGATTCTGGCATTTTTCCCTATAACAGATTCGGGACGAATATACGCATTGGGACCAACTTTTGTGTTTTCACCGATTTCTGAAGAAAGAATAACTGATGCTTGAATCTCACAGCCGTCAGAAATTTTGGCGTTATCAATTCGATTATTTGGATAAACAATACAATTTGAACCGATGACGGTATTACCTGAGATTACGTTGCCGGGATAAACAACAGTGTCATTGCCGATAACTACGCCTGCTTCAATATAAGTGCTTTCAGGATCAATAAGTGTAACGCCCTCGCGCATAATATTTTCATTTATTCTCTTGCGCATCATCTTTTCAGCCTCAGAAAGCTGAACACGATCATTGATGCCCATTGCTTCAGTAACATCATCCGCTATGCAAGCGCCAACCTTTTTACCTTCTCCACGCAAAATACCAAGAGTGTCCGTAAGATAAAGCTCGCCTTGAGCATTATTGGATTCAACTTTTGTAAGTGAATTTAAAAGATCATCAATTTTAAAGCAATAGATAGAGGTGTTTATTTCGCGGATCTGCTTCTGCTCATCAGTAGCATCCCGGTGCTCAACAATACCTTTAACTGAGCCATCTTCATCTCTGATAATTCTTCCATAGCCATCAGCGTTATCAACGATTGCCGTTAAAACGCAAGCCGACATATTTTCATTTATAGCCGCATCAAGAAGTTTTTGGAAGGTTTTTCCCGTTATCATAGGCATATCCCCTGCGGTGATCGTAACATAACCATCTTTTCCTTCAAGATAGTGCTGACCGCACATAACTGCATGAGCGGTTCCTCGGCGCTCTGTCTGCTCTGCATAGCGAGCAGTATCCTTAAATAAATCGTGCAATAATTCTCCGCGTCTGCCGGTTATAACAATAGGTTCATCATCGGAAACAGTTTTAACTGCATTAAAAACGTGCTTAACAAGCTGATATCCGCACACCTTGTGCATTACCTTAGGAAGATCCGATTTCATTCTTTTACCGTCACCTGCGGCAAGAATCAAAGAAGTTTTATACATTTTTTACCTCCATTTTCACAATAACAAAGGCCTTCATCTTTTAGAAGGCCCCTTTATTATAGGTCTTTATTATTCCTCAAAATATTTTTCAAGTACAGTTTTCGAGATTTTTTCACGCAGTTCTGTTTTTATTGGATGAGCCACATCCCTAAACTCACCTGCTGAATTCTTTACGCTGGGCATAACGACAAACAATGACGAAGTCCCCTCAATGATCTTTATATCGTGAACAACGAATTCATCATCAAAAGTAACTGAGGCAACACCTTTAAGCTTATTTGCGTTTTCAACCTTGCGTACTCTCACATCTGTAATTTGCATAAAAATTTCCTCCTATGCAACAATATTATTATACTATAATCAAGACTTTTTGGCAAATACTTATTCTTCGTTATCCTTCTGTGCAGCAGCGGCTATTTTCTGTGATATCATCGGAGGTACTTCCTCATACCTTACAAATTCCATCTTATAAACGCCTCTGCCCTGTGTCATCGCACGGAGATCTTTAGCATATGTAAACATTTCGGCTAACGGAACTTCACCGTCAATACGCTGACCGGTTGATTCCGGAGTCATCCCCAGAACTCTGCCACGACGCTTATTTATATCGCCTATTACATCACCCATATATTCATCGGGAACAGTAATTTCAACTGAATAAACCGGTTCAAGCAGAACGGGATTAGCACCTGCACAGCCGGTTTTATATGCAATGGAGGCTGCCATCTTAAATGCCATTTCTGAGGAGTCAACATCGTGATATGAACCATCATAAAGTGTGCAGGAGATGCCCGTTACGGGATAGCCTGCAAGAACACCCTTCTTCATACATTCCAAAAGTCCTTTTTCAACTGCAGGAATATATGATCTTGGTACTGCACCGCCCACAACCTTATCGATAAATTCAAATTCCTTATCACTTGGATTAAATTCTATCCAGCAATCACCATACTGTCCGTGACCGCCTGACTGCTTCTTGTGTTTGCCTTGTGCCTTAACTGACTTTCTGATGGTTTCTTTATAAGGAACCTGAGGTGTTTTAAGCAATGCTTCGCCATTATATTTTGTCTTAAGCTTCTGAACGGTAATATCAAGATGCATATCGCCTAAGCCCATAAGAATCATTTCATTTGTTTCTGTGTTCTTCTCTAAAGCAAGAGTATTATCTTCTTCAATAAGCTTTCTCAAGCCTGAGAACACTTTATCTTCATCGCCCTGCTTTTTGGGAACAACTGCCATTCGCATACCGGGCCAAGGATTTTCAACGGCTTCATACTGAATCTTCTTACCCGAATAAAGAGTGTGACCGGTGAGAGTATACTGCAATCTGCCGATAGCACCTATATCACCTGCATAAAGCTTTTGAACCTGAGTTTGGGTTTTGCCCTTAAGCACGTAAATATTTCCTGATTTTTCAGCCTTGTCTTCATTAGCATTATAAAGAGCCGTATCAGCGGTTAGAACGCCTGAACGAACCATAAATACAGAAAGTTTACCTGCAAAGGGATCTGAAATTGTTTTGAAAACATAAGCCGAGAAGGGTTCATCCTCAGAGCACACTCTGATATCATCAAGCCCTTCAAATTCCTTATTCTCTGATGAAGGAATAAAGCGCATTATAGTGTCCTGAAGAAGTCTAACACCTTTTAAATCAAGGGCGCATCCGCAAAGAACGGGAACAGCTGAAGAATCTGCAACACCCAATGCAAGACCTTTAATAATCTCATCGGTAGTCAATTCTTCGCCCATTATAACCTTTTCCATCAGCTCTTCATCGTTTTCAGCTGCAGTTTCCATTAAAGCCGAATGTTCAAGCTCGATAGTATCAATAAGCACAGCAGGAATATCTGCTTTTTCACGTTTTTCGCCATTAAAGATATATGCCTGCTTTTCTACAAGATCTACAAAGCCCTTCATAACATTGTTCTCTATAATAGGATATAAAATAGGAACGATATTTGAGCCGTATTTTGCCTTTAATTCAGCGACAGTATTATCAAAAGAAGTATGCTCTTTATCTATCTGATTAACGAAAATTATACGGGGTATTTTTTTCTTTTTGGTAAGCTCGATTGCCTTTTCGGTTCCAACATCAACACCTTGTGCCGAAGCAACAATAACTGCACCGTCACTCACGTTAAGTGCATTAAGAACACTGCCCTCAAAATCAAAATATCCGGGACAATCAAGAATATTGATCTTTGATCCGTCAAATTCAACGGGAGCGATGGAAAGTGAAATAGATATATGCCTTTTTATTTCTTCAGGATCATAATCGCATACAGTGCTTCCATCGTCTGTTTTGCCCAAGCGTTCGATATTACCGTTTAAAAATAAAATCGCCTCAGTAAGTGAAGTTTTACCATTGCCACCGTGACCTATAAAGGCAATATTTCTTACATTTGAAGCGTGATAGTCCATTTTCAAAACCCCTTTCATTTTTAGCCAAAATTTAATTGCTGATTATATTATACAATGTTCTTTAACGGATTTCAAGATAAAATTTAAAAAATCGTTCATAAAATTCAAATTTTTTTGATATTTTCCCCCTCAAAACTACAATTTATGGTATTTTTTATGTAAAAAGACCTCAATTTATGAAAGTAAACGCTTTTTTGCCTTGAGTTTTCCTCTTCAATATGGTATAATAAACTAAAATTAAGCGGGAGGCATTTTTGTGAGTTTACAAGAATCAGGCGAAATGTATCTTGAAACTATTCTGATACTTTCAAAAAAAGGAACTTCGGTTCGTTCTATTGACGTTTGCGAATATATGGGTTTTTCAAAGCCAAGTGTAAGCCGAGCAGTGGGATTATTAAAGAAAGGTGAATTTATAACCGTTGATAATCTTGGTTATATATCGCTCACCCCCATCGGACGCCAAATCGCACAAAAAATTTATGACAGACATAATCTTTTAACCCAATTCTTAGTTAAATTGGGAGTTGATGAAAAAACTGCTTCAGATGATGCCTGTAAAATGGAACATTGCATAAGTGATACAACCTTTGAAGCACTGAAAAAGCATATAGAAAAATAAAAACTGCGGAAAATCCGCAGTTTTTTACAATTTATAATTTTCACCGTAAATGGTAGCAACAACGCCCTTGGCTTTAAGCTCTTCATTATCCTTATGAGCTATAAGCCATTTATTTTTTCTGAAAAGCAATTTATCCTCAGGCTTATTCTCCAAAGGAACGTTAGTGCCTTTGATCAAGCCAACAATGCTTCCGAAGCCTTTTGATGCATCAGAATGAATGGGACAATAATGAAGCGTAGTTGCATAAATCTCGATCGCTTCACCTTTTTTAAGCATAAATGCTTTGATTTTTGATGAATCGTAGCTTTTATCTGCTTCAATATCTCTTATATCACCTAAAAGAAGAATCTGATCTTCCGTTGCAACGTTAATTTCAGAGCAGGTGTGCCATTCAAGAGCGTTCATCGTATCATTATAGCCCCAGCAATAGCCTAACTGCATAGGTATTTCACCAAAAATCTCATTTTCAAAAAAGCTTTTGATAGGAAGCTTTTCGAATTCTTCTAAAGACGGAACGTATTTTGAACCGTTTTGAGGCATTTCAATTTTCTGTGCGGTTTCAATTAGTTCTGTTACGTCAACATCTATTTTTCTTCCAAATGGTTTAAATTCTTCATCAGAAATATTATATATTTTCATTTTGATCTCCTAAAAAATTTCTTCTGCACTCGCTATAATACCGAAATCGGCATATTCAAATATAGGTGCTTTTTTATCTATATTTATTGCAATTACGGTTGATGAATTTTTCATACCGACAATGTGATGAACCGCACCCGAAACACCTACGGCAATATACACTGACGGACTTACACATCTTCCGGTTAAACCAATCTGCTGAGGATATTTCATAATATCTGCATCAACTGCACCGCGCGAAGCAACGACCTCTGCACCGATTTTTTCTGCAAAAGCGTAAATTTTATCAATTACGTTTTTAGCACCTTTTCCAACGGCGATCATCACGCTTGCCTGATTTTCTTCACCTGTTCTTACAGTTGCCATCTGCGGCAAAGTTTTACATTTGATCTTTGCAATAATATTACCTGAAAATGCAGGACGATACATAAAAAGCGTTTCACCGTCAGTTTCAAGCTTAGTGCAATCAGCACAAAGCCCCGTTTGAAGCATAACAGCAACTCTTGCTGAGGTTTCCTTGCTCCAAGGAGTACTGTCCCACAAAATCGCAGAGGGCTGTTCCTCTTTAATTTTTTGAGCCAATTCTTCAGCTGAAAGCTTTTCTATAATTTTTATATCATCTGAAAACGTTTTGGCATATTCTAACGGTTTATCCCCTATTATCCAAAGATTTTTTAGATTTTTTTCGCTTTTTTCAACATTTTCATTACGTTTATCTGATTTGAGACCTTTTTCTATAAGATCAGAAAGCTCCTTTTTATCAACAAAAGAGCATTTGCGTTTATCGGAATTATTTTCAAAAGATTTTAAAACCTGAGTTGGTGAGCCTGATAATCCACATTTTGTTTTATCAGCATTGATATCCTCAGCCGACCAGATAATAACCTCACCTTTTTTTGATCTGATGCTTGGTTTGCGCAGATCATTTATTCGTTCAACGGTTATTAAGCAAGGTGTTTTCTTTGTTATACATTCGTCTGTTCTGGTTTTGCAGATTATTTCATCACCTATACTCTTTATTTCAAGAACGTTGGTAATAAGATTATATTTTAAAAACTCCGAAACACCGGGACCTACCTGACCTGTATCTCCATCAACGGTTTGTCTACCACAGAAAACAAGATCGGCCCCTATTTTCCTGATTGCAAGGGAAAGCACATATGCAGTTGCAAGAGTATCTGCCCCTGCAAAGGCTTTATCACAAAGAAGATATGCTTCTTTTGCGCCTAATCGCGTTAAATTTAATAGCATTTCCTTGCTTTTTTCAGGAGCCATTGAAAGAAGAATCACCTCTGCGTTATCAACGCGAAGCGCTGCCTCATAGGCACAAGCATCAAATGGATTTAAGTCCCCATCTGCCTTTTGCTTAACGCATACGATTATTCTCATTGATTCCGCTCCTTATATATAGGTGCAAGTGCATCGTGAACTCGAACGTATTCCTCAAAAACCTTTTTATATTTTTCAGAGTTTTCTTTTTGCGGATAAACCGTTGTTTTAATTTTTATACATTTATTTACTGCATCATTGGCATCGCTGAACACACCCATTGCAATACCGGCAAGCATAGCAGAACCTAAGGAAGAATCGCTACTAACCGTTACGTTAAGCTCAAGTTGAAGGCAATCGGCAATTATCTGCTGCCAAAGCTTGCTCTTTGCACCGCCACCGATCAAAGTGGCTCTTTTTGCGCTCATAACGCCCAATTCCTTAAGTTTATTTTTTGAGTGTAACAGAGAATATGCAACACCTTCAAGGACGCTTCTTGTAAAATGCGCTTTTGTATGTGTTGCTCTTATACCGATAAAGCTACCACAAAGATCAGGATCCGCATAAGGTGTTAATTCACCGTTGATATAGGGATGATACACAAGTCCCTCACAACCGGCAGGAATTTTTTCGGCATCATCATCAAGCTCTTTATAATCACCGCCAAAGGTGTCACGATACCATCTTAAGGACGATGCCGCCGCTTTGGTAGCAGAACCCGGATACCACAAGCCGTCAATAATATGGGAATAGTTTACAACATCTCTATCGGGGCAAGGTGCATCGGTAATAACACAAATTCTGCCTGCCGTTGCAAGCTTAACGGTTGTGTCACCCTTATTTACTGCGCCTGATGCAAAAACCTCCATAACAGTATCGGTTGTTCCGCAAATAACGGGAGTACCCTTTTTTAGTCCCGTAAGCTTTTCTGCTTCTTCAGTTACATAGCCTGCTATATCAGTTGATTTTTTCATTGGCGGAAGCACTGAAATATCAAGCCCTATCATTTGGCAAAGCTCTTCTGACCACTTGTTTTCATTCATATCAAGAAGCATACTGCCCTGAGCATCAATATAATCGGTACAATATTCCTTTGTAAGGAAATATCTTATAAAATCCTTTTCAAAGAAAATGTGCCTGATCTTATCAAATGCTTCTCTGTTATGCTCTTTTACCCATAATATCTGCGGCATTGTCCAAATAGTGTCGGGTTTATGGAATGTTTTAAGAAAAATTTCTTTACTGTATTTTTCTCTTAAATATGCCGATTCTTTTTTGGAACGGCTGTCCGTCCAATGAATAGCAGGAAAAAGCGGTGTATAATTTTCATCGGTTGCAACCCAAGTATGAGTAGCAGAATCAATGGCAACTGCCATTATATCCCCTGAAAAAATACCGCTTTTTTTCAATAATTCTTTAGTGTTTTCACACAGTGCTTTATTCCAGTCATCGGGGTTCTGCTCACAGAACCCCAAGGACGGATATAACGTTGGATATTCTACCGTGTTTTCAGCAACGATGTTGCCGCACGTGTCAATAAGTGTGGCTTTTGATGAACCGCCGCCGAAATCAATACCTAAAAGATATTTCATAAAAATCCTCTTATTTAATTATTTTATCCAATCATGTTCAGGATCGTTGCTTCTGTTGAAGCCCTGATAATCCCCTGCCATAAGCCACAGGAAATATGTTTTATATCCAGGTGTGGTTACGGTTGTATGATAACCTACGGGGAACTCAACAAGCTCATCATTTTTTACTCTGTAGGCTTCATCAATAGAGCCATCGGAAGTATAAAGACACTGAACTGCAAAGCCCTGCTTAGGATCAAAGAGGAAATAATATATTTCTTCAGCAACGCACTCAGCGGGCATATTATCCTCATCGTGCTTATGGGGTGGGAAGCCTGCCCAGTTGCCTTCTGCACAATAGGATTCACCTATGGTAAGAATCTTTGCATTTGAGTTTCCGTCAATAATAAAACTTGTTTCTCTCTCAAAAGGCTTTCTGCCTAAAAGCTTAAGAACAACGTGGTCCTCTCTTAATACCTGAGGCTCAGTCTTTTCCTGAATAGGAGTTGCGCAAACTGCAATTTTTATGTGATCATCAATAGCCTCAATAACAAGTTCCTGCTCTCTTGGCATATAAAAGCTTTCTGCTTTTCTGTTTTCAAATACGGTCATTCTGTTACCGATATTTTCCCACTTTTCACCATTGACTTCAACATTGCAATGGCCTTCAAGCATAATAAAGGCAGTTTCCTTATCTTCTGTGTTAAAATACAATCTCTGACCTTTATCAAGCTCAATAATACCAAATTCAAGCTTTTTAAGTGAACATTCCCCTATTTTGCAAATTCTGGTATATCCGTTTTGAGGAACATATGCTTTCTTATAATTCATAGCCTTTCTCCTTTAAAAAATTTATAACTGTCTGCTTATCGGGCACGCTTTCTCTTGCGCCTATGCCCGTGCATTTAATAGCTGAGGTTGCACTTGAAAAATAACAACACTGCTTATAGGAATATCCGTGAACGATTCCTGCGGCAAAGGCACCGTGGAAAACGTCACCTGAGCCATTTGTATCAACTGCATTAACGCTGAACGCAGGGTAAGAGAACATTTCTTTCCCATCATAATACAAACCGCCCTTTTTACCTGAAGTGATTACAACAATTTCAGGAGAATATGTTTCCATAAGCTTTTTTGCGGCTTCTTCAACAGTATTGCATCCCGTATGCTTTAATGCAAATTCTTCGGAGGGAATCATTATATCCGTCAATTTAAGCAGATTCTCAACTCCCTCATATAATCCGCCGCAATCATAAAGAACCTTTGTATTGTTCTCCCTTGCAACTTTTGCACCTTCTATTGCACCGCTCATTTCATTGCCGTCAACCATAAGAATCTGAGCATTTTTGATGCTTTCTTTTTGGCTATCGTTTAAAACAAGGGCAGGAAGGTTTCCTTTATCAAAAACGCAAGTTCTTGACGTGCTTTTTTCAGAAAGCCAGATAACCGAGGTAAATGAGCGAAAACCCTTTTCAATTATAATATCGGACGTATCAACATTATATTTAATAAAATCCTCTGCTAAGAACTTACCGCCGTTATCATCGGATAATACACCGATATAGCCTGAAGAAATTCCTAATTTACTTGCGGCTACAATGCCCGTTGCAACGGGACCACCGCCTGCAGCCTTGGAGCCTATTGCCCTAAGCTTCGTATCCTCCATAGGATATTCAGGCACTGTTATAAGCGTGTCCATAACGCAGGCGCCGATGCCAACTATTTTATTTATCATAATGCCCTTCCATATGCACCGGTAAGTTCAATTTTTTCAAGTGCAAGTTTCTTTACGTTTTCTATAGTGCTCTTCATAAAGAGGTCAACTGCTATAGGATGGTTTGGCTTTGCACATTCATTAGTTACACCTTCAACAAAGGCACAACAAACGTCAGTGCCGATATTCATTTTTCTGATACCTGCTCTGATTGCCGCCTTTACCTGATCATCAGGAATACCTGATCCGCCGTGAAGAACAAGGGGAATTCCGCCTGTTTCATTATATATTTCACCTACGCGATCAATATCAAGCTTAGGTGTCTTTTTATAATGTCCGTGAGCATTGCCGATAAGAACTGCAAGACAAGATACACCGGTCTCTTTTACAAATGTGGCCGCTTGCTTTGGAGAAGTAAATTCATCCATAGCATCATCGTTTACACTACCGATATGACCTAACTCACCTTCAACGGGAATGTTAAGTTCCTTGCACATATCAACGATTTTCTTGGTTACTTTTACGTTTTTATCAAAGTCATAAACTGAACCGTCGATCATAATGCCCGTTGCACCATAGCAAAGTGTTCTGATAATCTCCTTTTCTCCCGGACCGTGATCAAGATGGAAGCAAACGGGAACACTTGCCTGCTTTGCCGCAGCAAGAATAATGGGAGCAAGATAATATCCGCTTCCTTCATTTATAAGACGGGGATATACCTGAATAATAATTGGTGCCTTTGTTTCTTCGGCAGCTGCAATAACGCCCATTACGGTTTCCATATTATAAACGTTAAATGCAGGAATACAGAATTTACCTTTTTTGGCTAAATCAAGCACATAATCAAGATTTACTAACATTTATTTTCCCCCCGTTTATTTTAAAATAAGCTCTTCAATGGAAATTACATTAACATCGGTTGCAACATTTTTAAGGCTTACATATTCTGATACAGAAGCAGTAACGATTGTGTCGTTATTAACGCATTTTGCATTGTTGATGCGGTTAAGAGCAACGCCCTTTATAACCTCAGGCATCCACTGTGCCATAAGCACGTTACCTGCCCACATTGTATCCTTGCCGTGAACAAGCATTTCATCAAGCTCGCAGTATGCAGAGATAACCTTTCTTGCTTCTTCAGTTTCCTGAAGATCACGAGCAAGCTGGAAGGGATCCTGATATACAACCTTTTTATCTGTTTTTGCGGGATTAAGCTTATCAAGATTTTCAGAAAGAACCTGAGTAAAGGTTTTAACTGTTGCAGTTAAACCGATATTCCATTCCTTGTATTCGCGCTTTAATACCTTTGCATCCTGAGGATCGTAAGCAATAACTGTGCTAAAACTATTAAGAACATCTTTGCAAGCTATCATCTGCTGTTTTGTTTCATCAACTGCACTTATAAGATATTCAAGCTGTTGTCCGCTCTGAGGTTCATCCTCTAAAACAGTGAACTTAACTCCTGCTTTTTCAAGAGCTTTAATTGCATTTATTGCACATTCAGGTGCAACATAGCGTGCATCAACACCGAGGAAAAGAAGCGTATCTGTTTTTGCGCTGTGTGCTTTGATTGCTGATTTAAGATCTTCGGAAATTTCATCAATGCCATAAGCATTTTTGCCTTCAAGGCAATTATCAACAAGCACATTTATATATTCGGGAAGCTTGCCTTCAAGTGCGGCATCAACACGGGTTTCCTTGGTGAACATAACAGGATCCCAGCCTGTTACACATTCCTTGGTACAAGCACCGCAACAAGCGCACTCATATACGTTATCAATAACCTCAGAAATATCGTAAACTCCTCTGTTCACAAGAGAAATGCCAAGTGCACGGGCACGTGAGGTATTTCTTTCAAGACCGGTAGTGTTTCCTATGGGACAAATATGACGGCACATCCAGCAGAAACGACAGGAATCAACGTGCTTTTTACAAATATCATTCATTTTCGTTACCTCCTACTAAAGACCTAACTTAAAGGGATTCATAATGCCATTGGGGTCAAGAGATTTCTTAATACCCTCAAACACCTGCATTGCAGGACCGTACTGTTCCTTCATAAGTCTTCCAAGCTTAAGACCTACGCCGTGGTGATCGTTAACTGTTCCGCCGTGTGCTATAGCAGTTCTTACACCACAGTTCCAGATCTGCTGATGAAGTCTTAATGCTTCAACGGGATCTTCGGGAACATCCTTGGCATCAACAATAAAGCGGTCATATATCATTGAGCCCCACTCATACCAATGTGAGAAGTGCGCAATAAACTTTGCTTGGGGGAAGTTTGTTTCAATAGCTTCCTTCATTGCCCAGTAAATTTCTTCAATCTTACCGTAAGGTGCAATAGTATCCATTGTACCAAACATCTGAGGAATATCCATCATATGGCCGGGATAGAAGAACGTGATCTTTTCTTCCCACCATTTTTCGCCGTACTCACTGCCAAGATCCTCGGCACCGTACTTTTTAAATGTATCAAGAAGAATTTTTTCTTCAACATCAACGATTTCCTTAACGCCTTCATAGGCAACGTTCATAAATGCACCGTCACGCTCAACGCCAACGATCTTCTTAATTAAGGATGCAGTTTCTGCAGGATCGTAAAGACGCATAACGGAAGGCTTGAACTTCTGTAAAAGCTCTCTGCTTGCCTTAAATGCGGCGTTCATATCCTTGAAAAGGAATCCGCGGAAGCGTCTGTCCTCAGGCTGATCGAAAATACGGATCTGTGCCTTTGTAATTACGCCTAAAGTACCTTCAGAACCAATAAATATCTGGTTAAGATCAGGTCCTGCGGCATGTTTGGGAGCAGGTGATGTATAAATAATATCACCGTTAGGAAGAACAACCTCCATCTGTAATACCATATCATCAATTTTACCATACTTTGTTGAAACAACGCCGATACCGCGGTGAGCTAAGAAGCCGCCTACCGTTGAGCAAGTAAGTGATGAAGGATAGTGCATTGTTGCTTTGCCAACCTCGTTTGCCGCCCACTCGATGTGCTTATAAATTGCACCTGTACCGCATTCGATATACATAGCATCGGTGTTTACTTCAAAAATCTGATTCATTCTTTTTGTGTCAAGAATAATTCCTCCGCAAACGGGAAGAGCGCCACCCTGGCTGCCTGCGCCGCCGCCCCAGGTGGTAACGGGTATTTTATAATAATTAGCAATTTTAAGAACCTTTGAGGTTTCCTGAGCATCCTTTGGTGCTACAACGAAATCTGCTTCAGGCATAAGTTTACCTCTGTCAGCCCACATACGTGAAAGCCAGAAATAGTCAACACTGTGCGTAACCTTGTCGATCTCTCTGATGGAACAGTTTTCGATGCCTACTGCATCTTCAAGCTCAGTAAGAATCATTGCGTTTAAAAATTCATTTCTCTGCATTTTCTTTTCTCCTTCAATCTAAAGATTTATCTATGCTTAAATTTTTGAAATACTTTGTAAACTCGCGGATCTCTTTATTGAAATCACCTTCGATCTCAACAAAATGATGAATGTAAGGACCGTCAATAAGTCTGTCCTCCCACTTTTGAAGATTATCAAACTCGCCCCAGATATACGTGCCGTGAGTCTTAGGTCCGGGTACTGTTTTGCACTTACCGGAAAGAATCATATAATTACCGTCTTCCTGATCGATACGGGCTAAGGTATATTCCCCATCCTTACCTCTGAACCATTCGCGCTGATTCACAAGGCGAGCTTCCGAATCAGGTGCTTTCACAGAAAGCGGGAAAGGTCCGCAATGCCACAAGAGCTCAGCATTTTTATTTTCGGGATGACGAACTGTAAATTCACCCAAGAAAGGTCTTTTCTTTCCCATAGCTGCACACTCTAAGAGAACCATTGTCATTGCACAATGAATATCGCTTTCACAGCTGATAAGATAACCTAAATCATTTAAGATACCGTAAACTGCGCAAGGTGCAAGACCATCAAACATAATGGGAGTTGCCGTCCAGCACTCGGCAGAAAGAA
Source organism: Clostridia bacterium (assembly GCA_045591115.1). GTDB lineage: Bacteria > Bacillota > Clostridia > Christensenellales > QALW01 > UMGS1322. The sequence continues at coordinate 19,321 of JAZNSH010000006.1, forward strand.
CATCAAGCTTAAACTCTTCAAAAAGACCGATATAGGTAACCGTAAGACAAGCCATACGTTCAAGATACTGAGGTGTAAGCTCATCCATCTTATAATTATCCTTAAACACCTGCACAAATTTCTGAATTTCGTCCTGCTTTTCAGCCATATTTTTATTATATCTGTCCTGAAGAATTGCAAAATTGATAGGCGTAATGCGAACACCGAACTTCTGCATAAGCTCACCTTCGTTCCAGATAACCGAGAAAAAAGGTGCAGGACGTGCTCCAACCTGACCTATACGCAAGCCTGTAAAATTCTTTACCATACAAGCAACGCGGATGAAGCTTTCAAAGCCCTCCTTAAATTCTTCATCCTCTACCCTGCAACAAGGAAGATGTGAAAAAGGAACTCCATATCTCTGAAACTGACGGGATACACCAAAGATTCCGCACTGTGAATCAGTAGGACGCATACCGTCAACATAATATTCATCATCAAGAGGCGCCCACAGCAAGCAGGGCTTACCTATTGCCTTGGCAAGATCGCAAGCGGCTTCCTCATTACCGAAGTTGCAGTTTATGATCATAATTGCATCAACGTTTTCTTCTTTAAAGCGTTCAACGCACTGCTCAACTGATCCATCATCAAAAATAAGATTATTTGAGCCAAGACCTTTTGTATCAACGAAAGATACAAACTCGCTCTTAAAATTATCCTCTATGTATTTTACAAAACGCTCTCCTCTTTCCTCAGCAGAAACCCAAGTCAAAAAGGTCTTTGCAGGGCGATTGGTAGTATTGCGTCGCATAGGCACTAAACCTATCTTTACGTTATGGTTAAGCATAAAACCCCTCCGATATAATATTTCAATTATAATTATACTGTTATTTGCTTTTTTGGCAATGTTAAAAACAATATATTTTTTGTAAAAAACGATACAAAAATATTGAATTTTATGTTATAATGTGATAAAATTAAAAAAATGCTTGTAATAAAGGATATAAAAAATTATGAAGATCATCCCCTTTGAGGACTTATACCACTGCGAATTTATAATCAGCGAGCCCTTTTCAAAAGAGCAGAACTGGTTTTCGCGCAATAACTTTTTCTCATCAATAAACAGACCTAAGCCATCCCACACTCTTCTTTGGTTTAAAAACTGCGGTGCAAAAATAACGGATAAAAACGGCAATTATGTTCTTGTAAAAAAGAATCAGCTTTTATATACTGCCAAAAGTGCTGAATACTCCATTGAATTTTTTGACACCTCTCCCGATCAGGCCGATACAATAGTAATTCATTTCCAATTAAGGGATATGAATAATAATGACATTGCCCCATCTCCTACCTTTGAAATCGCAATGGAAAACGTTGATATTTCATTATCCCTAAAAATACAGAAGCTTGCAGACGAATTTAAGAAAAATATCGTGTGTGTGCCTGATGCAACCTCGGTTATTTACCGTTTATTTGCAATCATTTGTAAATCAAAACGACGTGATAACACAAGTGACAGATACAACTCTATCAAGGAAGGCATCGAGCTTCTTGAAAACGATGAGGATATAAGCATAAGTGAAATTTCAAGAATATGCGGCGTTTCTGAATGTTATTTCAGGCGACTGTTTAAGGAATATAGCGGTGAATCACCTATGGATTTCAGGCAAAAGCACCGCATAGAAAAAGCAAAACAGCTTTTATTATCGGATATGTTTACAATCAGCGAGATTTCCCAGGAGCTTCATTTTTCCGATATATACCACTTTAGCAAGACTTTTAAAAGCATAGTTGGCGTTTCTCCTAAAAACTTTGTAAACGAAAACAGACTGTAACACCATAAACACCTCGGCACATATATTATATCAGGTGAAATTTTTCACCTGAAGGAGAATTAAATTATGGCTGAGGTTGTAACGCTTAAAAATATAAGCAAATTTTACCATACTCTCGCAGGAGAAACCGAAGCCCTCAGGGATATAAACTTTTCTGTTGCCGAAAAAGAATTTGTTTCCATAATTGGTCCGTCAGGATGCGGAAAATCTACCGTGCTTTCTATTATAGCCGGTCTTGAAAACGCTTCCGGCGGAGAAGTTACCCATTCTTCAGGCAACAATAAAACCCATATTGGCTATATGTTACAGCAGGATCATCTCTTTCCTTGGCTGACAGTACGCCAGAATGCCCTTTTGGGTCTTGATATCCGCAGAGAAAGAACAAAAGAAGCAGAAAAAAACGTTGATTCTCTCTTAAAACAGTACGGACTTGATCATTTTAAAAACAGTTTTCCTTTTGAGCTTTCAGGGGGAATGCGTCAGCGTGCGGCATTGATACGAACGCTTGCTTTGGATCCATCAGTTTTGCTTCTTGATGAACCCTTTTCTGCCCTTGATTATCAGACAAGACTTAACGTTTCGGACGACATATATAAAATTATAAAAAAAGAAGGCAAAACTGCCATTCTTGTTACACATGATATTTCAGAAGCAATAAGCATGAGCGACCGCATTATTATTTTGACACACCGCCCTGCAAAAGTAAAAAATATTTATTCTATAAAGCTTTCTGCCGAAAATTCCCCCATCGCACGGAGAAAAGCGCCTGAGTTCTCAAAATATTTTCAGGTATTATGGGAGGAGTTGAACGGTTGTGAATAATTATTCTCTTGAACACGTAAAATTCTTAAAAAACGAGAAGAGAAAGAAGTTTATAAAAATCACGTTACAGATTTCAATTTTCGTTTTATTTTTTTCCTTATGGGAAATTCTTACTCGCCTTGATATAATAAACCCCTTTATTTTTTCTTCACCGTCACGCTCAATAAAAATGCTGGGAACATTATCAAAGACGGGATTATTTGGTCACATCGGAATTACACTTTTTGAAACTGTTCTTGGCTTTTTATTAGGTACGGTTTTGGGATTTATTATTGCCGTGTTTTTATGGTGGTCGCCTATGGCAAAAGCAGTTCTTGATCCGTATCTCGTTATCCTGAACAGTTTACCTAAAATTGCATTGGGTCCCGTAATAATTGTGTGGGTCGGTGCAGGAATAAGCTCAGTTATAACAGTTACTCTTCTTATTTCCATAGTTGTAGCTATAATGGGTGTTCTTAATGGATTTAACGAGGTTGAGCAAGCAAAATTAACACTTTTAAAAACCTTCGGTGCAACAAAGCTTCAACTGTTCCTTAAAGTTGTTTTCCCTGCAAGTATACCTACTACAGTTTCAGTGTTAAAGCTCAATATAGGAATGTCTTGGGTAGGTGTTATCGTTGGCGAATTTCTCAATTCCAAAGCGGGTCTTGGCTACCTGATCGTTTACGGCGGCCAGGTTTTTAAAATGGATATAGTTATGTCAGCAACGCTGGTGCTTTGTCTGCTTTCGGCACTTATGTATTTTTCCGTGGTTTTACTGGAAAAAGCAATAAACAAAAACAGATCATAAAAAAACAGAAACAGTGTTCAAAATAGCTTGAACACTGTTTTATTTTATACTTCCTCAACATTAATGGTGATATTGGACCGGTCAAGCATCCGTACCTCGCGGGGAAGCACTATATCATATTTAATGCCCTTGGGTATATTTACGTTTAACTCAAAGCAGATCCCGTTATACCTCCAGCCTACAGATACAATACCGAAGAAGGTAAAATGTGTTCCTTTTGCCCACCTTAAGCCGCAAATGTTAGGTGTGATAGTTATCTTATATTCTCCCTCACCTTTTTCATTTAATTCGGGGATTCCGATGCCGAGCACGTCGCGTATAAGATGCACACCTGCGTGTGCCGTAAAGCCGTGACAGCGGGAATTATTTTCAAGATTACAGTTTTCCCAAAGTGTGCCGGGACCTTCCTCAAGCTGTGGCATATAAATCTCAAACATATCCTCAAACATCTTATTGATATTTCCCTGACGCACAAGCATATCAAGGCGAATACACAGTCCGATAAAAAGCTGACTTTCGCCTACATTAGGATTTTTAGGATATTTAGGCAGAGGACCGCAGGCGTTGTGAACGTTTTCCATAAGCAGCGGTGCTTCATCCTTATTAAACAATCCGCTCCAGAGCGAAGTATACATTGCCGCTTCGCTGTAACAGTTTTCCTTAGGATAATATTTACCGTTTTTGTGCTTATATATCGCATCCGGAATATATTTTAAAAATTCAACCTCAACATCCTTAAGGATTATATCACGCAGAATCAACCTGATGCTTTCGCCTAAGCTTATCCACTTATGCTCTGAATACAGCCTTCCAAGTTCAATAAGCATATATGCATATAATGCATTTGCCGCAGTGGAAATGGGATATTTATGCTCATCGGTGTTTGAAAGTGACCAATCTATAAATAAGCCGGGTAAATTTTCAATAAGTCCGCTATCACCAATAAACTCCTTACTGCCGTTAATAAACGCTTCAAGCCTTGCTTTATGCTCATCACGGAACGCAATATCACCCGTGCGGCGAACATATTCGCAAAATTCAAGTCCGAGCCAGAATGACCAGGTGGTTATTCCTACCGAGCTTATAAAATCCGTATGAGCAGGATAAACACAGGGAAAAAAGCCTTTATACATTTTTTCGCTTGGTGTAAGCAAGAAATTTTCAAGAAATTCCTTTTCAACAAGAGAATCTGACAGCATTAGTGATGCCGCACGTGCAGTCCACAAGGAATCGCATAACCAGCCGCCGCGTTCACGGTCAGGACAATCCATAAAAATGTCCTTAGTGTTTAAAATAAGCGTTTTCCTTGCCGCATTATATAATCGGTTAACCGATTCACTGCTTGACAGGAAGGATGTTTTTTTAAGATCAGGATATGAATCGTTTATAATTGATAGCTTATGCAGAGTTACGTTATTTATTCCCCTGAATATAACTAAAACGTAACGTGCAAGAGCAGGCTCCATAGAAATAAAATCAACCCTTCCCTTTTCAACGTGCAGTCTTGTAACAGTGTTGTACGTTGTATTGGGTGTGCCGTCAAGCTCAAGCACCTCGGAATGTACAATATCGATTATGCCCGATTCTTCGCAGGTTGCGCTGATATTTATAAAGCCCAAATAGCTTTCGCTTGCCGCAAGCAAAACATAAGGATCCTGTGTTCCTTCGTTCGTTATTTTAAAGCCATTATCAGAGGGAACGACCCTGACACCGCCTTTAACGCGAACTGTACGCTTAAAATCCTCAAGGGGATATTCGGGAAGCGTTTTGTAGTACGGCAAATCAATATAAGCCTTGCGTGGCTTGTTTTTAATCTTTTTATCCTCATCTATTCTGCAAGCACCGTAATCCAAAAGATTTTCAAAAGGATTTTCATCCAATTTGGGAATAAGTGCTTTATGGGGCAGATACACGGGCTCGTTAATTATGGGTACTACTGAATAAAATTCACCTTTACCATGCTTCCAGGAATGGAAATCAGCGTTTATAGTGTAAATTTCCGCAACCTCACGGCAATGTGATATTCGTTCCCCCTTAGGTGATCTTGCGGAAATTTTACATACTCTCCAATCACTAACACCTGTTGCGGAAAGCACGCTTGCACCTTGTACTATTTCAGCAATAAACAAGCCATCCTCAAGGGTGCAATCATTGGAATAATTGCCATAAAGCGAGCACTTATTCCCATACACCATAACCTCTGCCGCTATATGATTGGTTCCGTGTATAAGGTAATCGGTTATATCTATTTCATCGACTCTTTGATATCCGTGTGCCGTTCTTGCCGGACCGTGCAATACAAATTTTCCGTTAATATATAACCTAAAAAAATTGCGTGCGGTAATTTTGATCCTGACCGTTCCGTTACGGGAATATTCCAGCGGATAATAAAAGCCGTACTGATCAACCGCATTTTCACTATCCGTATTAAATTGACCAAACACCGCTTTTGCAGATGCAAAGCTTACTGTTTCCATATTTTGTTCGCCTCCGTTCTAGTATTTAATATAACATATCAAGTACATTAAAGTCAAGAAATAACAATTTTTTGTTTTTATAAAATTTTTAAAAAAGTGCTTGCAAAATTTTCAACCTTGTTGTATAATACACACGTTGTTAAGAAAATTGCTGATGTAGCTCAGTAGGTAGAGCGCATCCTTGGTAAGGATGAGGTTCACGAGTTCGACTCTCGTCATCAGCTCCAATCCCCCTGTTTTTTGCAGGGGTATTTTTTTAGGAGTTTTCAGGATGATTGAAATTTCAACGTTGTTTATTTCGGTATTTACTCTTTTTCTTTTTATGCTACCCGGCTTTATCGTTAAGAAAACAGGCATTGCTAACTCAGAGTTTCCGAAATCCCTATCTGTTTTAACCTTATACATTGCACAGATAGCACTTATCTTTCATAGTTTTATAATTGAATTTAAAATAGAGATCATTGAAAATCTCTGCCAGGTTTTCGTTTGTGCGTTTCTGATTCACCTGATCTTATACATTCTTGCAAAGCAGTTTTTTAAAAAAGCTCCCGACAAAAAACGCAGAGTGCTTCAGTTCGGGCTTATTTTCTCCAATGCAGGATATATGGGAATCCCCGTTATTACTGACGTTTGCGGTCCCGAATACGCTATTTATGCAACAATCTACGTTGTTTGGTTTAACGTTTTCTGCTATTCTTTGGGCAGACTTATTTATACCAACGATAAAAAGTATATTTCATTTAAAAAGGCCATTTTCAATCCCGCAGTTATGCCTATAATAATGGCTATGATCCTTTTTGTTACCGGTGCCGGAACGTGGATCGTAAACGTTAAGGACGATCCGACCTTTGTTGGTAATTTCTTTAAAGTAATTTACAATGTTCTTGAGACTTTAAAGAATATGGTTGCACCCGTTTCGATGCTTGTAATCGGTGCACGCCTTGCAGATATTAACTTTAAAGGTATTTTTAGGGATAAGCATATGTATCCTTTTATACTTCTTCGATTGCTTATCCTCCCTGCAATTATCTGGGCATTTTTAAGGCTTATTTCCTTAACGGGATTGTTAAGCACCGATTCTCTGACTGTTCTTGTTATACTTGCCTCCACCCCCGCCGCGGCAGTTACAACTATGTTTGCAGAGCTCTATGACGGTGACTCCCCCTACGCAGGAAAGCTCGTTGCGCTCACTACCATTCTTTCAGTTATAACGATGCCCATTGTTGCACTACTATTATATATTTAGTTGACAAAATCACGTTTGTAATTTACAATTATAACGTAATGTTTCCGTAGCTCAGCCGGATAGAGCGACCGCCTCCTAAGCGGTAGGTCGGGTGTTCGAATCACCTCGGGAACGCCAAAGGCACTGAATTTTCAGTGCCTTTTTTATTTTTCTTGACGAAAATTTGACATTATGTTATAGTATAGTTGCCAAATCAATTTAATATAAACATACACGTAGGGGCATTGTTTTCTTTTTTGGGAATATTATACCCTCTTTTGTTTCATACTCTCATTGTGAATTTGATAAAAAAGCAAATTCCGTCAATGTGAGTGTGTTATTATGCCCTTTATATTGAATTGGTTTGGCGACTATCGGAGTTTGCGTTTTTTTGTGCGGTTACTTCGGTAGCCGCACTTTTTTAATTTTAAGGAGAAAAAATATGAAAACAAAACAAAAACTCACTGGATACCCTTCTGCCGACAAACCTTGGATGAAATGGTACAAAGATCCCTCTTTGCCCGAAATTCCGTTTGGAAAGAACTGCTATGACTTTTTTCTGGAGATTACAAAGGACTATAAGCATCCTTTGTTAGAATACTACGGAAACAAATATACAACAAATGACATAAAAATAGAAGTTGAAAAAACCATTGCTCGTTTGACAGCTATGGGTATTAAAGAAGGAGATACAGTTTCCTTCGTGTTCCTTAATGTTCCTGAAGCAATATTCTTTTGGTTTGCGCTTTGTAAGATGGGGGCTACGACAAATCTTATTAAATTTGACGAGAGTCCTGAAAGAATTAAATTTATGTGTGAATTAACAGAGTCAAAATACCTATTTGTATCTGACATTCCATTCATCCTTCAAAATGTTGTTGGAGCTATGGATTTGGGTCTTTCTAAAACGATAAACAAAGTTATTACGGTTCCAGTAACTGCATCAATGAGCAAGACGGCAATAATTAAAATGTTTATGGAAAACTTTAAAAGTATTGTCGGTCAATCCGGAAAATCAGCAAAGCTTTCCTCGCAGTTTTTAAAATATAACAAGTGGAAAAAGCTTTACAAGGGCACAGATTGCCGAACAATTAATAACGGTGGACAAAATGTAAGCGTTATTATGTATACCGGTGGTACGACTGGCGGTGCAAAAGGCGTTGAAACAACTAATGATAGCATTATTGCGAGCGCATGCTCTTTTATGAATAGCGAAATGGAGTTTTATGCGCCCAAGTCATCGATGAGTATTCTTCCGCCTGCTGTTTCGTATTACTTTAACGCCACTTATAATCTTATGTGCTGTGGCGTATCGGTTAATTTGATTTCCAAATTCTCGATTGAAGAATATCCTTCTTTGATTAAAGAACATCGTCCCAATGTGTTTATGGCAGGACCAATTCTGTTTAAAAGTATTCGTGAATCCGGAATAGATGACCTTTCTTTTGCAACAGATCCTATTTCAGGAGGAGATAAGTTGCACGAAGAAGAGGAACTTGCTTATCACGAGTTTTCGAAATCTAAAAACTGTGATACTTGGATTAAACAGGGATATGGTCTTACAGAAAGTATGGCCGGTGTAATATACTCTATAAAACCTGCACTCAAGAAAGGTAGTATAGGCATACCTTTGAAGTATGCTGAAATAGGTGTATTTGATTATATGCCCTACGACGAATTTGATCCTGAAAAGTTAGAAGAAAAGAAGTATGGAGAAATTGGGGAACTCTGCATCTCCGGTCCTACTGTGATGAAGGGGTATATCAAGAACCCTAACGAAACGAAGAAAATGCTTCGCGTACATAAAGATGGTAAGGTATGGCTGCATACAGACGATTTATGTTATATGGATGAAGATGGCCGAGTTTATCATTGCGGTCGAGCGAAACGAATGCTTACACGAAGTGGTGGCAAAGTTTGGCTTGGAACTATTGAAGACACTATAAAATCTCATTCTTTAATTAACGATTGTTGTTGTGTCAAATACGATGACCCAGAAGAAAGAGAAGTGCCTGTTGCCCATATTGTATTTGAAAATGACAAATATTCTGATGCTATTATAAACGAATTAGATTCATTAATAAGAAGCAAATGTCCCGAAATATATATTCCGAAGTATTATGTTATAAGAAAAGACATTCCTGTTACAGAAGTTAATAAAAAAGTGGATTTTAAAACTCTGGAAAATGAGAATATATTTGACACATCTAATCATAAAATATTAGATAGGATGATTATGGTCAAAGAGTAATTTTTCTACATTAAATAATCCTCCTTTACACCACTATTATCTCTAACGAAGCAAACGAAAACAACATAATGCCATCGACAACGGTGTAACACAAGATAATACTTTAATCTTAAAAATCCACTAAGCGGTAGGTCGGGTGTTCGAATCACCTCGGGAACGCCAAAGGCACTGAAAAATCAGTGCCTTTTATTTTTTATAGGTATTTGCTTTCAAATATGTTTCAAACTCAGCTTTTGTTCCGCAAAAAACATTCATATCGATATACTCTTCGCGTCCGCTATAGCCTTTTAGCTTTTCACGGTTGGTATATTGCCAAAAAGTCCAGGATCTGCCGTCAGAAAGATTAGGTTTTGTTATGACATTGCGTATCCATATATCATAATCTTTATAATCATCGGAAAGATAGTATTCATAGGATTTCTCCGTAGCATAAATAATAGGTTTTTGGTTATAATGCTCCTCTAATTTTTTAATTAAAGCTTTTAACTTTATTTCAACATCATTTCTGTCAGGAGGATTTTGTTCTTTATCGCCATAAAACTCAACATCGATAACGGGAGGTAACATTCCATCAAATGGCTCAACGTTTTTGATAAAATTTTCTGCCTGTGTTTCTCCACTACTGTCAAAACTAAAAAAATGATATGCGCCGACGCAAAGTGAAGTTTTTCTTGCTTCACTAAAATTATACTTAAAATTTTTGTCTGCAAAATTACTGCCTTCCGTTGCTTTAATAAAGGCAAAAGAAATGTTCTCTTTTGAAAGCTCTTGCCAATTTATTTCTCCCTGATAGGAAGAAACGTCTATGCCCTTTACAGGATATTTTTTTGCTGAAAAGCCATTTAATATTATATGCCCGTTCCACACTAAATAAAAAAACAAAGCACAAAGTATTACGGCGACCAAAAGAATCGTTAATATTATCTTTACCTTTTTATTTTCCATAGCATTCTCCTTTCAAAAGAATTATAACATAAAAAAATTTTTTATGCAATCAGGCAAAAAATTTACACTTTATTATTGTTTTAAAAATTAAATTGTGCTATAATTTTTTTATTAAGTTCAAGGAGTGTTAAAAATGTTTAAGGACAGAGATATCATTTGTTTTTTAGGTGATAGTATTACATCAAACGGAATGTGGATTGCCGAAATCTATCAGTTATTAAGAAAAAAGTATCAGATTAAATGTTATAACTGCGGTGTTTCCGGCGGAATGACCATTAGAGCGCAGAAATTCATTTACGCTAACTGTCTTTGCTATAATCCTGATTACGTCGTAACTATGTTTGGCATAAACGATATAGCAAGATGGTGGTATTCAAAAAATGCCGAAAATGTTCAAAACAGACAAGAACTTCTCGACAAAGCTTTATATGATCACAAGATTGCTTACGAAAATATTATAAATAAAATTTTCGCATCCGGTGCAAAGCCTATTATCTGCACCCCACCTCCCTACGACGAGATTAGTGATTCAGCAGAAGAAAACTTAAAATGCCAATTCAGAATGGATGAAGCAGTTTCGTTCCAGAAAGAGCTTGCAAAAAAATATAATATTCCCGTTGTTGATTTTTCAGAATTTATGAAACCTATGCTCAAGACTCATACTTTAATCAATCCCGACAGAGTTCATCCTAATGAATTTGGACACCACGTTATGGCTCAGGTCTTTTTAAAGGATATTGGTGAAAAAGACGATTTTGATCTTGAAACTCCCTTCGTTATGGAAGAGTGGAATCAAAAACGCAAAGCTGCAGAAGCTTATTATAAGCCAATGGATTACGTTGAATTCTGTGATATATTTGATTTAGGTTGGGCTCAAAACAAAACAAACAACGAAAAACGTGAAATTGTAAAAGAACGTTATGATAAATGGGAAAATAAAAACGATTATATTCCCACAGCTTATAAATTCTATATGGACAATATAGATTTTAGACAAAAACTCATTGGCGATGTTGTGGAACTTACGATTTTTTAACAGCCTTATTTATTTGAACAAGACACATTGCAAAAACGCCGGCAACTCCGCCAACCATAATACCTAATATAAATAAAAAAATACCAAGCATAGGAATTCTCCTTTCTTGGTATTATTTTTTGTCTTTTTGAAAATTTTATTCAAAATAGTTTAAATCGTCATTCAAAACTGCCTTTTTAAAATCATTAACCGTTTTTTCATAACCTTCAGCATCAAGAATAAAGCTGAGTCCGTGACCTGCAGCCTTTACACTGAAAAGCTTTTTGGGACTTGTGCAGGCATCATAGATCGGCTTACTCATTGAAAACGGAACAAAGCGGTCATCCTCTCCGTGGATGATAAGAATCGGCACCTTTGCATTTTTTACTGCTTTCTCAGGACTTGTTTCCGTCCAATTAAATCTTGCAAAAAGTCTTGCGCTTAAAGCAATAAAGGGAGCTGAAAGTTTTTTGGGAAAACCCATTTTTTTGCTTTCAAGCAAGATAATTTCCTTAGGCGAAGAATATCCGCAATCGGCAATAATACCCTTCACATTTTTAGGCAGATCAAGATCGCTTGCCATAAGCACCGTTGCCGCGCCCATTGAAATACCCGAAATAATAATTTTCGGATCATTAAGCTTTTGTGATATAAATTTTATCCACTGAAGACAATCGTATCTTTCCTTAACACCAAAGGTGATTGAGTTGCCTCCGCTTTTTCCGTGGGCACGGTGATCAGGCAAAAGAACGTTATGTCCCAAATCACGCGAAAGCACAAAACCGCCTCCACAGTCGTTTTCAGCATTGGAGCGATAGCCGTGGAAAATTATATCAACGGGTGCTCCATCCTTAAAATGATAGTATTTGCCTTTCAAAACAGTACCATCAAAGGAGACTGTTTCAACGCTCTCATACTTTGCATTTTTAACCTCTATGCAGTACGCTTCAAGCTTATCACTTAAAAGGCGGTGTTGTTCGCCCAAATCAACCTTTCTGCTTCTTTTACGTGGCGGATTATAGAAAGCCGTATCAAAAATGTACACCAAGAAAACTAAAAAAACTAAAATCAGAATTGAGACCGTTATAATAACATAGATCATATTTTCACCGATAAAAACAGGATGCCGACTTTGCCGACATCCGAAATATTATTCTTCTTCCTCTTCTTCAGGAAGTTCAGCATTGTGGTAAACGTTCTGAACATCATCGTGATCATCAAACTGATCGAGCATCCAATAGATCTTCTTAAGAACATCATCACCTGAAACAGCAACGGTGTTCTGGGGAACCATATCATTTGTTGCTTCGAGGAAAGCATAACCTTCATCCTCAAGTGCCTGACGAACTGCTGAGAAATCATCAGGTGAGGTATAAATTTCAAAGGTATCTTCTACGGGCGTAAAATCTTCGGCACCGGCATCAAGAGCACTCATCATAAGTGCTTCTTCATCGATCTTGCCGTCATTTTCAATGATAATAACGCCTTTTTTATCAAACATCCAGGAAACGCAACCTGTTGCGCCCATACTTCCGCCTGCTTTATCAAAAATGTGTCTGATCTCGCCTGCGGTACGGTTACGGTTATCAGTGAGAATTTCTACGATAACTGCAACACCTGCAGGACCGTAGCCTTCATAAACAAGCTCCTCATAGTTTGCACCGTCGCCTTCGCCTGCAGCCTTTTTAATTGAACGTGTGATGGTATCGTTAGGCATATTGTTAGCTTTTGCTTTAGCGATAACATCAGCTAATTTTGAGTTTACTGCAGGATCAGGTCCGCCTGATTTAACTGCAACTGCCAACTCTCTGCCGATTTTGGTAAAAATCTTACCCTTTGCGGCATCTGTTTTTGCTTTTTTATTTTTAATGTTTGCCCATTTGGAATGTCCTGACATAATATATCCTCCTTATTTCAAGAAAGTAAAACCGTATATCAATATGCCTGCGGCAATGGCGGCATTTAAGGATTCTGCCCCACCGCGCATAGGAAGCGTAATTATCTTATCCGAAAAATCAAGAATTTCATCACAGATTCCATTTCCCTCATTACCGATAATTATACAACTTTTTTCACTGTTGATATCTTTTACAGAATTAAATTTTTCACCGTTAAGAGCCGCTGAATAAATGGTATAACCGTTATCCTTAAGCATTTTAAGCGTATCAATGCTCTCTTCTGAAAGCATAATCGGCACATTAAAAATAGAGCTCATCGTCGCACGAACTGTTTTAGGATTAAAAAGCTCAACACAGTCCTTTGAAAGCACAACCGCACCTGCTCCTAAAGCATCTGCAGTACGGATTATGGTGCCAACATTTCCTGCATCCTGAAGTCTATCAAGAAAAACAACCAAGCCCTTTATCTTGTTTATATCAAAGCTAAGCTCAGGAATATAGGCTTCAGCAATTATTCCTTCAGGACTTGACGTATCCGAAAGTGCCTCTATGACTCTTCGTGAAACCTCTATGACTTCGCAATCACAGTTAACGGAAAAATCGGAGTTTTCTTCAATAAGAATACTTTTGAATTTCACGTTATGCTCAACAGCATCTAAAACAGCACGTTTACCTTCAATAAGATATAAGCCGTTTTCCGCTCTGCCCTTTTTGCTCTTAAGGGTTTTTAAAAATTTAATTCTGTCGTTTGACGTACTTGTTATTTTAATCATAATCATTATAAAAAAGTGTGCAATGAAATATTACATTGCACACAACTTTTTATTAAAGGTTCTTCTTAGCAATTTCTGCAAGCTGTGCAAATGCTTCTGCATTATATACTGCAAGCTCGGCAAGCATCTTACGGTTGATTTCGATCTCTGCCTTCTTAAGACCGCAGATAAGCTTGCTGTAGTTAAGACCGTTAAGTCTTGCAGCAGCATTGATACGTGTGATCCAAAGTGCACGGAAATCTCTCTTTCTAAGCTTACGGCCAACGTATGCATAAGCTTGTGACTTCATAACAGCCTGGTTAGCGATACGGAACTGTCTTGACTTAGCGCCAAAGTAGCCCTTAGCAAGCTTTAAGACCTTTTTATGATTCTTCTTTGTATTAACTGCTCTTTTAATTCTCATTTTTTTATCCTCCTAAAGCTTACTTATAAGGTATAAGAGTACGAATATTTGCTGCTTCGCACTGGGCAATATAGCCACCCTTACGTAAATTTCTCTTTCTCTTGGTTGACTTCTTTGTTAAGATATGACTTCTGTAAGCCTTACCTCTCTTAACTTTTCCGGTTGCGGTAAGTGAAAATCTTTTAGCCGCACCTCTGTGGGTCTTCATTTTTGGCATAGTAATTTACCTCCTAATAAAAGTTTAAATTTGTGACATTATCATTATGAGATTTCTACCTTCAAGAAGAGGTTTCTTCTCAACCTTGGCAACATCATTCAACATTTCAGCAAAAAGCTGCATAATCTGATGACCAATTTCAGGATGAGTTATCTGACGTGCACGGAAACGGATTGATACCTTTACCTTATCTCCTGCTGCGATAAACTCTTTTGCTTTTTTGGCTTTAACTTCCATATCGTGTTTTTCGATAGTTGCGGAAAGCTGAATTTCATGAAGCGCAATAACCTTTTGATTCTTGCGTGCTTCCTTTTCTCTTTTCTGTGCTTCAAAACGGTATTTGCCGTAATCCATAATTTTGCATACGGGTGGAACTGCTTTAGGTGAGATAAGACAAAGATCCATATCCTCTTCCGCAGCCATTCGCATTGCCTGATCAATGGGCATTATGCCGTGCTGAGTACCATCTGAGCCTATAAGCCTGACTTCTTTTTCCCTGATTTCATCATTGATAGCTAACTCTGTAATGTTGAACACCTCCAAATAAAATAATGCGGATAGCACAAAACTACCCGCACAAAATAAGCCTTACATATAATAGCCAATTTTAACCGTGTGCAGCTTAATTACTGACAGGTGAGAAGCGGGCAGCTCCTACTTTGCTTGGTTATGATACTACTGTTTTTAATTTTTGTCAACTGTTTTTTCAAGTTTATTCTGAGATTTTTTTCTTGCAATAAAAACCGAAACCGTTATAAGTGCAAGTGTCGCAATTATAAAGGCTATACCTGTTATAAGCGCGGTATATTCAAACATAAGATCATTTACTCCGCCAATGAGCTTCAACAATACCGGTGCATCAAGCACGAGCTTTGACGGAATATCATATATCGTTATCATAAGTAACGGTATAAACACTATTGCAAGCACACAGAATATTGTTCCCAAAAGACCGTAGAAGGTATCGAAATATTTCTTTTTCTCACTGAGAACAACATTTATCGCAACAAGCACGATAAACAGTAGATATAAGAATATTTCTATATTGCCAAGAAAGCTCAGCGAACTAAAAATTCTTCCTGCAGTCGGAATAACATTAAGAACCAATCCGGGAATATACTGCAACGAGTTTACAACGCTTTTATGAACTACATCATAGATCTCCTGCAGATTTTCTTCGGAAATATCAGGCTCGAATCCGCGAATATAGTTGAAAATATAGTCCTTTAAATTGCCATCATCAAATTTGGGAGGAGCAAACTCTTTTCCGCTGTGCACTGCTTCAAAAAACGTAACCGTATAGTTTTTAGCATACTGTTTAACATTTTCCTTCCCTACTGCTTCTAAGACCTCTGTTCCCTGAATATCAATAACTCCACCAAAAGCATTCATCGCTGTAACAATATCATTTTCTAAAACTTCATAAAACTCATCATCACATACTGTTTCGGCTGAAGTTTTAGCATCCGATATTCCGCTTGTGAAGCTTGTTGTGAGCAACGCAAATACCAATATACTTGCAGCAAAAACATCAATAATTCCTCGGAGAATTTTTTTGAACGTACTCATATTTTACCTCCACGTAGGATCGCTGAGATCCTCTACAAGAACTGCGGTTATGGCAATTCTCTGTTTTCTGTAAGGTCCCTTATTGGGATAGCAGGTATACAAGGTAAGCATATCGCCTTCATCACGGAGGACATATTGACTGTCATCAGCCTCAAAAATATCTTTTGCGGTTATCTCATAAACATATTTACCGTAAGAAGTGTTCATAACGATCTGTTCACCAAGAGGAATATCCTGAAGATAATAAAGCTGTTTCTGACGGTTTACGTGGAAAGAAAGCACGCAGTTTCCGCCCTGACCGGGTTTATCTGAAGGGAAATAGTGACCTATGCCATAATTAAGCACGGTTAAGGTGTCCCCCTCATATACGGGAATATTTTTTGCGCCAAGATAATCTATTGACATTGTTGCCCATTTTTTGCCCCATTTTATCTTTGGAAAATCATTTATATTATAGTACACCTTTTCTTCTTCGTTTTCAGTAACCTCAACAATCACCGGAGGAGGAGTAACAAATTCAATTTCGTGCTCTATCTCTCCGTCTTCTTCATTGTCAATAACGATTTCCTCCTGAGGCTCTCTTTCGATGATAGCATTCCACAAGGGCATCGTTTCAATATAGCTTGAGAAGAAGAACATTGTTATAAGAAAAATTACCAAACAAAACAAAAGAAAAGGCGCACAAAGTAATAGAAAATACTTTAGTACGCCATTTAACTTCATAGATTTAAACCTTAATTAGCCATTAACTCTTTTACGCATTACGATAACTGCAGCGATCAAAGCGATTACAACAGCGCCACCAGCAAGGTACAAATACTCATAACCGGTTGTTGTATCTTCAACACCTGTTGCTTTAACTATACCGTCGGTATACTCAAGAGCAACGCTCTTATCGGGAGCATAAACCTTAATACCGAAGTCTGAACCGCCGGTTGAAGTCTTATAATCAGTTACTTTGTAGCTGTACTTGGTAATTGCGCAAGCCTTGTCAAGTGCTTCAAAAACCTTGTCAACCTCTGCCTTAGTATAATTTCTTGCAGCAGGACCCTTGTTTGTGGGAACAGCAGTCTTAAGATCCTCAAGGATAGGAATGAGTTTGTCAATCTGATCTGAAGTGAAGTTAGCTTCCTTGATCATTTTAACAGCGCCATCGTGGAACTCTTTGTTGTTTGCAGCGGGGATTGCTTCCAATGCCTTAATAAGGTCATCAGTTGTTGCAGCAGAAGCTGAAACCATACTGAATGCAAAAACTGCAATCAAAGTAAGAAGAACTACAAATTTTTTCATATAAATCAAGCCCTTTCAAAATATACTTATTTATTTTCTATTAGATACTAACACAAATTTATCAGTTTGTCAATACTTTTTTTACTGTTTATTGTATTTTTCAGCTTGCGCAGAGAACATTTTCTCATATTCGCCTTTTTTCTGCATTAATTGACGGTGATCCCCCTCTTCAAGCACCTTTCCATCCTTAATAACCACAATTCTGTCAGCATCAACCGCACTGGAAAGTCTGTGTGAAACAAAAAGTGTTGTTTTGCCTTCACGAAGCTTATCAAACTGCTTGAAGATCTCCTGCTCGGCAAGGGCATCGAGAGCGGCAGTAGGCTCATCAAGAATGAGAATATCCGCATCTGAATAGAAGGCTCTTGCAACGGCAATCTTCTGCCACTGGCCAACCGAAAGCTCTGTTCCCTCTTCCTCAAAAATACGCATTAAAGGAGTATCAAATTTTTGAGGCAAGCTATCAATATAATCAAAGGCATTGCTCTGTTTCGCCGCATCAATGATATCATCCTCGGCAGCCTCTCTTTTTAGATTACCAAAGGTTATGTTTTCTTTTACAGTTACTGCGTATCTGCCAAAATCCTGGAATACCACGCCAAAGAGCTCATACAGTGCTTTAACATTGTATTCACGCATATCCTTGCCATCAAGAAGAATAACGCCATCGGTAGGATCATAAAGTCGGGTAAGTAATTTTATTATGGTTGTTTTACCTGCACCGTTAAGTCCAACAAGAGCAACCGTTTCCCCGGGCTTTAACGTAAAGTTAAAGTTTTCAAGCACTAATTTTTCCGTTCCGGGATATTTAAAGCTTACGTTTTTAAACTCTATTGTGTGTGTTATACCTTTTTGCGGATCTATCGCATTTTCATCAGGCACAATACTGCTTTCGTGCTTCATAAAGGAAATAAGATTATCGATAAACAGTGTTCCCTCATAAACAGTCGCCGTGCCTGAAATAAAGCTTGTAATGCCCGCACCTATTGAGCTTATTGCACCTGTATAAAATGAATAATCGCCTATAAGGATCTCTTTATCCATAACGAGAGTAGCGATAAAATAAAGGAGCAGACAATTAGAAACTATTCTCAGAAGACCAAAGGCTATATTCCACATTCCCTCTTCAAAAATAAGCTTTTTAAGACCTTTAAAATAATCCTTAAAGGTTGCATCATAGCGTTCTTCAAAGTCCTCTGCAATCCCCAATAAGCGCATTTCCTTGACCATATCCTTATTTACTACTGCTGAGGAGTAATAGTTCATCTGTCTTCTTGCTTTTGAGCGACGGTACATATATTTAACGGTTTTTCTGCGATAAACGTAACTTACTATTGCATAAGGCAAAGCCAGAACGCCTACGATCAGCGGTGCAATAATGCTTATCTGCAACAACACAACTATGTAGATTGCAATGCTGATAATCGTGCTTACGATATTGAGCGCAGAATTAAGAATCTGCACGGGGCGCATACCTGCTTCACGGTTGGCATTTTCAAGCTTTTCGTAAAAATCGGGAAGGTCAAAGCAAGCCACATCAACTTCCTTGGCCTTACGCATTATTTTACGCCTGATATGATTTGTTACAAGCTCGCCCGATAGCCTCATAACTATTTGGTTGACTTCCGTTGTAATTCTGTTTAAAAACTGATGTACAAACTGCAAAACGAAAAGCACTCCGATTGATAAGGCTACATCTGCTACTCGATCGGGAAGCAATGCGTTAATTATCTCCGCTGTAATATATGTGCCTGCAACCGGTAATAGACCATTTAACAGAGCAACAAAAATCATTATAATAAGTATCCACGGATTTGTTTCCCACACAAGACCGAAAATATAAAATAATCTTGCAAAGAAAGAAACCGTTATATTTTTTAAATAACGGGGAACTTCCTTTATGTTTTTTGGCTTTGGCTCTCTGTTTTTATCTTCAGCGTGATTAGGTGGCGGCCCCATATGTCCGCCCGGGCCCGGACCAATTCCTGCCATTAAAGCTTTCTCCTATCAATTATATTTTGCTCTTTCTCCGCCTATGTACTTAGGTCTTGTTTTGGCGCACAAAAGAATTGCCTCACCCAATTTTTTCATTGATAATTTTATGGGAACGGCAACAGCCTTTAAATGCATACCTATAAGCGTTCCGCCAATATCAAGACCTGCCTTAGCTTTGATATTTTCAACTGCAACAGGTTCGATAAAAGCACCATAAGCACAGGTTGCAAATGATCCGCCCGCCTTTGGCTGAGGAACAACTGCAACTATCTCATAACCGAATTTTTCTGCTGCTTCTCTTTCAATTATAAGTGCTCTGTTAAGATGCTCACAACACTGTGCTGCAAGAAAAATTCCTTTTTCTTTAAGGTAAGGATAGATGCCGTTAAAAACAAATTGCGCGGCTTCAAGGCTTGAATTTTTGCCAATATTTCCGCCTACGATCTCACTTGATGAGCAACCGATAACCATTAAATCACCTTTTTTAAGATCTGCCGCTTCAACAAATTCTTTTATCAATATTTCTGCTTGTTTTGTTAAATTTTCCATAAAAATCACCTATTTATTTTTTCAAGATATTCCTTGAATTTTTCTACATTACCATCAAAAAGATATCCCGTGATGCCTACATTTTCAGCACCCTGAATATTATCCTGCCTATCATCCACGAACAAGGTTTCCGAAGCCTTAAAGCCATACTTTTCAAGCGTATAATTAAAAATATCCGAATTGGGCTTTGCCATTCCGCAAGCAGAAGAAAATACCATTTTATCAAAGTGCTTTAATATGGGGATTTCCTTGTGATGGGCAACAAAAAGTTTTGAAATATTTGAAATAATACAAATATTTTTTCCGCTTTCCTTAAGCTCCGAAACAATTTCGGACATACCTTCAATTTCAGGGATATTGTAGATCCAGTTATAGTACACTTTTTCTGTGCTTTGCCATAATCTTTCGGGCAAACGCTTTTTTGCGGCCTCAATGACCTCTTCATCACTTATCGTGCCTGCATCAAGCTTATCCCAATATAAGCGGTCAAAAATAACTTCTTCTACTATTTTTATGTCGTTTTCATCGCTTATATAGGCTTTTGTCATATACTCGGGAATAAACTTGACAAGAACCTGACCAAAATCAAATATAACGTTTTTTATCATAATTGAAGCCTCATATGTCCCGGCTTTATCCAGCCTAATTTTCTCATAGATTCTGAAATTGCAAGTGATAACAACAAAGGAAGAACAAAGCACATAATTATTATTTTCGCAAGCACAAACCAATCAAATCCGTTTGCCATCATTTGTTCCCACACACCTACAGGACCTATAACACCGCAAGTACCCATACCTGCATATACTCCTGCACCGTTTTCAATTACCAATAAGGTCGTGGCAATGGGACCTAAAATCGCAGAGGCAATAGTAGGTGGTAATAATATAAGTGGGTGTCTCATTACATTAGGCACCTGAAGCATTGATGTGCCAAGTCCCTGAGCGAGGAAGCCCGAAAAACCGTTTTCACGCCAGGACGAAATCGCAAAGCCCAGCATTTGACAACAACAGCCAACCGTAGCGGCACCTGCAGCAAGAGCAACACCCTCGTTACTTATAGAGCGTTCTGTAAATACAACTGCGGCTATTGCGGCACTTGAAATAGGTGCAGTTAAAGCTAATCCCATAACAACTGCAACAATAACTCCCATCAGCACCGGCTGAAGCGTTGTTGCATTACCTATCTGGATAGCAATCCAACCGCAGAATTTATCAATATAAGGTCCTGTAAGAACGCCAATCGCGCCGCCTGAAAGAATACTTACGCTTGGCACAAGAAGAATATCAAAGCGTGTTTTGCCTGCAACGAGATTTGCCAACTCGCTTCCTATAACTGAAGCAATATATGCGCCTAAAGGCCCTCCGCCCTCTTTATATGCAACTGCACCGCAAACTGCCGCAGAAATCATAACAAGCGGTTTTACCTTCAAGCCGTTTGCAACCGCAACGCCAATGGCCGCACCTACAACCATTCCATCCTTTGCATAGTTTGAAAGAGTTAAAAGAAACTCCCAATTTGTCCACTTTGCGATCTGCCCTATTATTGAGCCGATGAGCAACGTAGCAAATACGCCCATTGCCATAGCACTGAAGGCATCAAGAAACCATCTTTTCAATAAACCGTTTTTAGCCATTTTTTATCTCACTATTTATTCATACTTTAATTGATTAAAAATATAATTAACGCAGGCGAATTTCATATCACCTTCATCAGCGCTTACTAAAACTGCGGCTTTTTTTCCGCCTTCAATAACTAAGCCTGCATACCATCCTACGATACCCGTTTCTGTAGTACCGGTCTGTGCAGTACCCGTTTTGGCAGCAATGCGCATTGTATCGGTAAGTCCCTTTACACCGCTTTTACCGGTGCCCTCCGTTGCGGTCTTTTCAAGAATTGAGCGGACCTTAGTAACGGAGCTTTTTTCAAATGGAGTTTTGAATACCTTTGCTTCATAGGTTTTAACTGCTTCAAGCTCACCCATTTCATTGGTGGTGCATATCTCAGATACTATATAAGGACACATAATCGTGCCGTTATTGCCAAACATCGAGAAAGTGCAACAAAGCTGAAGAGGCGTAAACAACACCTGAGCCTGACCAAATCCCGTATCAGCCAGCAATTTTTGGTTATCGAGAGTTGAAAACTCCGTTGCAAGCTGAGATTTTCTCACATTGAGATCAAAGGGCAACGTTTCTCCTAAGCCTAATTTTTCAGCATAGCTTATCATTTTATCCTTGCCGACCTTCATTGAAAGCCAACCAAAATAGATGTTATCAGACCATATGAGACCTCTGTTCATATCAAGTCTGCCTTTATTTGAAACGTTACGGAAGGCTTCTCTTACGACGTAATGGGACCAGTTGCTTCCCTTTGGACGCCAACGATCCTTTTCATAGGAATAATACTCAATATCGTCTTCATAAGGAAATACTGTGTTAGTATTAACACTACCTGAATCAATACCTATGGTAGCCATAATTGACTTGAAAATAGAGCCGGGCGGATAGGTGCCTTGTATGTTTCGGTTAAGAAGAGGCGTGTATTTATTCTCAAAGAGATCTCCGTAATTTGTGGCTTTATCATAAGCATATATATTAGCATCGTATGACGGATAGCTTACCATAGAAACCACTGCACCGGTAGTTGGTTCAACAATAGTTGCCGTGCCTGAGGTAATTCCCTTAAAGTTTTCATTCATATAATCGGTGATATTCTTCTGAAGCATAATATCGACGGTAAGCTTAAGATTAAAGCCATCCTGAGCAGGCTCTTCATAAAGAACTGTTTTACGCTTACTGTCATCTGAAAGAAGATATATCTGCAGCCCCTGCTTTGGCTGAAGATATTCATCATATGCCGCCTCAAGACCGCTTCTGCCTACACGTGTTCCCTCAGGAAAATCTTTATAAAATTCATTTTCCCTATCCTCTGAGGTAATGGGCGTTGAATAGCCTAATGTCTGTGCAAGAGCATCACCATAGGGATAATATCTGATAGGTGTAATGGAATCACGGTTGATCTTCACATTTTCAATTTCCGTGAGCCTATTTTCCTGTTCAATGGAAAGTTCTCCTTTGAACATCGTTGCAAAAATGCCCGTTTCACCACTTGACTTCTTAAAACTTTCAAGAACCTTTGCACTGTCAAGATTAAGAATTTCAGCTACTTTTAATGCAGTTTCAGCCTCTTTACCTTCCAATTTTGATTTTTCTCCGTATACGGTTATGGCATAATCGTTTTGAACCACCACCCGCCCTTGGCTATCAAATATTTCACCGCGTTTGCCATTAAGGGTTGAAGCATATATTCTGTCATAGCGCTCCATCTGGGGAACTACGTTGGACGGCGACCAGGCAACAAGATAAAACTTTGTTTTTTTGTAAACTTCAAAGTGCATATCATACTTAAATTCGCCATATTCTGATGATTTAAAGGTAGCGGTATAGTTATATGATTTTGAATCACCGTTATCTACAGTTTCACCCATTTCAACAGAAACAGTTTGAATTTTCAAAACATCATAAACCTTTTTGTGATATTCAACAAATTCATCATAGCTATAGGTACTTTGAGAACCGGGCGTAAGAAGCTCATACATCGTTTTGTAATCAAATTCTCTGAAAGCGTTGAGGTATGCATTTGCAACGCCGTCATAGGATTGACCCGCGCAGGAGGTGCAAAGCCCCGATAACGTTATAACACCAAAGGCAATAAGCACTAATTTCAAAAAAAGCCTTTTCATTTTTCGCTACCACCGTTTAATAAATTCATTACATCATTAACTGAATACGTTCCCCTGATATCAGTGAAATCCCCATCGGAGTTTTCCTTTATTGCACCGTATTTTCCATTGAGCACGATACCATCGCTGTTGAGAAATAACAAATAAGTTGCATCCTCATCATACTGCGCTGCATCATCATATGTAACATTATATTTCTTTTTTCTTCCGCTGAGATTCAAAAGAGCATTTCCTCCTAATTCGTGCACCACAAACGGAGATTCCTGGGCTCCCTTTAAAACCTGCTTTACTTCCAGCTTTACTTCTTTTGCTATTATGGATTCGCCGTTACTGTTTGTTCGTGATTCAGCATTGGTATCTTTATCAGTAACCTCTGCAATAACTATCAAATCAGCGCGATCAACCAAATCCTCAATTCCTACACGACCGTATCTTGTCTCCACGTGCATTTTTTCACCAGGTATGGGTAAATACATTGACAGCTGAGGATAGAAAAGATATCCTATCAAAAATACCATTAAAAATATAAGAATGGAAAACACCGAGCCGGGTCTGTTATCCACCCTGCGGATAGTGCTTTCCTCAGTTTCTTCCAAATTATCAATATCATCCTTAGTTATGATTTTTTCTTCTACTTTTTCTTTCAAAAGAACACTTCCCCAATATTTATATTTATATAATTATATCACTATTATCCCCCATATGTCAAAAGAAAAAAAGGCTGAAAATCAGCCTTTTAGATTTTTGCCTGTTTTTTTAACATTAATAAGCTTTTCCTGAGAGGTATGATCAATAATCCGCCTGCAAGATTTCCTACGGCATGGAGTATATCAAAGGTTAGTCCAGCCGCAATCCAAGCAAGCATACCATCAAAATCAATTCCCATTATAATTGCATGTGCAGGAGCATACAATATTCCGAAGAAAAGTCCGTGGAGCATAGAAACAAAGGGATAAACTATCCATTGAAGCCATAATGGCGTTTTTTTGGGCAATAGCATCACTATCCCCCAAAGCACCGTCCAGATATAAAGATACGGCAATGACCACATTCCAAATCCATTTGTAAGTAACGTTATAAGCACATAAACGTATATAGGGATCAGCGCTTTTTTTCTGAAAACCAGCGTGTAAACAACGGTAAGTACGCCTACAAAATGGATATTGGGAAGTGCTTCCATTAAAATATCCCCAAGATACATAAGCGTGCCCAAGAGAGCAAATACCGTTATTTCTTTTACTGATATTTTAGCCCTTGGTGTAGACAAGTTCATACTGTTCGCCATCTGTAAAGCTTGTGCTATCAACACCTGACATCATATATTCACCGTTTTTATTAAAGGACCAATATGCTTTATCTGTATCATAATCAGCCTTAATGCCGTTTACAACCTTTACATAAAGACCGTATTCACTTTCATCCCCTGCAATAAGTGAATGTTCTAAAAGTGCAGCACCGACAGTTTCTTTATCTGTTTTAATTGTAAAGATAACGCTTTGGTCATTGGCTTCTACTTTTACTTTAAGCGTTTTTGCACCTTCTCCAAAGGAAGTATCCTTTACATAAGTAGCGGTTGCCCAAAGTCCTTCTTTTTTAATACCGTCATCAACATCCTGAACGTTGGTATTATTAGTCTGCGGTTTTTCCTCTTCAGGCGTATTATTGCAAGCAACAAGTGCGAGCAACATAATTACAACAAGCAACAGGGTAACAATTTTTCTGAGATTTTTCATAATAAAATTCCTCCAATTCATATTTCACGAAAAGAAGAAAGCAAAAAGCGCACCTTCACCGAAGGCGCGCGAAACTAAGGCATCCTGCAATACCTTTTCGCTTTAACCTTCATTTGCCCAAGGTTGTTTTTTGCGAAAATCACAAGCCGATAAGCATTCCGACTTTAACGGTAATGGCTGTTGCCGCGGAGTTCCACCGCTGTTCCCTTAACATCTTGCAGATAAAAAAATCTGTTCAATAGCAAAAAAGCTGACTTGCGTTTATTCTTTTTGTGTAAATAAATTCTATTACAAAGAAAAAAATATGTCAATGAAATTTTTAGAAAACTGCTTTACAAAATGATGATTTATATATATAATAAGTATGTTAATAAAATAACCCGTTAAAAAGGACACGTTTTTAAGTTTTTGGTTTTCAGAGAGTGTATGGTTGGTGTGAATACATATTCCTTTCTTAAAAATATCACCTATCAGGGGCAGAGGCGAATTTTCAGTAGCTTCTGATGTGGATCGCACATTACGCGATAACGTATGATTGTACGGTATTTGGTGTTTTTTTGCCTTGTGCTATTCCAAATGCGCAAGGCTTTAATTTTTATTTGGAGGTTTTTTAATGTACAAAAAGGTTGATACCGGTCTTAATTTTGTAGACAGGGAAAAAGAAATTCTTTCTTACTGGAAAGAAAACGAAATTTTTGAGCGCAGTACAAAAAAGAACGAGGGTAATTCTGAATTCACTTTCTATGACGGTCCCCCTACCGCTAACGGTAAGCCCCACATAGGTCATATTCTTACCCGCGTTATAAAGGATATTATTCCACGTTACCGCACTATGAAGGGCTATCACGTTCTTCGTAAGGCAGGTTGGGATACACACGGTCTTCCCGTTGAATTAGAGGTTGAAAAACAGCTTGGTATTTCAGGCAAGCCTCAAATCGAGGATTACGGCATTGAACCCTTTATTGAAAAATGCAAGGAAAGCGTTTGGAAATATCAGGGTGAATGGGAAAAGATGAGCGATCGTGTTGGTTATTGGGTTGATATGGAGCATCCTTACGTTACCTATCACGATGATTATATTGAAAGTGAATGGTGGGCACTTAAGACCATTTCCGAAAAAGATCTTTTATATAAGGGGCACAAAGTTGTTCCCTATTGCCCCCGTTGCGGTACTGCACTTTCTTCACACGAAGTTGCTCAGGGTTATAAAGACGTTAAGGAAACCAGCGTTTTCGTTGCTTTCAAGGTAAAGGGAGAAGATAACACTTATCTTCTCGCCTGGACAACTACCCCCTGGACACTTCCTTCAAACGTTGCACTTTGCGTAAACGCAAAAGAAGATTACGTATACGTTGATTTTGACGGCAAAACCTATATCTGTGCAAAGGCACTTATTGAAAGCGCTTTAGGCGAAGGCGCAGTAATTAAAAAAGAGCTTAAGGGTGTAGACCTCTGCGGTATGGACTATGAGCCTTTATTTGATTTTGCCAAAACAAACAAACGTGCTTGGTACGTTGTTGCTGATGACTACGTTACTCTTGATGCAGGTTCAGGTATCGTTCATATTGCTCCCGCTTTTGGTGAAGATGATGCTCGTGTAGGCAGAGAAAATGATCTCCCCTTCGTTCAGCTTATAAATGCACAGGGTTGCTTTGTTGAAGAAGCAACACCTTATGCAGGTATGTTTATAAAAGATGCCGATAAAGTTATTATTAAGGATCTTGAAGAAGCAGGAAAGCTTGTTCGCGCAGTTGAGTTTACGCACAGTTATCCCTTCTGCTGGAGATGTGATACTCCCCTTATTTACTATGCAAGAAGCACTTGGTTTATTAAAATGACTGCCGTTAAAGAGCAGCTTATTAAGAATAACCGTTCAGTTAACTGGATTCCCGAAAGTATTAAGGACGGTCGAATGGGCAACTTCCTTGAAAACGTTATTGACTGGGGTCTTTCTCGTGAGCGTTATTGGGGTACTCCCCTCCCCGTTTGGGAATGTGAATGTGGTCATTTCCATACTGTAGGCTCAAGAAAAGAGCTCGCAGAGCTTACAGGTTGTGATGAAAACATTGAGCTTCATAAGCCGTTCCTTGATCCCCTCACTATTAAGTGTCCTAAGTGCGGCAAGGATATGCATCGCGCACCTGAGGTTATTGACTGCTGGTTTGATTCAGGCTCAATGCCCTTTGCACAGCTCCACTACCCCTTTGAAAACAAGGAGCTCTTTGAAAAGTTATTCCCTGCTGATTTCATCAGTGAAGCTATTGACCAGACAAGAGGTTGGTTCTACACACTTCTTGCTATTTCAACACTTCTTTTTGATAAAGCGCCTTTTAAAAACTGCATCGTTCTCGGTCACGTAAACGATAAAGACGGTATTAAGATGAGTAAGCACAAGGGCAACGTTGTTGATCCCTGGAGCATTCTTGATAAGCAGGGTTCTGACGCAGTTCGTTGGTATTTCTATACCGGCTCATCTCCCTGGTTACCTTCACGCTTCTATGGTGAAGCAGTTTCCGAGGCTCAGAGAAAATATATGGGTACTTTGTGGAACACTTATGCTTTCTACGTAATGTACGCTAACATTGATAAATTCAATCCTACAGAATATAAGCTTGAATATGATAAGCTTTCAGTAATGGATAAGTGGATCCTTTCTAAGCTGCAGAGCCTTATCAAGTACGTTGACGAGGGTCTTGAAAACTATCGCATTACCGAAACCGCTCGCGCAATGAACGATTTTGTTGATGAGCTTTCAAACTGGTATATCCGCCGTGGCAGAGAGCGTTATTGGGGCAAGGATATGACTCAGGATAAGATCAATGCTTATATGACTCTCTACACCGTTCTTGAAACTCTTACAAAGCTCACCGCTCCCTATACTCCATTCGTTGCAGAAGAAATTTATCGCAACATCGTTTGCTCTGTTGATGCTTCCGCATCTGAAAGCGTTCACCTTTGTGATTTCCCCGTTGCAAACGAAGCTTGGATCGATTCTGAGCTTGAAGAAAATATGGCTTGGCTCTTAAAGGCAGTTGCTTTAGGCCGTGCTTGCAGAAACGATGCTAACATCAAGAACCGTCAGCCCTTACAGACGCTTTTCATCAGTGGTTCTAAGGTTCTTCCCGAAATGTTCTGCAAGGAAATCGAAGATGAGCTTAACGTTAAGGAAGTTAAGTTTACCGATGACTCTTCTGACTTCATTACTTATACCTTCAAGCCTCAGTTAAGAACAGTTGGTCCTAAGTACGGCAAGCTTGTTGGTCTTATCGGCAAAGAGCTTGCAAATGCAAACGGCTCCGAGCTTTATAAGGAACTTAATGCAAACGGTTCAATTAAGTTTGATATAAACGGCAACGAAGTTATTCTTACTGCTGATGATCTGTTAATTACGCCTGCAAATAAATCAGGCTTTACTGCTCAGAGTGATTCCGAGATCACCGTTGTTCTTGACAACAATCTTACCGATGAGCTTATCCGTGAAGGCTATATGCGTGAGCTTGTTTCAAAAATTCAGACAATGCGTAAGGAAACCGGTTTTGAGGTTATTGATCATATTAAGCTTGTTATCACTTGTGACGGTGTGATTGCTGATGTTGTTAATGCTTACGCTTCCGATATTTCAAGCGATTGCCTTGCTGATTCAGTTGAAGTTGGTGAACCTTTAGAAAACAATAAGGAATGGGATATCAACGATAAAAAGTGCATTATCTCAATGGAAAAAATCTAATGTTTGTTACAGATAGCTGGAAAGATTATGAGCTTATAGACACCGGTGACGGTATGAAATTGGAGCGATGGAAGGATATTATCCTTCTTCGCCCCGATCCTCAAGTTATTTGGCCATATTCAAAAGAGCCCAACAAGAAGAACATTCACGCTATTTATAAACGCTCCTCTTCAGGCGGCGGAAATTGGGAATTTTTAAAGAAGGTTCCCGAAAAATGGAATATAAAATGGCGCGATCTTACCTTTACGGTAAGACCTATGGGCTTTAAGCACACAGGACTCTTCCCTGAGCAGGCCGTTAACTGGGACTGGATGCGTGAGCTTATAAAAAAAGAGGACAGACAAATTAACGTGCTGAATCTTTTTGGTTATACGGGCGGTGCAACCGTTGCCTGCGCTTCAGCTGGTGCGAAAGTATGTCACGTTGATGCCGCTAAAAATATGGTTCAGATAGGAAAAGAAAATCTTCAGGCAAGCGGACTTGAAAATGCACCCGTAAGATGGATCGTTGACGATTGCCTTAAATTTGTTCAGCGTGAGATCCGCCGAGGTAATAAGTATGACGGAATAATTCTTGATCCGCCAAGCTACGGCAGAGGCCCCGGAGGAGAGCTTTGGCACCTTGAAGAGATGCTCTATCCTTTTATGGAAAATCTTGTAGAAATTCTTTCGGACGAGCCATTATTCCTTTTATTAAACAGTTATACAACGGGTTTGCAGCCTTTGGTACTGAAAAACGTTATCCAAAAGACAGTATGCAAAAAATTTGGAGGAACAGTTACGGCTGAAGAAGTTGGCTTAAAAGCAACTTCTGATAATATTATTCTTCCTTGTGGTGCATCAGGCAGATGGGAAAGGTAAAAAAACTAATGTTTGAGATTTTATATGAAGATAATCACATAATTGTTGCTGAAAAGCCGCAAAACACCATTATTGCAGGCGATAGTACCGGAGATAAATCAATGCTTGATTCCTTAAAGGAATACGTTAAAGAAAAGTATAATAAGCCCGGCGAAGCCTATTTGGGTCTTGTTCACAGACTTGATCGCCCTGCAGGAGGATTGGCTGTTTTTGCGAGAACCTCAAAGGCTGCTTCAAGGCTTGCCGATCAATTAAAGGAAAATGAGCTTAAACGCACCTATTACTGCGTTGTTCGCGGTGAGCCCAGAGTTTCAGCCAACAGACTTATTGACTATTTAAAGAAAAACGAAGCCACAAATACTGTTGAGGTCGTTCCCCAATCAGTTGAAGGTGCAAAGAAAGCTATTCTTAATTACAAGCTTTTGCAAAAGATCGAAACTAAAGAAGGTATTTTATCACTTCTTCAGGTTCAGCTTGAAACGGGACGATCTCATCAAATCCGTGTTCAGATGGCTAATATGGGCTGCCCCTTGTGGGGAGACCAACGTTACGGCTTTAAAGTGAATAAAAAAGGACAGCAATTAGCACTTTATTCCGTTAAGCTTCGCCTTATCCATCCCACAAAGAAGGATTCAATGCAGTTTATCTGTTATCCTCCAAATATTGCCCCCTGGACCGCTTTTAAACTCAATATTGAATAGCAGAATGGAAACATTCTGCTCAGTCTGCTGACAAAGTCAGCAGACTGCCTGAGTTCGAGAAACCCTTGCAAGCCAAGGCGCGATGTTCTAAACGCGAGGGCGCTTACACAGACGTAAGCAACTGAGTGTTTATGGTTATCGCAACAATGGAAATAGCACCCTGCAAAAATTTTGTAGGGTGCTATTTTGTAAGGGTTTGTCAGTGCTCTGAGCAGAATGAAAACATTCTGCTTTTATGTTGACATTTCTGTATGTAATAGGTTATAATAAATATATATTATAACTTAAAGGAGAAAAACGTGAAGATAAAAGATAGCTTTGTATTGCGAAATATCGCAGGTATTAACACCGTTATCTCTGCTGATCCCGCTTCAGGGTTTGATGGAATGATCACTCTTAATGAAACCGGCGTTTTTATGTGGAATATTTTAAAAAACGGTGCTACTGTTGATGAGCTTATTGATGCGGTTGTTTCTGAATATGAAATTGATAAGGAAACCGCAACGACTGACAGCAACGAATTTATAAGCAAATTACAATCAATTAACGTATTTGAATAGTTTTGGAGGATACAATGAGCAAAAAAACAAAAGGTATAATTTTAGCGGGCGGAAAAGGCACTCGTCTTTATCCTATGACAAAGGTAATTTCTAAACAGCTTTTGCCTATCTACGATAAGCCCCTTATTTACTATCCCCTTTCGATCCTTTTACTTGCAGGTATCAATGAGGTGCTTATTATCTCAACACCTGATGATACGCCCCTTTACAAACGCCTTTTAGGCGATGGATCTCGTTTGGGCATTTCTATATCATATGCCGTTCAAGATCAGCCAAGAGGCCTTGCTGATGCCTTTATAATCGGTGAAGAATTTATCGGTGAGGATAACGTTTGCCTTATCTTAGGCGATAATGTATTCTACGGTCAAAATTTCTCGCAACTTCTTTTCCGCGCAAAGGATCTTCAGAGCGGTGCTACAATTTTTGGCTACCCCGTTTCTGACCCCAGGGCCTTCGGTGTTGTTGAATTTGATGAGAATAACAAGGTTCTCTCCATTGAGGAAAAACCGGAAAATCCCAAGAGCAACTATGCAGTTCCGGGTTTATATTTTTATGATAACAACGTTGTTGAAATTGCAAAAAACGTTAAACCCTCAGCGCGTGGTGAAATTGAGATTACTTCAGTAAACAATGCATACCGCGAAAAGGGTGAGCTTAACGTTATTCTTATGGGTCGCGGTATGGCTTGGCTTGACACCGGTACACCTGAAGGAATGCTTACCGCTTCAAATTATGTGCACGCTATACAGTCACTGCAAGGATTCTATATTTCCTGTATTGAAGAAATCGCTTGGCGCAGAGGCTTTATTACCACTGAACAGCTTTATGAGTTAGGCAAAGAAACACAAACAACAGATTACGGTAAATATATTATGGATCTTGCAGAGAGGAATTCAAAATTCTAAATGAATACATATTCTATTGCCGATCTTACAGTTAATATGGAGGCAAAGGGAAAGACGGTTGCTCAAGCAGAAAAATATCTGATACCACCTCTTGATAATACGGATATTACGCTTACTTATAATCCTGAAGGATGCGCCCGTGTTTTGGCACAGCATCCTGAAATTCCCGAAGAAAGCTATATTTATATGCTTTTAGGTAAAAGATTTGCTGAGTCACTGCTTGATTTTGACGGTTTTATTCTTCACTCATCTGCAGTCGCTTATAAAAACAAGGCTTATCTCTTTTCTGCTGATTCAGGGGTTGGTAAATCAACACACACCAATTTATGGAAGCAATGCTTTAGCGGTGCAGAAGTTATAAATGATGACAAGCCTGCTTTAAGATTGATCGATGACGTTTTTTATGCTTACGGCACGCCATTTAGCGGATCAACTCCAATTAACCTTAATGTTAGAGTTCCCTTAAAAGCTATTTGCTTTATTGAGCGTGCTGAAAAAAATTATATTGAACGTATCACTAACAATGCGGAAATAATAAAACTCATCTTTCCGCAAACACTCCGTCAGGTAGGAAGTGAAAAGGCAGAAAAATTGCTTACCATTATAGGCAAGCTCGTTGAAAAAATTCCTTTTTATAAGCTTCATTGCCTACCAAATGAGGATGCGGCAAAATTAGCATATGAAGTGATGTCAAAATAGATACCCTATTGGGTATCTTTTTTTTAACCAAAATTAGGTATTTTGAATAAAATATATAAAAGGTGTTAAAAATCCATCTGAGGTGATATTATGAAATGCTGTATTTGCGGTGAAGAAAAAAAGGAAAATCTTAAAATTTTAGGCAAAGCCATATGCGAAGATTGCGAATGGAAAATACTTACTCAACGACCACATACTTCGGGATATAACAAATGTATTTCTAAATTAAAAAACATCCTATCAACGTAAAAAAGCCGGGCAAATTGCCCGGCTTAAATTATATTAGCCTATTAGCCAACCATACCTGAACGTTCAATACTCTGTACGAAAAATCTCTGACAGAAGCAATAGATAACGATGATAGGTGCTATATGCATTATTGTACAAGCTGCCTGATACAAGGAGTTCAGAACAGCATCACCGCTGGTCTTGAATGCAAGCTCAACGTAACGTGCGCCTTCACCAATTATGTCGGTGGACATAACCTCCGCACTGGGATTGAGATATGATATATAATTTATATCATTATATTGCCATACGAATGCGAACAGGAAAACTGTTACAAGCATCGGCAAAGCACTGGGAAGCATAACCTGAACGAAGGTTCTGAAGGGACCTGCGCCGTCAATATATGCGGCTTCTTCAAGCTCCTTGGGCTGGTTAACAAAGTACTGACGAAGAAGGAATATAAACAATCCGTTTCGGTACATTGTTGCCGTTGCCGAAAGAAGTCCGATAGCCGTCCAACCGCGGGTAAGGTCAATGTTGGGAATAGTCTTAAGCTGATCACCAAATGAGAACATATACAAGGGGTTAAAGGCCTTATATCTGAACAACATAGCTTCGGTAAGCATCTGAACAGGAACCATAAGTGTAAAGATGCAAAGAAGGAAGATAATATTGTTGCCCTTAAATTTGAATCTTGCAAGACCGTATGCAACCAACATACATGAACACATCTGCAAAATAGCAAAAGCAAATGATGTGGTAAATGAGCTTAAATACAGCTTGGGAATTTCAGCATGTTCCCACATAGCAATATATGTATCCACGTTAATTGACGTAGGAATCATAATAACGGTAGGATCATAAACGTCAGCTTTGGACATAAATGATGTGATAAGCGTCATAAGAATGGGATAAACAACGAGGTAACAAATACCAACAAGAAGAACCGTTCTTATAAGTGCCCAAACAAAGTTAAATGTACGTTTACCAAAGATAACTCGCTTAAACTTCTGCCAAGGTGTAAGTGTAGGGATGACGAAATTATCAACTTCTTCCGCGCCTACTTCATTAGTAAGTTTGATTTTATCAAGTTTTTCCATCTCTACACCTCCTTAGTTTTCATAATAAACTAACCTTGAAATAATTCCTGCAACTGCAGCAATAATTATGGTTGTCATTAAGAAGTACATCCAGCCCATAGCCATAAAGTCATATCGCTTAACAACAGCATCTGATGCAATATAGCTTAATACGGCGCTTGAATTGGTGCAAAGATTTTCAATCATAATGTAAACAGTATTAACAAGGATCATAGGGCTTATCATCGGGAAGGTTATCTTCCAGAAGTTTTCCCAACCAGTTGCGCCTTCTACCTTTGAAGATTCAAAGATCGAGGGTGATATGGTTTGAAGACCTGCAAGGAATATCAATGTGGGAACACCGGCGCCATTGATAATTGAACTAAGTTTATCAAAGGCAGTTCCTATAAATTCACCAAAGGATCCTCCGATAGAATCCTGAATGTTTCCTGCAATATTCATTGCCTGAGATCCAACGGCATCCATCTGTGTTGTATCAACACCGGTACCACCGGCAAGCATTGATGCTGCAACACCAGCCGAAGTAATAACCGGCATAAAAAGTATTGCACGGGCAAAAGTTCTTCCACGGAAATTCTGGTTAAGAATATTTGCCATAAGGAAACTGAAGATAAGAACGCAAGGAACTGTAATGATCATATTTGCACCTGTATCAAGAAGTGCGCTTATGTAGTCACCTTGTGTTTTATAGGCATCAATATATGCCTGGAATCCATAAGGTTCGATGTTGATAACGTTTGTTACCGGGTTAAATACCTGCTCGTTAAATGACAAAACAAGTGCGGTATAAAGAGGTGAAATAACGAAGAATACAAATCCCAAAATAAAGGGAAGAACGAAGAGCCATCCTGACAAGGAACGCTTTGTCATCAAGCCTAATTTATAGCTTCTCGGTTTTTTCATTATTCATTTACCTCCTTTGCGCAAAATGATTCTGCTTTAACAACTGTACCATCTTCGGTAGTATAATCTGTTGAACCATAGTTAACGTAAACTTCCACGCCATTATCGTAAGTTACTTTATTTACACGACCTTCTCCATCAAGATTTTCGTGTTCTGTCATAACTGCACCTGCTGTTGACTTAAGCACATCATTGTACTCCTTGTACATTTCAATTGCTTCATCAAACCAGGAGCCGTAATGCAATGAATACATACCTTCAAACCAGAGATCCTGAACATCCTCGTTAGGTGCATAACACCAACGATAGTACATTCCTGAGCCTGCTTCAACTGCCTGAAGGAAGGACTGACGTGTATCACCATAAAGGTTGATGGGATCGCCTGAATACTCAACATATCCGTGAATAACCATCTGATAGAAAGGTACTGACTGATCAGCTAAGTTAAACTTACTGCTTGTATTGCTGATTTCAAAGATTGTATCAACGTAAGGAAGCATATATGAGTTTGTACCCTTTGCCATAACCTTAACGTCTTTCTTATATTCTTCAGCAACCTTTGCATAAGTATCGGCAACCTCTCCTCTATCTCTCAGATCCTTAACCTTATAGTTTCCGGGAAGATTATATCCAAGGCTACCAAGGCTTACGCCGTTGATATTAAGCTCTTTGATATCATTAAGTGTTTCCATTGCAAAGCTTTCTGAATTATCATCACTATAGATATCATAGATAAGCGCAGGTGTAACAATAGATGCCTGGTTAGCTGCTGCTGCCGTATTCCAATCATCAAAATACTGATAATGGTATGCAACCTGGCGTGTTACAAGACGGGATGCATCTGAGAACTCACTATAACCATCAAAGGTTTTCGATGCATATACAAGAGCGAGCTCTGTTTCAAAATAAAGGTTCATACCTAATGAATTTGCTTTATCAAGTAAATTCTTAAGGGCATCTTCCCCACCAAGCTCACTTAACACGTCAGCTTCATTAAATACTGTATTTCTTATACCATTATTAGCCCAACCCTTATAGTTAACAGAAACGTTTTTGATACCGTTCTGGTTAAGCTTATCTAAAAGCTCAGCACACTGATCAAAGGTTGTGATTGCTTTAGTTTCCGTATAAGGAATACCGAGGAATGCTGTTTCGTGATCATATGCACCAACAAGCTCAATATTAAAAGGAATTTCAGTATAAGCTTTTTTGGTTAAAACATTATTATCAATAAGATAATTTCTGTAAGCTTCAGCCATACCGCTGTAGTTTGCTTTTTCATCAAGGAGCATTGAATATGTAACGGAGATATTATCAGTGTTTATTTCGTTCTGATATATCTTTGCTGTTTTACCTGCACTCTTGAACTGAACTTCTTCATATTCAGCCATCTTGAATCTTGAGAAGCAAGTGTTGCGGTCTACAGCGTTCTTATTCTTGCCTGAAATATCTGCAATGATGGTTGCATTTGTATCACCTGACTCGATAATAGCAAACATAGCACTTTCCGCACGCTTGATACCGAATACAGGGAGATATGAACCTTCATTTAAGAAAGGCTTTTGTAAGGTCGCACGGCCGTCATCAAGGCCATAAAGCTGAACTCGAACGTCTGTATTGATGTTTGTTTTGCCGTTATTAAAGTTAATAATTGCACCTGAACCGTCAGGAACAAACATATAACCTTCTTCTTTCTCTGATGCAGAACCAAAGTATTTAAGAAGATCGATTGAAGAAATTATAAGATTTTCCTTATCATACTGAATTTCTTCAACGGGAATCGTAACATTTAAACCATTCTTTGTAAGAGTATAATCAACGGGGATCCAGAATGTTTTTGCAGATTCACGTTCAAAACCAAAGTTAGCATTGATCTCATCACGCATTTCTAAGGTCATTCCGGTCTGAATAAATGCATCCTGCAAAATATTGATAAGACGTGCGTTATTCCATTTTGTCTGGTCAAGGATGATATATACATCCTTACCGGCATTTATAAATTCTTCAATATTGGGAGCAACTGCAAGATAATCTTTCTTAACGTCAGGTGCAAAGCCTGCCCAGTCTGAAGGTTTAAGTCTCGTATAGAGAGTACTGTTTGTGATAAAGCCTGCTGCCTGGAATAAGTTTGCATCCTTGAACTTCTGAATATATTCCTGAGCCATTTCACCATCCATACAGGTGGGAACAACGTATTCAGGCTTAACGAGACCTAAAATGTAAATTACACGAAGATTGCCGTTGTGATTTACAACAAAATACTGCTC
Source organism: Clostridia bacterium (assembly GCA_045591115.1). Lineage (GTDB taxonomy): Bacteria > Bacillota > Clostridia > Christensenellales > QALW01 > UMGS1322. The sequence goes on from JAZNSH010000006.1 coordinate 56,782, forward strand.
TTTACCATTTTTAGGATCAGAGTTAAGGAAGCAGTCAGTGTAGCTTTCAAGTGTCTTCTGACTACCGTCAGCCTTGTTAAGATAGAATATTGAAAGCTGGCTTGACATTTCGCCGGGGATACCTGCCGCTCTCGCTGCAGGTGCAGGGTTTGAATACCAAACCTGTTCTTCTCCGCTTGCACTGAGTTTTTTGCTCTTTAAAGCGAACTCAAGAGTTTCTTCGCAGAAATAGAACTCATAGTTTTCGTTTTCATCAACAAGCTTGAAAACTGTTTCTTTAAGCTCTTGATCAACAACTTCTTCAGTTTCGGTTTTTTCATCTGTTTCTGCTTCTTCTGAAGGTGTTGTTGTATCCTCCGTTGTTGTTCCATCAGCAGGAGTTGTTGTTTCCTCTGTTGTTATTCCATCAGCAGGAGTTGTTGTTTCCTCTGTTGTTGTTCCATCAGCAGGAGTTGTTGTTTCTTCTGTTGTTGTTCCATCAGCAGGAGTTGTTGTTTCTTCTGTTACTGCTCCTTGAAGCTCAGAAGCCACAGAAACCTCGTTCTCTTCCCCACTTGCCTCCGGTGTTGTTACTTCTTCAGTTACTTCACCTTCAGCTTCGGGAGTTGTTGCATCTTCTGTTGTTTCATCTTTTACTTCTGAAGCAAAAGTATCTCTTTTTGTGGTTGGTTCATCTTGACGAACCAAAGTTTTATCACTTGTAAATTCGTAACGCGGTTCCTCATTTTCAGGAGTTGCGAAACGTTCAGTTTCTTTATCTGCACATCCGGTAAACGCTATGCTCGTAATGATCATCATTACAACGAGTAAGGCAGAAATTATTTTGTTCTTCATATTCTCCACCTCCATTAACTTCTCAGCTCAAGTTCCATATATATTGTGTAGATAAAGTTCCAGATTTCCTGAACAAGGAAGAAGAACAATATGCCTAAGAACACAATTATTACCATACCCAAAAGGATAGCAAGTAATATAAGGAACGTTTTGCCGCCGCTATATTGATGAGTTGTCATTGTTCCGGTATATAACAGAATTGCCGTCCAGCCATATCCTAATACTGTAACAAGCGAAACAATCGTTGCTTCATTTATTGTCAAAATATTTGTAAGCGGAATAAGCAAAATCTGTGAAAGAACTAAGGGTAACATTGAGTATCCGGTGTAAATAAATACGTCCTTCATACTTCCTTCACCATCGAACAAGGTGGTGAGACCCCAGTTTGCGGCAACCCAAATAACAACTACAAGTGCCGTTGTAACAAAGCTGCCTACCATATTAATTCTTTCAGGAAAAACCTTATATGTGTTGAACGTATAGTTATTAAACTGCATATCGAAGATATTAGTTAACACATATAATATAAGGAATAGTACTGCGATATAACTTCTACCGCGCTTTTCATGCTTTAAATCCCAGAAACCGTCAAGAGGATGAGTGATAACGTGGAAAGCATATTTAAGATCTTTACCAAGGTTTTTAAGGCGTCCCATTATAATTTTCTTCCTCCTGTTTCTACGAATTTCTTAAACTTTCTGTACCAGCCGGTAACAAGTGTTACAACTGTAATAATGATTATTGCCCACATAATATAAGGCATTGCTTTTTCAAGAACAAGATCTCTGTACTTAAAGAAAGCTTTTCCGTACTCTTCCTGAGAGTAACCTTTCATAAAGTAGTCAGCAGCCTTAAGATACATCTCTCTCTGTTCTGTTGTATCACCGTTAACTACTTCAGTATCAGCGGCCTTAAGGTAATAAATTCTTCCAAGGCCTTTATATGCAAGAGCTGAGTTTGATGACATACCAAGAATCTGGTTCCATTTTTTTTCAGCTTCATCATAATCACGTTCTTCATGGCTGTTAACTGCATCACGAAGGATCATACCGTATTCTGTAGGCTTATAAACGCTGATCTGTGCACCCATAGCATCAAGAATAACAATGGTTGAATCGTCATTAAGCAACTCAATGGCAACGGGTTCAAGGTTTGTGCCTTCGGTAAAGCCAACCTGCTCCTGACGGCCTGATGTTTTATTTTCATCACCTACAGAAACAGCTTTTTGTCCAAGTGCACCGAAAACATACAAAAGATCACCTGTATTTGTGTAAGTAAATACACGACCTTTTTGTGAATCAAGCACGCTGGTAAGACCATTCTTTGAAACTGTAACATCACAAAGATATGAATAGCTTGATCTGTTAATGCCATCACCCCAGTCACCTGAAGGAGGTGTGATACCCGTTCTTAAAAGAACGTCAGCACCTGCGGCATTAAGTTTTCTGAGCGCTGCGCCAACTTCAGTTGCTGCTGCACCCGCATCAAAGTGTGCTGAAATCTCTTCAAGTTTAAGCTGTGAAATAGTACCGTAAATAAAGCCTTTTTCATCAATGGTTATATTACTGTATTCGGTTGAGATGTTTTGCTGCATCTTATCCTTAGCTTCAGCAGTAAATAAACGATTCAAAAGTGATGAAAGTGACTGCTTTGTTTTGGTTGCACCAAAGAATTTTGTAAATCCGCCATCACTGTTAAGCTCAACAATGCCGTGATAGCAATCTCTTGATACAACGAACATACGCATTGCATTATCAACAACAACCTTTAATGGTTTATAGGTAATGCTTGTTTTTGAAGAAACTGAAGAATCTGAGCTACTGTTGTCAACGATTTCTTCGCCTTCAACATCAGTATCCTCGATAACCTCTTCCTCGGTAGTCGCATCAGTCTGCTCCTCAAAGTACTTTGAAAGATCGGGATCATCATAAGTACGAGCGAAAACAAACTTATCTTCTTCCTCACTATACTTAAAGCTTACAATGCGCTTATTCTCAGTATCACAAATGAAGAGAAGCTCTGTTTCTTCGTGAACAAAAAGACCGTTAGGTGAGTTAAATGTTTCAATCTTTCCATCTTTTTCAAATGAAGAGATGATTTGTTTAACTGTGCGCATATCAGAATCAAGAACTATAATACGGTTATTGCCTGTATCTGATACAAGGACATATCCTTTTTTATCAAACTGCGTAAGATCCTGGGGATTCTTTAATGGCTTGCCCTCAAGGTTCTCCTCTATTCCGATATCAACACTGTTTATTACATCTTCTGTGGTATATGCCTGAGGATCAGGATATACACCACTTTCGGTAATCGTATAGTTTTGGTACGGTGCTGCAAAAGCAGTAACCGTGAACATCAGCGAAAGAACAACGGCAAGTACCAGACATGCTGACTTTTTAAATTTCATCATTTTGGTTACCTCCTTAATCCTTCATACCTGATGTTGCCATCGTTTCAATAATGTTACTCTGTGAAATAATGAATGTTGTAATGGGAACTGCCATCATAATAACCGTAACTGCGTTGGCAACACCCTGACGTGCGATACCCGTTGATACGATCTGTTGAAGTGCATAAGGCAAGGTTTTCAAAGATTCACTCTGAATAAATACCGATGCACCTAAGTTCCAAAGGTTCTGTACTGAGAATATCATAAGTGTTAGCCAAGCGGATTTAACCTGAGGCATAACAATCGACCAGAATATTTTGAAACTTCCCGCACCGTCAATTCGTGCGGCTTCAACAAGGGATTTAGGTATCTGTGACATAAACTGACGCATAAGGTACATACCCATAGGAGCACCGAATGTGGGAATGATAATTGCCCAATAGGTGTCGATCATACCAAGTTCAGCCTTGATTATGAAGAGGGGCAGCCAAAGAACTGTTCCGTTGAACATAAGGGCAGTTTTGATCATATTGGTCAAGAACTTGCTTCCGGGGAATGTGTACATAGCAAGAGGATATGCGCACAATGAGCAGAAAACGATCTGACCAAAGGTACCTGCTGCGGTAATGAATATAGTATTAAAGAAGTATCTTGAGAAGGGAACCCAAGAATTTCCCATCAAAACAAACAAATCGGTATAGTTTGTTGTAACCCATCTGTTGGGTAACAATGTTGGCGGGAATTTGAATAATTCATCCATAGGTTTAAATGAGTTACCAACGGCATAAACCATAGGAAGAACCATTAAGCAAGCAACTGCGCAAAGGAAGAAGATTCCCAAAAAATTACCTGCGCCTGAACGGTTAACTTTCTTTGCCATAAATTACTCACCCACCTTTGACAACAATTTAGCAATCAGCTTGTTAGCCAGAATCTGCAACAAGAACAGAAGAACTGCTATTGCGCAGGCATAACCAAGTTCCATTCGTTGGTTAGCATAGTCTTCAAGGTGATGTATTAGCGTATGAGCAACGTAGTCCTGCGAGGGATAACCAACAAGTGAGGTTATTGCCGCACCTACTGAGAAAGCACCGGAAATACTCATAACTGCACCGAACATAAGCTGTGGCTTCATATAAGGTAACGTAATATACCAAAGTTCCTGCCATCTGTTTTTAACACCGTCAATAGCACCTGCTTCATAAAGCGTACGGTCAACGTTTTGAAGACCTGCAACGAAGGTAAGGAAGCTGGTACCCAGTGACGACCATAGGATAACTATCAAACAACACGGGACGATATAATCTACGTTTTCAAGCCACTTGATGTTGGTCATCGTAATACCTGTGTTCATAAGGAAACCGTTAAGGAGACCATATTGGTCAGATGAGAAGATGATCTTCCAAACGGGATAAACACTGGCAAGTGAAGGTGCATAGTAGAAAAGAGTCATAACTGCCCTTGTCTTTCTGCCCAGCTCATTGATGAGCCAGGCGAAGAACAATGACATTATGTAACCGCCGGGACCGATAATCACTGCGAAGAACAAGGTGTTCTTAAAAGCAGTCATAAACAAGTCATCAGCAGTAAAAAGACGTATATAGTTATCAAATCCCGTCCACTGTGGGGGTTCAAGTACGTTAAAGTACGTGAATGAGAAGTACATTGCAACGATAACGGGAAGAATCGTAAAGACTGCAAATACTAAAAGATAAGGAAGCATGAATAAATATAAGCTACCGTTTTTACGCATTTCTTTAAACTGGTATTTGAGCCAATCTTTAAAGAATGCTTTGTTTTTGGCTTTAATTTCGCTCTTAGCCATTACTCTATTCTACCACCTTTCAACTCATCATTTGCTCGATCTTTTGCTTGAATTCTTCACGCTTACGATCGATTTCTCTGTCAATCTTGCTTACATATTCTGTAAACGTTGTGTTGGGGTCAACACCGGGGTTATTGATAACTTCCTTCCAAGCGAACTCAACGTTACGTGCAGTATAGTAACCACCGGGAACCTGAGGAATAGCTTTACACCAGTTCCACTGCTCCTGGATCATAGTCATTGACTGCTTATCCCAAGGAAGTTCGGCCATTGCCTGAAGGTTAGCAGTCTGATAACGTGCTGCTGCACCTAACAAGCTTTCGATTTCAGTACCGAAACGGGACTGAGCTTCTTCACCTGTCCACCATGTCATAAACTGCCAAGCACGAGAAATTCTTTCTCTCTCTTCCTCTGTATCTGATTTCATTGAAAGCATTACACAACCTGAGGTCGTGCTTGCGCAAGAATGGTCAACATAGGTTTCACCGTTTTCATCGGTTCTTACTGTTCCTGGAACAAGCGAGAACTCCCAAAGGCCCTGAATTTCAGGTGCAAATACTGCAAGCTGTGAATACTGGCTATAGCTTGCGATACCAATGGGAACTTCACCGGTACGGAAACGGTTAGCAAAGTCGTATGTATTTGGTAAGTTATATAATGTATAGAACTCTGTCCATTCCTTAAATGCATCAAGCGCTGCATCTGTGGTAAGCATCGTTGAATCTCTTTCATCAGTATAATACTGACCGCCCTTCTGATAAAGAAGTGTTGCGAAGGTATTGTTACCTGATCCAACTGCGCCAACAACGGGAACGGGCATTGCAAATGTCATTTGCTTATTCTGAAGATGACCTATTATATTATATACCTCATCCCAAGTCTCAGGAGGTGTAAGATTTAACTCCTCAAGGATATCGGTACGATAGAAGGTCATAAAGAAGTCTTGTGTTTCGGGAATTGCATAGATACCGTTACCGAATGTAAAGGGATCAACCGCGCTGTGCTTATAACGCTCTTCATTAGCAAGCACTTCTCTCCAGTTGGGGAAAAGTTCATCGTTTGCAAGGTTCATAACCGCGCCACGGAATGCATAGTTAATTGCATCAACCGCGCCACGGGACAGACAGACTTCCGGCCCTATGCCCGATAGGACGGACGGTAGCAACGAGCCTCCGGCAACAAGACGTGTACTTACGGTAACACCGGTCTTTGCAGTAAACATATCATCGATCAACTGCTTAAGGATGGTGGCGTTATCACGGGAGCCGGTAAGACCTGCACCGGTTTCAAGCCAAACAACAACGGGTTCCTGACCGTCCTGAGCAACGGTACCGCCGATGTTATCATAGTCCTCTGTAAATGAAGCTATAAATGAACGGATCTCATGAAGCAACTTTGCGAAGAAGCCTGCGTCGGCTTCAGGTAAGCTTTCGCTATTGGCTGACTCTTCTGAAGTAATTACAAAATAGTCAAGCTCCAAGGGGTTCTGGCTCATATCATTGATCCAAGTACCCATAGCGGCAATGGCATCCTTAAGGTTTGTAAACAATGTAGGGATAACTGTGTGATCCATCTTAAGAGTTGCAAATGTTCTGGTCCAATCAGCCTCGGTGATCTCACCTGCATTAAGCTTATTATTAAGGAACACGATCATATCTGCAAGTTCGCCATCACTTGATGGATCAGAAGATGCACCAAACTTTGTTTCAAGTGCCTCTTCAAAAGCTGAGATGCTTGAGCTGTTTACCATTCTTTCAAGCAAAAGAATCATACTTTCAAGGCTGGTAAGCTGAGCACTGATCTCATCGCCGTACTGATTCATCATCTCGTTTCTAAGAATTACAAGATTATAATATTCAGTCTTAAGAATTTCAAGTGCATCGGGAACGAGAGCATCAAGCATATAGCTCTTGTTAGTATCAGGAGAAGCACTTGTGATCATAAGGATTCGTCTGTATGCATAGTTAAGACTGGTAAGGCTGTTTTCACCTTCTGCAAGGAAATCACCCATTTTACCAAGGGTTGATTCAAGGCGGATTCTGTTCTCCCCTGCTTTTAAGTGGAAGAGGATCGTATCGCCTTCAGCAGTCTCAGGTGTGTACATTGAAAAGCTGTTATCATAATTGAAAATAAGATTTTCAACTTCAGCACAGGGTACTTCACCGTTTATCGTAAGCTTACGTGTTGTGGTAAGACCGCTTAATGTGTTCTGACGAGCCTTGAAGGAAATAACATAGAGTCCTTCCTTCTCAACGTTAACGCGCCACTCGATCCAATCGTTAGGTGCCTGCCATTTATCTGCACCGATGGTATTATAACGGATCTTTGCATGGTGGTAAGGAACGGTTGAGGGAGATGATCTGTCGGTAATAGCATACAGCGTAGGTGATGATTTAAGTACACTGTAAGTTGCCTCGGGAATCTTTCCTTCTATTTCCTGATTAAGGTTCAAACCATATCTTTCAGCATCGGCAAAAATAGCAGCCTGATCTTCGGTATATGCTTCAGGTGCGTGCATACCTTCTGCCTGGATGAAATAAAGAGCATCTGTTACTTGAGATAAGCCTTTGTTTGCATACTCTTTCTTAACATCAGCATAAGGCTTTGCATCAGCAATCTGATGGATGGTGATCTTTTCAACAAGCATACCTTCCTTGATTGCTTCGAAAGCTAAAACGTGTGAGCCTTCCTCAAGATAGAACTTAAAGGGGTCAACCTCATAACCCATATAGTCGCGAACAGAAACTGTCTGCCACTGATTGGTGCCTACCTGATAAGGACGCTTTTCGTTCTGCGTATCGCTGTGAAGCTTAAGAATGCTTTCATCTTTCCAAACACGCTCAAGATTTACCTGACGTGCTTCATAGAAAGGAACCTTATAGTCAATATAAACTCTGCGCTGTACAGCGGAGCTTTGGCAATCCAGCTTTACGATATCGCCGTTAGCATCTTTATATTCCAAAGATTCATATGGCATATATGAAAATGTGATGTTATACCAACCTGACTGGGGAACATCGATCTCCCAACCGTAGATACCCTCTTCAGGGAACAAAGCGCCATCATACTTTTCATTTTCATAATTTTCTGACGTTACGCCTTCCACTACGATAGCGGGACCTATTTTCTCACCTGTGGTTCTGTCAAACTGAACGGCATCCTTAGCGGTATACTCGCCCCAGTTTTCAACAACAGGCATAGCAGTGTCCTTAATGGAGTTGCGATATGCCTTATAGTCAAACTCATTGTTGATTGACTGATCAAAGGCCTGAGGTGTAACCCCCTCAGAAGACTCGCTTTCTTCACTGCCCTCATTTTCTGTTATGCTTGTTTCATCCTGAACATCTGTGGTGTTTTCCTGCTCAAGGTTAACATCGGTTTCTTCCGGTTCAGCATAAGCCACACACGAGAAGATCGAAAGCACCATCGATGCAACAAGAACGAAGATAAGCATCTTGTTACGCAAAGACTTCATTTTATTCCTCCTGAATGCTAAATTGAATCCGCAAAACTTGCCTTATATATAATAATGAGTGCCATTTCTGCAGATTGATACATATTATCTACCCTATCATACCACTAACTGAGCTTAAAGTCAATAAGCAACAAAAAATTTTTTTATTTTTTTATTATTTTTTTTATATCCGAAAATGCCCTATTTATGGGGGATTTTATATTTATTTAGCAGTTGTTTAAAATTTTTTTACATTTTTTCACCACATTTTTCTTTCTTTTTTTCCTTAGAATTATCAATTTAAAAATTTTTTTGATTTTTTTCATTTTGGGTATTGACTTCTTACTCTCTTTAAGGTATATTTATAGCGAATGAAACAAACATTCAAATTTTTTCCGCATGTGAGGTGTTCTTATGAAGACACTAAAGCGACTTTTTTCATACTATTCTCCTTACCTGGGTATCATGATTCTTTACCTGATTATGGGTGCTTTGTTGGTTTCCTTGGCTATGCTGTTGCCTCAGATCACAAAGCATATAATCGGTTCTGTTATCGGTGATGACCCTTTTTCGTTTTTTGGTTGGGAGCTTAACTTAAATAAACAGCAGCTCTTTATTGTGCTGGCTTCCCTTTGGCTTCTTATTGTAGTAGTAAGGCAGGCAATCGGATTTTTGCGTGGATATCTTATGGCGAAGGCCTCTCTTAAAGCCGTTTGTAAGATGCGCGAGGATATTTTTGACAGACTTTTGTGGCAATCGGTTTCCTTCATTCAAAAGGAAAATACGGGAAATATTCTCACTATCCTAAACGGTGATACGGAAATGATCAAAAATTTCTTCACCGGAACTCTTCCTGGCATTATTGAATCTGTTTTCGGCTTCATTTTTGCAAGTATAATGATTTGGCAAATGAGCCCTTTAATGGTAATCACCGCCTATGTTTTCACTATTCCGTTGTTCATTATTTCAAAGAGAATGAGCAAGGTATTTTACAAATGGTATCATTTCGTTCGTGAATCAAGTGCTGACCTGAGTATGGTTACCCAGGAGAATCTTAACGGTATAAGAATAGTTAAGGCTTACGCTCAGGAGGAGCAGGAAAAGAAGAAGTTTGCCGAGAAGAATGAAGGCTACAGATATCACGCGATTAACTATATGGTCGTTTACTGCAAGGAGTATATTCCCTTTGCCATTATAAGCCATATTCCAAATATTGTTCTTACGGTTATTGCAGCGTTGCTTGTTGTTAACGGTAATATCAACGGTGTAGATAATAACCCTTGGGCAATGACTGTTGCTGAATTTATTGCAGTTGGCGGATATGTTGGATATATTCTCGTTCCCTTCCAGCAAGCTAACAACTGGATAAATGCAGCACAGCAAGCCGCAACCAGCGCTGAAAAGGTTTTTAAATTCCTTAATATCGGCTCTACCATTGCATCAAAACCCAATGCGGAAAAGCCTGATGTTACAACTGTTGATTTAAAATTAAATGAGGTTTCTTTCTCACACGAAGGCAAGAAAATACTTAATAACATAAACATCGATCTTCCCCAAGGAAAGACCCTTGGTATTATCGGAACTACCGGCAGCGGCAAGACGATGCTCACAAACATTATGGCGCGTTTCTTTGATCCTACAAGCGGCGAGGTTACCATAAACGGGGTTAACGTTAAGGATATGGATCTTACCACTTTAAGATCGTGCTTCTCACCTGTTTTGCAGGACGTTTTCCTGTTCTCGGATACCATTGCAAAAAACATTGCATTTGGTCGCCCGGATGCAACATATGACGATGTGCGCAGATGTGCAGAAGTAGCTCAAGCACACGGATTTATTTCAAAAATGCCTGATGAATACGATACTATCGTCGGCGAGCGCGGAATGGGACTTTCAGGCGGACAAAAGCAGAGAATTTCTATTGCCAGAGCACTTTTATACAACTCCCCCATCCTTATCTTTGACGATGCTACAAGTGCTCTTGATATGGAAACCGAGCAGGAGCTTTATAAGCGCTTGAAGGAAGAATATTCAAAGCAGAGCCGAATCATAATTGCCCACAGAATTTCATCTGTAAAGGACTGTGACGAGATCATCGTTCTTGAAAAAGGAACTATCGTTGAGCGTGGAAACCACCAGGAGCTTGTGGACAAAAAAGGACGTTACTATGAAATTTACAAAGAGCAGTATTCAACTGTTCTTGAGGCAATGTAAAGGAGGTGGCGATATATGGCACGCAACAGATATATGGATGATGAAAAAGAGGCCTCCAAGCTGAACGCAGGTTTGTTAAAACGCTTATTGAAATACACCTTTCCCTATAAGAAAAAATTCATTTTAGGTCTCATTCTTCTAATTATAAACGTTCTTATTTCACTGATCTGGCCGATGCTTTTGCAATGGATGATCGATAATGTTCTTACCGATGGCGGAACACACTATAACGCCGTTACAACTATGCTGATCGCCGTAAGCACCGTCACCCTTATTCTTTTTACCGACGTATTTATTGCTTCAAAGCGACTCGTAAAAATTACCGAGCTTGGACATAACACAATTCACGATATCCGAAAAGAGCTTTTCGAGCACGTTCAAGGTCTTGCATTCAAGTATTTTGACGACCGTCCCGCAGGAAAAATATTGGTTCGAATTACATCATACGTTGACGGCCTTGCTAACCTTTTATCAACTTCATTGATTCAGCTTATCGTTGATGTTTTCACTCTTATTTGCATCGTAATAATTCTGCTTTCAATGAACGTAACACTGACGTTAGTCAGCTTTATGATACTCATTCCACTTTGCATTTTTATCGTACTTATGAAGCGTGTTATTGCAAAGTGGTCACGAAGGGTAAGAACCAAAGCAAGTAACCGTACCGCTTATCTTCACGAAAATATTATGGGTGTGAACGTTACCCAATCATTTAACCGTGAGAATAAGAACAGCGAGGAGCTTGTAAGACTTGATAACGACGTAAATCATCAATTTATACGTTTTCATATTTCAAGTGCTACTATGCTTCCTGCAGTTGATATTCTTTCAACTCTCGGAACAATTCTCGTATATTACTTCGCCATTCAGTTTATTTCCGACGGTAATATGACTTTAGGCGCGCTTACTGCTTTTACCTCATATATGACTCGTTTCTGGCAGCCTATTTCGTCGTTTACAAACATTTTTACACAATTCAGCGAAGCAGCCGGTAATATTGAAAGAATTTTTGAAACGATTGATACTCCTTCAGACATTCAGGACTCACCCGATGCATACGAGCTTCCTGATATAACGGGCAGTGTTGAGTATAAAAACGTTACATTCTCTTATGACAACGAACACAACATTCTCGAAAATGTTTCCTTTACTGTAAAACCCGGTGAAATGATCGCATTCGTAGGTCCTACCGGTGCAGGAAAGACTACCGTTGTTAACTTACTTTCACGATTTTATGATGTAACGGGCGGAAGTGTTGAAATTGACGGTCACGACGTAAGAAACGTTACCCTCTCTTCCCTTCGCACTCAGGTTGGCGTTATGATGCAGGATTCCTTCGTTTTCTCAGGAACGGTTATTGATAACATTCGTTACGGCAGACCTGATGCCACCGATGAAGAGTGCATTGCTGCCGCTGAAAAGGTTTATGCCTCAGACTTCATTGAAGCACTGCCCAAGGGTTATTACACCAAGCTTGAGGAACGCGGTGCAGGACTTTCTACTGGCGAAAGACAGTTATTATCCTTTGCCCGTGCAGTTCTTGCCGATCCGAAAATTCTTATTCTTGATGAGGCAACCTCATCTATTGATACGCAGACAGAGATGCTTATTCAGCGCGCATTACAGAAGCTTCTTGAAAACAGAACAAGCTTTGTTATTGCACACAGACTTTCTACCATAAAACGCGCTGATCAGATTATGTGCATCGCCAATAAGGGCATTGCGGAAAGAGGCACTCATCAAGAGCTTATGGATATGAAAGGCATTTACTATGAATTAAATATGAGCCAATACAGGGCTCTTGTAAACAAGGAGAACTAATGGAATATATTATCATCGCTTTACTTTCAATCTTACTTTTGATCTCAACCGTTCTTTTGGTTTTGATACTGAAAAAAATAAGCTCAAAGGATTCTGACGAAGCCATCAAAAGAGAAAATGAAAACTTAAAAAATATGATACTCCATCAGAACAGCGAGCTTAGAAAAGAGTTAAATTCTACCTTGGCAAGCTATAATACCGCCGTGAACAATACGGTAAACCAGCAGATCACTCTTTTACAAAATCAGATGAAGGAATTTTCCCAGGCTCAGCGTGATGCTTCAGAGGCGGAGCGCCGTCAGCTTGATGAAATGCGCAGAACGATGGAAAATAATCTTCGTTCCATTCAAACCGACAATGCAGAAAAGCTTGAAAAAATGCGCGAAACCGTTGATGAAAAGCTTTCTTCAACACTCGAAAAACGCTTAACAGAAAGCTTTTCAACTGTTGGAAAGCAGCTTGAAAACGTATATAAGGGTCTTGGTGAAATGCAACACCTTGCTTCAAGCGTCGGTGATCTGAAAACTGCGCTGACCAACGTAAAGGTTCGTGGTACTTGGGGTGAAGTTTCCTTGGACAGCCTTCTTTCACAGCTCCTATCCCCCGAGCAATATAAGCGCAACGTTAAACCGAATCCACGAAAAAACAATATTGTTGAGTTCTGTATTTGCTTGCCTAATAACGAAAATAACGATATCGTTTATCTGCCCATTGACTGTAAGTTCCCCATCGAAGATTATTTGCGTTTGTGTGAGGCTTCAGAAAATGGAGATGCCGCAGGAATCGAGCTTGCAGGAAAGAGTCTTGAGCAATCTATCAAGCTTTCCGCAAGGACTATAAGAGATAAATATATTGATCCTCCCTATACTACCGATTTTGCTATTATGTATCTTCCCATTGAAGGCTTATATGCAGAGGTTGCAAAAAAAGTTGGATTATGCGAGCTTTTACAGCGTGAATATCGCGTTACTGTTGCAGGGCCAACTACAATCGGTGCTTTCCTTAACAGTCTTCAGCTTGGGTTCAAGACCCTTGCCATACAAAAGCGTACAAGCCAGATAACAAAGCTGCTTGTGGATATAAAGAAAAACTTCGGTGTTTTTGCTGAGCTTCTTGATAAGACTCGCAAAAAGCTGGATGAAGCAAGCGGAAAGATAGCTGATGCAACTTCAAGATACCAGAAAATTGATAATCTTTTGGGCAAGGCTGACGTTTACGTTATTGAAGAAACGTCTTCCGCAGCTGAAGAAAACGAAAATTAAACTTTTTTATCAAATTTTCATATACATAAATCAAATAATATAGTATAATTATATTCGGTGTATAATATTTGCACCGAATATTTTTTTGAGTGTGGAATATGAAAATAGAGAAAACTAAAAATCAAAAGCGCATATATGCATTATTTTTAGGCATTGTGCTCATTATAGCACTGTCTTTTGTATTTAACTTTTTTTGGCAAAACCATAATTACGTTACACGAGATAGGCTTATAATACATTGTTACCAAACTAATATCGGTGGATCCGACGGTGAAAAGTGGGCTGAGCATTTAAAGAAACAGTTTCCTGACATACCTGATTTCGAGGTAAGCGTTTATGATACAAAATCAGCAGGAAATGATTCAATTACCATAACTACCGAAAATGGATGGTCACAAATAAGCACCCGTTTATATAACGGCGAGGGCGATATTCTTTTAGTGGATAATTCGACCTTTTATAACGTTCTTATGGCTCAAGATCTTGTTTTACCGCTTAACGGTGATTTTGACGCCCCTGTTACCGATAAAAACGGCGTTGTGTTCGGTGTTGACGTGACGGGAAAAACTACCGAGGGGCTTCTTAATTACGGAACAAGTAAATATGTTGCGCAGGGACAAAAGCTCCCAATAATGCCACTTGAACATAGTGAATTCTCTCTCAACGGCTTTAATTATTCGCCAAGAGTCATTGCGGTTATCTTTAAAGGCTCGGAAAAGGCAGAGCAATCACAAGAATTACTCAGCACTCTCTTTGGGGAGGTAGACAATGAATAAACTCAAGTATGCAATTTATCATGGTAAGTTAGTTATTCTTTTACTGATAATTTTGTTATATTTCATCACTTCATTCATTTTTAACGCAATATCACAGTTTAAATCAGCTGATGACGGCATTGAAATGCTCTTTGTTGATGTTTGGGTATCATCTGACGGTAACAGCGGTTTAGTTGATAATGTTAAAGAAAAAACCAACGTTGAATATGTAGGTTATGCAACGATTTCGGAAAAAGAGATAACCGATTACGTTAAGACTATTTCAAATTACACCGTTTCCGATCATCTTAATATCACCGCACAATCCAAGGACGTTGAAATAATCTTCGTTCCCGAAAGATTGCTTAATGATGTTTATAAGATGCAATGCATCCTTCCCCTTGATTTAGCCGGTGATTTTGATGAAAAATGCTATTATGACGGTGTTTTATACGCTTTTCCGCTAAAAAATGCAATTGTTACCGATAAAAATGCAAAGGTTCTCGCATTAGAAAACACATATGCGGTTCTTCTAAACGGAGACCACGTTGAAGATATGAGATCATTCTTAAAAGTTTTACCTATGGAGGAAGAATAATGTATCAGCAAGTTTGTTCACCTAAAAAGGCATCACCATTAAAAACAATAATTACAATAGTAATTCTATTGATTTTCGTTATTGCTTTATATGTTGGTTTCAGTTTTATCAAAACTTCCGTTCACCCTACTTCAGTAGCAGGAGCGGCTTTGCTTATTTCGTTGCTTATCGCTTATTTTGTTACCAAGCCTTCTCAGAGCAATTACGTTTATGAAGTAGACAGCGATACCTTAACAATAAAGCAGGTTGCCGCAAAACGAGTTGTTAAAGAAATTAAGCTCAACAAAGCTGAAATTTCCGATCTTGCAAAAGGAAAAGGTGGTTTAAGATTATATACTTCAGGAAGTGTTCCCTATACTTTTTCTGCAAAAGATAAAAAATACACCATTGCGCCTGATAAGACTCTGCTTAGTTACCTCGAAAATCCTTCATTTACCGATGCATATATTGATAACAGTTTTGAAGAATTATTGGATAATCTTAAGAAGCTTATGACTATTCCCTCTGTTAAAGAAAATCCGCTTGAGGGTATGCCCTTTGGTAAGCCTTGTGCCGATGCTTTGGAATACACCTTATCTCTCTGTGAAGAATTCGGAATGAGAACAAAAAATCTTGATAACTACTGCGGTTGGGCAGAAATCGGTGAGGGCGAAAAGCTCATCGCAATTCTTTGCCATTTGGACGTTGTTCCCGCCGGTGACGGATGGAATACCGATCCTTTCACTGCAGTTATTGATGGTGAAGAGTTACTTGGCAGGGGTGCTATTGATGATAAAGGTCCCGCTCTTGCCGCAATTTACAGCGTTAAGGCAGTTAAAGAAAAATTTGATAATATCCCTGCAAGAATACGTATTATTTTCGGTTGTGATGAGGAAAGCGGTTGGGGTTGTATGGAAAGATACGCTGAGACTGAGGAAACTCCTCATATGGCTTTCACACCTGATGCAGAATACCCCGTTATTATTACCGAAAAGGGTATCGTACACTATAATATTCAGACGAGCCTGGAAGAAGGCGAATATCAGCTTTATCTTAAAGGCGGTCTCCGCGCAAATATGGTTCCCGATAAAGCGCAGGCAACTGTTATAGGAAATATTGATAAGCTTTTCAATGTGCTTAACGAGTATGACGTACACTCAAAAGGCCTCAGCTTTTCAACAAAGGGCAACGTGCTTACCATTGATTCTGTTGGCGTTGGCGCACACGGTTCCACACCTCAGAAAGGCACCAATGCTTTCTTTGAGCTTTTCAAATTCCTTAAGGTCCTTGATTTAAAGGGTAGTCAAGGTCAGTTTGTTGACAATATGGTAAATATATTCACCGACAAAACTGACGGAAGCGGTGCTAATTTAAAGCTTTCCGATGAAATTTCAGGCGAGCTTACCCTTAACTTGGGTATGTGCTTTATCGGCAAAAATGACGTTTTCCCCGAGATGAACGATGATTCCTGCAAAATAGTTATTGATATACGCTACCCCGTTACCTCTAATATTGAGGACATTTCCTTTAAGCTTCAGAGTGCTTTACCCAATTCGTGGGAATGTGAAATTGAGCACCAGCAGGATCCTCACCACGTTGACAAGGATTCCCCTCTTGTCCAAACGCTTCTTGAGGTTTATAAAAATTATACCGGCAGAGATGAAGCTCCCCTTGCTATCGGTGGCGGAACCTATGCAAGAACTTTACCGGGAAAAGCTGTTGCTTTCGGTGTTCAATTCCTCGAAAGACCTGATCGCGCACATCAACCCAACGAGGGAATTAACCTTGAAGATTTGAAGTTAAGCACAAAGATGTTTGCAAGCGTATTGGAAAAGCTTTCTTTTAACTAAAAAATTGTTGAAAAAAATCGCATTTTTTGTTATAATAAATCAATATAGTAATATATGGTGTTTTTTCGGAGCGCAAAATGTTTGATATTGCTTTAGGAGATACGGTGATAACAAAGAAAAATCATCCTTGCGGCAGTAACAGTTGGGAATGTGTAAGGTGCGGTGCTGACATAAAGCTTAAGTGCCTCACTTGCGGAAGAATAATTATGCTTGACCGTGAAGAATGTGAAAAACGCACAAAAAAAATTATTAAGGCGGAATGAAAATGGCAAAAAAGCAAAAAGAAAACGAAGTTTTTTTTAATTTATTTAATGCTGAAGATGACTCGGTTGAAAATGAAAATTCTGAGGAAACTCAGCAGAACGGTTCTGAAGAATTTATTTCCATTGCTCACATAGAAAACGAATCTGTTGCTGATGCAGTTGAGAATACGGATACAGACGAACCTGTTCAAACGACCATATTTGATCTCATTGATGAAACAGTTGAATTAAAAGAATATACATTAGACGGTGAAGAATCCTCAAACAATCTTGTTGTTGAACCCGTTAAAAGGGAAGATGACTTCAATGAATCCGAGATGGTTTCAATGCTTGAAACAAATCCCCTTGTTGACGAGCAAGAGCCCCCTGAGGTTTTTGTTGATGATATTGCGGATCAAACTGATATTTTCAACAATTTACCTTCCTACAAGGAAATAAAAAAATCTGCAACCGATCAGTTTGAAACCCCCTATCTTTATAATGGCAAAAACTCCGATCACGTTCGTTATAGACTTTCATTGCCATCAAAAAGAAATGCAAAATTTAACAGGATCAAAAAAATTATGTTTGGTTGGTTGATAACTATTGTTGCCGCAGTTCTGGTTGCCGTTATTTTGCGTGCATTCGTTTTCGTCATTGCTACTGTTGACGGTCCCAGTATGATGCCTACACTGGATCATAACGAAAAATTGCTCGTTACAAAATTCACTTATACCTTTTCCGATATTGAGCGCGGAGATGTTGTTATCTGCCGTTACGATAAGAACGGATATAATGATGTTTACGTTAAGCGCGTTATCGGCTTAGGCGGTGAACACGTTCGCCTTACAAACGGCACTGTATTTATTGATGACGTACCTCTTTCCGAGGATTATATCCTTGAGCCGATGATATGCGAGGATGCCGATTTCTACGTTCCCGAGGGCTCTGTTTTCGTTATGGGCGATAACAGGAATAATTCTGCTGACAGCAGAAAGATCGGGCCAATAAAAGAAGAGCAGATAATCGGCAAAGTACAGTTACGCATTTCCCCCTTAAATAAGTTCGGTTCCCTGGAGGACAAAAAGTGAGATACCTTGTTCTTTCTGATATCCACGGCAATAACGTGGCGTTAGATACCGTTCTTTGTAAGGTTTCAAAAAGCCGATATGATAAGATTCTTGTTCTTGGTGATAACGTTGGTGACGGCCCTTGCCCTGATAAGGTTCTGAAGACACTTACCGAGCTTAATGCAATTATGATTGCAGGCAATCGTGAAGAGCTTGCAAATGACCATTTTAACGGTTTTTTTGAAACACAAAAAGCTTTGCAATGGAAGTTTATGCGTGATTCATTGGGTTTTCTTGATGAATCGCAACGGCAGTTTATCGCTAAATTAAATAATCAGAAAACCGTTACCGATGGCGATATTTCAATAAAAATGGTGCACGGATCACCTGATTCGGTAAGAGAATTACTTTACGCTACAAATCCGGCACGGCTTAACGAATGCCTTGATTCCATAGATGAAAAAATTCTTTTATGCGGTCATAACCATTTCCAGTTTGCTTACGTTAGTTCTTCGGATAAGCTTGTAATGAATCCTGGCTCTGTTGGGCTCAGCCAAAAGGGTGAAGCATTCAGAGCAGATTATGCAATACTCAACATTCAACGAAATCAGTATTCCTTTGAGCTTAATCACGTTTATTATGACGGTGAAAAAATCAAGCAGGAATACATTGATCGCGGTTTGTGGGACAGCACTATCTGGGGACAGTTAGCCCACAAGGAAATGAGCGAAGGAAAAACTTACATAGTCAGCTTTGCAAAATTCGTATATAACCTTGCAAAATCAAAAAATGCCTCTACTCACCCACTTGATGATTCAATTTGGCTTGAGGCATCCAATAAATGGGATTGGAGTTGTGTAAAATAACAGGTTCAGCAAAAGCTGAACCGTTTTTTTAGATATGTTTATAGGAAATATCCAATTAAAAAACAAGTTAATACTTGCGCCTATGGCAGGCGTTACCGACAGCATTTACCGAAAGCTTTGCTATAGATTCGGTGCGGCTTTAACCGTTACTGAAATGGTTAGCGCCAAAGGACTCTTTTATTTAAGCGAAGCAACGGGAGATCTCCTTGAGCCATCAGGTATTCACCCCGAGGCTGCCCAGATCTTCGGCAATGATCCTGAAATTATGGCTAAAGAGTTATCTCATCCCTATTTCGAGCCCTATGATATTATTGATATAAATATGGGTTGCCCTGCAAGAAAAATCGTATCAAATCTTGAGGGTAGTGCTTTAATGAAGGACATTCCCTTAGCCAAGGAGATCGTTGCGGCTTGCGTTAGTGCAACAAACAAGCCCATTACGGTAAAATTCCGCGCAGGTTGGGATAGCTTTTGTGCAGATAAAATGGCAATAGCCTGTGAGGAAGCCGGTGCAAAGGCCATCACCGTTCACGGACGCACAACTATGCAAGCTTACAGCGGAAAAGCCGATCTTGATGCAATAAAGCGCGTAAAGGAATGCGTTAAGATTCCCGTCATCGGAAACGGTGACGTTACCGGCCCTATTTCAGCAAAAAAGATGCTTGAATATACCGGTTGTGATGCCATTATGATAGGCAGAGCCGCCCAAGGAAGACCTTGGATTTTCGGCGAAATAAATTCTTATTTTGAGGATAAAGAATTTAGCCTTTCACATATTGAAAAATTAGATATTGCTCTTGAGCACGGTTTAGAGCTTATTAAGCTTAAAGGCGAGCATACCGCAATGCTTCAAATGCGCAAGCATATGGCTTGGTATACCCACGGAATGCGCAACGCGGCAAAAATCAGAAGCAGTATCACAAATCTGAAAACCGACAAAGACCTCATAGAACTCATTGAAGAGCTTAAGGCTATGGATGCTCAATAAACGTTTTCAGCGTGATGCCGTTGTTTTTTAAAATACCGTCATAAAGCTGTTTTTCCGTAAAAATGCCTAACGTATTTTCATTATCATCAACTGCTAAAACGCAGTAAAAATTATTTCCGCTGAAATTATTAAGTATATCAATAACTTTTTCTTTTTCGTAAGCTTTTATTATCTTAACATTTTCATTTTTCCAATATTTTTCCCTGAAGATATATCTTCGGGGGTTTTTTATTGCTTTTAATGAAGCAATTAGCATAAAAGTTGCCATAACGATGCCTTCATTGCCATCGAAAAATATAATTCCGTATAGACATTTAACAAAATAGATGCTTGCAACGGAAATACCAAAGATAACAGTAATTTTTCTGCCCTTATTTTCTCCCCATATACTTTTAAGCGCACAGGAAAGAATTCTTCCTCCATCAAGGGGATATATGGGCAAAAGATTTATAAGGGCTATATTATATGAAAAATCAACAAAGCTGTTCCAATCAGGCAGAATATTTACCATACTTGCTTTTTCCCACAAAAAGGCGCTAAAAAGGCTTATAAAGGGTCCTGCCGAGGCAACTACCGCCTCAAATACATACTTATCCTCTATTCCCCTTATTTGGGCTTCACCGCCAAATGGGAAAAGCTCAACCGATTCAGTATGAAATCCAAACATATGCGCAACGAAAATGTGAAAAAACTCGTGCAATAAAACAGCAAAGGTCATCGTTACAAACGTTATTATCTGTCCCGCATAGATCCATAGTACACACAATAACAAAAAAGACAGATTGAACTTTATTTTTACACTATTTATTCTGATCAAGGCTCATATACCCCAGAGGATCTATACTAACGCAGTTTTTAAAGAGCTTAAAAATCAATTCGCCCTTTGAATAACCTACGGTATCACCTTTCTTAACGCTTTCACCTTTTTTTACTAATGCCGTTGCACCGTAATAACTGCTTAAAGTGCCATCATAATGACGAATAGTTATTTTACTGTTTTCCGCATTTTCAATTACGCCGTCTGCCGTTGCATAAACGCCCTCGAACATATCTGACGATATTACAATACACTTTTCTCCAAGAATTTCTTTTTGTGTAAGCTCTCCGCTACAAGGAAGGATCATTGACGTTACCGAGATCTCGCCTGAAACTGCAGTGGATTCAGGCTGTTTTTCCAGAAAAAACACCTGCCCTAAGGATTCTTTTATTTTAAAATCCTCCTGAAGACTTATTTCTATTCCTTCCTTTAAGTTTTTTCCGTTCTTTATAATTACCGTAAGTATTACAAGCAATATCAATGCTATGACAATATATCTTTTTTTCAAAAAAATCCCCCCAAGCAAAATATATGCCTGAGGGGTTTTATAAATTACTTAATTGGATGTAAATGGCTGAATAGGTCGATTTATGCAAACGCTTTCAACTAAACCTATAGCTATCATATTAGCCAGCATACTTGAGCCACCATACGAAATAAACGGTAGCGGTATTCCCGTTATGGGCATAATGCCTATTACCATACCGATATTTTCAAAGATATGGAACATAAACATTGCCATAACACCTGCAACGATCATCTGACCGTAACGGTCACAAGCCTTATGCTGAAGAATATACCACATACGAACTTCCAGCGCAACATAGAGCCCTATCAAAACAAAGGCGCCCAAAAAGCCCATTGATTCACCGATTGCGGCAAAGATAAAGTCAGTATGAATTGCAAAAATTCCGCCCGATTGGCTTATGGAATCAGCACCTAAAATGCCCTTTCCCCAGAACTGACCTGAGCTGATGGCGATCTTTGCATACTTTAGCTGTTCAACATCATCGCCGCTTATGAAATTGATAATTCGGCTCTGTTGCTTTTCGCCCAGCAAAAACCAAACTGCAACGCAGGCAACGATACCCACACCGAAAATCATAAGAATGTGCTTCCAATGCATACCGGCAATAAATAGCATAATGAAGAAGATGAAAACGTATACCAACGTGGTTCCAACGTCCATCTGGGACATAAGTGCCGCCAGGAAAATGGCCATTATGCCGAAGGTTGGTAGTAGATCTTTAAATTTTTTAAGGCTTTCCTTTTTAGAAATCGTTTTTGCAAGAATTAGAATAAGACCAAGCTTACCTATTTCGGTCGGCTGAAAATAAAAGCCCTCACTTATTCTGATCCATCCGCGAGTACCGCCTTGCTCGTCACCAAAGAAGCCGGTGAATATGATAAGACCTGCACATATGCCAAGAACAACGTACCATATTTTTGCGTAAATATGATAATCAAGAATCGCAACACAGACAAGTGCCGCAAAGCCCACGCCTATCCACATTGCGTGCTTTTTCACCGTGTCAAAATTCAACCGTGAAAGGGTTTCTAATAAATCTGCTTCCTCACTGCCCGTTGCCGCATCAGCCAGTGCCGTTAAGATTGCAACAAGACCAAAGGCACATATTATGCCTACGATGATAAGAAGAATGTACTCTATATTATGCAGTTTTCGTTTGTCAAAAAGCCACATATAAACTCCAAATAATTTTTTATTTAGATTATTATATCACAACTAAAAAATTTTTTCAACAATTATATGGCACGAAATGCATTTACGGGCATTTTTGCGCAAAGGCACGTTCCGTTATCTATTCTTTCAATTTTTATTGATATGTTTTCATAATCAGGCTCTATGTACTTTACTGCTGCGGAAATAATATCCGCAGTCATCTTCAATATAAACTCAGCAGACACATTAGCCCTATCCCTTGATATTACCGCTTGAAGGCGTCTTTTCGCTTCTTTTTTACTATTGCTTTTCTTGAAAAAACCAAACATACCTCTCTCC
The DNA here is from genome assembly GCA_045591115.1 of Clostridia bacterium. GTDB lineage: Bacteria > Bacillota > Clostridia > Christensenellales > QALW01 > UMGS1322. Next base: position 79,769 of record JAZNSH010000006.1, read on the forward strand.
CCCTTACACCGCAGTTTTTTTAGAAAATATCTTATTTATGAGGGATTCCAACGGTTTCTTTGCGTTTACGGGTATTTTTTCACCGATTATGCGCTTTGCAATATTATCATATTCCTTTCCTGCTTTACTTGTTGGGATATTTACAACCGCTTCACCTAAATTTGCACTTTTTACGATGGTTGAATCATCTCTTACCGCACCTATAGCTTTTTGGCCTAAAATATCTTCAACATCCTCTACGGATAGCATATCACCGCTTCTGACAAGCTCAGGTCTAATTCTGTTTACAATCAGATTGACCTTACTGATTTCATTTGCCGCCATAAGCCCGATTACCCTATCGGCATCACGGACGGAAGAAACCTCAGGCGTGCAAACAACAAGCGCCTCATCTGCTCCTGCTATAGCGTTTTTAAAGCCTTGTTCAATACCTGCGGGGCAATCAAGCAATATAAAATCATATTGATTTTTTAATTCCGATAAGAGCCACTTCATCTGTTCCTCGGTGATTGCTTCCTTTGACCGTGCCTGACTTGCAGGAAGAAGTGAAAGATGCTCATTACGCTTATCGCGAATTATTGCTTGCTTTATTCTGCATTTATTCTCTATTACGTCAACAATATCAAATACTATTCTGTTTTCAAGCCCCAATATGGTATCTAAATTTCTTAAGCCAAGATCCATATCAATAAGAAGCACTTCCTTTGAGCATTTGGCAAGAGCACAGCCTATATTGGCACACGCCGTTGTTTTGCCAACTCCCCCTTTTCCTGATGTTATTACCATTATCCTTCCCATAAAACCCACCTCTAAATTTATTTTCACCTTCTATAATACATATTTTGGAAAAATAATAAAGAAATGTTTTTGTCGAAATGGCAATAATGACAATTTTAGTAAAAAGAACACAAAAAACGCATTGTAAAATTGACAAAAATAACGAATGAATGTATAATTAAAATATATTAAATAAGGAGATTTTTTATGAAACAAGCAACAAAACAAAACACCATCGGTGAAATTTTGGAAATGAATAATGAGGTTGCCGCACTTTTTTTAGGTCACGGTATGTTTTGTGTTTCTTGCCCCAGCGCACAAAACGAATCCTTGGAAGAAGCCTGCATGGTTCACAATATTGATTGTGATGCGCTTCTTGATCTTATTAACAAATTTCTTGCCGCTGATGAGGAGGAAGACAAATGATAGCTATCGGTTGTGATCACGGCGGATATGAATTAAAGCTCGCCGTTATTGAACATCTTAAATCAAAGGGTCTTGAAGTGAAGGATTTCGGATGCTATTCTTCTGATAGCGTTGATTATCCCGATTATGCTTACCCCGTTGCAAAAGCAGTTGCAAATGGAGAAGCAGAAAAAGGTATTCTTATCTGCGGTACGGGCATCGGTATGAGCATTGCCGCCAACAAGGTGAAAGGTATTCGTTGTGCGCTTTGCTCTGATACATTCTCTGCACACGCAACAAGAGAGCATAACGATTCAAACATCCTTGCTCTCGGTGCACGAGTTGTTGGCTTAAATCTTGCACTTGATATTGTTGATACCTGGCTCGGTGCTGAATTTACAGGTGGCAGACACTCAAACCGTATTGAAAAAATCACAAAAATAGAGAATGAATAAAAAATGATTTTTGATAATATAAAAAACTGTAAAACGTATTACGGGCTAAATCCTAAATTTGAAATAGCTTTTGATTTCATTAAGAAGGCATTAAAAGAAAACCTTGACATTGGAAAATACGAGATTGATGGCAAAGATAATTACGCATCTATTGAAGGCTATAATTCAAAATTAAAGGAAAACAGCGTTTTTGAAGGACACGAAAAATACATAGATATTCATTTTATTATGGAAGGCTGTGAAATGATAGGCTCTATGGAAATCGCAAATGCCATTATCAAAAATGAATATGACGCCGAAAAAGATATTGCATTTTATGAAAAAAGTGATATTGCCTCTTATTGTGTGGCAAGGCAAGGTGACTTTTGTATTTTTCATCCTCACGATATACATAGTCCCGGTGTGGCTTTTAATAACATTCCCTTAATGGTTAAGAAAATAGTCGTTAAAATACACATATAAAAAAGGCTTGAAAACTTCAAAAAGTTTTCAAGCCTTTTCTTAATTTATATCAAATTGACTGTGATAAAGTTCTGAATAAAAGCCTTTTTGCTTAAGAAGCTCTTTATGGCTTCCCTTTTCGATAACGTTGCCATCCTTCATTACCAATATAACGTCAGCATTCTGAATAGTTGAAAGGCGGTGGGCAACAATAAAGCTGGTTCTGCCTTCCATTAAATGAGAGAAAGCATCCTGAATTTTCTTTTCGGTTCGTGTGTCTATTGATGAGGTTGCTTCATCAAGAATAAGCATTGGCGGTATTTTCAACATTATTCTTGCTATGCACAAAAGCTGTTTCTGCCCTTGTGAAAGACTTCCGCCCTCTTCCCCGATAACAGTATCATAACCTTTAGGCATACGTTTTATAAAGCTATGAGCGTGTGCCGCCTTTGCCGCCGCAATGATCTCTTCATCGGTGGCATCTTCTTTTCCAAAAGCAATATTTTCACGAATCGTGCCCGCTTTTAGCCAGGATTCCTGCAATACCATACCATAATTGGCTCTTAAAGATCTGCGTGTTATATTTCTGATATCTGATTCATCTACGGAAATTGATCCTTCATCAACATCATAAAAACGCATAAGCAGATTTATAAGCGTTGTTTTGCCGCAGCCGGTCGGTCCTACTATAGCAACACGTTTTCCGCTTTCAACGTTCAAGGAAAGCTCTTTGATAAGTGGGCGTTCCTTAACATATGAGAACGAAACGTTTTTTAAGCTTACGTTGCCTGAAACGTTTTCAAGGATATTATCTTTATCGGGCGACTGCGGTTCTTCCTCGATAAGCTCAAACACGCGAGTTGCGCAGGCAAGGGCATTCTGCATTTCGGCAATAACACCTGATATCTCGTTAAAGGGCTTTGTGTACTGATTTGCATAGCTTAAGAAAATTGTTAATCCACCTACAGTAAGACCTGCAGGGGCAACCATAATTCCTCCAAGCAAGGCAACTGCCGCATAAACAACACTATTCACAAAGCGTGTTGTAGGGTTAGTTAATGACGAGAAGAATATGGCTTTTAAAGAATGCTTTTCAAGATTATCATTGATCTCCTTAAACCTTGAAAGGCTTTCATCTTTTTGTGAAAAAGCTTTTACCACCTTAGCACCTGAGATCATTTCATCAATATATGCAGTTTGTTCGCCCCTCGTTTCCGACTGCTTTTTGAACATCGAAAAGGTACGTTTTGCGATAAAGTTTGCAATTACAAGTGAAAGAGGCGTTAAAACCACGACTGCCAACGCTATCTTCCAGTTAAGCTGAATCATAAATACAAGTGTAACAATAATGGTAACTACGCCTGAGAAAAACTGAGTGAATCCCATCAAAAGACCATCAGCAAACTGATCTGTATCTGAAATAATTCTGCTTACTGTTTCGCCGGTTGGATGCGTATCAATATATTTTAACGGCAATTTTTGAATTTTACTGAATGCGGCTTCACGAACATCCTTCACAACACCGTATGTTACGCGATTATTTATCATACCGGTGAGCCACTGAATCAGAGCAGTAATCATAACGATTATGATAATTTTGATTATAAGCTCAATAACAGCAGGCATATTTACCTGACCAACACCGATAATATTATCTATTGCTTCGCCTGCAATAATGGGCACGTAAAGAGTGAGTACAACACTTACTACCGATAATAGAATTGAAAGTATAAGGAGGTGCTTAAAATTACCCAGATATCTCAGCACCTTACCGAAAACCTTACTCATTGCTCTCATCCTCCTTTACCTGAGAATAATGAATTTCACGGTAAACCTGAGATTTTTTCAAAAGCTCATCGTGAGTGCCCGTATCTACAATTTTTCCATCCTCAAGGACGATTATCAGATCTGAATGAGATATTGAGGAGGTTCTTTGAGATACTATAAACACCGTTATATCGCTCATCTGTTTTATTTCGCTTCTTAATTTTGCATCAGTCGCATAATCAAGTGCCGATGCGCTGTCATCAAAAATAAGTATTCGCGGATTTTTAACAAGCGCACGGGCTATAGTGAGCCGTTGCTTTTGCCCTCCTGAAAAATTTCTGCCATACTGTTCAACAACTGCATCAAGGCCTTCTTCTTTACTTTTTACAACATCAAGAGCTTGTGCTTTTTTCAGAGCATCAAACAGTTCTTCATCTGTTGCATCCTTATTCCCCCATTTAATGTTATCGCGGATAGTGCCCTTAAAAAGCTCCGCTTTTTGAGGTACTATACCTATTTGCGCTCTTAATGAATCCATATCCCATTCTTTAACGTCACATCCAAAGACCTTAACTGTTCCTGAGGAAGCATCATAAAAGCGCGGGATCATATTTATAACGCTGGTTTTTCCTGAGCCCGTACCGCCAATAATTCCGATAGTCTGCCCTTTTTCAGCAACAAATGATATACTCTCAATGGAAGGCTCTCTGTCATCCCCGTAAACGAGAGAAACATCTGAAAATTCAACTGCAGGTGCCTTTTCATTGATTTTTGTGTTTTCACCGTTTTTCTGTGAAGGTTCAATCTCAAGAACTGCCTGAATTCTGTTTCCGCAGGCAAATGAACGGGTAATATTTATAATGAGATTGGCAAGCTTTATAAGCTCAACAAGGATCTGTGACATATAGTTATAAAGTGCAATCAGTGCACCCTGGCTTATAAGACCGGCTTCAACTCTGATGGCGCCTGAATATATGAGAAATACGATGGCAAGATTGATTATAACGTATGTTAATGGGTTCATAAGTGCAGATATTCTGCCAACAAGAACCTGCATTGAAACAAGGCGGTCGTTTTTCTCCTTAAAAGCTTCCTCCTCGTTATCTTCTCTGCAGAAAGCACGGATAACACGAGCACCTGAAAGAGTTTCGCGCGTTGAAAGCAAAACGGAATCAAGGCGCTTCTGCACCTTTTTATAAAGCGGAATTGAAATAAGCATTATTGAAAAAACTACTATGGCAAGCACAGGGATAACAACGGTAAATATCAATGCAAGGCGTGCATCTACACTAAACGCCATTATCATTGAACCGAATACGACAAACGGCGAACGAAGAAGCAAGCGCAGGGATAAGTTTATACCGTTCTGCACCTGATTAACATCGCTTGTAAGGCGCGTTATCATAGTGGATTTACCAAGCTTATCAATTTCCGGATAGCCTAATTTCTGTATATGCTCAAAAAGCTTAAAGCGCACGTGTTTAACCACACCGGTTGCGGCTTTTGCGGCAAAATATTGTGCGGTAACTGAAAATATAAGCCCCACAACTCCAAAGGCAACCAGAATAAGACTCATTTTTATAATGAAACCGCTTCCTCTGCCCCCATTGATTCCCTGATCAATCAATGCAGAAATAACAAGCGGCACAAAAAGCTCAAAAAGTGCCTCAAGCATCTTTAGAAGCGGACCTAAAACCGTTTCTTTTTTGTATTTGCCTAAAAACCTCAGTAATTTTAACATATCATATTTTCCTTAGAAATTTTTTTATATTTTACCACAACTATCCCGTACTGTAAAATATCTTTTTTAAAAAAAGTGCTTTAACATATTCGTATTATCTGTTATAATAAATATTGAGCGTTTAAAAAATTATCGTTTATAATATATTTGTTTCAAAAGGAGTTAAAAAAATGGTTAAACACGTTATTCTTTGGCAATTAAAGGATGAAATTCAAGGCGAAGAAAAAGCTGAAGTTTTAAAAAATGCAAAAACTCAGCTTGAAGGACTTCAGGGAAAAATCGATGGTCTTATTGAAATAAAGCTTAACATCGTTTCTCTCAGTTCATCAAACGCCGATATGATGCTTGACAGTTCATTTGTTTCCGAGGAGGCATTAAAAGGATATCAGGTGCATCCCGATCACGTTTATGCTGCCGATAACTTTATCCGTCCCTACACTAAGGCAAGACTTTGCCTTGATTTTGAAGAATAATGAAGCGCATACTTACTTTGCAGGATATTTCCTGCGTGGGAAAATGCTCACTTACGGTAGCACTTCCCATAATTTCAACTATGGGTATTGAAGCTTGTCCCGTACCCACTGCAATGCTTTCAAATCACACTGCTTTTGATTCCTTTTCATTTTTTGATCTTTCCGAGGAAATGAAAAACGTTAAGGAACAGTTTAAAAAGCAGGATTTTAAGTTTGACGGCATATATTCTGCATATTTGGGTTCAAAAGAACAGGTCGATATTGTTTCAGGGTTTATTGATGATTTCAATAGCCTTACTCTCGTTGACCCCGTTATGGGTGATCACGGCAAGCTATATTCGGGATTCGATAAGGATTTTCCCAAAACTATGAAAAGACTCTGCAAAAAAGCAGATATAATCGTACCTAACACCACCGAAGCAGGCTTTCTGTTGGGGTATGATACCATAATTCCCTATTCAACCGAAAATGAGTTGAAGGAACATATGAAGCACTTATGCGATCTTGGCCCGGAAACGGTTGTTATAACCGGTGTTGAAATGCACAATAAATTGGGTGCGGCAATTTACAACAAAAGTGTGGATGAGTTCGATATTTATTTAAAAGACAAGATTTCAAGAACCTTCCACGGAACCGGTGATATATTTGCATCCGTTTTGTTTTCATCCCTTATAAAGGATATGCCCATCAAAAAGGCACTTACCAATGCCGTAGATTTTACGTACCATTGTATGGAGGCTACCGTAAATAACCCTGATGCTTCCTGGTACGGAGTTGATTTTGAAAGCGTTCTTCCCCGTCTTTTTGAGTTGTCAAATGATTTTACTTGAAATATATGGCATTTTGTGTTATACTATATGTTGAGTATATTTTCTGAAGGAGGGTCTATATGCACCATAAGATCATAAGTGTTGATGAAAATTCAGTTTGCGCCGAGCTTAATATCAAGCCCGGTGATACTCTTGTTGCCATTAATGACCTTCCGGTAAGAGATCTTTTGGATTATCAGTATTACGACGCAATGAACGAGCTTACTGTCACTATCATTGAGCAGGATACGGGTGAAGCAGTTTTATTCGATATTGAAAAATATGATGACGAGCATTTGGGTCTTCATTTTGAAAACGATCTGTTATGTATGCGCAACTGTTCAAACAAGTGTATTTTCTGCTTCGTTGATCAGTTACCGCCCAATATGCGCAAAACACTTTACGTTAAAGATGATGACTGGCGTATGTCCGTTCTTTTTGGAAATTATGTTACTTTGACAAACGTTTCCGAGCGTGAAATACAGAGAATTATCGATCAGCACATTTCACCGTTATATATTTCAGTTCACGCAACTGACGTTGAGCTTAGGCGTTATATGCTTGGCAATCCCAAGGCTCAGGATATTATGTCGATATTGAAGCGTTTTGCCGATGCAGAGATATATTTCCATACTCAGATCGTTCTTTGTCCTGAAATAAACGATGGTTTCCAATTGAGAAAAAGCTTTGAGGATCTCTTTACCCTTTATCCCTACTGCCAATCACTTGCGGTTGTTCCCGTAGGCTTAACCTATCACAGAAAAAAGCTTGCTAAATTAAAGAAGTTCACAGAGCTTGATGCCAAGCACGTTATTGAAGAGATTACCAAGTGGCAGGAAAGCTGTCTTGAATTTAAGGGCTCACGCTTTATATTCCCCTCTGATGAATTTTACGTTCAGGCAGGCTTGCCCGTTCCCAACGCCAGTGAATATGAGGACTTTGTTCAGATCGAAAACGGCGTTGGTCTGATTGCAAAGTTCAAGCAGGAGCTTCTTGATTATATTCCCAATCTTCCTCCTTGGATCCCCGACAGAAAGGTTTCCATTGCAACGGGAGTTTCTGCTCAAAAATTCATTGAGGAAATGGTGAAAATATTAAATGAATATTTCCCCAATCTTACCGTTAACGTCTACCCTATAACAAACTTTTTCTTCGGTGAATCCGTTACTGTTACGGGACTTTTGACGGGCAAGGATATTTCCGTTCAGCTTGAAGGCAAGGATTTAGGAAGCGAAGTGTTCATTTCCGACGTTATGTTAAGAGGCGAAAACGGAAAATTCTTGGATGATCTTTCCGTTTCCGACGTTGAAAACTGGATAAATAAAAAAGTTACACCCATAGAAAACACAGGTGCCGCTTTTGCTCAGGCACTTATCGGTATTAAGGAGAATTGATAAATGAAACCGCTTGTTGCCATCGTAGGCAGACCCAACGTAGGTAAATCTACTTTTTTCAATAAACTTTCAGGTAAACGTCTTTCTATCGTTGAGGATACCCCCGGTGTTACCCGTGACAGAATTTATACTGACGTTACATGGCTTGATTATTCTTTTACTCTTATTGATACGGGAGGAATAGAATTAAAAAGCGACGATATATTTTATAATGAAATGCTTAAGCAGGCTGAGGTTGCAGTTGAAACTGCCGATGTTATTCTTTTCTTTACCGATGGCCGCCAGGGTATGCTTTCTGCCGATGAGGATGTTGCAGAATATTTAAGAAAAAAGCATAATAATATTATTCTTGTAGTCAACAAGGTTGACGGCCCCACCCAAGAGGACAGCGTTTACGATTTCTATTCCCTCGGCTTAGGTGAGCCAAGTGCCATTTCTGCACTTAATATGACCGGTATCGGTGATCTTTTGGACAGAATCGTTGAAAACTTCCCCCATAACCTTTCCCAAGAGGAAGAAGACGATACAATAAAGATCGCAGTTGTGGGAAAGCCCAATGCAGGCAAATCTTCTCTTGTTAACAAAATATTAGGTCACGAACGTTCAATCGTAAGTAATATTGCAGGTACTACCCGTGATGCCATTGATACTCCTTTTGAAGAGGACGGGCAGAAATACGTGCTTATTGATACGGCAGGTATTCGCAGAAAGAAATCCATTGATGACGGCACTATTGAGCGTTACAGTGTTATCCGCTCCCTTGATGCAATCAGGCGTTGTGATGTTGCTTTGATCGTTCTTGATGCTGAAGCAGGTATGACGGAACAGGACGTTAAAATATCAGGCTTTGTAAAAGAACAAGGAAAAGCATCTCTCATTGTGGTAAACAAATGGGATCTTATTGAAAAGGATACCAACACCAGCGAAAAGTTCAAGAAAAAGATGCGTGCCGATCTTGCTTTTATGGATTATGTTGATTATATTTTCATTTCCGCAAAAACAGGTCAAAGAACACACAAGCTTTTGTCTATGGTAAAGGAAATAAACGAATCCGCATCAAAGCGTATAACCACAGGTGTGTTGAACGATACTCTTTCAGATGCTATGCAGTTAAACGAGCCCCCAACAAAGAACGGCAAGCGCTTAAAAATCAAGTATGCCGCTCAGGTTGCAGTCAAACCGCCAACGTTTATTCTTTTTGTTAATGATCAGAAGCTTATGCATTTTTCATATAAGCGTTATCTTGAAAACAGTTTCCGTGAGGCTTTCGGCTTCAGAGGAACACCTATAAACCTCATTCTCAGAGAAAAGGAGAAAGAAGAATGATTTTAAGGTATATTATTGCCGCTGTTTTGGGATATTTATTGGGTAATATCTCTTGCGCAAATATCATGTCAAGGATGATAGCAAAAAAGGATATCCGCACTTTAGGAAGCGGAAATGCAGGTGCTACCAACATTTTAAGAAACTTTGGTCTTAAGTATGCCGTTCCGGTGTTTTTCGGTGATGCTATCAAGGCAGCAGGCGCTGCACTTTTAGGTTGCCTTATTATCGGTGAGGGCTTTGAAGGCTTTACTCTTTTAGATGGTTTTTGTCAGCCTCAAATATTTGTTGGCGGACTTGCTGCTATAATCGGTCATAACTTCCCCGTTTTTATGAAATTTAAAGGCGGAAAGGGCGTTGCCTGTTCTTTGGGCTTGCTCATTGTTATGAACCCTATTTTAGGTGTTATTTCCGTTATTGTTGCCGCAACTGCAAACTCACTTATAAGACTTTATTCTCTTGTTTCAATGTCAACAATGCTTCTTGCAGTTATTCTTTACAGTATATTTGATACAAATGGCGGAATAATACAGACGATCGCTTTAGTGTTTATGCTTCTTTTAATGGTCTTTATGCACAGAGAAAATATTAAGCGTCTTATTAAGGGCGAAGAAAAAAAGGTAGATATATTCAAATAATTCGGAGGTCATCTGATGGGATATAATGCAAAAGATATAAAAATATTAGAGGGTCTTGATGCAGTAAGAATGCGCCCCGGTATGTACATCGGAACAACCGGGCCTGACGGTATGCATCACCTTTTATGGGAAATCGTGGATAACGCTATTGACGAGGCTGCTAACGGCTTTGCTGATGAAGTTACCGTTACTCTTTCAGACGATAACGTTGTTTCTGTTGAAGATAACGGACGCGGTATGCCCGTTGATATTCATCCCCAGAAGGGTATTTCCGGTGTTGAAGTTATATTTACACAGCTTCACGCAGGTGGCAAATTCGATAATAATCAATATGAATATTCAGGCGGACTTCACGGTGTAGGTGCTTCAGTTGTAAACGCTCTTTCAGAATGGACAACGGTTGAAGTTTATAAGGATTATAAGACCTATCGCACTGAATTTGAAAGACAATATTCCGATGACAAAAAAAGTGTTATCTCAGGCGCAACGAAGATGCCTTTAACCAAGATCGGCACTTCCGCAAAGCACGGGTCACTTGTTACTTTTAAACCTGATAAGCTTGTTTTCGGCACAGCAACCTTTAATTTTGATACAATTAAGCATCGTCTTAAGGAGCTTGCATTCCTCAATGCGGGACTTAAAATCAATTTAATTGATACACGCCAAGGTAAGGAACAAGAAAAGCATTACTGCTATCAAGGCGGATTATGTGATTTTGTTAAATACTCAAATGAAGGCAAAACTCCCGTTTTTGATGAGCCTATGTTTTTTAAAGGCGAATCAAACGGAATCCGTTGTGAAGCGGCTATTCAATATACCGATTCATATAACGAAAATACCGTTTCATTTGTTAATAACATTCCCACAAAGGAAGGCGGAACACACGAAACCGGCTTCCGTACCGCACTTACAAAGGTGCTTAACGATTATGCACGGCGCACAGAGGTTTTAAAGGAAAAAGATCCTAACTTTAACGGTGAAGATTTCCGTGAGGGAATGACTGCTATCATTGCAATAAAGATGCAAAACATTCAATTTGAAGGACAGACTAAAGCAAAGTTAGGCTCAGTTGAAGCACGTCCTGCAGTTGAAGCAATTATTTCCGAGCAACTCGAAAAGTTTTTGGATGATCCAAAAAATCAGCAGATCGGTTCATTGATCCTTGCAAAGGCTGTTGCCGCCGCAAAGGTTAGAGAAGCCGCAAAAAAAGCAAAGGATATTGCAAGAAAGAAAAACAGTCTTGATGTTACTGCTCTTGTAGGAAAGCTTGCATCCTGCACCGGCAGAAAGCCCGAACAAAATGAGCTTATTATAGTTGAGGGTGATTCAGCAGGCGGCAGTGCAAAGCAAGGCAGAGACAGACGTTTCCAGGCAATTCTTCCACTCCGCGGTAAGCCCGCAAACTCAGAAAAGAGAAGAATTGAGCAGATTTTAGGCAATGAAGAATACTGTTCTCTTATAACTGCCCTTGGCACGGGTATTGATGATGATTTTGATATTACACAGTTAAAATATCACAAGATCATCATTCTTGCCGATGCTGACCAGGATGGCGGACATATTCGCTCACTTTTGCTCACCTTCTTCTACCGCTATATGAAGCCGCTTATTACAGAAGGTCACGTTTATATCGGCACTCCCCCATTATATAGACTTGAAAAAAATTCAACCAAGGAATTGGTGTACTGTTATTCTGACGAAGAACGCATTGCCGCCGCTGAAAAGATGGGCAGGGGCTACGTTATTCAGCGTTATAAGGGGTTAGGTGAAATGGACCCTGAACAGCTTTGGGATACTACTATGAATCCTGAACACCGCACGTTGGTGCGCGTAACTATCGAGGATGCTACAGAAGCTGAGCGTCTTGTTACCGTGCTTATGGGCGATAAGGTTGATGTGCGCAGACAATATATAATTGAAAACGCCAACTTCAATAAAGTTGACGAATTTGCAAAGGATATGGGGGTAATAAAGTAAATGGCAAAGAAAAATGATGAAATAATCGACAACAGCATAATTCTTTCCCAGACTATGGAATCGGTTATGCACGATTCTATGATTCCCTATTCAGAGCACGTTATTTTAGAGCGTGCTTTACCCCGTGTTGAAGACGGCTTAAAGCCGGTACAGAGAAGAATTTTATACGTAATGTACGAGCAGGGACTTACCCCTGATAAGCCTGTCAAAAAATCAGCCAATATTGTTGGTGAAACGATGGCTAAATACCATCCTCACGGCGATTCATCAATTTACGGCGCAATGGTGAATCTTGCCCAGGATTTTGCAATGCGTGCACCTTTGGTTGACGGACACGGTAACTTCGGTTCAATCGACGGTGACTCTGCCGCTGCTTTTCGTTACACCGAAGCAAGAATGGCACCCTTAGCACTTGAGCTTTTAAGGGATATTGAAAAAAACACCATAAAATGGTCGCTTAACTTTGACGATACAAGAAAAGAGCCTGATATTCTGCCCGGACGTTTCCCTAACCTTTTGGTTAACGGTGCAATGGGTATTGCAGTTGGTCTTGCAACTAACATTCCCTCACACAATCTTGCTGAAGTTATTGACGGAATCGTTGCTCAGATAGATAATCCTCGCATCACTCTTGATGAGATGATGAAGCATATAAAGGGGCCTGACTTCCCCACCGGCGGACAGATAATCAACGGTGAAGCCATCCGTGAAGCTTACGAAACGGGACGTGGCAAGCTTATTATGCGTGCAAAAACTACCATTGAAAATGCACCTAACGGTAAAAAGCTTATTGTAATAAACGAGGTTCCATATCAAGTTAACAAGGCAGAAATGCTTGTTGAAATTATGAAAATGGTTAACGAAAAGAAAGGACCTCTTGCACAAATAAGTGACGTTCGCGATGAATCTGACCGCGAAGGCTTAAGAGCCGTTATCGAGGTTAAAAAGGATGGAGATATCGATAAGATTCTCCCCTATCTTTACAAATATTCAAATATGCAAAAGACTTTTGGTGTCAATATGGTTGCCATCGCCGATGGCAAGCCTATGCAGATGGGTCTTTTACAGATTACAAAATATTATATTGAATATCAGAAAGAGGTTGAGCGTAAGCGTGTTCGCCACGATCTTGATGCGGCAAGGATAAAGGAAGAGATTCTTTCAGGTCTTATGATTGCCATCAAGAACATTGATAAGGTAATTAAAATTATCCGTTCATCCCCCAACGTGCGCACCGCAAAGGAGCGTTTAAGAGAGGCTTTTGATCTTTCTGAACGCCAAGCAACCGCTATTCTTGAAATGCGACTTCAACGCCTTACAGGCCTCGAAATTGAGACTCTTGAAAAGGATCTTAAAGAGGTTCGCGAGCTTATTTCTGAGCTTGAAAGCATTTTAGCAAGCAAGACAAAGCTTAACACCGTTATTAAGAAAGGTCTTCTTGATATCAAACGCAAATACAAGGATGCAAGAAGAACACAGATCATTTACGGTCACTCCGAAGAAACGGTTACAAAAGAAACCTTTAAAACAGTTGAAGATGTTGTTATCGGCATAACAAAGGGTGGATTTATTAAGCGTGCATCAGTAAAGAATTACAATCTTTCCAATAAGGATGCTCCCGAAAATGCAGACGAAACGCTTTTAAGTGTTCATCAGGCGCAGACGGATATGTCATTGCTTCTGTTCAGTAATCTGGGCTTCTGCTATAATGTTAAAATAGAAGATATTCCCGATTACAAGTGGCGTGACAAGGGTTGCGCTTTAGGCAGACTTTGTGCAGGACTTGAGGACAATGAAACAATGCTTCTTGCTGTTCCTTACAAAAACGTTCTGCCTAAGGGTAATATTATGTTTATGACGAAAAACGGTATGATAAAGATTTCCGATATGGAAGAATATGCCGTTAAAAAGAATAAGTTTAATTCTATAACTCTTAAAAACGATGATATTCTTGTAAACGTAGAACTGCAAAAAGAGGAAGCAAGTGTTCTTTATATAACCTCAAGCGGTATGAGCCTTAATATGGATGCTTTAGAATTATCCGTTACCGGCAGAGTTACTGCGGGCGTTAAGGGAATTACTATGGATGACGGTGATTTCGTTATATTTGCACAGCAGATAACCGACGAGGGCGAAATCGTTGTTATGAGCGATAAAGGCTATGCAAAGCGCTCCCTTGCAGTTGATTATGAATTAAGTCTCCGTGCAAGAAAGGGTCTTAAAACCTTTGATTGGAAGAAGAACGGCTCCAACGGCACACGTGTTGCAGGTGCAGTTTACGTTAAAGAACCCGTTAACGTTCTTGCTCTTCATTCTAACGGTGATGTTGAGGTATTTAACAGTGAAGATATCTTCATTGAAGCAAGACTTTCAGCCGGAAAACCCTTTGCTTTAGCAGTTATGGGTGACGAAATAATTGATGCAGTTGAACTTATAATATAAAATATGCAAGTGATTTTGGCATGCTTCGCCTTCTATTATTTCTTTGCCTTTCCACTCGCATAAGTCCCCTTTATTCCTTGCACCTCTATTCTATGTTCTTTATTTTCTGCGATATTTGAGTTCAAATACAACATGGTAATTGCAATTCCATTTTGTGGTTGCTAAACTGTTTGTGGTATTAGATGATTTATTCATTTTAATATCCTCCGATTGTGTTTTTGATTTTTGACTGGCAGGTCATACTTTCATTATTCACAATCGGAGTTTTCTTTTCAATGCTCATCGGTAAACCTTCACTGAACCACGCGAATATCACGTGGTTTTTCTTTATACAAAAAAAGCAAGTGGCAGCCAGTAGGCTCCATTTGCTTCTTTTATATTTTTTACTCACATTACCCATATAACATACTTTTTTAGGTTTGCAACACCTTTTTTTGTAAAATAATTTGAGCCGTAAGCAAGCCTAATGATTACAAATGTAGCAGACATTAATAATTCTTTTTCTATTATAATTTATATAGTGCAAAAAATCCCATAAAGAAAAAAACGGATAGCACTGTAATCGGTATACATATTTCCTTTTATTTAGAATTTTCGAGTAAAACTATAATTTTTTAAAAAATATGTTGAATTTGCATTCATATAAACTGCACCTTGTACGCCATTTTCTTTATGTGCATATATATGTACATCATTGGTTGGGTATATATTTTTTTCGGTATTTACCTTAACTCTAAAATCAGAATGATAACGCTGCAAAAAATACATTCCCAAAAGTGCTAATTCACTTTCTGTTTTTAAATTATCATATCCGAAATCAGCATAATTTATTTTTTCAATTTTACCGTTTTTTATAATTCCAATATAACTATAATTCACGGAAAAAGTATCCGCAGTTACTATTTTTTCGTCAATAGAAGTTAGCATTGGAATTTTTCCAATTACCAGTGCATTTTTTCCTTTTGCACTTCGTTTTATTCCTGATTTATAACCTATAACAAGAGTCGTAACAAGGGCACCAATAAACGATACAAAATAAATAAGGAACCATTCAAAATTATAAAACAGCAAAGAGAAAACTGTGCTGAACGCATATCCGCCAAACAGTAATTGTAATATACCAAGTATAATAATTATAAACACATCTGAACTGCTTTTTTTTACACTAATTCCAAATACCTTGCCACTCCCATAAGACGAAAGTGCATACGTGAGTTTGTTTACAAAGGCGATTAAGATTGCTGACGAAACGATTAGAATAGTAGTATTAAGAAAATTCATATCCTTCCCCTTTTAATTCTTTTTAACATTAGTATATAATAGAAACTATTTGCAAACAACTAATTTCATTATATGACATTATGTCATAACTGTCAAGCTTAAATATGACATAATGTAATAAAGGGGATGAAGTTATGAATACGAGATTAAAAGAATTAAGACGAAAACGCGGTTTAACGCAGATTGCATTGCAAATGGAAACAGGCATCGAACAAGCTTTATTATCAAAGTTCGAAAACGGTTCACGCATTCCCCCTACTGATACGTTGATGCGTTTAGCTGATTTCTATGATGTTAGTATGGATTATATAATGATGCGAACAGAAAATCCAAAAGTGAATAAATAAAGGCTTCTCAAAAGAGAAGCCTTTTTCATATTTTAACGTCTTCAATTATGCCAAGATCCCAGAATAACCTTGATAAAACGTATTTATCGCGGATATCCTTTGTTGCCTTAAAGCTAAGCAATATATCGTCTTTTATGTTTATTTCCTCAGGTAATTTTGGGGCATCTATTTTATCAAGAAGATTTCCGATATACTCTTGTGTGGGTACTTCTTCTTCAATTATTTTTAAAATATTATCCCATTCTGAAATAATTCTTTTAATTCTTGTTTCGTGCTTTGAAATTGAATATTTTTGATCCTTTTCTTCCAAAGCAATCATCGCTTCAGCACCTTTACCTATAAAAGTACGTAATTCATTATTCCATTTTTCATTATCGAATTCTTTTGCATAGTTTCTTGCTTTTTCAATATCAGGAGTTATTTTTCTTAATTGTTCATATATCCCAGAGGCAAGATATGTACCGATACCACATTGAATGCCGTGAAGATCAACAGGTGTTTTAAATTCAAGTCCACGCATATCCCACAGATGCGAAAAATAGTGTTCTACCCCCGATGCAGGACGTGAAACACCTGCATACGCCATTGCAACACCGCCTATAACAAGTCCCTCAAAAACCGCTTTTACTGCTTCATCATCACGTTCAAGAAGTTTTTCAGCATTATCAACGCACTTTTGTAAAGCCGAACGGACAAGATTTGCAACCTCTTCACAATAATATTCATCAATAAGAAGATTTGCTATGCGCCATTCACATATGCTTATATATTTAGCGATCATATCCCCTAAGCCTGATTTTAGCATTTTAAGAGGAGCATTTTTTAAAATGTCAATATCGCCAATAATAACATTTGCGCATTTTGAGTTCAGAGAAACCTTAAGTCCACTCATTTCCATTGATGATGTTGCTGACGCATATCCATCCATAGAAGGTGCTGTTGCAACTATAATATAAGGTTTATTAGTAACGTTTGCGACGATTTTACCTATATCGTTAATGACGCCTGAACCGATGGCAACAACGATTTCGCACTTAGTATCAAAGCGCATTATTGCCGCACCAACAGAGTGTTCATCAGGTGTTACATTGCTTTCAAAAACAAATTTAGAATATTCTATGTTATTATCAAATAGAGCTTCAGTTACTTTTTGCCCTGCTGCATTAAACGTATTTTTATCTGCAAGAATAAAAACCTTTCCGCCTGTATATCTTCTTATAATTTCAGGTAACTTTAAGATTGCATTATTTTCAATAATAACATCATCAATACTCACAGTGTGTTTTTTTCCGCAAGAACATAAAAATTCTTTTTTAATATTCATCTTAAAGACCTCTTGAAAGCATTTCTTCAATTTTATTTAAAATCTCTTCTTTACCCGTTCTTTTTACTGATGAAACGGGAATTATCATATTAGCAATTATTCCCGTTTCAACGGATAGGGTTTTAATTGCTTTCTGAATTTGAGAAGCGCTTAATTTATCTGCTTTTGTTGCGCCAACGATAAAAGGAATATGATAATAAGAAAGCCATTTTATCATATCCTTATCGCCTTCAGAGGGGTTATGGCGGATATCAATTAAAAGCACTACGCCTTTTAGTTGTTCTGAGCGTGCAAGGTAGCCTTCCATAAGCCCTGCCCAACGCTCTTTTTCCTTATCACTTACCTTGGCAAAGCCATATCCGGGAAAATCCATAAGATAAAAGCTATCGTTTATTTTAAATGCATTTATCAGAATAGTTTTACCCGGAGTCTGCCCTACCTTTGAAAGCTTTCCGTTATTGCAGATCATATTTATAAAGCTTGATTTGCCTACGTTTGATTTGCCTGCTATTGCAATTTCGGGCAAGTTTTTATCTATATACTGCGACGAATAGGCAAAGCCGTAATCGTATACTGCTTTTTTAATTATCATTTGTTATTTTTCCTTTACGAGAATATTTTCAAGCACCTTATCAACATCGGATACGGGAATATACTCAATATTATTTCTTACTTCTTCAGGCACGTCATCAATATCCTTTTGGTTATCAATAGGGATAATGATTCGTCTTATACCGCCACGATATGCCGCTAATGATTTTTCCTTCAAACCACCAATAGGAAGAACTCTTCCGCGCAAGGTAATTTCACCGGTCATAGCAGTGTCACCTCGAACTGCAATTCCCGTTATAGCTGAAACCATTGCTGTGAACATAGTTACGCCTGCAGAGGGGCCATCCTTGGGCGTTGCACCCTCGGGAATATGGATATGAATATCCTTTTCCTTAAAGAACTCATTGGCAATATTGAATTTTTCCGCGCGTGTTCTTATAAGTGAAAACGCAGTGCGGGCAGATTCCTTCATAACATCACCAAGCTGACCTGTTAAAAGAAGCTCTCCTCCTCCAACGTAGGTGGTAACGTCAATTTCCAGAGTTTCACCGCCGATGCTTGTCCATGCAAGTCCTGTTGCAGAGCCGACCTTATTATCAAGAACAATATCATCACGGTGATATTTCGGCTTACCGATAAGCTCCTCAAGATGATTTTTATCAAGCTTTATTGTGCGTCTGCCGTTTTTAACGAATTTGCAAGCACACTTTCTTAAAAGCTGACCTATCTGACGTTCAAGAGAACGGACACCTGCTTCACGGGTATAATTGTTTATAATGTGGAGCATTGCTTCATCCGTTAAGGTAACATCGCCCTCTGCCATACCGTTTTCCTTAAGCTGTTTTGCCATTAAGTGATCTTGAGCAATATGAAGCTTTTCAACGTCAGTATAGCTTGAAAGCTCGATAATCTCCATTCTGTCCCTCAATGGGCCGGGAATACCTTCAAGGGAGTTTGCAGTTGTAATAAACATTACGTTGCTTAAATCGTAGGGCACTTCCAAAAAGTTATCTCTGAAGGCATTGTTCTGCTCAGGATCAAGAACCTCAAGCATTGCACTTGATGGATCGCCCTTAAAATCAGATGCCATTTTGTCAATTTCATCAAAAAGGAATACGGGATTAACGGTGCCTGCCTGCTTCATTGCAGTGATGATTCTGCCGGGCATTGCACCAACATAGGTTCTTCTGTGACCGCGGATCTCAGCTTCATCCCTCAATCCGCCAAGGCTCATACGAACAAATTTTCTGCCAACTGCCTCTGCAATGGATTTTGCAATTGAGGTCTTACCTACTCCTGGAGGGCCAACAAAGCAAAGCACAGGTCCGCGCATTGAATTTGAAAGAGCGCGCACTGCAAGATACTCAATAATTCTTTCTTTCACCTTTGTCATACCGTAATGGTCACGATCAAGGATCATCTGTGCGTTATCAAGATCAAGGTTATCTTCCGTCTGCTTTTTCCAGGGAAGATCAACGAGAGTTTCAACATATACCCTCAAAATTGCCGTTTCAGGCATTGCGGCAGGCATTTTGGACATTCTCGCAAGCTCTTTTTCCGCTTTTTTTCTTGCTTCCTGCGGCATTTTACTTGCCTTTATTTTTTTGAGGAGCTCCTCGTTTAAGGTTTCATCGCTATCGCCTAATTCGTGATGGATTGCCTTTATCTGCTCGTGAAGATAATAATCCCGCTGAGCTTTATCCATCTGCACCTTTACTCTGCCACGAACACGCTGTTCAATGGATAATATCTGATTTTCATTATCTAAAAATGCAAAAAGCTTTTCAAGTCTGTCAAGAGGATCAAGTGCTTCGAGAAGCTCCTGACGCTTGAACATATCGTCAACTACAGCGGCGGCAACCGTATCTGCAACAAGCCCCGGTGCACGCATATTTTTAACCGCCTGAACAACATCAGATGGAATCTTTTTGCCGTTTTTGGCATAGAGCTCAAGCTCACTTATTACCATTCGCATATGTGCTTCGGCTTCAATGAGATCAAACTCCTGAATTTCCTCGATTTCAGAAATGTCACCACAGAAGCTTTCTTCATCAAGAATAAAGCTTTCGATCCTGCCTCGCTGAAGTCCTTGAGCAACTATTCTTACGCCTTCGCCGGGCAAGCGGAGAAGCTGTTTAATTTTTGCAACGGTACCCACTGTGAAGATGTCTTCGCCTGTAGGTTCCTTTGTTTCGGGATCCTTTTGTGAAACAAGCATTACAAGGCTATCTCCTGCCATTGCTTCTTCAATAGCCGCGATTGCCTTTTTTCTTACCGCTTCAACGTTTATGGTCATATTGGGAAATACTACCACACCTCTTAAGGGCAGTATCATCATTTTTTTGGTTTCCATAGTTTACTCCTTTTTGTCATCGGTCGGTTGATCGTTTGTATTATTATTATCTTCAGTTTGCTGATTTTTACGCATATTCATAGCTCTTTCCATCATATCCCGTATTTTTTGCTGAATTCCTGATTTTGCTTCATAATCAAAAAATTCAGGAACAGTATAAATCCACATAAGAATAAATGCAAAAAGCTGAATTACTGTACTTACTGCCGCAAGCGTTATTGACAAGACTACATTTGTACCAAACGCAACTGCAAATGCCTGCATTAAGAAAGGAATTATAATTCCGCCTGCAATAAAGGGTGCTATTTTGAACATACTCTTCCACACTCTGCCCCTTAATATTTCTCTTGCATAGCTCAATGACACGAGAAAACGACATCTTCCGCTTACGGTCGCAATGGTCATATGTCTTATATATAAAAGAGCCCAGCAGGATAAAAGCATAGAAAGTGCAATAAATATCAATGCAACGATGAGCGTTGACATAATAAATACTCTGTTTGAAAGATTAAGTGCGATCAAAAAGACAAAAACAGTTGATGCAAGCATACTCTGTACCTGATATACTGCCCAGGATGCAAGCATACTGATAATTATCATTATAAAAGTTTTTCTTATTGCCCCCTTAAGCATTAAAGTGCCTTCGCCGCGTCTATCAAAAAGAACTCCCACCGCAAGAATGATAACGTACGCATCAAGAACGTAAATCATAAGTGAGCTTAAAATGTCAAGAAAACTATCTGCCAGCGTTGGCTCGTAGGTAGCTGAAGGCAGTGCAGAATAAATTGATTCCTGAAGCTCATTGCCCCCTTGCAAAAGGTCTTCCATATTTACCTCACCGACCTTGGAAAAATCAAGTCCGGTACCGCCATATATGGCGTAAAATGAATAACAACTGATTATCAGAACGGGAATAAGCACAAGAATAAATGCAGTGAAAAATGCACCCCTTGATTTTTTTATCAGCTGAAACATATTTTTATAACTCTGTTTAAACGTAATATTTTCCACGAAATGTACCTCAAAAAATAAAATTACATAGTATCCCTATATAGCCGAAGGGAATCGAACCCATAACGCCCAATAGGACTGCTTTTGCGCATAAAACGACTCTTGTCGCTTGAAATACGCCCGGTATTCCTTCACTTCGCGAGCCGTTTTCTATCACAAAATCAGTTCCTTTGGGTTCGC
>JAZNSH010000007.1:0-9919 GCA_045591115.1 Clostridia bacterium
TTTTAGGTCGGAGAATTTTAAAGGAATAAATTTTTGAAGGATGCGCGGCGAAAACGCAGGCAATACGAGTGCAGTATTGCCGAGTATTTCAACAAAGCAGACACGGAAATTTATCCTTTAAAATCGGACTCCTTTGCACGCACTATAGTATATAGCAAAATGCGGTCATTTACGTCTGTGTAAACTCCCTTTTTTGCAAAGGGGACCCTAAAAAGCAGAAGTGCTTTTTGGGGATAAGGAGTCGCAGTGGAGCCAAAAAGCATTCCGTCATTTTTACGGAATGCGTAAAGCGGAACTTGCGTTGACGCGGCTTGCAAGGGTTTCTCGAACTCTGGCAGCCTGCTGACTTTGTCAGCAGACTGACGGCAGAAAAATCTGCCGTTTTTGCTTTTTACACGTACTTATCCATAATTGCCTTAATGGCTTTTTCGTCCTTAGCATCGGGGCGGGCTTCTTTAAAAAGCTCCCATTCCTCAACGTGAACTGCCATTGCACCGGGGGTAAGGTGATATAATGGCGAAAGAGTTTCGCACTCGGTCATATAATCACAGCAGTAGGTTTCAAAGGAAACACCGAAATCGGGGTAAACTGCATCAGGCTCAACGGGATAGCGCTTAATGAAAAGGCAATCCTTATTGAAAATTGATACCCAGCCGTGCTGATTGTCGGTGCCGATCTTAAAGGGCTTTTTGGTTTTTGAATCGTTATTTATTGTAATATACTTTTCGCCCCAATAAACGCGGTGATCGCTGAGATCGGTGTATGCCCACAAGGCGATTCTGCGGTTAGGCAGATATTGATGATATTTATCAGGCTCGGGAATAACCTCAAGACCGCCCTTATCGGTAACTGTAAGCGCCCAAACGGCAAGATCAACGTCCCAAACTCCGATATTTGTGATGCGGTGCTCAATGGTAACCTTTGAGGAATTTTCGCTTAAGGTGATAACCATTTCCTTTTGCGTGCGTGAAAGCTCTTCTGCCTTGGGGGTAACGGTAACGGAGTTGCCCTCAACAGAATATTCAACGGGGAAGTTATCATTAGGATATGTTCTCGGATGAACCTCAGGTGCGGACCAAAGCCTGTGACCGCCATAGATCTTCCATTCATCACCGCCGACTGTGCCAACCTGATCTTCCTTTTCGCACAGCATATTTTCACCGCCCTTAAGGGCGTACCTGATAATACGGGGGCCAACCTCAAGGGTGATAGCAAGCTGAACACATTCATTTTCCATAAACAGACATTTTTCCCAGCCTGCGTAAGGTGCAACATAAATTTTAACCATAGCTTTTTTACTCCTTTATTATCACTTCGCGCAAAGAAAAATCGATCATATCGCACGAAGATAGTATATAAGTTATATTGTTGTTTTCGAAAATTTCCGCTTCCGATTTGTTCACACCGTGGAGATGACCGTAAATGCAATATTTAACGTTAAATTCCTCCATTTTAGGCACGAACTGATTGAACCGAGTTTTGTTTATTACGGGCGGATAGTGAAGCATCATAATTAAGGTGGAGCTTTCATCCATCAGCTTTTGCGCGGCGGAAAGGGTAAGCTCAAGGCGGATCTGCTCACGGGCAAAGATCTTTTTATCCTCTTCCGAATTGCTTTCCATCCAGCCACGTGTGCCTGCAAAAACAAAATCGCCTATTTTTAAGGCATCGTTTTGCAGAACGAACATATTTTCGGGCAAAGCCTCACGAACCCGTGAAACGCTTGACCACCAAAAATCGTGATTGCCGCGGATAAGAATCTTCTTTCCCGGAAGTGCGCCTATTGCCTGAAGGTCGGGCAATGCCTGAGTTAAATGCATCGCCCAGGAAATATCGCCTGCAATTAAAACGACATCCTCATCAGTTACCTTTTTCAGCCAATCCTCTTTAATTTTATCAAAATGACCTTCCCACCTTGCACCGAACATATCCATAGTTTTATCCATTGTGCCGGGCAGGTGAAGATCGGAAACTGTAAATATTTTCATCTTTTCCCTCTCAATATTTAATATGATATCATAAATCTCTTTAATTTTCAATATAATTATTAAAAAATATAAGAGGAAAAACGATGGAATTTATTTTTTTATATAAAAATGACACTTATCGATTAGACGAAAACCTTAATTTATCTCTTGGACGGAATAAGGAAATACTTTTCACCCAAAAACTTGATAAGCGGAAGGCACTGTGCTTTTCTGCCGATATTGATGCTTTTGGTGCTATTCACGTTGGTGCGGTGTTCAGGGGTGCTATTTCATATATTGTTTATAACAACGGAAAAATAAGCAATCTTCACTTGATGCATCTGCCTGAAAATTTTTCCGTTACAAGCCTTATAATCAACTGTGAAGATAATCTCCGCCTTAACTATTGCGTTAAATCGCCTATGGGCTGTGCCGTTATCGAATACACTAAAAAAGGTGATTCCTGGGCAGGCAAAAATCTTTTTACCTCAAAGGATGAGCTCTTCCTAAAATACGTTAAAAAGAATAAAAATCAGTGCTATACGGTGAAAAAAGACAATAATTCATATATGCTCATAAATGCATATGAGCCTGACAAAGAGATATTTTCCTCCTTAAATCCCATTGAAGAGGTGCAAGGTGTCTTTGATGGTGCAGTGTGGATAAATTCGGGGTGCGCCTATTTTAACGGTGGCGAAATTGCAAAGGGCGAAAAAATATTTGTGCCTGATATGAAGCGCGTTTTAATTAAAAAGAGCAATGTTATAAAGGAATATTCCCTTGAAAGCGGATATACGGGGGAGGCGGAAGCAGAAAGTGACAAAAGAGAATATATATTATGTATGCCTGCAAACGATAAGCGAAAAATTCTTTCCTCACCCTTTCCAAATCTTAAGTGGGAGATGGAAATGAAAAAAGGCATTGCCGAAGAGGTTTATATGCACCAGCGAGCCATCTTCACAATGCAGGCGGAAATAAAGAATCTGCGCTCAGCCATAAAACGTCTTGAAGATATAGTGAAAAGTAAATGAAAATTGCTAAAAATCCAAAAACCTGAGAAAACAAGAGAAAAAACGAGAAAACAAGAGAAAAACATATGAAATCACCCATAAATATCACGGAATAAGAATTGCATTTTTCGGGCAAAATAAGTATCATATGATTGTTAGCACTCAAAAGGCAAGAGTGCTAAAATTGAAAGGATGTGTTTATATGAAAATATCACCGTTATTTGACAAGGTAGTTATTAAAAACTGCGAGGCAGAGGAAACTACAAAGAGCGGAATCGTGCTTACGGGCACAGCAAAGGAGAAGCCCCAGTTTGCTGAAGTTGTGGCAGTTGGCCCCGGCACAAAGGACGTTACAATGCAGGTTTCAGTTGGGCAGAAGGTTGTTTACAGCCAGTATGCAGGCACCAACGTTAAGCTTGATGGCAGTGAATATATTGTAATCAGCCAGAATGATATTTTAGGTATCATTGAGGATTAAGGAGGAAAAATATTATGGCAAAACAGTTTAAATACGGCGAGGAAGCACGCAGAGCCCTTCAGACCGGTGTTGACATTTTGGCAGACACCGTAAAGATCACATTAGGCCCCAAGGGCAGAAACGTTGTGCTTGATAAGAAGTTCGGCGCACCGTTAATCAATAATGATGGCGTTACCATCGCAAAGGAAATCGAGCTTGAAGATCCCTTTGAGAATATGGGCGCACAGCTTGTAAAGGAAGTATCCGTTAAAACAAACGATATCGCAGGTGACGGCACAACTACTGCCGCAGTTCTTGCACAGGCTATCTTCCGCGAAGGCGCAAAGAACGTTGCCGCAGGTGCAAACCCAATGGTTTTAAGAAAGGGTATTCTTTCTGCAGTTGACGTTGCGGTTGATGAATTAAAGAACATCTCAAAGCCCATCGAAAGCAAGACCTCTATCGCTCAGGTTGCATCAATTTCAGCAGGCGATAAGGAGATCGGCGGTCTTATTGCCGATGCTATGGAAAAGGTTGGCAATGACGGCGTTATCACAGTTGAAGAATCAAAGACAATGAAAACCGAGCTTGGCTTGGTTGAGGGTATGCAGTTTGACCGCGGTTACGCTTCACCCTATATGGCAACCGATATGGATAAGATGGAGGCAGTTTTAGATAACCCCCTCATCTTCATCACAGATAAGAAGATCACAAACATTCAGGAGATTCTTCCCGTTTTAGAGCAGATCGTTCAGATGGGCAAAAAGCTCTTGATCGTTGCTGATGATATTGAAAGCGAGCCTCTTGCAACGTTGGTTGTAAACAAGCTTCGCGGCACATTTAACGTTGTTGCAGTTAAAGCTCCCGGCTTTGGTGACAGAAGAAAGGCTATGCTCCAGGATATCGCTATCTTAACCGGCGGTACTGTTATTTCCGAGGAGCTTGGCTATGATCTTAAGGATGCAACTATCGATATGCTCGGTACTGCTCGCCTTGTTAAGGTTGATAAGGAAAACACCACAATCGTTGAGGGCGCAGGCTCAAAGGAAGAAATTTCAGCACGTGTTCAGTCAATTAAGGCTCAGATCCAGGAAACTACCAGCGATTATGACAGAGAAAAGCTTCAGGAGCGTCTTGCAAAGCTTGCAGGCGGTGTAGCAGTTGTTCAGGTTGGCGCTGCAACTGAGGTTGAAATGAAGGAAAAGAAGCTTCGCATTGAGGATGCTCTTGCCGCAACAAAGGCAGCTGTTGAAGAGGGTATCGTTCCCGGCGGCGGTGTAGCACTTCTTTCAGTTGCACCCAGAGTTAAGGCTCATATGGAAACCTTGTCAGGTGATGAAAAGACCGGTGCAGCCATCGTTCTTCGTGCCATCGAAGAGCCTATGCGTCAGATCGCTCTTAACGCAGGTCTTGAAGGCTCAGTAATCGTTCAGAAGGTTCTTGAAAACGCTGATCCTAACTTCGGTTACGATGCCGCTAATGATGAATATTGCAATATGGTTGAAAAGGGTATCATCGATCCCACTAAGGTTAGCCGTACTGCACTTACCAATGCCGCAAGCGTTGTTTCCACAATGCTTACCACCGAGTGCCTCGTTGCAGATATTCCTGCACCTGAACAGGCTCCTGCAATGCCGGCAGGCGGCCCCGGCATGTACTAATCCACGGCACGAGAAATCCCTGAAACCAACCCCTTGCAAAAAAGCAAGGGGTTTTTCTGTGTTACAAAGGGGATAAATTCTCGGTTACTTACGCCTTTGTAAGCGCCCTCAAATTTACCCCTTTGTGCCTTGAATTTCAGGTTTTCTCGCACCGTGGCACAGTAAAGCTGTTGGCGACTTACCTTGTGTAAGGTGTTTTTTGCGCCGTACACGCCGCCGCAAAAAACTATATTTATTATATGAGTGAGCGAAATTTCCCCCTTTGTGCCTTGAATTTCAGGTTTTCTCGCACCGTGGTATGGCAACCAAAATGGACTTAACAACTGCTTTTTTAGTTTTATCGCGCTGTGATAACGGCACGAGAATTTTGCGCCGTACACGCCGCCACAAAAAACTTATTGTTATATGGGAAACGCACCGCCAAAACTTTTTCTTGAACTGTCAAAAAACTTGTGATACAATAAAATAAAGGAGGTTAGTAAGATGAAAAAAATATTTTATAGTATTCTTATTGTTATTGTGATTGCAATTACTTTATCTTCCTGCAAAAGTGAGCCTGAAAAAGAATTGGTCGGGTATGGTAAAATCACCGAAAAAAACCGCAATGGTTCAGGTGAAGAAACTGTTACGGTTACCGAATTTATCTATAACGATGATGGCACAGTAAAAACTAAAACTCAATACGGCACATATATATCTATCCCTATTAAAGAGCATTATCTTTATGATGAAAACGGTTATATGGTAGTAGAGCAAGCGGAAAAAGATGGAGAGTTTGTAAACATTAGCGAAAAAAGGTTTGATAAGTCAGGAAAACTGATATATAGCGTAACACGTTATTCCGGTGGCAGAGAAAGATCAAGAGAAGAAAATACCTATGATGAAAAGGGCAATGTGATTGTAAAAAAGAAAGTAGAGAACAACAAAGGAACTATCGAAGAATTTACATTTGACGAAAAAAACAATATGACGTCCCGAATAACCTATGATCTTAATGGCAAAAAGCTCAATGAGGATATTATAGAATACACTTACGATGAAAAAGGCAACCTGCTGAAAAAAAACAAAAACGGTGTTTTGACGGAAGAATATGCCTATGATGAAAAAGGCAATCTGCTGAAAACATACGAAAACGGCTTTTTGACGGAATACACCTACGATGAAAAGGGAAATCTGCTGAAAACGAAGATAAATGGTTCTTTAACGGAATATTTTTATGATGAAAACAACCGCAAAACCCTTGAAAAGCGCGATACAAACAAGGTTGAGTTTTTCTACGATAACCGAGGCAATTTAATACGCCAAAATGAGTATGGTGTTGTTTACGATTCAAAGAAAAGGTATACGCTGGGAACTTCAAAAGAGTTTTTCTATGATGAAGCTGATAATCTTGTAACCACAAAAACTTATCGTGGCGGAGAACTTAAATATGAGAATACTCATCTTCAATATGAAAACGGTGGCTATAAAGAAATTTATATAAGCTATGAAGCTGACGGAACATTAAGCATCAGTGAAGATGAGCTTATCTATGAGAATCCCGTATATATCAGCAAATAAGAGATAATCCCCCGAATTCAAAAAATTCGGGGGATTTTTTATCCTTTAACACATTCCTCGATCCATTGAACAACAGTATCATTAAACCAATTTTTGTATTCTTTTATTAAAATTTCAAGTGCTATAGCATTGGTCTTTTTTGCTTCAACGGTTAAAAGCTCTGCTTCACCGCACTTTGCGTGGGTGATAAGACCCATTTCGTCAAGACGCTCCTGCATCTGAACACCGTTATAAAAGGGCCAGAAGCCTTCGTTGATGCCAAACTTCTTGAGCTTGTTTTTCTGCATTTCGCGGATGCTGTCATCCTTGATCATTGAAAGAAAATGCTCAACCATTCTGCCTTCAACAAGGTGCTTCATAGTGTTATAGCGCATATCAACGCCAATGAAAACTATTTTGGCGTTTTTTTCGTCCATTTTCGCCCAAGGTGATGAATCGGCAAAGGCAAATTCACCGAAGGGGCAGATATGAGGACCGCGCCAAGAATGCTCAAAGGTCAACTCATATGCGAGCTTTCCACGGGCTGCAACTGAGTGGGTGGGATGATCTGAACGGTAAACGTACATCTGCTTTCTAAAAAATTCCGTCAAAAATCCAACATCACTGGGCTTATCCATATACCAGGTCTTATAGCTGTTTGAAAAATCCACACTGCACAAGGTAGGTGCAACTAAAGTGCCCTCTCTGCCTAAGACTTTTTCAAAGCCTTTAATAACGGTGTCAGCACCGTTTTCCGTTTTGCCAAGGCTTTTGAAGCTTGAGTGAAATAAACATATATCGCCCTCATTTATCCCTGAATCTCTAAGGGCCTTTTCAAAATCCTTTTCAGTAACCATAATCAGATACCAAGGAGCTTTTCAGCGTTTTTATAGGCAATTTTATTGAAGGTTGTTTCGCTGATTTTGCCCTGCTCCTTCCAAGAAATAAGCAATGAATCAAGCCTTACGGGCATATTTTCGCTCATCATATCCGTGCCGAAGAAAAGCCTGTCCTCAAACTCAGATAAGAATCTCGGCCCGTAGGAATGATCGCGGTTAATTGCCCTGAAGCAAGTGCCATCGGAAAGATCGCCCATCAGATTATCATATTTTCTGAAAAGCTTGGGAACGGTGCCCTCCTTTTCAATGGGGCCCTCATCAAACTTAAACACCTGACCGCCCCAAGGCAACATAAAAGCACCTCTTGCGCCAACTGTTGAAAGCTTTCCGATTTCGTGCCAGAAAACGGGGCCGTGACCGAATATTTTAAGATTGGGAAAAGCAAGCAACATATATTCAAGCTTCGGTAAGCCGGGATCATCATATAAGCCGAAATCACCGTTTCTCTGTGCTGAACCGTCGTAAACAACGGGCAGACCTACGTTTTCGGCGGCGCGGAAAAGATTCTGCACCATTATATCGTCAAGATCCATTTTAGGCATAATTTCGCCAACGCCCTTACAGCCTGCATTTTTATAATGCTCCAACACTCCCTCAATGCGAGCAAAAACGGAGTTTGTCATAATGCGTGGATCAATGTTGCAGTAGGGAATAAAGCGATCGGGGTGGTTTTCGCAGATCTCTAAAATATCCTCGTTGGATTGAGGCATATATATTTCGGGACTTACAACCGGCAGAAGCACCGCCATATCCACCTTCATTTTATCGTAACGGCGGATAAGCTCATCAGGGGTGCAAAAGGAATAAACAGGAGGCTTTCTTCTGTAGCAATGGCTGTGAATATCAATAAACATAATTATATTTCCTCTTCTATTATACCAAAGCTCTCATAAAGGCGGTTCTGGTTGAATTTTAAAACTCTGAAATCGCCCTTTATTGCGTAAATTCTTGAAACGGTGGTCAATATTTCAAGCTTTAGGCTTCTTCCCTTTAAGTGTGAGGTGTCCTTACCTTGCCAAGTGAGAATATGATCAAGGCTATCACCGCAAAAACCGTCAAAATCCTCAAAATCGAAGCCCTCAACGGTAGCACCTGATGTATCAAGAAGTCGCGCTTTCATAGGCTCTGCGCAGGTAGCGTTAATTGATAAAGGACCATTTAAAAGAAGATTGCGAGTTCTCAATTTACCAACGCTTCTGCTTTCAAGGCATATAAAGCGATCCTTTTTCATTTTAAAGGTTACGATACTGCCTTCGCCCTTTTCACGGAACTTGCCGTGCTCGCCTTGGGAGGAAGCGGAGATAATAAAGATATCATCGTCCTTTTCAATGATTGTGGTGGTGAAAAGGCATCCGTAATAGGGGAGCATAGGATCGTTTTGCTCAATGAAAGGCTTTCTCAATGAACGCATATAGTTAAGACCGTTTGTTGAATATGCAAGCTCAGGATACATTCTGCCCAAATTATTTATAAGCTGATTGCCCACGGCAACGCTTTCACCGTCATTGGGACGCAGATATTTCCACATTAAGCCAATATGGTATCTGCCGTACTCATAGATGGGCATACCGTAAGCCTCCGCCATAGGCTCATCAATGGAATCGGTCTGTAATGAGAGCGTAACGGGAGAAAATGTTCTGAAATCCTCGGTGGTAACGGTGCAAACACGTCTGTCCGCCCAATGAGGACGGCAAGTGATAACGTACTTTTTTATTTTCTCGGAGTAGGCACAGCCTATGCCCGGCTCAGAACCCTGCTTGTTCCAGGTGGTGTCGAGCTTCGTCCAGGAAAAAAGATCGGGGGAAACGTAAAGCTCATCGTGCATCCTTAAATTTTCACCGTAACCGCAGTAGAAAAGCTTGTATCTTTCACTTTCATCAGCTCTTTTATCTTCGTAAATCCAGCTTTCGCCTTGATTTCTCTCAAAAATCTGATTGAAAAATTTTCTGTTGGGGATATCCATATAGGGGCGTGTATCAAGAGGCTCCCAGGAAAGCAGATCCTCGCTGTGGGCGGCGCAGAGATAGATTCCAAGATCTTCGCTGTCAGCTGTATCAAGAATGTTGTATATTAAAACGTATTCGTTAAGCTTTTTGGAAAAAACCACGCTTGGCAGACCTGCCGAAATTGCAAGGTCGGAGGGATCACGGTAGGTTGCGCTTGGCACGTACTGAAGCTTGCCGTAATCACGCTCAAAGTTAACTCTTGCCTCAAAATCGGCATCATCAAAAAATAAGATCATATAATTCACGTATAATTAAACCATCTCGAAAGGGGTGGTTTAATTATGTCTCCTTTCTTAAAATTATTGGTTATATTTGCAGGAGTAGCTACCTGCGATATAATTAAGACAGGCACTGTGGATTTGTATCTATATTTTTACAGC
>JAZNSH010000008.1:0-15277 GCA_045591115.1 Clostridia bacterium
CGAACCCAAAGGAACTGATTTTGTGATAGAAAACGGCTCGCGAAGCGAAGGAATACCGGGCGTATTTCAAGCGACAAGAGTCGTTTTATGCGCAAAAGCAGTCCTATTGGGCGTTATGGGTTCGATTCCCTTCGGCTATAACAAACCAAACGTATAATATTGCAATAACCGAGAATATGCAAGATATAACCGAAACCACCTGCTGAGCATACACATTCATACCTAAGAATGTATTTCCGTTTGCCTGAATCGAACTAACGAAATTGCTCATAACTATCGTTGTTAAAAATCCGCATACACCGCCTATGGATTGGCAGAAGGCATAAGCATCGGCGCGTATATTTTCGGGAACTTTGAGAAATACGATATTCATAAGTGCAAACAGAGCCCCATTTGCCATTATGGCATTGCAGGAATAACAAAGCGCAAAGCATATTGCACCTGTTTCAGGCGTTGCAAATATTACAACGAAGGCTCTGAAGAACATCGCCGCAAGGCACAGTATAAGCATTTTGGGAAATGAAAACTTATCCCCTACTAAGCCAACCGGCAATGCAGTTGCCATTTGAACGATACCGCCGACAATAAATGCAAGAATATTTACAAGTGTTTGATCCATTCCAAGTTCTTTTAGCTGATAAGTTCTATAGAATGGCAATGCCGAATACTGTGCAACGTTCCACAAGATAAACATAAGCACAAGTATCCATATCTTTTTATTTGTTGCAACACCTAAGATATTTTTAAAAGCGTTTCCTTTTTCTTCTTTTTCTTTGGGAAGCTCAACAATATTAAACAATATAAGCTGATGTATGAGCATAATTCCGAAAATGGTAATTGCGCATATTCTATATACAGCAGAAAGATTTCCTGCAGCCTTATAATTATCTACAAGAGAACCCATTGCAGTAGAAAAAGACATTCCTAAAATCAATGAAATTATCTGCATCCATCCGTTATATCGGCCACGTCTGTTGACTTCAACCAAAGATACGCGCCAATAATTCATTTTAGGATTGCCTATATAAAGCCCCGCATAGGCGCACACAATAAAGATAACAAAGATAATACGCTTCAAGCTATCAGAAAAAGGAATATCGGGTATAACATAAAGAAGCATAAAGAGCAGTTGATTTAAAACGCTCATAATAATAACAAACTTCTTAACTGAACCGCGCCTGAAGAAAATCGACACTATCTGAAAAAGGCATCCTAATGAAATAAAGGAATACAGAACTCCCGTCTGCGCATCAGTAAAGCCTAAAGAGTTTGTAAGCTCCGCAAGAACGCTTCCGTCCACCATCAGGATTGCAATAAGATATTCAAAGCCCGCCTGAAGCATAAAAAGAAAACGACTGCGTCTCATTTCAGGTGAATCGTAATAAATCATAGTAACCTCCAAATAACAGTTGAGATTATATTCCGAAAAGAAATAAAAATCAACTGCATTTGTTTGAAAAATTCCTCAATTTGTGTGATATTTAAAGCGAACGCCAGAATTTAAAGGTGAATGGCCAGATCGCACCTGCAAAAGCCGTTAAAAGGAAATATCTTATTCCGTCTGCAACATAAACATTACCTATAAGATCATATAAGGGCTGTTTAAGCAATGATTTAATTAAGATTACGGGAACAACACCTATTGCGAATTTAATTATCTGTGCCCACCATTTTGCATTTGTAGAAAAGTGAGAGAACTTTTTATCGACTTCATATGCAAGCCACATACCTGAGATGCAACCGAGCATCTTATATGCGCTTTCTGTTCCGTGAATAAGATTATCAACATCTACGTTTTTAGGAAAATTATAAAGCTGTGCATAAAGAATAAGAGCAATATCAATTAAGACCATAACCGCAAACAGTATGCGGATATGATTTTTATTGTCTTTTTGGATAATAGGATAAATGCCGAAAATAAGAATAAGGGCAATTATAATTGACACGCCTACATCAAGAGGAGTATGTACGCCAAGCCACATTCTCGAAAACGGTATAAGCACACAAAGGGCGATACAACCGATACGAAGCCACCTTTGCTTATTCCATCTGGCAACACCGCCAAATATGCCTACACCTGCTTGAGTATGCCCGCTGGGGAATGAATATCCCGTTGCCGCTTCGCGAGCAGATTCAACAATAGGAAAATCAGGTTTCAACACCCACGGTCTCGGTATGCGGAAAATAAGCTTCAAAAACTGATTTAAAACCGTTCCTAAAAGACCAATGGAAAGCAAAAAATACCCTTGCTTTTTATTGATACACCAGAAAAACAGTAATCCGATTACGATAAAGACAGTTTCTTCACCTAAAAGAGTTATTACGGAAAAGAAAAAATCGCAAACGGGATTTCTGAGTCCTTGCAAAAATTCTAAAAAATCCATATATTCCTCACTTTTTTTACTAAAAATATTATAGCTAATTAAATCTGCATAGTAAATTGCATTTTCTAACAAAAATATTGCATTTTTTATCTTTTAATAATAAACAAAGCAAACTTTGCTTTAGTTTCAAGTTTAAATTAAATTAGAGCACATATTTTCATAAACCAACTAATAAAGTTTGCAACTATAAAACATATTCTCTGTAATATTATAACTTTTATGGTATGATATGGTCAAGTGTTATAATGCACAATGCGAAAAAACAGGCTTGATTTTCAAGCCTGTTTAGTATTTTAGCATCATTTCAATTATGCTTTTTTAGTGAACACAAAGGAACCGTCCCCTTGTGTTATATCAAAGCATAGAATTAAGTGTTCGATAATATAAATTTTCTTGACAGGAGGCTTGAGGATCATCAATAGCAATGATCATCCCACTTTGTCTTAAATAATATACCGGAAGTTCTTTTTCCTCTACTAAAAAACGGCTTATTTCCAATGCTTTTTTTGTTGACATAATCATCCTAAGTTTTCTCTTTTTTCCCCTATTGTCAATAAAGATTATGTTATTTTTTTTAACATTCATTTTTATAGGATATAATCGAACAACGTCCGCTAAACGGCCATCTTTTGTTCCCGACAAATCAGTTTTTATATCTTCTACTTTTATTTTTTTAAAAATAACATCCTCTTTTTTTAAATCGATCTTCATTTTAATAATGGGTTCAGATAAAAATAAAAAATACAAAAAATACAGAAATATCATCAAACATATCACCAAGAATAGTTCTAAATAATTACTAACAGGGCCATATGCGTTATTTAAAACAATCACTGTAATAACCACAAATGCTATCACTGTAATAAACTCAACTAACTGCATCTTCCATGCATAAATATATGCTCTGAAGTTTTCTTTAGCAAATTTATTATTTAATAAAACATCATTTCGCAAAAAATCTTCCCCCAATATCTTTGCTTTATTTAAACATATTCAAAAACTTCAACCATTCCGAAGCTTGTGGCAACGGATGAATATTCATCAGGCACGCAGATAATTTCTTTTTGGGAAAATTCCTTCAGCAATAATGCTTCGGCCTCTTTTATCTGTGCTCTGCCTGCAATATAAACCTTTTCTGCATTGGATTTTATAACCTGTTCAACCTCATCCTTAAGAATGGCACCTAAGAAAAAGCTATATGCATCGTCCTTTGAGCCTGACATAAAGTTCGATAAAATTCTAACCTTGAAGAGCGCTTTGTTTATGCCGTTTTCCTTAGTATAACGATAGCCTTCATAAAGCATATCGTTTAATTTTGAATCTCTTAAATCGACTGATGATGCAAGAATAGTATTATTTGAAAGAGAAGCAATCATTTCACCGGTCATCGCAGTAAAAAAATCACATATTTTTTCATTTTTATCTGTGAAAATAAGCTTTGAGTGGGATCCGGGAAGAATATATGCTCCCTCCCCTTTTATATTCATAAGCTTGTTTATGCCAAAAACTTCAACTTCCTCTCCACGCATAACGTCAGTATTTCCAAAGCTTTCACCAAACAATCTTATACCGGGAACAAAGCTAAAGGGAATGGAAGTAATTTCAGGTATTTCCGCTTTTACTATTGAAGCATTAAGCTCCTTTAAGCCTGCAGGCGCAGGAATATGTTGAACCTTTAAAAGTCCGCCTTCAGAGGTAATCATACCTGATGTAATGATTGTTTTAATATCATTTTCTTTTAAACCGTTACGTGTTAAAAGGCTGTTTATTGCATCTTTTACACCTTTAAAAAGGCCTTCCTTATCCTTTAAGCCAAGCCTTGCGCCCATATCGATTTTTACGGTATCAATAACCTTTTCATCAAATAAATTTATGCGGGTATTTGTTGTTCCGCCATCAACTGTTATATACATTATTTTATTGCGTTTACGCATTGCTCGGCAAGAGCCGTAATTGATGCGTAATCATCCTTTTCAAGCATTTTTTTATCTACTATATTTGAGCCTAAGCCAAAGCCTACCGCGCCCGCTTTTAAATAATCAGCCATATTGTTCACATCAACACCGCCAACGGCAATGAGCTTGATATGCTTTAAAGGCGCTGAAACAGCTTTAACATAGGAAACTCCCATATTAGTTATTGGGAAAAGCTTAACAAAGTCAGCCCCTGCTGAATGTGCCGCCTGAATTTCAGTAGGCGTAAGCGCACCGGGCATAGAAACAAGGCCTTTTTCCTTGGTATATTTAATTACTTCAACGTTTGCATCAGGTGAAATAATGAACTTACCGCCTGCTGCCTTTGTGATATCAACCTGCTCTTTTGTTAAAACGGTACCTGCGCCAACAAGCATTTTGCCTTCAAAATTTTCTGCAAGCATTTTTATCATTGCACCGGTTTCCTCATCGGTAACCTTTTTTGTTGCATCAAAGGTAATCTCAATAAGACGGATACCGCCATCATACATCGCCTGAGCTAAAGGAATAAGTTTTTCCTTTTCAACACCGCGAACAATAACGACTATTTTATTTTCAAGAATCCATTTAATAGTATTTTCGCACATATCAATTCTCCTTTTGCTTTATACGTTTATTATACTAAACAAATTATTCTTTGTCAATTTTTACAAGAAGCATTTTACCATCGGTTATATACACCTTTGCAGGCTCATCATTTATAAGCTCATTGCTTACGCAATAAGAATATTCGCAATTAACCGTTGCATTTTTTAATGGATATTTTGCATTCTCTATATTTACGCCCTTGGCATCACCGTCTACATTAAGCAACGAAAAATATAAAAAGTCTTTATTTATATATTCAGGCTCATTTCCCACAATATTCATAACAGAATAATCATCAATGAGCACCGCTTTTTTATTTTGATTATATAGATATAAAAGCATCGAAATGTTTCCTAAAGAATGATCTAATCTGCCACCTACAGCGCCAATTATTGTAAAAATCTCAAAGCCTCTTTTTAATGCTTCCTTAACGGCAAAAAAGGTGTCAGTGTCATCCTTTTCGCAAGGAAGAACTATCGTTTCAATATCCGTTTCAGGCTCTTCATATGAATCAAAATCACCAATAATAAGGCTTGGCTTTATATTAAGTTTATCTGCGTGCTTAAGTCCGCTATCACAGAATATAAAATAATCCTTGTGAGAAATATATTTTTTTATTCTTTCATAATCATTTATCGGTGCGCCACCGATTATTACACAGCTTTTCATTTTCATTTCCTCGTTTTCTTACGATATTGGTTGGGGCTTACACCTGCAATAAGATGAAATACACGGCTGAAGTGAGAAAAATTATCGTATCCGCACATAATGGAAATTTGCGAAACTGTTAAATCACTGTTTCTTAATAACGCTTTTGCCTTTTCAACACGGCGTAATTTTATATATTCCATTAAAGCGAATCCGGTTTTTTCCTTAAACAAATGATATAGATGTGATGAAGAAATATGCACGTTTTCAGCAATGACCTGAGCATTTAACATATTTTCAAGATTGGCTTCAATAAATGCAAGAATTATATCTATTAGGGACGTTCCGCTTTTCTTTTCATTTGTGCAATTTTCAAGTATTTTTAAAGTAAGATGTAGCTTTTCAATACCATCATCCGATTTTAAAATCTTTTCAAAGAGGTGATGAATATTTTCCTCGGTAAAAAAACATTTCTGCAAGATATTTTCTATGTTTTCATCGCAAAGTGTGAGCAAAGACATAAACTGTTTTTTATCAAATAAAATTCTATCGCGCAGATACTCACATTCCTTTGAATGGTTTGAGCAATGGAGCGTGTCAGAGTCAATTACGATAAGCATATTGGGTTTTATATCAAAAACTTTATTTTCAACTAAAAAAGTACCCTTGCCCTTTATGATATACATAATTTCGATTCCATTATAATGAACGTGCTTTTTATTATGCATTGAATCAATTCCCGTAAGGCTTATTGCAACATTTTCAATTAGCGTCATAAAACTCACCTCAGCAAATATAGTAAATTATTTAGCAAAAATATGCAAGCATTTTTTCAAAATTGCTGATAAAATTCTTTTTGAGGTGATAGATATGAAAAATTTTAAAGGCATATTCCCTGCTCTTTTTACGCCATTTGACGAATGTGGCAACATTGAGCACGATCAATTAAGAAAAATCATTGAGTTTAATCTAAAAAGAGGCGTTGACGGCTTCTACGTTGACGGAAGCAGTGCCGAAGCATTTCTTTTGACCTTTGAAGAGCGAAAAGCCATCTTAAAGACTTGCGCTGAATATAAAGATAAATGCACTTTGATTGCGCAGATTGGGTGTATTGCAACCGATCAGGCTGTTGAACTCGGTTTATATGCAAAAGAGCTTGGTTATGATGCAATTTCTTCTGTTGCACCTTTCTACTTCAAGTTTACCTTTGAAGAAATCAAAAGTTATTATTTTGATCTTGCCGATAAGGTTGGCTTACCCATACTTATTTATAATATTCCCGCATTTTCGGGCGTAAATTTTTCAGTTGAAAATCTAAGTGAATTTTTGTCCGATGATAGATTTATCGGTGTTAAGCATACCTCCAACGACTATTTTGCTTTGCGCCAGTTTAAGACTGCTTTCCCCAATAAAATTCTTTATAACGGCTATGATGAGACCTTCCTTGCAGGTCTTTCAATGGGTGCTGACGGTGCAATAGGTTCAACCTATAACTTTATGGCAGATAAGTTTATAAGAATATATAAGCTTTTTAACGAGAACAACATTAAAGAGGCTGTGAAAGTTCAAAAAGAAGCTGACATAATTATTGCCGAGCTTCTTAAGGTTGGCGTTATGCAAGGCACAAAAGCCGTTCTTGACGGACTTGGCTTTAAAATGGGCAATCCAAGAAAGCCATTTAAAGAACTCGATGAAGACACAAAAAAGACGTTTCTTGACAAAGTATTACCGCTATTATAAGGAAAAGCGCTTCTTTTGAAGCGCTCAGTCTGCTGACAAAGTCAGCAGACTGCCAGAGTTCGAGAAACCCTTGCAAGCCAAGGCACTGAACTTGCAAAAAAGGGAGTTTACACAGACGTAAATGACCGCATTTTGCAAGTGAAATGCAACGACGGAAACAAACCCCTGCAAAATTTTTGCAGGGGTTTGTGTTTGCAGGGGTTTGTCAGTGCTCTGAAGCGCTTCAAAATGAAGCGCTTTTAGTTTTTTTACAGCTTATGAACATCAGCATCTGTTATCATATGGAAGCCAGCATCCTCAAGAGCCTTTTCAGCATGGAGATTATCTGCAACACGAAGAACAACATATGCGTGTTTTTCGGTTCTTGACATAAATGCATAAAGATATTCCATATTGATATTTTCTTTATCTAAAACACTAAGTGCTTTTGAAAGCTTTCCGGGCTCATCACCAATTTTAACACCAACAACCTCAGTTGTTTTAATAAGATAGCCTTCCTCACTTAATGCTTTGATTGCCAGATCATTATCTGTTACGATAAGGCGGAGAATACCGAATTCCTGAGTATCGGCAATGGAAAGCGCCCTGATATTTATGTTATTTTTTGCGAGTGTTTCGGTGATCTTTACCAATGCACCCTGTGAATTTTCAACAAAAACCGTCAACTGTTTTAATGACATAATAAAATCCTCCTTCTATCAATCGTGAAGCTTACGCTTATCAATAACACGAACAGCCTTGCCCTCACTGCGGGTAATGCTCTTGGGAGCAACAAGATGAACTGCAGGGTTAATTCCAAGCATAGTCTTCATAGCGTTTGCCAATGATTTTTCAAGCTGAGTAATGCCTGAAACCGTATCGGTAAAGTGATCGGGATTCATTTCAACCATAACGTCAAAAGTATCGGTGTTATTCTTACGGTCAACAACGATCTGGTAGTTAGGCTGATAGCCTTCGTTTAAAAGAACTGTTTCGATCTGGCTGGGGAATACGTTTACACCGCGGATAATAAGCATATCATCGCTTCTGCCCATAGGCTTAGCCATTTTAATTAAAGTTCTTCCGCAAGAACATTTCTTTCTTGAAAGCACGCAGATATCACGTGTTCTGTATCTTAAAAGCGGGAATGCTTCTTTATCAAGTGAAGTAAATACAAGTTCGCCCTTTTCACCTTCAGGAAGAACTTCACCCGTTTCGGGATCAATAATTTCAGCAAGGAAATGATCTTCGTTTATATGCATACCGGTCTGCTCTGAGCACTCAAAAGAAACACCGGGGCCGCTTGTTTCGGTAAGGCCGTAAATATCGTAAGCCTTGATACCTAATGTTTCCTCTATATTCTTACGCATTTCGTTTGTCCAAGGCTCCGCACCAAAGATTCCTGCTTTTAACGGAATATCTTCAGGCTTATATCCTTGCTCTTTTAATGATTCACCGATATATGCCGCATATGAGGGCGTGCAACAAAGGATCGTTGCGTTAAGATCCATCATAAATTGAATCTGCCTTTCAGTGTTACCTGATGACATAGGAAGTGTTAAGCAACCAACTTTATGACTACCGCCGTTAAGTCCGGGACCGCCTGTAAACAAGCCATAACCATAAGCAACCTGACAAACGTCCTCATTTGTTCCGCCTGCGGCAACAATGGCACGGGCACAGCAATCTTCCCAAAGCTCAACGTCTTTCTGAGTGTAGAATGCAACAACGCGTCTACCGGTCGTTCCTGATGTTGACTGTATTCTAACACAATCCTTTAAAGGTTTTGCTAAAAGACCGTAAGGATAAGCATCTCTTAAATCACTCTTTGTCAAAAAGGGAAGTTTATGAAGATCTTCTATTCCGTGAATATCTTCAGGTTTAACACCTTTCTTATCCATAAGATCGCGGTAGTAAGCTACGTTTTCATAAACGTGTTTTACCTGCTTAACGAGTTTCTCTGATTGGAGTTTTTTTATCTCCTCAACAGGCATAGTTTCAATTTCTTTTTGATAGTAACGATGTTCCATTGTTTTCGCCTTCTTTTTATAAAATTATAATCAGGAATTGTATCCTAAATCAAATGCTTTTTTATTCATCTCTACGAATTTTTCTTTAACAGTATTTTCAATGGCCTTTATCCAACGTTCATAAGGAATATCAAAATACTTTGCAGCTTTTCCCATTAAAACAATATTAACTGCCTTTGATGAGCCTGCCTGCTCAGCAAGCTCAAGAGCGTTCATTTTATCGATGCTTAAGCCCTTTTTTTCAAGCTCTTCTAAAACACTTTCAGGATACTCAGCCGCTCCGATGATTACGGGCATTGGATCTATCTGTTGCGTATTTACAACGATTTTGCCGTCCTTTTTAAGGAACTTTGAATAACGTGCCGCTTCAAGCTTTTCAAAGGAAATAATAACATCAGCTTCGCCTTCAGTAATAATGGGCGAATAAACTTTTTCGCCAAAGCGAACGTACGTTACAACGCTTCCGCCGCGCTGGCTCATACCGTGAACCTCACTAACCTTAACGTCATAGCCCTCATCAACAAGAAGGCGACCAAGTAATTTTGATGCAATCAAGCTACCTTGTCCGCCCACACCAACTATCATAACACTTGTAGTTTTCATAAAAACCTCCTTAATTGATGGCATCGAATGCGCAAAGCTGTTTGCAAACACCACATCCGACACAGAGAGTTGTATCTATTGTTGCTTTACCATCCTTCATACTGATTGCAGGGCAACCCAGACCCATACAACGCTTGCAGGACTTACATTTATCTGCATTTACAGTTAAAGGCTTTTGGGGTTTTACTGATTTCAAAAGAACACAAGGTCTTCTTGAAATAATAACCGAAGGCTCCTCAATGCTTAATTCTTCCTTGATAGCAGTATCGCAAGCCTTAAGATCATAGGGATCTACAACACGAACACGGTTTATACCAAGTGCGTGACAAAGCGCCTCAAGATCAACCTTTGCAGCAGGATCGCCTTTAATATTGTATCCCGTTGTAGGGTTCTGCTGATGACCCGTCATACCGGTAATTGAGTTATCAAGAATAATTACCGTTGAATTTGTTGCGTTATAGGCAACGTTAACAAGACCGGTCATACCTGAATGCATAAAGGTTGAATCACCGATAACAGCAACAGATTTCTTTTCAGATTCATTTCCTCTTGCTGCATTAAAGCCGTGAAGACCCGAAATTGACGCACCCATACAAAGTGTTGAATCAAGAGCATTTAAAGGAGGAACTGCGCCTAAAGTATAGCATCCGATATCGCCTAAAACAGTTATCTTGTTCTTTGCTAAAGTATAGAACATTCCTCTGTGAGGACAGCCTGCACACATCATTGGCGGACGATTGGGAATAACTGCATCTGCGCTTATTGATTCCCCTATCGCCTTATTAAAGGCTTTGCGGATAGTTGCCTGAGAAAATTCACCTAAAAGTGAGAACATCTCTTTGCCGATAACCTCAATGCCAAGGGAGCGAACGTGATTTTCAATAACGGGATCAAGTTCCTCGATAACGTAAAGCTTTTTAACCTTTTTAGCAAAATCCTTTATTAAGTTTACGGGCAAGGGATTAGGCATACCAATTTTCAATATACTTGCTTCATCGCCTAAAGCTTCTTTAACGTAGAGATATGAACAGCCTGAAGTAATAATACCTATTTCAGTTGAATTCATTTCAACTGTGTTGTACATACAGTCCTCAGCTAATTCCTGAAGCTTAAGAGTGCGCTCCTCAACAAAAGGATGACGCTTAATTGCGTTTGCCGGCATCATAATATACTTTGCCGGGTTCTTTTCATAATCCTTTAATACTGCAGGAACCTTCTCAGAAAATTCTACGATAGACTGACTGTGTGCAATACGGGTACACATACGAAGGATTACGGGAGTATCATACTTCTCGGAAAGCTCAAATGCGTTTTTTGCAAAATCATATGCTTCCTGAGAATCTGATGGTTCAAGCATAGGAACCTTGGATGCGATAGCATAGTGCCTTGAATCTTGCTCATTCTGTGATGAATGCATTGCAGGATCATCGGCAACACAAATTACCATACCGCCGTTTACACCCGTATAAGCAAGAGTAAACAAGGGGTCTGCCGCAACGTTAAGACCAACGTGCTTCATAGCACAAGCTGAACGCGCACCTGCAAGGCTTGCACCAAAAGCAACTTCACAAGCAACCTTTTCATTAGGTGCCCATTCGCTGTGGATATCGTCATATTCAGATAAAAATTCAGTAATTTCAGTTGAAGGAGTTCCTGGATAGCTTGATACTACGCCCAAGCCACCATCGTGGAGACCTGCGGCAACTGCCTGATTACCTATCAATAATTTCTTCATTTTAAAAATTCCTTCACATTAAGATTTGTTCTGTGAGTCAACTAAGCCCTCTGCACCGTAAATTTTACGAAGCTTCGGTTTTTCAATTTTGCCGGTAGGATTTCTCGGCACATCGGCAAAAATAATTTTTCTTGGACGTTTATATCTTGGAAGCTCAAGGCAGAAATCGTTGATTTCTTCTTCAGTACATTCCATATCCTTTTTAATCTCAATGATTGCCGTTGCAATTTCGCCAAGACGAGCATCGGGCAAGCCAATAACTGCAACGTCCTTTATTTTTGGATGAGCAGACAAGAAGTTTTCAATCTGCACGGGATAAAGATTTTCACCGCCCGTAATAA
Organism: Clostridia bacterium; assembly: GCA_045591115.1. Taxonomy (GTDB): domain Bacteria; phylum Bacillota; class Clostridia; order Christensenellales; family QALW01; genus UMGS1322. The sequence continues at coordinate 12,022 of JAZNSH010000008.1, forward strand.
TAACGTCTTTTTTACGGTCAACAAGATAAATAAAACCATCCTCATCCTGCATAGCCATATCACCGGTAAAAAGCCAGCCATCTTTAAGTGATGCTTTCGTTGCATTTTCATCACGGTAATAGCAGGTCATAACACCGGGTCCCTTTAAACAAAGCTCGCCAACCTCGCCTTGCTTAACTGTATTCTCTTCAGTGTCTACAATTTTAACCTCCCAACCATATCCGGGAACACCGATCGCACCGACTTTATGGATGTTTTCAACACCTAAGTGAACTGCACCTGGACCGATGGATTCAGATAAACCGTAGTTTGTATCATACTGATGCTCAGGGAAATATTCAAGCCAACGCTTAATAAGGCTTTGCGGCACGGGTTGTGCACCGATATGCATCAATCTCCACTGCTTCAAATTAAACTCATCGAGTTTTATCTCACCCCGATCAAGAGCATTTAAAATATCCTGTGCCCAAGGAACAAGAAGCCAAACGATGGTACATCTTTCTTCGCTTGCCGCTTGAAGAATATTTCTTGATTGTGTCCCCTTTAATATAACTGCCTTAGATCCTGAAATAAGACTGCCGAACCAGTGCATTTTTGCACCGGTATGGTATAAAGGCGGAATACAAAGGAAGCAATCATCCCTTGTCTGACCGTGATGCTTTTGCTCCACACGGCAGGAATGAATAAGGCTTTCATGATTATGTAAAATTGCTTTTGGAAAACCTGTTGTTCCCGATGAAAAATAAATAGCGGCATCATCGGATTCTTCCAAAGTGCATTCAGGAAATGAGCTTGAGCACTCTGACACAAGATCATTATAATCATCAGCAAACGGAGGGCATCCTGAGCCAAGATAAATGAGCGTGCATTTTTTTGAGATCTTATCTGCAACTGTCTCAACACGGCCGATAAACTCAGTTCCGAAAATTAAAACATCAGCCTCTGCAAGCTCAAGACAATAATCGATTTCATCAGAAGAATATCTGAAATTAAGAGGGACTGCTAAAGCGCCTGTTTTCAATATACCAAAGTAAATAGGAAGCCAATCAATGCAGTTCATCAAAAGAATTGCAACCTTTTTGCCTTTGCCTATTCCGTTCTGCAAAAGCATATTGGCAAGTCTGTTAGACTTTTCATTAAAAACACTCCAGGTGATCTCCCTGCGGTAGTGCCTCCTGTGAGTGGGCTCAACAAGCTCAAATTCGTGCCAGGTAAGTCTTCTTGTTTCAGGCTGATCGGGATTGATCTCAACAAGAGCAACATCCTGCCCATATTTTTTTGCATTTTCCTCTAACAAATGTACAATGGTCATAGGTAAAATTCCTCATTATTTTTATTTCTTATATTGTACATTCTGTGAACAAAATTGTCAAACTAATTACGCGATTTTCCGCATTTTTTATTGACAAATTTACTTTATTGTGATAAAGTGATAGCATATTTTTAAAATACTGTTACAAAGGAAGTGTTTTACAATGACGCCAATACTCCAAACACTTGCACTTGACACAACAGCGATCATATCAATACCTATGCTTATATGCTTTTTCGCATTGATGATCTTTGTTGGCGTTGCGTGCAAAAAACATTCCACAAATATTGACGGATTCGTTCTCGGCGGCAGAGCCGTAGGTCCTTGGCTTACTGCCTTTGCTTTCGGAACCTCTTATTTTTCAGCAGTAATCTTTGTTGGTTACGCAGGTCAGTTTGGATGGAACTTCGGCCTTGCATCAACCTGGATCGGTTTGGGCAATGCTTTTATCGGCTCGCTTCTTGCATGGACTGTTTTAGGCAGAAGAACTCGCGTTATGACACAACATTTAGGTTCAAAAACCATGCCGGATTTCTTTGAAAAACGATATGATTCAAAAAAACTTAAGGTTGTTGCTTCTTTCATTGTTTTTGTTTTTTTAATTCCTTACACCGCTTCACTTTACAACGGCTTGTCATCGCTTTTTAATAACGCTTTTGCAGTTCCTTATTGGGCAGTTGTTGTTACTATGGCAGTGCTTACCGGTGTTTACGTTATTTTCGGCGGTTATATGGCAACGGCCATCAACGACTTTATACAAGGAATAATAATGCTTATTGGAATCATCACTGTTATTGCCTCAATATTATTGCAAAACGGCGGATTTACTGAAGCAGTTTCAACATTAGGTATTGAAGCGGGAAGTGAATATTCCTCTATGTTCGGTCCTGATCCAATATTCCTTTTGTTCGTTGTGCTTTTAACTTCGCTGGGCACTTGGGGCTTACCACAAATGGTTGGTAAATTTTATTCGATTAAAGATGAATCATCTATCAAGAAAGGTACTATTATTTCAACGATTTTTGCCATCATCGTGGCAGGTGGATGTTATTTCTTAGGCGGTTTCGGTAGGCTTTATGATTCAGCTGAAATATATGATGCAAACGGAAGTGTGCTTTTTGACAAAATAATTCCTTCTATGATTTCAACTCTTTCTCCCTTCATCATTTCACTTATAATCGTACTTGTGCTTGCCGCCTCAATGTCAACCCTTTCTTCTCTTGTTCTTACATCATCCTCCACCCTTACACTTGACGTTATTAAGCCCGCAATGAGCAAAAAGAAAGCGGTTTCCGAGAAAAAGAGCGTGTTTATCCTCAGGTTGTTTATTGTGTTCTTTATTGCCATTTCAGCTGTTATTGCCATTTTAAAAGATACAATATGGGCTGATTCTGTGTTCATTGCACAGATGATGGGTGTTTCCTGGGGTGCACTGGCAGGTGCTTTCCTTGCACCTTTTCTCTACGGTTTATATTGGAAAAAGACCACAAAAGCTGCGGTTGCCGTGAGCTTTATTTTCGGGTGCGGACTTGAAATCATTCAGCTTTTAATAAGCATAAAATTGTTTACTCCCACAGATCCTGTATTTAGCTTTATATTTAAAAACTCTTTATACTCAGGCGTTTTTGCAATGATAGGCGGTCTTATAATAGTACCCATCGTAAGTGCATTTACAAAGAAAACATTACCTGAAAATATTGACGAAAAGTTTGATTGCTACAATGTCCAGGTAGTTACTAATAAAAAGGATTCATTAGGCTAAAAATATAAGGCGGAAGAAAAATCCGCCTTAAAAAATATATGTGAGGTGACTAACTATTAAAAGTCAAGTGCTTTTTTAAAAAAGTTTAGAAATCAAAAATAGGCGCACTTAAACAAGCCCTATGTTTCAAGGACTTTAAAAGAAAGGTTAGAAATTATCTCATAGCAGCAGGATCATAAACA
>JAZNSH010000009.1:0-2537 GCA_045591115.1 Clostridia bacterium
CTTAACCCAACAATAAGATCCTCAATACTCTTTGCACCATTAACAGTGCCATCATCAGGTTCGGGCGTAATTATAGGTGTTTCAACGTTATTTGTTTCAGAATTATCCGTATTATCTTTTTCCGTGGTTGTGCAAGCGCAAGCAGTTACTATTACTACCATAACAAGCAAAACCGAAATAATCTTTTTAAGCATTTTTATTTTCCTCCGTTTTCATTTATGACTCTATTTTAGCATAGCAAGCTCAAATTTTCAAGGATTTTTGTATGGAATATAATTAAAAAATGATAAAAGAGCTTCTCTTTAACGTAAAAACTTTCTCGTTTTTTCATAAAGAGATGGTAAAAGGCGTGAGAAAAATCACGCCTTAGGTGCAGTTATTGATCCTCAAAGTTTTCATACATATTATCGCGAGTTACATATATATAAAATCTTCCATCATCATTAATTATAACTGCTTTAAGCTCGGAAAGGCTTTTATCACCCGTTTCTTTGTCATACCAATATCCGTCAACATTGTAAATTTCCAATACATTAGAACCTAAATATTTATCCCAATCTCTCGCGAAATCATTAGTTTCTTGTTCTGATAGTTTATCATAGTTTTCCACAACAATATAAAATCTGCGCATAGCAAATTTTTGTTCTTCAATAACTCTCACTATTTTACTATATTTTGTATTTTTAAATTCTTCAAGTAACTTTCTGCCTTCGATTTCCGTTTCAAATTTGCGCAAAAAATCATCATAATCGCCTTCTTTAGCACTTCCATAAAGCAAAAAGACTCCGAGCGGATGCATAACCTTCAAGCCTTCTTTTGACATTATGGCATTGTTTTTTAAAGTATCAATAAGAACTTCTATGCTTTCAGCTCCTGTAATTTCTCCATCATTATCATTAGTCGCATTGTTGCTTGCATCGCTATCCCCCGTATTATCTTTTTCCGTGGTTGTGCAAGCGCAAGCAGTTACTATTACTACCATAACAAGCAAAACCGAAATAATCTTTTTAAGCATTTTTTATTTTCCTCCGTTTTCATTTATGACTCTATTTTAGCATAGCAAGCTCATAATTTCAAGGATTTTTATATGGAATATAATTTTTTTAAAAAAAGAGCTTCTCTTTAACGTAAAATCTTTCTAGTTTTTTCATAAAGAGATGGTAAAAGGCGTGAGAAAAATCACGCCTTAGGTGCTAAAACAACACATCAAAATAATACTTTCCATCCTTCTCCAATATCAACTGCCACTCCAATTTATATATAAAAGATTCATCTATTCTATTCACAATTTCTTCAAAGCTATCTTTTATATTCTTTTCCCAATCCCAATGCTGTTCTATAACACCATCAAATTTTTCTATATCGCTTTCATAATACAAGCTTTTTACAACAATATAAATTCCATCGCACTCTTTATAAAACTCAATTGCATCACTGAAATACTGTGCATAGTAGTAATTATATTCAGTATCGGATATTTCTGCCTCAGCTTTTTCTATCTTTGCTTGAATTTTATCAACAAACTCAGATGCTTCAATTTTTCCATACTCCATAATAACCCACTTACCATTGTGAAGCGGATCGTCCGGTTCAAAAATCTCATATTCTGTTTTTTTATTCTCTTCGCTAAAATTAAACGCTTTCAGATCTTCATATGTAGAATTATACGCTTTTAAATAATCCTCCCTTGAAGGTTTTTCTATCCTCAATCTAAATTCATCAAATACTTCCATCCACGCTATCGCTTTTAATGAATGTTCCGGTATAACATTAAAGACTTCTTCTGTCCAATATTCATTCAATGCAACTGTATCAAGAAGTTGTTCAATACTATTTGCACCACCAAACATTTCTCCATTTTCTTTTTTCATAGGCTGTGCGGGTCTTATTTCATTTTTACTGCTGTAATCGTATGCTGTATCACCAATTTCAAAATCGTCTTCTTCAAACATAACGTATAAAAAATAACGCCCATCTTCCTCGATTATAAACATATCACGATGATCTGCTGCATTTAACTTATCATCTTCTTCAAGGGCTTCAACCTCAAAACAATCGCAATCACCATTTTTTTCTTCATACCACACGCCCGTAACCGTATATACTTTCCAGTTTTCCACATTAAGAGAAGCTGTCATCTGACTAAATGTAGTTTTAAACTCATTTTCTTGTTGCTCTGTAAGGCGATTATATTTTTCTATAATAATATGCAAATTTTTTTCCATATAAACTTTTGCATCACCGATAGTCTTTGCAATATCGCTTCGCTTGCTGTTTTTAATCTCATTTATAATTTCATTAGTCCATACACGTACTTCGCTTTCCGGCATATTGTAAATGGCTCTCCAGGAACCTTTCTTCGCCAATATATAAGGCATTAAAATAGAATGTGGATAAAGGAACTTAAAGCTATTTTCAGTAAGAATAGCATTATCCCTTAACCCAACAATAAGATCCTCAATACTCTTTGCACCATTAACAGTGCCATCATCAGGTTCGGGCGTAATTATAGGTGTTTCAACGTTATTTGTTTCAGA
>JAZNSH010000010.1:0-44733 GCA_045591115.1 Clostridia bacterium
GTTTATGATCCTGCTGCTATGAGATAATTTCTAACCTTTCTTTTAAAGTCCTTGAAACATAGGGCTTGTTTAAGTGCGCCTATTTTTGATTTCTAAACTTTTTTAAAAAAGCACTTGACTTTTAATAGTTAGTCACCTATATCTTAAAGCTGTTTTGTATGAACTTCCAATAAAATCTTTGAAAGGAATTCATCAGCCGTCATAGTGCCAAGATCGCCATCTTTTCTTGAGCGAACGGAAATCTTGCCTTCTTCTGCTTCTCTATCACCGATGATAAGCATATAAGGTACTTTTTCAAGCTGTGCCTCACGGATCTTATATCCAATCTTCTCATTTCTATTATCATATTCTACGCGAAGATTTGCATCTTGAAGCTTTTGAACAAGATTTTTACAAGCTTCATCGGTGCGGTCAGTAAGATTCATAACCTTAACCTGAACCGGCGCAAGCCAAGTCGGGAATGCACCTGCAAACTTTTCAATAAGAAGCGCAAGGGTTCTTTCATAGCAACCGATAGAGGTTCTGTGAATGATATAAGGATGCTTTTTGCTTCCATCTTTGTCCGTATACTCCATACCAAACTTTTCAGCAAGCATCTGATCGATCTGAATTGTAATAAGCGTGTCTTCTTTGCCGTGAACATTCTTTATCTGAATATCAAGCTTTGGTCCATAGAAAGCAGCCTCACCGATACCAATTTTGTAATCAATGCCAAGATGATCAAGAATACGCTTCATTACGCCCTGAGCTTCATCCCACTGTTCAACGGTGCCAATATATTTTTCTCTGTTTTCAGGATCCCACTGTGAGAATCTGTAAGAAACATCCTCATAAAGACCAATCGTTTTAAGCATATAGTTACAAAGCTCAAGACAGTTTTTAAATTCATCCTCAAGCTGCTCAGGCGTGCACATAAGATGTCCTTCAGAAATAGTAAACTGACGGACACGGATAAGTCCGTGCATTTCGCCTGATGCCTCATTTCTGAAAAGAGTAGAAGTTTCGTTATATCTTAACGGAAGATCTCTATAGGATCTGGGTCTGTTAAGATATGCCTGATATTGGAAAGGACAAGTCATTGGGCGAAGTGCAAAAACCTCTTCATCTGTTTCTTCGTTGCCCATTACAAACATTCCATCCTGATAATGATCCCAATGTCCACTAATTTTATATAGATCACTTTTTGCCATTAAAGGTGTTTTGGTTAAAAGCCAACCACGCTTCTGTTCTTCATCTTCAACAAATCTCTGCAAAAGCTGAATTACTCTTGCGCCCTTAGGAAGCATAATGGGAAGTCCCTGACCGATAACATCACTTGTCGTAAAAAGCTCAAGCTCTCTGCCAAGCTTATTATGATCACGTTTTTTTGCTTCTTCAAGCTGAACAAGATACTCATCAAGCTCCTGCTTTTTGTTAAAGGCAGTTGCATAAATACGGGTAAGCATTTTGTTCTTTTCGCTTCCACGCCAGTATGCACCTGTAATAGATAAAATTTTAAAATTCTTGATTTCAGACGTATTTTTCAAATGAGGACCTGCACAAAGGTCTGTAAAATCACCTTGTTCATAGAAAGAAATTTCTTCGCCGTCAGGAAGCTCATTTATAAGCTCCTGCTTATAAGGCTGATCCTGCATTTTCTTAAGAGCATCTTCCTTTGAAAGAAGATATCTTTTAAGTTCAATTTTTTCTTGGGCAATTTTTGACATTTCCTTTTCGATTTTATCAATATCATTTGCATTGATTGGAGTTGTAAAATCGAAATCATAATAAAAGCCCGTTTCAATAGCCGGACCGATTGCAAGCTTTGTGTCAGGATATAAACGCATAATTGCCTGAGCAAGGACATGGCTTGCAGTATGGCGAAGAACGTTTAAATATAAAGGATCTCTCTTTGTTACTATAGAAAGCTCCGTATCCTCCGTTAAAGTATGTTCAAGGTCAACAAGCTTGCCATTAGCCACAGCAGCCACTGCATTTGCCGCAAGACCTGCACTGATATCTTCGGCAACTTTTTTAGCACAAACACTGTTTTCATATTCTTTTACAGAATTGTCAGGTAAAATGATCTTCATATAATATTCCTCCAAATAAAAAAATAAACTCGCCTCTGTTAAAAACAGGGACGAGTATAAAATACACGTGGTTCCACCCATATTGGTTCTCATTTAAGCCTTTAACGCAGCAATGCGATTTGATCATTAGGTGGTATCCTTTAGCTTTTTGGCGGTTATCTCACAGCAAATGACAACCTCTCTGAAGCCTGATTACACAAAAGGCGTGTCCTAAATCATCTCAACAAGTTAATTATATACCAAAGCACAGTTTTTTGTCAATCAATTTATATTTTTTCAATAAGTTTTTCCATATATTCAGGAATTGGCGCAACAAATCTCTTTCGTTCCCCCGTTGTTGGATGGTCAATTTCCAAAATGTAAGAGTGAAGTAATTGTCCGTTAAAATTAAATCTGCTTTTTTTAAATCCGTATTCAAGATCTCCTATGCAAGGATGTCCGACTGAGGCAAGATGTAGGCGGATCTGATGTGTTCTTCCCGTATTTAACGTGCACTCAACCAATGCATAGTCCTTAGCTTGCTTTAAGACTTTAAAATCGGTGCTGGCAAATTTACCATCATCTTCTGTTTTATATACCGCCATCTTCTTGCGGTCATTTTTACTTCTGCCAATATAATTTTCAACAGAAAAGGACTCTTCTTTAAAAACACCTTCTGCCAATGCAAGATATTTTTTCACACAGCTCCGTTCCTTAAATTGCTCGGCAAGCATATTATGTGCCTTATCATTTTTTGCAATAATGATAAGTCCCGAAGTGTTTTTATCCAACCTATGCACTATTCCGGGTCTTAATACCCCATTTATTCCTGAAAGATCCTTTATATGATACATAATTGCGTGAACAAGCGTTCCTGAATAATTACCGTGTGCAGGATGAACAACCATCCCCTGTGCTTTATTGATAACCGCAATATCTTTATCTTGATACACTATATCTATCGGTATATTTTCAGGCACAATATCTATATCTTCAGGCTCAGATCCTAAAATGTGAATTACGTCACCAACGAGAACGTTTTGTTTTTTTGATGCAGGTAATTCATTGATTAAGATTTTTTCATCTTCAATTAGCTTTACGCACTCATTACGCGAAAGCTCGGAAATTTTAGAAGAAATATATGAATCAGCACGCTTTGCATTTTCATCCGCTACAAAAGAGATTTCTTTCATTCTTCTTTCTTTTTCTCCTTTGGCGGATACATTTTATCGTGAAAAAACAGTATATATACACCAAGCATAATAACGCCGACAACAACAAAAATATCAGCAACGTTAAAAACCGGAAATGAATAACCTGTTATCGTATCAATAAGCGTTACATCAAGGAAATCTCTTACAACTCCCATAACGACTCTATCAAGTAAATTTCCAAGAGCACCGCCAAGTATAAATGCCGATGATAATTTTAAGGTAATGTGTCTTTTCGGATACCTTAAGAGTAAAATAATTCCCAATATACAGATCACCAGCGTAATCAAAAGGAAAAACAGTCTTTGATTTTTTAAAATACCAAAGGCAGCACCTTCGTTAAGAACGTATGTAAAGGAGAAAACATCCTCAATTAAAACCTCAGTTTCGCCTTTTGCTAACATACCTTCAACTAACGGTACGCTTGGATCTACAAAAAAACCTACTATGCAAAGCTTTGAAATCTGATCAAAGAGAAAAATTGCCAATGCAACAATTAAAATAAATAACATATCAATACCTGTATTTTATAAGATTTACAATTTCATCAAGCAGATCGCCAAATATATACAAATTTTTTGATGCAAGAAAGGAAATTAGATAAATAGCAACTGCACCAATAATCAAAAAACCGATTGCGTTGCCTATGCCTTTAAATAAGCCTGCAATAAAGTTGTTAAAAATAACTTTTTTTGTATCTGAAAGATAATACAAATAATCACGCAATACTGACCATGCAATAATGCGTGACGTCTTTGCAGTTACAATTTTTGCTTTTTTCAATAAAATCACCAAATATAGTTTATTCATTGAAGAGAATTTTATTCATTCTCGATTAAAGCAAGCTGAGATTTAAGAATATATTCCACACGTTTAAGAACTTGTTCGAGATCTTGTTTACGTTCCAAATATTTCTTTTCAACTTTTTCACTTTCAATCTGATAAAGCTTCTCTGCCTCAGCAACCTTAGTTTCCGCGCGAAATACAATATCTCTTGCGGCCAATTCAGCATTAATAAGAGTATCTTCTATCAATGATTGTTTGTTTTCCAACTCAGCCTTTTGAAGAATAACAGATGCAAGCTGACTTTTAAGTGTATCAACTTCATTTTCAAGCCTTGAAATATCACTCTCAAGCTTCTTTATACACTGTTCCACTTCAAACCGGTTATAACCTTTTCTTTCAACGGTAAAGGGCGTAGAAGTATTTTTCATATTAAACCTTCATTTCTGAAATTCTAAAAATCGTCATCAAGCATAAAGCCGTCATCATTGGCTTCTGTTGCAACATCATCAGATTTATCAATATAAGTCTGATTTGAAGCAAAAAGATATATACTTCCCTTTGAAACCTCTGTTACCTGGGCATCACTGGCATAAGCAGCACCGCTCATAAAATCAAGAATACGCTGACCAACACGTCTTTCAACCTTGTCCAGTTTAATAATAACGTGTTTATGTTGAATAAGCTGCATAACAAGCGGTTGTGCATCGTTATATGTTTTGGGTGAATAAATAACTACACTTGATTTAACACTGCCGTTTCTGTCCTGAACGGGAACAACCTTGGGTTTACGTGCCCTACGTGACCTTTCTTCTTCAAAGACATCATCTCGGCGTGCTCTTACGGGAGCTTCGTAATCTTCTCCCTCAAAATATTCTTCTTCATCCTCATATTCGTCCGCACCGCCGAATCCAAAAAATTCTAAAAACTTGTTTTTCTTTTCTCTTGCCATAATAAATCCCCCTATTATTTATAATTTCTTTCTCCGAATAAAATAGTACCCAAACGAATCATAGTTGAACCATGTTTAATTGCTGTCTCATAATCCCTGCTCATCCCCATAGATAATTCACAAAATTCCTGACCGAAGCGTTCTTTCCCCAACTCAAGAAAGTGTTGCATCCGATCAAAATATTCGTGTTGTTCTGCTTCTGTCGCTGTGGCAGGTGCAACTGTCATAAGTCCTATAGGTCTAATATACCTAAAATTCTTCAAAATGTCAAGAAATTCCGCTAAATTATCCGGTAAAATGCCCGATTTTGTTTCCTCACAGCCAATATTTACCTCAACAAGCACCTTTTTCTCTTCTAAATTGTTTTTAATACAAAACTTTTCAATCTCATTTGCCAACGAAATTCTGTCAACAGAATGTATCAGTGAAACCTTGTCGCATATATATTTCACCTTGTTTGTTTGAAGCTGACCTATCAGATGAAAATCAACGTTTTTATCTATAAAATCATACTTTTCCAAAAATTCCTGAACTCTGTTCTCACCTACAATTTTTGCTCCGGCCTTTATAATTCTGTTTATTTCATCAGCACTTCTTGTTTTAGTAACGGCAACAACTTTAACATCCTCAGAATTTCTTCCGCACTGTGAGCAGATTTTCTCAATATTTTCTTTTACCCTGCAATATCTATCTTCTATTGTCATTTATACACCTTCTGCCCAACTTTAAGCTGATCAACTGCTTCAAAGATTACAATGTCTTCGTTTTCATATAACGTTTCTACAGGAATTCTTGTTTTTTGGTCATTTATTTCTACTACAACTTCATTATTCTCAACAAAGCCGTTTTCAACGCAAAAGCCTTCAATGCGTTGGCCAACAAAAATATCAGTATTTCTAATATCTAAGTATTTTTCTACGTTATTGTCAAAACTAAACACAAGCAAATAACCGCTTTTATCTTGCCGAATATCTTCAAGATGCCCTTCTTCCCACTGCGTTTCATTACCAATGTAAACCGGATAAATACTTCCTATGGAAAATAATGAAACATCCTCAACGGTCATCAAGGCATACCACTTATTATCCTTAACCATCTTAAATCCATTAAAATAAGAATTTTTTTCTTCTTTTAATAAATTTGCAACATCCTTGCAGGTAATCTCTCCTGCTCGCTGAATGTTAAGCTCACCCTCTTTTCCATCACAAAAGAAGCTCACATAACCATCATAAGGAGCGGTAAAAGCATCACACCAAGATTTTAACGCTTCAGTTAAACTAATTTCATCAGCATAAAGTCCTTGTAAATAATTATTATTTTCCGTATTATAGGTTTCTCTGATATAATTCTGTCTTTGTCTTATCAAGTCACAAAGTTCACAATAAAGTTCAATATATCCATGACTTTCCTCTGACATTTTTTTTATGATAACATCAATCTCAAAATCAAAATCACGAATTTTTTTATCATCAAACTCAGTTATAATATTCTGATTTTGGTAAATAACAATATTTTTTTCAGTCTCAGTTAACTTCTCTAATGTTAACTTTATATACCCTTTTTTGTAAGCTGTTGCAATTTCAGTTCCTGCCTTGATAAACTGCCCTTCTACTATATTATTATATAATGTTTTTTCATAAGACGAAAGGTCAACAAAATTTTCTTCACGCAAAATAATGCCTTTCCCCTTAACACCGTCATAACGGATCTCATATATAATCTCATTTGTTTCAGGAACTAAAATATTTACAAAGACAACTACAACACTAACAATTAAAACTATTGCTATTATCAGTAAAAATATTCTGTTTTTATTTATCTTAAAATTTAACATAAAGACTCCTTAATATATAACAGAATTATCTTCAGGCAAAGCATCATCTTCTACTGCATATTTTAAATCCAGATAATACTCTGCAATTTCCTTAACGGTTGAGCTGGCCATAGAACCTGATCTTCCGTTAGGAATATAAACAACAATAGCAATTTCAGGTTTTTCATAAGGCGCGAAAGCAACAAACCAAGCATTATCCTCAAGGTTGATCTGTGAAACCTGCGCGGTACCTGTTTTGCCGCCTAACTGCTCCTTATATTTGAATTCATCAAAATAATTTCGTGCAGTAGATGAATATCTGTCTTCACTTTCATTAACCATATCACGCATTCCACGCTTGATAACATCAAGATTTTCTTGCTTTATATCAAGTTTTCTAACAAGTGTAGGTTGCTGCTCATATACAAGTTCACCGGTAGGTGAAGTAACTTTATCAACAATATGAGCATCATACACATATCCTCCGTTAACAAGTGCCGAAATATATCTTGCAACGGCTATAGGTGTAACAGTAGTAATACTCTGCCCAATTCCCGTCTGAATAGTTGTTGTATTTGTCCAGGTAATCTGAACAATAGAGCTGTATATTTTATATCTTGTATCATCACGGACCTTTGATTTTGACATACCATATTCATTAACAAGCATTGCCTGCACTTCATCAAAGATCTCAGTTCTTGTTTTGCCGACCATTTCAAAGCAACGATACATAATCTTATTAATTTCTTCATCAGATAATTCTTTTCCTGAAGCAGAAGCACATTCTTTAAGAATAGTAACAAGCTGTTTTGAAACAAGATACGGCAAGCTTGTATCCTGATTATTTATATCTCGAGTGTTATCGTATAGTGTTTTCTGGTCACCAACGATACCAACTTTTTCACCTGTTAGTTCGATATTTGTTTTATCAAGAAGTCCAAGATTCGTCGCCCATTTTTTTATCTTTTCAATGCCTAACCTATCAGCAAGCTCATAATAAAAATAGTTGCAGGAATAGTTTATCGCACTGATAACATTAATATGCCCATGAGTTTCATAATTATCACGGTACCATCCGCACATAGGTCCTTTTTCAGAACCTGAAACATACTTCTTATATTCGCCAAGATCTTGTATTGTTTCTGTAGCCGTAATTGCGCCTTCCTCAAGACCTGCCAATGACATACCGAGCTTAAAAATTGAACCGGGAGTATCTGATGAGCTTATAGCTTTATTAAACAACGGTTTTGCTTCATCATTTATAATAGCATCAAGATCCTTCTGAGAAATACCTTGCGAAAACAAGTTAGGATCATAGTTTGGCTCACTTACAAGCGCGCGCACATCACCGTTGGTAACGTCCATAACAACAACTGCGCCTACCTGAGCAAACTTAATTTCTTTTCCGCCACGCTCCTCAACAAGTTTAAGATATCTGTTTGTGTTCTTAGGATCATTATATTCGTTAAGCTGACGAACCTTTATTTCTGCAATGTTTTTACGCAATGCAACCTCAGCAACACGCTGAAGATTATTATCAATAGTAAGATAAACGTTATTTCCGCTGCGTGGTTCATCATAAGAAAGTTCTTTTAAAATGCGTCCACCTGATGTAACCTCAACAACTCGCTGACCGATTCTTTCTCCGCTTGAGCCGGTAAGTTCCGCCTCCATAACACTTTCGATGCCTGAAACACCAACCAAACTTTCGATGTCATAATTATGTTCATCATAATAGTCTCTGTTTTCGGCAGTAATCCTGCCAAGATATCCTACTACGTGACTTCCTATTGTTCCTTGAGGATAAACTCGCTTGGATTTTTCCGTTACGTTAAATCCCGTCAACTCATAGCTGTAGCTTTCTATGGCAGTTGCAAGCTCAAGACTGATATTAGTAAGAATAGTAATTGATTTTGATGACCAATACGACTGAATACTATCCTGCCAGATTCCAAGAACCTTAAATGCCATTTCATCATCCATATCTTCAGGGATAACATAGCGTTCACGCATTTCTATATACATTTCATAAGGCGACATTTTAAGCCCTGAACTATCAGCAAAATAGAAATCACTGCGCCACTTATCCTCTCTCTTCTGCGCTACCTGATCGCTTACATTGCCCCAATAAAAGCAGAATTCTCCTGAATCATTTTTCGTTATTGCAAAGGTTGTTTCAACCTCACGATCATATTTTTTTGCAAGCTCAATCAAAAATATAATTGAATTTGTATATTGTTCGCGCTCAGATTTTAGGTTATATTCACGATAAAACTCAAGATTATAGCTCATCTCGTCCTGAGCAAGCGGAATACCATTAACATCAAGAATTTTCCCGCGTGAGCCTTGAATTTTCAATGTTCTTGTATGCTTTACCGAATTAGCCTCTGATATTTCCTCCTGTTTTATAAATTGCAGATCACCGACAGTACAAATGAGCACAACGAACGCAACAATAAACGCCAAGAGCACAATGCCGCTACGGCGCTTAGTTGTATTATTCATTTCATTCGTATGTCTGTTATCTAACAATCCCATTGAATCACCGATCAGATAATATATTTGCCTTCATTCTCATTTTTTTCTTCCATAAATGAGAAAGAGAACAACCACTTATATAAATAATAAATTCCGATTCCCGCAACTGCGCTATATATCGCCGATGGAAGTCCGTGAAAGAATGTAACGAGAGAAAGCGATTGCGATAGCCTCGTTACATACAACAGAAAAACCAAACTTAAATGTTTGATTGCAACCATAACAAATATGGAAATTGAAGTTATAGCAACGTTATGTTCTTTAAAAAAAAGAACAAGAATACCTAAGAGTATACCGAAAAACAAATAAATTCCTGTATTAATATATGTACCTTGTGTCGTTATGTCAACTGCAATGCCCGAGTAAACCGCACACAGCACGGGCGGATACCATTTTTTCGAAAAAACTGCAATTAAAAAAATGGAGATCATTATAAAATCAATTGTTGCAGAAAAAATACTTATTGCAGGCGCAAGCTTGATGTGAAACACAAAAAGTATGCTTGACAAAACAAACATTGAAATAGTTCTCATTACTTTGCCTCCGTACTGACAATTATAAGTACGCTTTCAAGGTGATCAAAATCTACCGAAGGCGAAAGTTTAGCAGAAGAATTAAATTGATTGAGATTTCCTTTTGAAACCTCAGTAATCGTACCAACGTTAATTCCTTTAGGATAAACCTCTCCCATACCTGAGGTAATAACCGTGTCCCCAGGTTTAATAATTGCGTTTGTAGGCAAATCGCTCATCACACAGTATCCTGCCGTTGTTCCCGAATCACTTACGCCACTTACTATCCCCATATCACGGCTGGCTTCAGACAATGCCGGGACCCCACACCTCGAATCAATAACCGCAAGCAAAATAGAAGTGTCATCAGAGGTCTCAATTATTTTACCTGCTAAACCGCCGGGCGCAATAACGATCATATTCTCCTTTATGCCATCATCTTCACCTTTATTAAGCGTAAAGGTTGCACTATAATCATCTACGCTGCGTGCAATAACTTTTGCATACTCATATTCAAATTCAGGGTATTTTTCGCTTTCATTGAAAAGAGCAAGTAATCTTTCGTTTTCCTTTTTAACTTCGTTTTCAACAGATTTTTCCATTTCCAACTGAGCAAGCTTCTCTTCTGCCGCGCGAAGCTTATCCTTAAGCTCCATTCTCTCTCCGAAGCTTGCAAAAAAATTACCGACACTGTCTGAAATAGAATCGACTGCAGAAATTACCGGATTAACAACGTAACCTGCGATTTTTTCAAAAAAGGATACACCACTGTTAAACATAAGCAAAATCAGTGTAACAAAGACAACAAAACATATTAAAATATATTTGCCGATTCTGACTTTTTTTCGATCAAGCTTTTTCATATAAACACCAATTTATGAAAGGTAATCAAGATTTTCAAGAGCCATTCCTGCGCCGGTAACAACACAGTCAAGAGGTGAATCAGCAATAACAACAGGCATACCTGTCTCATACTTAATAAGAGTATCCATTCCCTTTAAAAGCGCACCGCCACCTGCAAGATAAATGCCTCTTTCCATAATATCTGCCGCAAGCTCAGGAGGTGTATCTTCAAGAGTAACCTTAATGGCATCAATAATAGCCATCAATGGCTCTCTCAAAGCCTCTCTGACATGGCTTGATGTTATGGTAACTGTTTTGGGAAGACCGGAAACAAGGTCACGACCTCTGATTTCCATAGATTTTTCTTCACCGGTAGGATATGCTGAACCGATCTGAACCTTAATTTCTTCACTGGTACGCTCACCGATAGCAAGATTAAATTCTTTCTTAACAAAATTCATTATAGCATCATCGAGCTTATTTCCTGCGATACGCAACGATCTTGACACAACGATTCCACCAAGTGATATTACTGCCATTTCACTTGAACCGCCACCAATATCAACAATCATACAACCTGAAGGCTCACTTATAGGAAGACCTGCACCGATAGCACTGGCTTTGGGTTCTTCAATAATCTCAACGTGACTTGCCCCCGCATTTTTTGCCGCATCCTCAACAGCCTTACGTTCTACACCCGTAACGCCACAAGGAACACAGATAACTACGCGTGTTCTTGCAAGCGAAAAAGAGCGTGGCATTGCCCTGTGAATAATATCCGAAAGCATTGCCGCGGTAACATCAAAGTCCGCAATAACACCGTCTCTCAAGGGTTTAACTGCAATTATGTTGCCAGGTGTTCTGCCAATCATATTTTTAGCTTTCTCACCTACTGCAAGAACTTCCTTTCGGCTACCTGAAACTTTAACGGCAACTACGCTGGGTTCTCTTATTATAATACCTTTACCTCTTAAATACACAAGTGTGTTTGCAGTACCTAAGTCGATACCAAGGTCACGGGTAAAAAATCCCATTAAAACATCCTCCAATTAATTTTTAGAATAATAATTTATAAGACCACCACTTAAAAGTATATCTCTTTCATCCTTTGTCATCGGAACGATTCCAAGAAGCACTTGCTGTGCAGAACCATCTTTTATAATATATGCTTTTGTTTCATTTTTTCCATCTTGAAGATCTTTTTTAATTTCAGGAAGGAATACATAATCACCGCAAGCAAAAATATCAGATAATTCTTTTGTGCACGTTAAAGGTAACAATCCCCAATTTATAAGATTGCTTCTATAACGCTTTGTGGCATATTCAAGGGCAATATTTCCCCATCCACCTAAAACCTTCTGACAGCTTGCAGCTTGTTCTCTTGCGGAGCCATCACCCGGCATATTAGCGTAAATAGCACTACCGAAAACGCAATCATCAATATTCATGCCCTCAATTTTATTGAGTTCATTAAACAATGCTTTGCGTTCATCACTATCTTCAATTTTCTTGATTTCATCAGCACGAACGACATATTCAGGATCTTTTCTTGAAAGAGTAAATCTTGAAAGTTTATAAGGATTTGAACGCAATGTACTTGTTTCGCCTGATGGAATAAGTTCATCGGTAGTTGTAACGTTATCTCTCAAAACACTTGCAAGCTTAAGAAGCACCTGTTCAGGCATTTCCTTTAATGCAGGCCAATCAGCAATATTGGGGCCTAAAATAAGCTTTTCATCAGCATTAGCACAATTTCTTCCATCATATACGCGTTTCTTATAGATATCATTATGATATACGTAATCATATTCGGAATAGGTAACATCAAGCTCATCAGCGCCCGTAAGAACGCCGCCGTTAAGAGCCGTTGCCGCAATACTGCGTGCATCCATCAAAGCAACCAAAGAAAGCTGTCCTTCTCCGGGCTTACTTCCTTCACGGTTAGGGAAGTTGCGGGTTGTATGACGAATACTAAAAGCATTATTGGCAGGAACATCACCTGCTCCAAAGCAAGGTCCGCAGAATGCAGTTTTAATAACTGCTCCGCTTTCCATCAAATCCGAAATAATACCTTTCTGCACAAGATCAAGATAAACGCTCTGGCTTGCAGGATAAACATTAAGTGAGAACGCATCGTTGCCAGTGCTTCCTCCCTTTAAGATGTCATTTGCACAAGTAATATTTTCAAAAATACCTCCTGCACAGCCGGCAATAACACCTTGATCAACGTGGAAGCCGTCATCTTTAAGCTTATCGGAAACACAGCAGTTGCATTTAGGATACTGCGCTTTAATTTCTTCATCCAAAGAAGCAAGAATTTCTTTAGCATTCTCCTTAAATTCCCTGATTGTATAAGCATTGCTGGGATGGAAAGGAAGTGCAATCATAGGTTCAATTTCAGAAAGATCAATTTCAAGCAAAGCATCATATTCAGCATATTCTTCAGGCTTCAGCTCTTTATAATCTTCCTCTCTGCCATGTGTTTTATAATACTCACGAACCTTATCATCAGTCATCCAAATTGATGAAAGGCACGTGGTTTCGGTTGTCATTACATCAATGCCGCAACGGTAATCAACGCTTAAGTTTTCAACACCCGGACCAACAAATTCAAGAACCTTATTTTTAACCTTACCCTCTTTAAATACCTCCTTGCACATTGCAATGGCAACGTCATGAGGACCAACGCCAGCTTTAGGTGCACCTTTAAGGTAAACTGCAACAACATCAGGATAATCAACGTCATAAGTTCTTTCAAGAAGCTGTTTTACGAGTTCGGGTCCGCCCTCGCCTATTGCCATTGTTCCAAGAGCACCATAACGTGTATGACTATCAGATCCTAAGATCATATTGCCGCAAACTGCAAGCTCTTCACGTGCAAAGGAGTGGATAACCGCAAGATGAGGAGGAATATACATTCCGCCATATTTTTTTGCGGCAGAAAGACCAAATAAATGATCATCCTCATTTAACGTTCCGCCAACTGCACATAAACTGTTGTGGCAATTTGTAAGAGCATATGTAAGGGGGAATTTTTTTAATCCGCTTGCGCGAGCAGTCTGAATAATTCCAACGTAAGTAATATCGTGTGAAACAAGTGCATCAAATTTAATCTTAAGCTTATTTATATCATCACCCGTATTATGAGCATTAAGTATACTATAGCTTATTGTACCTTCGCGGGCAGATATATCCTTTTCAACAATTTCAAGTCCGTTTTTAATTATAGTTTTTTTACTGATAAAATTCATATTATCTTCTCCAATTAAAGTATAACAAGGTTTTTGCCGTATGCTTTCTTAAACATTTCACTGCAAGTTAAAGCATCTTTTATTTCAAGAGAAGCATCTGAATTTGCCTGCGTTTTCATAATAACAGAGTCCCCTAAAATATCACAAGAAACTGACTCAACGATTCCATCCATTGCGCGATCAAAGCTTTCAGCAATGCGAACAAGAACAGCCAGGCGATATATTATCATCAGATCATCCGAGCTGATCATATCAGAATATCTCTGACATTCTTTCTTAACATCATCTTTTCTGTGCGCAAGAGCAACAAAGGCACTCATAAGATGCTCGCGGTGAGTAAGACCGTAAATATTTGAGTTCAGAATAAGATAAAAGCTATGCTTGTGATGATCGTGGTATTTTATAGTCGCGCCAATATCGTGGAGTGTTGCGGCAGTCTTAATAATTCGCATATAAGAGTTGGGAAGCTTATGAAGCTGACGAAGCTGTTCAAACATAAGCAATGATAATTTGGCAACATTATTGGCGTGATCAACGTTTTCCTGGAACAAGTTCAATGTGTTGGTAAGTGAGAAATCAAGCACATGTTGAACCGGCTTAACTGAAAGCTGAGGATCAATTTCGCCAAACATTATCCCTTCGCGAAGACCGCAACAGCTAACAAAGATGTCAGAGCAGTTAATATAGCTAACAGTCGTCTTGATTGCGGCAAAAGCGGCAAGGAAGATATCCGCCCGTTCATTTGAAAGACCCTTTATCTTCATTCTTCTGTCAAGATCAAGTTTGCACATATTTTCATATACTGCATCGATCTCTCTTGATCTTATAGAATAGTTGTGAAGGGTTCCGATGTCCTTTTTACTCTTCATTCGCATAATTTTTCCAAGGTTGCGGAATGATCCGCCAACACCGATTATAGGAAGACCTTCAATGGACGAAAGCCACGGAATAGAATCAAGCTGCTGACGGTAAAAATCTTCAATAGCATCTATCTGTTCCTGCTTAACCTTATCAGCAAGACCAAATAACTCAGTTAAAGTAACCGTACCGAAAGGTAAGCAAGCAAGATCCTTAATAGTACGCTTTTCAAAATGAACAAACTGCGTTGTTCCGCCACCTATATCCATAATAACACCGCTATCAATATCCATAGTATTGATAACTCCCTGGAAAACAAGCGTTGCTTCCTTTTCACCTGTCAAAACCTCAAGATTGATCTGTGTGGTTGCATAAACCTCATCAAGAAAGCTCCTCTGGTTTGCGGCTCTGTTAACAGCGGCAGTACAATATGAAAAAATCTGTTCAACACCATTTGCATTGCAAAGGCGCTTGAACATATGTATAGTTTTAATTAACTGTTGAATTCTTCTTGGTTTAATAATATTATCGTGACCCATATCTGAAATAAGCCTTACAGGTTCTTTAAGCTGATCGGCAATACGGTAACTTCCATTATCATAGATATAAACCATGATAAGTCTGGCGTTATTTGATCCAATGTCCATGATAGCAATTTTTCTCATTTTTCAAGTCTCCTCCGAAATAGTATTTTATAACAAAAACAATTATTGAATATAATTTTTTAATATTATATAATATATTTATATAAAAATCTATAGTTAAATTAAAAAATTTACAGAAAATTTTATATATTTTTTTCAAAAAGCTTATTTTTGGTCTTTTTTATTGAAAATCGAACTGTTTTTAATGAATAAATACACTCCAAACACTATCATAAACACAGCATAGATATCCTTTAAAATTGATACATCTATCTGTTGAGCAATAATTGAGCCTAATATTGATCCAATAATCCCAAAGGGAATAAGCTTTATAATCTTATAAAAAGTAAATGTGTTTTTTGATAATATACATATCAGAATACCGGCAGGAATATAAGCCAACAAGGAAATATACCCTGCATCAATTTGGCTTACTTCAAAAAAACTCACCAATGACGGAATAAGCAGCACACCGCCACCAAGACCTAATCCGGCAAGAATATATGATATTGCAGATATAACAAAGGCTAACATAACTGTCTGATTCCCAAATAAACAATAACTATGCCAAATATCATTTTCAAAGCTTTTACCGAAAGCTTTTTGCTGATAAAAAATCCGATTATTCCGCCAACGCAAGCGCCTAAACAGATTGGTATTGTTATTGTGACATCAACTGTTTTTTTATAAATTGCAGAACTAATTATAGCCAGTGGAAGAACAAATAGAATTACAGCTCGGTGTGCTTCCTTTTCATCCTTTAGGTATTTATATAACACCGGCAAAATTACCATTCCTCCGCCTTGTCCCAGCAATCCGTTAACCGAACCTGCAATCAGAGAAAACACATAAAATTTAAGCATAATATCTCCTTTATGCTTATTCTCTGCATTATCCTGAAAATAATTCCAAAAAAGCAAAACAGCTGCTATTTGCAACTGTTCTATTTTTTTCTGTTAAGCAAATATTTTGAAAGTTCAATAAAAAATTCAGCCTTTACGCCAAACTTTTCAAGCAATTTAATGGCAAGTTCCGTATGTTCTTCAGCTTGCTTTTTAGCGCCATCCAAGCCAAATAAAGTTACGTATGTAGTTTTATTATTAAGCTCATCACTGCCAACTTTTTTACCTAATTCATCACTATCTCCGATAACATCAAGAATATCATCAACTATCTGAAATGTATAGCCAATTTCCTTAGCATACTCCCCCATCAAATCAACATCAGCTAAATCTGCTCCGCCACAAACAGCGCCTGCTTTTGCAGCTCCGATTATCATAGCGGCAGTTTTATTAAGATGAATATATTTCATCTTTTCAAAGTCAATTTTTTCACCGTTTGACTTAACATCAACCCACTGTCCTGCAACCATTCCCTTTATTCCTGCCGCATTGGCAATATAACGTGAGGCTAAAACTCCCGACATATCGCAAGAAGCCTCAAGCATAATTTCAAAGGCATAGCTTAATAATGCATCACCTGCAAGAATAGCAATATCCTCACCAAACTTTTTGTGTGAAGTTAACTTTCCCCTGCGATAATCATCATTATCAAGCGCAGGCAGATCATCGTGAATCAATGAATATGTATGAATAAATTCAATAGCGCAAGCATACGGAAGCGCTTTTTCTGTTTTTCCGCCAAACAACTCGCAAGATGCTAGCAAAATTGCAGGTCTCAATCTTTTTCCACCTGCAAAAACACTATATGCGATAACATTTTGAATATCGGAAGGAATATTGCTATTATAAATATATTCTTCCATTTTTTTATTTACAAGAGCATTATACGTTTCGATCTTTTCAAGCAAATTACTGTTCATTATTTTTCACCATCGGCTCTTCCTTAAACAAACCGTTCTCTTTTTTTAATACCGTAATTTTTTCTTCAAAGCCCTCAAGAAGCTTTTTTGAATGAGCAACCAGCTTTATTCCTTGTTCAAAAACTTCAATTGATTTTTCCAAGGAAAGCTCTGAGGTTTCTAATTCTTCAACTGTTTCTTCAAGCTTTTTCATTGCTTCTTCAAGAGACATATCTTCAACTTTCTTCATTGAATTACCTCCGCTTTAATCTCGCCTTCATTTAATTTTATATTTAATTTATCGCCTTGTTTAACCTGACTTTTATTTTTAATAACAGAATTATTTTCATCCTTCACAACGGAATAGCCTCTGGAAAGAACCTTTAAAGGACTTAACGCATCAAGCTTTCCCGCCAAATTCAGAAGATTTGTTTTTCTTATTGAAATATCAGCACAATCAGAAAGACGCATTGTCAAAATTTCAATCTTATATCTGTACTTCTCAACATCTTGCTGAAAACCTTTGATTGCATAAAAACAACGTTGAATTCTTTGATTATATTCGGATAATTTACCATCAATTTTATTTAAAAGAATTCTTTCGAAATAATCTATATCATTGATTAAATCAAAATAATCAAAAGTAGTAAGTTCAGCTGCTGCTGACGGCGTAGGTGCTCTTAAATCGGCAACAAAATCCGCAATTGTAAAATCTGTTTCGTGACCAACTGCCGATATTATCGGTTTATTACAACTAAAAATGGTGCGAGCAACGTTTTCATCATTAAAACACCATAAATCTTCAATAGAACCGCCACCACGTCCCACAATAATCACATCAACATCATCGCGTTCATCAAGTGCCTTAATTCCTGCACAAATCGAACGAGGTGCATCCTCCCCTTGAACTACCACCGGTGCAAGAACTATCCGGATGTAGGGACATCGCCTTTTTGCGACGTTTAAAATATCACTGAACACTGCCCCTGTTGGAGATGTAACAACACCTATTTTGCGAACGTATTTAGGTATTGGCTTTTTATATTTTTCATCAAATAATCCCTCTTCAAGAAATTTTTTCTTCAGAAGTTCAAACTGAAAATATAAATCGCCTTTTCCAACGGTTGAAATATGATAAACATTTAACTGGAACTGACCATCACGCTCATAGAGATTAGGCCACGCCTTTACTTGAACACTAACCCCATCCTTTAGATCTTTTCCCGCATACAAGGAATATGGTTTAAAAAAAGCGCACCTTACAGCTGCGCTTTCATCTTTAAGCGTGAAATAAACGTGCCCTGAAGCATGCTTTTTATAACCGGATATCTCCCCTTGAACAATAACTTCGCCAAGAAAAGGATCGTTCGTCAAAAGCATCTTAACGTTTTTATTCAATTCAGAAACGCTTAAAACTTTTTTTGAATTCATATTAAACCTGCTGCTTTTACTGTGTTATACATAAGCATAGCGCGCGTCATAGGGCCGGTTCCTCCCGGATTGGGAGTAATCGCAAAGGCTTTCTTTGAAACATTTTCAAAGTCCACGTCTCCAACCTGCTTCCCATCGATACGGCTGATTCCAATATCTATTACAACAGCACCGTCTTTAACCATATCCTCTGTTATCATATGCGCTTTACCCACTGCGCAAACAAGAATATCTGCATTTTTTGTTATCTCTTTTAAATTTTGTGTTTTGGAGTGACACACCGTAACGGTAGCCCCCTCATTTAACAAAAGTAGTGCCATTGGTTTCCCAACGTTATTGCTTCTTCCAATTACAACTGCATTTTTACCTGTGATCTCAATCCCGCTTGATTTTATAAGTTCAAGCGCACCTGCAGGCGTGCAGGAAACAAAGCAATCTTTATCATTCATCAATACTCCGCCAACGTTAATCTTTGAAAACCCGTCAACGTCTTTTTCAGGAGAAATTGCTCTGACAACTTCTGCTTCATCAAGCCCTTTAGGCAGAGGAAACTGAACAAGAATGCCGTGAACGCTATCATCCTTATTAAGCTTATCAATAAGCTCCATAAGCTCCTCTTGAGTTGTAGTTGCCGGGAGCTTATATTCAAGAGATTCTATTCCAACTTCCTTACAATCATTCGTCTTGTTTCTGACATAAATGCAACTTGCAGGATCTTCGCCAACGAGGATAACCGCAAGGGCAACTTTTTTTCCTGACTCATCGATAATATTCTTTAATTCATCTTTAATTTTTTTTGATAAAACTTTTCCATCAAGTAACATTTTTTAACCTCGTGAAATAAATTTTTTGCGTCCCAAAAGAGCAACACCCACTGCATTATCAGAGCTCAATTCAGCAGAAGAGAATTTAAGATCGACGTGCATTCCGCGTTTTTCTATATAGGCAGGCAAATATTTTCTCAAATATTCACTGGAAGAAACACCACCTGCCATAAGCACATCACTTATTCCCGCATAATAAGCCGCACCGCCAACCATTTTGGCAAGAGTTCGGGCTATTGCAGACATAACCCCTTCACAAACCGCATCAACATCAGCTCCGTTTTCATATTCACGGATAGCCGCCGCTTCAGTTCCTGAAAGATTGCAAGCATCATAGGATGCACTTATAGGTAACAATATTTTTGTTCCCTTATATAAACAAGCGCGCTTGTCAACCTCCTTGCCTGCCGGAAACCCCATATCCATTTTAACACCAAGTCTGTCAATAAGCTGACCTGCGTTAATATCCTTTGTTGCGGCAATAATTTTTGCTTTATATTCTGTTGCGGTTCTGTTTATAAGAAGGACCTCAGTAGTACCACCAGAAAGATGCACGGCACAAAACTTGTCCTTTGGCATATCAATTCCATAAAGTGCTGCCTGAATATGCCCTTGCTGATGATCAGTAGCAAACAACGGAATATTTAAACTCATCGCAATAGTTTCAGCTAATCTTCTGCCTGCAAAAAACACCGGCATATAAGAACTTGTTATTCCTCTTGGCTGAGTGCTAACGCAAACCGCAGCAATCTCTTTAGGGTCAATATCGTCCAATAGTTCCTTATACAGATCAGGAAAATTATTTATGTGTTTAAAAAAAGCTTCGCTTTGTCTTAAGCCTCTTTCTCCTTCTGCAACCGAAAGTAATCTTCTTTTATTTGAAACAAGATTTCCGTTTTCATCAACAGCGGCAACAGAGGTCGTATAACAGCTTGTATCAATACCTAAAAAAATCATAAGCTTCTGACATATGCCCCCAAAATGCCGTTAATAAAGGAAGGTCCTTCATCGGAAGAATATTTTTTCGCAAGTTCAACTGCCTCGTTTATTGCAATAGCGGCTGTAACATCTTCTCTGTAAAGAATCTCACAAATAGCCAAGCGAAGAATTGAAACGTCAACTCTGTTCATTCTTTCTATTGTCCATCCCTTTGCAAATGAAGAAATTACCTTATCTATCTCTTCCTGATTTGATTTTGTGTTATTTCTGATCCACTCTATATATTCAACGTTCTCAGGGCTGAACTCACTCCAATTTACTTCTTCTTCAAAAAGAAGTCCAAGCATATCAGCGGCTGTGCTTGTACCGAACATATCTTCAAAAATAAGCTTAAATGCAATTTCTCTGGCACGACTTCTCTGATTATTATTCTTTGCCATTTTATCCTCCAAAAATATTTACAAAAGAGCGAGAAACTCCCGCCCTTTAAATTACTTTGCTTTTTGAGTTTGTAATGAATTGTCAACCTGAATATTTATCTTTTTAACTGCAATACCGCATAAAGATTCAATATCCATTTTAACTGTCTGCTGAATATTTGCCGAAACTTCAGGAATAACACACTCTGCAGAAAGTGAAACCTTAACTGCAATCACAGCGCCCTCTTCTCCCATTGAGGTCTTTACCTTAAGCTCCTGAACGTCAGCATTTTTCCTGACCGATTTTTCAGCAAGATCATTAATCGTATCAAGATTTATGTATATTCCGCCTTCATTAGTACTGGCGGCAAGTGCAGAATTGCTTTTTCCTTTGCTTGTTGAAACAAAAATAGTTCTGATGGACAAAACAACCAAAATAAGCAATGCCGCAGATATGGCAATCTTAACGTACACAGATATTGCAATAATATCAATCACGTACTCAAGAACAATATCGCTCCAAATGCAAGTACCAATACAGGCTACGAGCAAAAAGAACACAACTGACATAAAAATGAGCAAAATTCTCTCACCGATCTTCATTTTATCCCACCTTATTTTTTATTATTATTGACCTGAACGCCTTGAATGAAAACATTAACGCCCACAACCTTGAGCCCTGTCATCCCTTCAACTGCGCGTTTAACGCTCTTCTGAATATTAAGAGCTACATCAGGAATAATTGAACCATGAACAACAACAATATTCATATCAATAACAACTTCTTCATTTGTAATATGTGCTTTTATGCCTTTACTTAAATCCTTACGGCCTAAGAGTTCACCTAAACCGCTTTTAAAATCACCGCTCATTCCCGCAACACCTTGAATCTCAGATGCAGCAAGGCTTGATATTATAGCAATAACATCCTCAGAATAGGAAATAGTTCCTCCTGCTTCAGGTCTTGTAATAAGTTCTTTATTTTCAGCCATTTTATATTACCTCCGTATTTTACTATTATATATTATAACACCTGAATCAATTTTTTTCAATAGTTTTTTTATTTTCTGTAATAATAAATTTTCCAAGTACATTTTTAAATATTTTCGGCAGTTTTATGCATACTATTTTCACAAATGTCCCCCCTATCTGCACAAATAGAACCCGGTGGCAATCAAACAAGCACCAAACAGAATCAGCCACATATACAACGGTATATTGAAAATAACAAAGGTAATTCCTGCCAGAATACATAAAAGGCCAAGCAAGTTAAATTTAAAAAATATCCTTTTCATAAAAAAATCCTCCTTTTGTATAATATACAAAGAAGGATCTTTTTGTTACATATTATTCTTCAATTTTTCTATTGCTTTTTGAGGATCGGGAGAAGAAAAAACACTGCTTCCCGCAACAAGCACGTTGGCTCCAGCATCAATTACAAGCGGTGCATTCTGTTCATTTATTCCACCGTCAACCTCAAGCAGAATATCTCTATTGCCGATAATACTTTTGGCTTCTTTAAGTTTTTCAACAGTAGACGGAATAAACTTTTGTCCGCCAAAGCCGGGGTTAACTGACATAAGAAGAACCATATCAACCATATCAATAAGATATTTTAACGATTCAAGCGATGTTCCTGGATTATAAACAATGCCTGCTTTAACCCCTTTTGAACGTATGTAACCTAAGGTGCGGTGAGGATGAGGTGATGCCTCATAATGAATAGTTATATAATCAGCCCCTGCCGCAACAAAATTATCAATATATCTTTCAGGCTTTTCAATCATAAGATGAACATCAAGAGGTTTATCCGTATACTTTTTAATAGCCTTGATCATATCAGGACCAAATGATATATTGGGCACAAACATACCGTCCATTACGTCACAGTGAATCATATCTGCGCCGCATTTATCGATGAATGTGATCTGCTCCCCCATTTTTGAAAAGTCCGCCGCAAGAATACTTGGTGCAATTTTAGTCATATCGTTTCCTCCATTTTTCATTGACTTCTGTAAATAATTCTTTATATCGCTCATATCTCTCAACAGAGAGTTCTCCGCCTTGAACAGCCTTTTTTACTGCGCAATCAGGCTCGCTTATATGATTACAGCCAATAAAACGACACTCTTGTGAAAAGCGAGTGTATTCATAATATAAATCTTTAAAATCATCAGGTGAAAGCTCAGGAACCTCCAAAAGGGAAAATCCCGGTGTATCGGCAAGCCATTTATTTTCGCCAAATTTCACTAATTCACTATGACGTGTTGTGTTCTTGCCACGTTCAGTCTTTTTACTTAATTCACCTGTTTCAAAAATCTTTTCACCCAATAACAAATTAGTTAAAGAAGATTTTCCAACTGCTGATTGTCCGCAAAAGCAAGTTATGCCTTCACTAATACATTTACGGAGTTCTTCGACACCTGTTTTTTTATCTGCACTTGTTATGAATGTCCGTATATCACATTTATTATATTGAACACACAGCTGCTTTGCAAAATCAATATCATAATCACTTTTGTTTATACATAAAACGGGTTCAATATCAAGCATTCTGCAATAACAAATAAGCTGATCAATCAATTTAAAATCCGGGTTTGGTTTTTTTACGGCAAGAGTAATCAGCAAAGTATTAACGTTGGCAACCGGCGGGCGTAACAAAGCATTCTTTCGCGGTTGAATTTCCGTAATCAGATTTTTTTCATTTTCACGCTCAGAAAATTTCACTGTTACAAAATCTCCAACTAACGGTGAAATATTCTGTTTTCTAAACTTTCCCGCTGCATAGGCACTGAAAACAGTTCCATCAATCAAAACATCATAAACGCCTGCAACACATTTTATTATCATTCCGATGTTATTCATAAAAATTCCTAATTCCCCGCGTATAATGTTTGTTTATCAACAAGCTGATTATCAACGTATAACTCAAGGCGATATGATTCTCCTTCAATTCCGGTTATTTCAAAGCTTACTCTGTTGGTATCAAGGAATTCTCGCTCACCGACAAGCTCCTCGGATGAATTATAAATAATCAAGGTGAAATCTTTATTATCACCCTCCGGTGTTTCAAATTCATATGCGCACTTATAAGTTTTTTTAACTACGTTTATGTTAAAATCAATTTTAACTACCGGAGGTTCACTTCCGTTAGCATATGAATATTCCGTTCCGCCAAGAGGTCGTTGACCTGTAACTCCGCCTAATGTTTCATCCGTAACGGGACTTTCCTTAATTTCACCGACCTTAAATCCTGCCTCGGTAATAAGATTTTTTGCTTCGTCAACGGTCTTTACACCTTTAAGTTCAGGAACAACAAGCTTTAAAATTGCACGCTGTTTTGAAACCTCAATTGTGACCGAATCTCCATATTTTAACGTCTTTGAAGCATCACTCTGTGAAATTACAGTTCCTGCAGGTATATCATTCATTTCAATATACTGTGCATTTACCTTCAAGCCCTGCCCCGTAAGAATCGATCGTGCTTCTTCTTCATTTTTGCCAACAACGTTTTCAACTATTACATCTGTCGGTCCCATACTGATATACACTTTAATCTTTGTGCTAACCGGAATATTTTCGCCCATCGCAGGCTCTGTTCTTACAACAAGTCCTTCTGTAAAATCATTTGATTCTTCTCTTAAAAATTCAGTTTTAAAGAAGTTGTTATCATTTAAAATATCTGTAGCATCAGCCTTCGTCCGACCGCTTACATTCGGAACATTTCGCATTTCATAGCTTGACTCTGATGAAGCAAATTTTGATATAAGAACAGCAGAAAGAACCAGTAACGCAATCAATAATACGCTCGCACAAACAACAGCTATCGTCTTTTTATTATTTGCAGTTCTTCTTTCTTCCGATTTTCTTTCTCGTCTTACTCGTTGGTGCCTTTCATCTTCACGTATCGAAGAATTGTGCCGATGTTTTTTGTTTTTTGATTCTACCGTTGAAACTTCTTCTATTCTTTCCCTGCCCTGCAGGTTCTCGGCCTTAATGACAGAAAACCCATCAGGATTTGCAACGTAAAGAAGAAGATCTTCCCTGAGTTCCCAGGCTGTCTGATATCTTTGTTCGGGATCCTTTTGAATACATTTAACTATAATGTCATTTAAGCCCGACGGTAACTTGGGATTAACACTCTGAGGCGGCTCGGGAATTTGGTTAACATGACGCATTGCAATAGATACGGCTTCCGTTCCTTCAAAGGGAACTTTCCCTGTAAATAATTCGTATAAAAGAATACCAAAAGAATAAATATCGCATCTGTGATCCACCTGAACTCCCTTTGCCTGTTCAGGTGAAATATAATGAACACTTCCCACAACATCCTTACCAACCATAGTGCGTGTTGTTTGGCTGGTCATTCTGGCAATACCGAAATCCACAATTTTAACAGTTCCATCCTTAGAAACTATAACATTCTGTGGTTTGATATCTCTGTGAATAATATCTCTGCGATGTGCGTGCTCAATACCCGCTGCTATCTGCAAGGCATAATCAACAGCCTCTTTAATGGTAATATTTCCTTCTGCTATAATATCTTTAAGCGTTTTACCGTCAACAAACTCATTTACCATATAAAGAGATTCGTTCCACTGACCAATGCCTAAAATTCGCCTTACATTTCTGTGGGACATTTTATATAACGCTTCGGCTTCAAGGTAAAAATGGCGTTCATTTTCCTTATCGTTTTCAAATTCTTCTCTGACAATTTTTATAGCAACAATTTTATTATCTGCTAAGCGCACGGCTTTATATACTACGCTTGTACCGCCACTGCCGATTTTAGAAATAATTTGATATTTTCCGTCAATTATCTCGTTGACCATAAAATCTTTTCTCCTTAATCATTACAAATAAGTACGGCTGTTATATTATCGATCCCGCCTGCACTATTTGCAGATTGAATAAGCTCGTTAACTGCGTCCTTACAATCATAATTTTTATTTAGAATTTCAATGATCTTCTCTGAATCAACCATACCTGTCAAGCCATCGCTTGCCAACAAAATACGTTCGCCTTTTGCAAATTTATGCATAAAAACATCAACATCGACAAATTTTGCAACACCAATGGCTCTTGTTATAAGATTTTTATTGGGATGCTTTGCCGCTTCTTCGGCAGTAAGCAGTCCTTTCTCAACCATTTCCTGAACAAAGGAATGATCGATGCTTATCTGTTCAAGTTTATTATCTGAAAAAGCGTAACAACGACTGTCGCCCACATTTGCAATGAAAACGTAGTCATCCTTAACTATCGCGCACACCATAGTTGTTCCCATCGCAGCGTACTCACTATCGGACTGTGCGGTTTTATAAACTACCCTGTTTGCATAATTAAGGGTTTTTCTTAATAAAATTGCCATATCGTGCTCTTTATCAAAATTATCATTAAGATAAACCATTGCACTTGAAACAGCAAGACAGCTTGCAACCTCGCCTGCATTTTCACCGCCCATACCATCGGCAACTATAAAAATTTTATTATCATCAGTATTTTTAGGCACATGAAAAAAATCTTCATTACTTCCACGAACCATTCCTTTGTTACTTAAACCGAAGTATTGCACTATGAATCCTCCTTTTTTAAGTAGCTTCTTCGTAATTGCCCGCAAGCACCTGATATATCTGCACCCATTTCGCGCCTTACCGTAACGGAAATCCCGCTTTTTTCAAGATAACTCCTAAAGCTTTTTACGTTATCCTGCCCTGAACCGCATAAGCCACTCTCGTGAACAGAGTTAAGCGGAATAAGATTAACGTGACACTGCATTCCTCTAATTAAGTCAGCAAGCTTTTTTGCGCAAATCTCAGTATCATTTTTATTATTGATTAGTGCATATTCAAAAACAACTCTGCGACCCGTTTTTTTAACGTAATCCCTCATTGCCGCTATAGTTTCGCTTAATGTATATGCTTTCGAAATGGGCATAATTGTTTTGCGCATTTCATCATCAGGTGCATGCAATGAAAGTGACAGCGTTACACCTAAATTTTCATTGGCAAATTGCTTTATTTTGGGCACTACACCGCAGGTTGAGAGAGAAATATTTCTTAGCGAAATATTTAAGCCTTTATCAGACGAAACAAGACGCAAAAATTTCAAAACATTATCATAGTTATCAAAGGGCTCACCACTGCCCATAAGCACAATATTGGTTACACCGCGACATTCATCGGTCTTATTTTCAGCATTGACCTTTATAACCTGCCCTAAAATTTCACCTGCAGTTAGGTTACGAATCAAACCTCCTATAGTTGATGCGCAAAAAGCGCACCCCATTCTGCATCCAACCTGAGTGGAAACACATAAAGTATTACCGTATTTGTATTTCATCAATACACCTTCGATAATATTCCCGTCCTCTAAGCGATAAAGATACTTAATAGTTCCGTCAAGCTTCGAAACAAACTTCTCGTGTATTTCAACACCGCCTACAGAATAATTATTTTCTCGCAAATAAGCACGCAAATCTTTTGGAATGTTTATTTTTTCCAGGTCTTTTCCGCTTTGCAATCCGCTATATAATTGCTGCGCTCTGTATTTAGGTTGTCCCGAGGCTAATACAAGCTCTTGTATTTCCTCAAAGTTCATATCTAAAAGTTTCAAATTTTTTTCATCCTTGCAATAAAAAATCCGTCTGTAAAATCTTTATGAGGATATAATTGAACATATCCCTTTGAAAGGTCTCTGCCTTCTTCAAATTTTTTTGTGAACAAGCCTTCCAATGAACATAATTGAAATTCCTTATTTTCATTTAAGAATTCTTTGATCTGTAAAATGTTTTCTGCGCTACGAACAGTACAAGTACTGTATACGAGTATTCCACCATCTTTAACACATAAGGATGCATTTTTAAGAATCTGCTTTTGTATTTTTTCAAGCTCAGCAAATCCTTCTTCTGTAACAGTATTTTTAATTTCAGGCTTTTGACCGATAACACCCATACCACTGCAAGGTGCATCAGCAAGCACTTTATCAAACTTACCGTCATACCTATTCATCATATCAAAGGATTCTGTGTGTATGACATTTTCATACCCGCATCTTTTTGCATTATTCTTTATAAGCTCCACTCGATGGGGATGCTTGTCAAAAGCGGTTATGCTTCCGTTTTTCAATAGAGACGCAATATAAACTGTTTTTCCGCCGGGTGCGGCACAGCAATCAAGAACGGTATCTCCATCTTCTACTGCAAGAGCTTTTACTACTGCAACGGAAGCTTCACTTTGAATTGAGCACACGCCCTTTTCAAGTAAGCTCGCTTCTCCGTCTATATAAAAACACTCGTCAAAATAAACGCTGTCTGAGCCTGATAATTTTTCTTTTATTTCATTAACATCAGCCTTATTCCTATCAACGCGAACACAAGTCTTATGGTTATCTTCGTAAGCAAGAAAGTTTTCACATTCGTCATAACCAATATCAGAAATAAGCTCTTTAACAAAAAACTCAGGATAACTGTATTTTATTGATAAAAATTTAATCTTATCCTTTGGGTATTCTACATTATCTTTATTTCTGGCAATATTTCTTAAGACACCGTTTACATACCCCTTAAGCATACCTTTTCCGATTTTTTGAGCAATATCAACACTCGTTGAAACCGCAGCATTATCGGGAACCTTGCTTAAATAGAATATCTGATAAACACCGAGCCTCAGTATATTCTTAATTTTGGAATTTATTTTTCCTTTAGCAAAAGCAGAAATAACATAATCAATATGAATCAATTTATCAAGAGTGCCGTAAACAAGATTACATATAAACGCTTTATCTCGTTCATCAAATCCGTTTAACGAATTTTTCAACGTAAGATTAGCGTACTTTTTATTTTGAATTATATCATCAAGCAAATAAAATGCCTGAAGTCTTGCTTTATCTTCACTCATTTTTAAATTTATCAGCCTTTAATTTATTTCCTACAAAAAATGTTTTTGCGTCCATTGCTTTTTTACCGGGGAGCTGAAGTACGTCCACCGAAATAACGCCGTCAGCGCATTTAACCTTTAAGCCGTTTTTGCTGTCAGAGGCAAGAATCGTTCCGTTTTCCGCATCTGACGTTTCATTAAGCACGGAAACAGAATAAATTTTAACAACATCATCACCGCATTTTGTCCAAGCGATAGGCCAAGGATTAAGTCCGCGAACAAGATTCTTGATTTCCTGCGCATTTTTTGAAAAATCTATAAATCCAAGAGATTTATCAAGCATAGGATAATGTGTTGCTTCACTTTCATTCTGAGGTGTTCGCACTATCTTATTTTCTTTCAAAAGCTCAAGAGTTTCAAGAAGTGTTTCTGCGCCCAACAAAGCAAGCCTATCAAAGAGCTCGCCCGCCGTTTCGTTTTCACCGATGGGCGTTTCTTTTTTTAAAATTATATCACCGCAATCAACACCAACATCAGTATACATAGTTGTTATACCCGTTGTTTTTTCACCGTTGATGACCGCCCACTGTATAGGCGAAGAGCCTCTGTATTTAGGCAGAAGTGAGCCGTGAACATTTATACAACCAAGTGGTGCCGATTCAAGATTTTCTTTAGATAAAATCTGCCCGAATGCCGCAGTTATCATTAAATCAGGCTTTAAGTCCTTTAAAATTTTCGCATTTTCTTCCAATCTGATTTTTTCAGGTTGATATACGGGAATATTCTGTGATAATGCATATTCCTTTACGGGAGAAAACTGCACCTTGTTGCCTCGTCCCTTAGGTCTGTCAGGCTGAGTAAAAACTGCTTTTACGTTATAGCCATTTTCAACCAATGCTTTTAATGACGGAACCGCAAAATCAGGTGTTCCGAGAAAAACAATATCAATCATCCCTGCCACATCCCGTTGCTTTATCTGTAAATAAAATTCCTTCAAGATGATCAGTTTCGTGACAGAAAATTGTTGCAACAAAATCCTGAGCCTTATATTCCATCAAATTACCTTCTCGATCAAAACCTTGAACGGTAACCTTTTTAGGTCTGTCAACATGACCGCGAACACCGGGAACACTAAGACAGCCTTCCAGGCTATCCTGATGACCGCTTTGTTTTGTAATAACGGGGTTAATAAGCTCAAGAATTTCTTCTCCCGTATCAACGATTATAACGCGCCTTAAAATTCCCACCTGAGGTGCGGCAAGACCTACTCCCTGTGCAACTGCCAAGGTTTCTTTCATATCGTCAAGAAGAGTTAATATTTTTTCATCAATAACCTCTACTTCGCGACTTTTCTTTCTTAAAAGAGGTTCTGTATCCTTTAAAATATTTCTTATTGCCATTTTAGTTCTCCTCAAAATAAATTTATCGGGTTAATCTGTATATCACAATACAAATCTTTTGTTGCGATCCCATTAATTTCTTCAAAAATTTTATCAATATAACTGTCAAGCCCATCAAATTCCTTAACCTTAATAAGAATCTGATGACGGTACATTTCCTGAATTCTGCCGATAGGCGCTTGTGAGCGTTCAGAATAGAGCACCTCGTTTTTTATAGGAAGCAATAACGACCGTATTTTATCATAGGCATTTAAAGATCCGCTATAGGCTTTCTCCGCATCCTGAGAAACGTATAATACCCTTATTATCCTTGAAAAAGGAGGATACCACATAGCCTTTCTTTGCTCAATTTCTTTCTCAAAAAAGCCAATATAATCGTGTTTTTGAGCACATTCAATTACAAAATGCTGTGGCGAATACGTCTGAACAACTACCCTACCGGAAGCTTCGGCACGACCCGCTCTGCCTGAAACCTGCGTAATAAGAGAAAAGGTTCTTTCTCTGCTTTTATAATCGGGCATTCTCAACATTCCATCAGCAGCAATAACCCCAACAAGCGTTACGTTGGGAAAATCGTGCCCTTTAGCGATCATTTGCGTGCCGATAAGAGCACTTGCAGTGCCATCGGAAAGCTGTTTTAGCAAATGAAAATGGGCATCCTTTCCTCGTGTTGTATCAACATCCATCCTAACGGTTTTCTTATCAGGAAAGAGATTCAGAAAT
Source organism: Clostridia bacterium (assembly GCA_045591115.1). Classification (GTDB taxonomy): domain Bacteria; phylum Bacillota; class Clostridia; order Christensenellales; family QALW01; genus UMGS1322. Next base: position 30,868 of record JAZNSH010000010.1, read on the forward strand.
TCTTCTTCAACCTTTTGTGTACCTGCCCCAAACTGCTTAATAAACTTACTGCCACAATAAGGGCAGATTTTTGGCATTGGAATTTCATAACCGCAATAATGACAACGAAGCTTATCAACATTATTATGATAAGTCAACGAAACATCACAATTCTCGCAAGTTATGGTCTCGCCGCATGCACGGCACATAACGAAGCTTGAATAGCCACGTCTGTTAAGAAACAGCATAATCTGCTGATCGTTTACAAGGGCATCACACATAGCCAAATAGAGTTTTTCAGAAAAAATTGATCTGTTGCCCTTCGAAAATTCCTCTGCCATATCAACGATCGCAACCGGCGGCATTTCGCGTCCATTGGCGCGTTTAGGCATTTCAAGAAGCTTAAATTCGCCCTTGCGCATTTTATAATATCTGTTAACAGAAGGTGTTGCACTTCCTAAAACAACGGGACATTTATTGTATTCACCGCGTTTTAATGCAATATCAACAGCATCATAGCGTGGATGTGTTTCGGAAATATATGAGCTTTCGTGCTCTTCATCAACGATTATAAGACCAATATTTTTAAGCGGAGCGAATATAGCGGATCGGGCGCCGATAACAATACGCGCACTACCTGACAAAATCCGCTTCCATTCATCGTATCTTTCTCCCGCACCAAGAGCACTGTGGAGAATCGCTACGTTATCACCTAATTTTTTTCTGAAATTCAATACCATTTGCGGAGTGAGTGAAATTTCAGGCACAAGAACGATGGCTGTCTTGCCTTGCAAAACAACGCTATTGATGGCCTGCATATATACCTCGGTTTTTCCGCTTCCCGTAACTCCGTGCAAAAGAAACGGCGTATAAGTATCCTTACTTCTAAGTATCTCTTCCAGAACCTCTGTTTGCCTGCGATTTAGTTCAAGCCAAGGTGCACGTTCAGGTGAAATGTCAAGATACGGTGAACGCGTCACTTCTTCATTATAAACAGAAACAATACCTTCGGAAATAAGTTTTTTTAAAGGCTCATAGCAGTTACCTACAATATGGCTGAGCCTTGATTTTTCCATATCACCATACTCTGCTAAAACCGAAATAATCCGATGTGCTTTTGTTCCGGGCCTTAAAGTTCCCAAAACCACGTCAGTCTGCTCATTATGAGCAGACAATTTAACCATTTGAATATATTTAGTTCTGACTTTTCCGCCTCTGACTTCAGCAGGAACAAACAAACGAAGGGCATCCGCCATCGTTGTGTGATAACGCTTCTTTATAAAATAAGAAAGTTCAAGCTGTTCATCGGTTAAAATAGGATATTCATCAAGGCATAATAAGACAGACTTCATTTTGCTTTCGGGAACATCGGTATTATCGGTCAAACCGATAACAATTCCCTCAACGTTGCCTTGTCTGCCAAAAGGCACCAGAACACGATATCCTGCTTTTAAACTTTTAAGCGTTTCAGGTATACAATAGGTAAAAATCCTGTCGACATCCTGATTAAGAATATCGACTATGACGCTTGCATATCTCATTCTTTACCGGCAACGAGAATATCCTCTTCAAATTCTTCAAGAGCCTGAAGAACGGGTTTGAATTCTTCGTTGCATTGTTCAAAGTCAACAAGCATTCTTGCTCTTTTTGCAACAACTGATGAAAGTGCATATTTGCACGAAACTTTTTGTTCTGTCTTTTTGCTTACGGGTTTGTACATAGTAATTCTCCTTTAACCAATGATGTTTTTAATTGTATTCTTATTGCGAAAAACCTGACATTTTTCTGCAGTAATAATCGTTTCAATTCTCTTCACGGCATTATCTACCGTATCGTTTATTACGAAATAATCGTAATCATAGGCTCTTTGCATTTCATTTTTTGCTTCATTAAAGCGTTCATCAATAAGCTCCTTACTTTCGCGACCTCTGCCTATAAGCCTTTGATATAGTTCCTCAAGGCTTGGCGGTGAAAGAAAGATAAGAACGCCTTCGGGATATTGTTTCTTAACATTTTGGGCACCGTTCATTTCAATTTCCAAAATAACATCATTTCCTGCGTCAAGCTGATCAAAAACATATTTTTTGGGTGTGCCGTAATAGTTGTTATTATAACCGCAATTATATTCAAAAAATTCGTCATTTTCTATCATATTGCGAAATTTCTCTTCAGTTATGAAGAAATAGGTTTTGCCGTCAATTTCACCCTTACGCATATCACGGGTCGTTGCGGAAACAGAAACTTTAAGGTCGCTGTTGCGTTTCTTTAACTCATCACAAACCGTTCCCTTACCGCAGCCTGACGGACCACTAATAATAAATAACAAGCCTTTATTCTTCATTTTCAAATTCCTCCTGCTCCTTTAAACGGCCTGATATTGTTTCCGGCAAAACAGAAGAAAGAATTATCTGCCCGTTTTCCATAAAAATTACGGCACGGGTTCTTCGCCCACAAGTGGCATCAATGGTTTTTTCCTTTGATTCTTGAATAGTTCTGCGAATCGGTGCAGAATCAGGTGAAACAATGGCAATTATCTTTGTTGATGCTACCATATTACCAAAGCCGATGTTAATAAGTTTTGTCATACACGCCTCTACTCAATATTTTGGATCTGTTCTCGAAGCTTTTCAACCTCACCCTTGGCAGTTACCACAAGCTTTGCTATATCGGCATTAACTGATTTTGAACCGATAGTATTTATTTCTCTGTTAAGCTCCTGAATAAAGAAATCAAGCTTTCTGCCAATGGTGTCATTCGTTGTTTCATTCATATATTCAAGCATATTTTTTATATGGGTGTCAAGCCTAACAAGCTCTTCATCTATAGCAATTTTATCGGCATAAATGGCAATTTCCTGATGTAATCTCTGTTCATCAAGTTTATTATCGCCCAAAAGCTCATCAAGTCGCTTTTTAAGCCTTGATGAATAATCTTCAAGATTTCCTTGCGAAAGCTCCTCTATTTTTTTGGAAATATCATAAATATTCTGAAGCTTTTGCTTTAAATCACTACCGATTTTTTCGCCTTCCACAGCACGCGTTTTATTTAACGCACCGCAAGCTTTTTCAACCGCCTCAAGAATAAGGGATAAAACTGCTTCGTTATCATCTTCGCCCTGAGTTATATTAAGAACATCAGGCATTCTTGCAACATCAGAAACACGAATATTATTTTCAAAGCCCATTTCACCGATTTCAGAAAATGCCTTAGAATACTGCAATACAAGTGCTTTATCAACACTGACGATTTTAGAATCTTCTCGGGTATTTCTGTAAGTCAAATTAACTTCAATGTGTCCGCGAAGAACAAATCTGCCGATAGCTTTTCTGAGCTCATCCTCTGCAAACATAAGCACTCGGGGCATACGAACGTTTATATCCAAAAATCTATGATTTACAGATTTAAGTTCAAGTGTAATCTCTCGCCCATCGGAAGTAACTGTGGCACTTCCGTAGCCTGTCATACTGTTCAAATCAAAAATTCCTCCTATGATTTAATCAGTTTATTATAACACATTTTATTTTTATTTTCAAGCATTTTTATACATTTATCAAGCCGATAAACGTATTTTCATCAATTATTTCAATTCCTAATTTCTGTGCTTTTTCAAGCTTGCTCCCCGCACTTTCACCTGTGATTAGAATATTTGTTCTCTTACTTACCGAGCTCTGAATTTCTCCGCCTAATTTTCTTATTATATCCCCTGCTTCATCACGCGTCATTACATTAAGCTTTCCAGTAAGAACAACACCTTTACCTGAGAAATAGCTGTTTACCGTTACTTCCTTATGCTCAGGTACTATTCCTGCGGCAAGCAATTTATCAATCAAATCGCTTTTTTCAAAGAAATTAAGTATGCCGTCAGCAACTATATCGCCGATATCGCCAATGGAAAGAAGCTCTTCCTTCGTTGTTTTCCTGAAGTTTTCAAGAGATCTGAATTTTTTAGCAAGATCCCGTGCTGTTTTTATTCCGACATTGGGTATACCAATAGCGTAAATAAATGCAGAAAGCTCTATATTTTTGCTTTTTTCCAAAGCATCAAGCAAATTAAGTGCTTTTCGTTCCTGCCAGCCATCAAGCTCAACTAATTGATCAAAAGATAAGTTGTATAATTCAGAAACATCCTGAATATCAAACTCTTCAACAAGCTGTATTGCCGTTTTATCGCTTAAAGATTCAATATCCATCGCATCACGAGATGCAAAGTGTGCAATTCTTGAAACAATCTGCGGTTTGCAGGTATAAATATTGGGACAGTAAAGAAGCATTCCTTTTTCTATAAGCTCTGTTCCGCAGGAAGGACAAACAGATGGAACAGATATTTCTTCGCCCTCTTGTGATTCGTCAACAACTCCCATTATCTCAGGAATGACATCATTGGAGCGCCTTACCCAGACATCAACGTTCATTTTAACTTTTTTTCGTTGAATGTCCCACTTATTATTAAGCGTTGCACGCTTTACTGTTGCACCGCCGATATCAACGGGTTCAAGATGAGCCGTGGGCGTAACTTTTCCTGTTCTTCCAACATCCCACACAACATCAATAATTTTTGTTGGAACTTCTTCTGCAAAAAATTTATATGCAATAGCCCATCTTGGGAATTTTTCCGTATATCCCAGGTACTCGCGCATTTTAAAATCAGTAACCTTTATGACCATACCGTCAATCTGAAAATCAAGAGCTTGTCGTGTTTTTTCTGCTTCATTGATTTCAGCAATAACATCTTTCATTGATGAAAAGGTTTTGAAATAACTGTTTATGGGCATTTTCTGATTTTTAAGAAAATTCATTGCATCAATACTGTTATTAAAGCTCTCTCCGTCAATAACACCGATGTTGTAAAGATATATGTCAAGCTTACGGCTTGCAGTTACCTGCGGATCAAGATTTCTTAAAGCTCCCGCCGCGGCATTTCGCGGATTTTTTAAGGGTTCTGAGGCTGTTTCATTATATTTATCGAAAACAGATTTTTTCATTATACCTTCGCCCTGAACCTGAAGTTTTCCGGAGAAAGGTATACTCAAAGGAAGCGATCTTATTGTTTTTGCTTGTTCAAAAATTCTTTCACCGACAATACCGTTCCCTCTTGTTACAGCATCAGTCAGAACACCGTTTTCATAGGTAACATTAACCGTAAGACCATCAAACTTATATTCAAGAGAAAAGATTGGTTTTTCATCGAATTCTTCTTTAAGCTTTGTTGTGATACGTTCCTCCCACGCATAAAGCTCCTCAAAGGATTGAGCTTTATCCATACTCCACAATCTGTTTTCGTGAACAACACTTTCAAAAGCTTTTATAGGTTCTCCGCCGACTTTTTTTGTAGGAGAATCATCAAGCACAATGCCCGTTTCTTTTTCAAGCTCCTTAAGACGGGAATAAAGGTTATCCCACTCATCATCACTTGCTATGGGATCATCCAACACGTAATAATGATAATTATATCGGTTAAGCTTTTCGATGAGTGCTTTCATTTCATCCATTTTAATCACCTAAAATTTCAAGATTTGCTTGCGCAGCAACAAGATTTTTTGTACCGCTGTTGACAAAAGCAACGGTAACCATCGTTTTTTCTCCGCTGCCAACAACGGCAATAATTTCGCCAACACCGAATCTTCGATGCTTCACTTTTAAGCCTTTGTGCCAATCCCGGGTGCTCTGCGCCTTAGGTGCAGAATAATTGACCATTCCAACGTTAAAGGCTGTATTCTTTGTTTGCGTAACAGTACGTGTGCTTTCGATCTCCGAAAAATCTTCAAAGCCACTATCCCAGCTATCGTAGGATCTTGAATAATCCTGCCGTCTTGAAATGGGCTTTGGCATAAGAGATTCGGTTCGTTCTTGAGGAATCTCCTCCAAAAATCTTGATTTGGGGTTAGCGTGCGTTTCTCCAAACTGGAATCTTACCGTTGCGTGTGTAAGATACAATTTTTTCATTGCACGAGTAATACCAACGTAACAAAGCCTGCGTTCTTCCTCAAGCTCGCTCTTATCATCCATTGCTCGCGAAAGCGGAAAAAGACCTTCCTCCATACCGATCATAAAGACAACGGGAAATTCAAGACCTTTTGCCGAATGAAGCGTCATTAAAGTAACCTTGCCGTTTGTCATACCAAATAAATCGTTTTCCTCAGGCTCGGAAACAAGGGCAATATTCACAAGATAATCCTTTAAGTTTGCATCGGGATTATCATCAAAATACGCTTTTGCGGCACTTGAAAGCTCTTGCAGGTTGTTTAGTCTGTCCTTAGCTTCATCCGTGTTTTCCTGACGGTACATTTCCATAAGCCCGGTTCTATCAAGCAAATAATCAATAAATTCGGTAGGCGTCATAAGCATACTGTTAGTCATAAGATCATCAACAAGCTGAGAAAAAGCCTGAATCTTATTGCGGATTCTACCCGAAAACTCATTAATATCATTAGAGAGAATTACGCCCAGCATACTATCGTTATTGGCATTTGCTTTTTCAGAAAGCTCAGCTAAAGCAGAATCGCCAAGTCCACGCTTGGGAACGTTAATGATCCTTCTTAAAGCAACCTCATCATCAGGGTTGGTTAAAATTCTTAAGTATGCTATCGCATCCTTAACTTCTTTTCTGCCATAGAATGGCTGACCGCCGTATACTGCATAAGGAACACCGCTTCCAAGAAGCATTTCTTCAATAATTCGGGATTGGCTGTTTGTTCTGTATAAAACTGCAAAATCATTATAAGTTGCACCGGTTCTTACCATTTCATTCATTTCGGCAACAACGTAATATGCTTCTGATCTTCCGTCAGAAAGCTCCTCAATTCTCAACTTTGCACCATCGCCCTTATCAGACCAAAGATGCTTCATTTTTCTTGATTGGTTATTTGCAATTACCGCATTTGCACTTTCGAGAATATTATTGGTCGAACGGTAATTCTGTTCAAGCTTGATTACGGTCGAATCAGCAAAATCCTTTTCAAATTCAAGGATATTTCTTATATCCGCACCGCGCCAGCCGTAAATACTTTGATCATCATCACCAACAACGCAAATGTTATTCCAGACAGATGCAAGCTGTTTTACAAGTCTATATTGCACCATATTGGTATCCTGATATTCATCAACATGAATATACCTAAAGCGTTTAGCGTATTTTTCAAGTATTTCAGGAAATTTATGAAAAAGAACAACTGTTTTTATTAAAAGATCATCAAAATCAAGAGCATTTGCTTTTCGCATTCTTTCTTCGTAAAGAGCATAAACTTCAGCATAAAGCTTTTCTCTCGGATTGGAAGCAAGCTCCATTACTTTCTTAGGCCCTTCCATACGGTTTTTGGCTTCGGTTATGACATATAAAAATTCCTTGGGAGGATTATCCTTTGGTGAAAGCTCCTTTTGCGAAAGAATTTCCGATATCAATTTTTTCTGATCATCGTCATCATAGATAGTAAAATCCTTTGAATATCCCAGTACTTCAATTTCTCTATGCAAAATGCGCACACACATTGAATGAAAGGTTGACACCCAAACTTCAGCATTCCCGCATAATTTTTCAACCCTTTCATGCATTTCCTTTGCCGCCTTATTGGTAAAGGTAATGGCAAGAATATTCCACGGAGAAACGTTTTTATCAAGAATAAGATGGGCAATTCTGTGAGTAAGAACGCGTGTTTTTCCGCTTCCTGCACCTGCTAAAATTAGCACAGGTCCCTCTGTTGTTATTGCCGCTCTTTTTTGCTCCGGATTAAGTTTTGCCTTTTCAATAAATAATTCTTCCACTGCGTATACCTCTACATATAATTTGTTTTATTATAGCACATCAAAAGAAAAAAGTCACTAATAAAACTATTTTTAACATAAATATTTTTACGTACATATACTGTAAAAGAATCTTTAAGGAGGTCTTTTATGAAACTAAAATTTTTATCAGTCGTTTTACTTATCGCAATGTTACTTTCTTCTTTCTGCGGATGCAAAGAAAATGAAACAAACGTACTTAGAGTAAATGAAGTAACTCACTCTATTTTTTACGCTCCGTTTTATGCTGCAATAGAATTAGGTTATTTTAAAGAAAAAGGAATTGAAATAGAATTAACAAACGGTGGCGGAAGCGACAAATCAATGACCGCTCTTATTACAGGTCAGGCCGATATCGGATTTATGGGACCGGAAACTGCGGTATATGTTTATAACGAAGGTCAAGAGGATTATCCCGTTATTATTGCCCAAGTAACACAAAGAGACGGCTCATTCCTTGTAGGTAAAGCGCCAGACACAGAGTTTTCCTGGGATAAATTAAAAGGTAAATCAATAATTGGCGGAAGAAAAGGCGGTATGCCCGAAATGACGCTTGAGTACGCCTTAAGAAAGAACGGACTTGAACCAAATCTTGATGTGACTGTAAGAACCGACGTGAGCTTTGACCTGATGGGCGGTGCGTTTATGTCAGGTGAAGATCAGTATGTTGCCTTGTTTGAACCAAGTGCTTCAACTATGGAAATGGCCGGTGAAGGGTTTATTGTTGCTTCAGTTGGTGCCGAAACTGACTTTGTTGCCTATACTGCAATGATGGTTACTCAAAGCTTTAGAGATGAGAACAAAGAAAAAATAGAGGATTTTGTTGATGCATTATACAAAGGTCAGCAATGGGTTGCAAACCACACACCTAAAGAAATTGCTGAGGTAATTGCACCAAGTTTTCCCGATAGCGATATAAAGCTTATAACAAACGTTGTCGAAAACTACAAAAAAATTGATGCGTGGAAAACAACCCCCATATGTGAAGAATCACATTTTAATCAACTTATAGAAGTAATTACAGATGCGGGAATCGAAGTAAAAAAAGCCGATTATAGTGCAATTGTTGATAATAGTTTTGCAGAAAAAGTCTTAAAAGAGCGCTAAAAAGCGCTCTTTTAAAATTTAAAGAAATGTTTTCAATATTTTTTGTATTGACAGAAAAAGGATAAACATATTATAATAACTAAAAATAGAATTAAAAAATAGGATCAAGGAGAAAACTAAAATGAAAAGAAGCGAAGTAAATAAACTTATGAAAGAAAACCTTGAATTCATTAAAGAAATGAAGTTCAATCTCCCTCCATTTGCATTTTTCACTCCGGAAGAATGGAAAGAAAAAGGTCACGAATTTGACGAAATAAGAAACCATATGCTTGGTTGGGACATCACCGACTACGGTTTAGGTGATTACGAAAAAGTAGGTCTTTTCCTTTTTACAATCCGTAACGGTTCTCTTTCAGAGCCCGATTGCAAAAAAACATATGCAGAAAAACTTCTGATTTCCGATGAAAATCAAGTTTGTCCTATGCACTTTCATTGGAACAAAATGGAAGATATTATCAACCGTGGCGGTGGTAATCTGATCGTTCAGGTTTATAACTGTGCAGAGGATGAATCATTGGCAGATACCCCCGTTACCGTAACCAGTGACGGTCGCGTTTACACCGTTCCTGCAGGCACAAAGCTTTGTTTAAAGCCCGGTGAAAGTATTACTCTTCCGCCCTACCAATATCACGCTTTCTGGGCAGAGGAAGGTCACGGAAAGGTTCTTATCGGTGAGGTTTCAATGGTTAATGACGATAATACCGATAACCGTTTCTATGAACAAATGGGTCGTTTCCCCAAAATTGAAGAAGACGAAGCTCCTCTTTATCTTCTCTGCAACGAATACCCCGAAGCGAAATAAGGTGATTTTATGAAGCTTACTGTTTTTGGCGAAATTTTATGGGATATTTTTGGTGACGAAAAGAAAATCGGTGGTGCACCTTTTAATTTCGGTGCGCACTGCGCCAAGCTCGGATTTGACGTTGACGTTATCTCCGCAGTTGGAAACGATTCTCTTGGCATAGGCGCCGTCAATGCCGCAAAAGAAATAGGTGTTAACACAAAAAACATTCAAACAGTTGATTTTGAAACAGGACACTGCCTTGTAACACTTAATAACGGCACACCTTCATATAACCTTGTTCAAGGCGTTGCATACGATAACATTCCTTTACCGGATGAATCTTGTTTTACTGCCGATGCTTTCTATTTCGGTACGCTTGCTCAAAGAAACAAAGAATCGCAGGAAACTTTAAAGGCACTTTTAAAAGGTACTTACAAAGAAGTCTTTTTTGATATCAACATAAGACAGCATTATTATAATGACGAAATGATTGATTTTTCTTTAAAAAATACTACGATTTTTAAAATATCCCGTGAAGAAATCGGTGTTCTTGGTATTTCGGGAACTCCTGAAGACATTTGCAGAATTCTTGGCAAAAAGTACAAAAATTTAAAGTTGATCCTCGTAACTCTTGATAAGGACGGGTCGCTTTTATATGATGTTTTAAGAGATAAAATTATTTATTCGCCTAAGCCCGTTTCAAAGGTTGTATCCACGGTAGGCGCAGGTGATTCCTTCTCGGCTTGTTTCTTATCAAATTATCTTTCAGGAATTTCTGTTGAAGAATGTCTCGTGCGCGCAACGTTGCTTTCTGATTTCGTGGTAACCCAGTTAGGTGCAATTCCCGATTATCCCAATGATTTAAAAGCAAAAATTATGCCATAAAAGGAAATATTAATTTCTGCAACTATAAAAAATGAGTTCGATAACGCTATCGGACTCATTTTTTTGTTGATTTTTTTCGTAGAATGATATATTCTACGAACTTTTTATTCACAAAATTTCATTAGTTTTTCCATTTGCATTTTCTTTTGTTTTAATGTTGAATGAACATATGTATTCAGTGTGACGTTGACGTTTGAATGTCCTAAAATCTCGCTTAAAGTTTTAACATCAACCCCTGCCTCAATGCACCGTGTCGCAAAAGTATGCCTCAGCGAGTGATAGTTAACGTCTCTCATTCCGCATTTTGATAAAATCTTTTTAAAAAAATATTGATATGTTCTTACGTCACAATAAGGCTTATTTCTTCCTCTTAGCACATATTCCCCCTGCGGTATCTTTTTCAAAAGATCTATAATTTTTTTAGGTAAAGGAATTATTCTGTCAGCATTTTCTGTTTTTGCAGAATCAACTATAACTTTTGTTTTTTTCTTTTCACCATAATTATTTTTTATTCTTGAAAGTGTTTTATTTATTTTCACTGTTTTTGCTAAAAAATCAATATCACACCACTTTAATGCACACACTTCTCCAATCCTCATTCCCGTATACAGCGATAAAACTATTCCAATTCCCCGCTCCGGCTCATTTTCAAAAATATATTTTTCAAGCATTTTCTGCTCCGAAAGTGATAAATATGTGACCTGCTTTTTCTTTACGGGCGGACGTTTTATTTGTTTATTCAATAGCTCACCTAAAGAAGCATTCAAAATGTAACAAATCGTGTTTACATAACCTGCCGATAATGAGCCATTTCCTCTTTTTTGCCCTGATTTATGCTTGTTATATATAAATTCATCAATAATTTGAGACGTAATTGCTTTTTCACTTAACATACCAATTATCGGACATATGTGTTCATCAATTAAAAATTTATACTTTTGATAACTCTGAATTTTTACGCAAATTCGTATCGACTCAAGCCAGCTATACAGTATTTCTTCTACCGTACGTTCTTTTTCATAAAACAAATTAAATTCTATCATTATTTCTCCTCCAATTATATCTATGTTATTGCCAAAATACTGATATTTTTGGCTTTATTGGTTGACAAAAAAACTTAAAAGCTGTATAATGATTGAAAATTGGTTTACTGTGTTTTCACAGAATATATCATTCTACGAACTTTTTTTACGAAAGGAGCGATAATGTGTTAAAGTATGTAATTAAACGTGTATTGTTAGCAATTTTAACAATATTTATTATATGTACCGTCACATTTTTCACAATGCATGCAGTTCCCGGTGGTCCCTTCAACGCGGAAAAAGCGCTGGATCCTGCAACGCAAAAGGCGCTTGAAGAGCGTTACGGTCTTGATCAACCGCTCATAGATCAGTTTGGAAATTATTTGGGCAACCTTGTTCAAGGTGATTTTGGTGTTTCGTTAAAGAACGGCAGACCTATTGCCTCGATAATTGCCGATACCTTCCCCACCTCTGCAAAGCTCGGACTTATGGCTATGGCTTTGGCTCTTACATTAGGTACGGTTCTAGGTAGTATAGCGGCTCTGATGAGAAATACTTTTGTTGACCGAATTATCGTTTTTCTTTCGACGCTGTTTACTGCGGTACCAAGCTTCATTCTCGCTACACTATTATTGTACATTTTCTGTACGAAATTGGGATGGGTATCTGCTTGGAATGTCAACGAACCAAGTTACTTGCTTCCCGTACTAGCTCTTTCAGCGTATCCTATGGCTTATACAACACGTCTTGCAAAGACAAGTATGCTTGATGCCTTAAGCCAAGATTATATCCGCACTGCAAAAGCAAAAGGCGTTTCAAAGCTTCTAATCATCTTTAAGCACGCTTTGAGAAACTCCCTTATCCCCGTTATTACATACGCAGGTCCTCAGATTGCATATATCGTAACCGGATCAATGGTTGTCGAAACCATCTTCACCATTGGTGGAATAGGCAGACAGTTTGTTGAAGCTATAAATGACCGTGACTATACACTTATTATGGCAACTACCGTTTTCCTTGCTGCCATAATGGTTGTCGCAAACCTTATCTGCGATCTTCTTTATAAGCTTGTAGATCCCAGAATTAAGTACGAATAAAGGAGGTAAGAACAATGGAAGATAATAAGATTCCCAAAAAGAACATATTTTCAGCTCAAATAGATCTTTCAAAGTTTGAGCCTGCCACCGACGAAGAAAAAAGTCAGCAAGACGTTATGAGTAAAAGCACCACCTTCTTTAAGGATGGTATGCGTCGCCTTTTCAAAAACCCTCTTGCTGTTTTAAGTATAGTGATTCTTTCAATAATCTTACTTACGATTATTTTCGCGCCTATGATTGTTCCTTACGGATATGAAGAGCAGATAAGAATTAACGGCAGAAAAGATAAAACCGCAAAAAACCTTGAACCATTTACTTTCTCCGAAAATGAAGAAAAGTATATGGAGGAAACAGGTGAAGACCTCTTCCCCCATATCTTCGGTACTGATGAATTGGGTCGAGATTATTTCATCCGTGTAATTTATGGTACCAGAATCTCATTATTGGTTGGTGTTTTCGCAAGTATAATCGTTCTTATTATCGGTATGATCTACGGTAGTATTTCAGGTTATTTTGGTGGAAAAGTTGACCTTATAATGATGCGAATAGTTGATATTATCTATTCACTTCCCGATATGCTTATTATTATTCTTTTAGCAGTTGTTCTTAACGAAGTAATCACTTTCCCGCCGGGCTCGTTGTTAGCTGATCTTGGTACAAATATGATTGCTATTTTCGTTGTTTTCGGTCTTTTATATTGGGTAAGTATGGCACGTCTTATTCGCGGTCAGATACTTTCAATAAAGGAAAACGAATATATTCTTGCCGCTCGTTCAATCGGTGCAAAACCCGGCAGAATTATCAGAAAACATATTATTCCCAACTGTCTTTCAGTTATTATTATTTCAACGGCTCTTCAGGTACCTTCTGCCATATTTACAGAAAGCTACCTTAGCTTCGTTGGCTTAGGTGTAAAGGCTCCTATGCCCTCTTTAGGTTCACTTGCCGATAAAGCTCGTGAGGCATTTGAGTTCTATCCCTATAAGCTCTTATTCCCCGCAATTATAATTTGTCTCATCGTATTAAGTCTTAACCTTTTAGGTGACGGTCTCCGCGATGCTTTCGATCCCAAGCTTAAGAGGTGACTAACTATTAAAAGTCAAGTGCTTTTTTAAAAAAGTTTAGAAATCAAAAATAGGCGCACTTAAACAAGCCCTATGTTTCAAGGACTTTAAAAGAAAGGTTAGAAATTATCTCATAGCAGCAGGATCATAAA
>JAZNSH010000011.1:0-33596 GCA_045591115.1 Clostridia bacterium
ATAAACTTAATGAATATATTTACTATTACAACAACGAACGAATTTCTCTGAATTTAAAAGGAATGAGTCCGGTGCAATACCGAACTCATTCGCAAATTATTTAATTGTTATTTTGTCTAAACTTTTGGGTCCATATCAAAAAAAGTGGCTGGTTTTATATATTCACATTAAGCTTTCGCCCATTTTAATGGGAGTTTCAATATCGTTTTTAGTATTTTCAAAGAATTTCTCGTTGATCTTTACCTTATCCTTTTCAAGAAGAAGAATTACGGTGCTTCCGCCATAAAGGAACATACCCTTTTCTTCGCCTCGCGTTACGGTTGCTTTTTGGTGCAGGTTTGCTATCTTGCCAACCAGCATTGCGCCGACCTCCATTTGAAGAACGTTGCCGAAAAGCTCGCTTTCGATAACCGTATATTCACGGCAGTTTTCAACGAATACGGGGCGAGCGTGAAGTGCAATGGGACGCACCGTGTGAAGCTTGCCCTTAATAAACACGTTATCACTTTTTTCTCCTGAAACGTTATAAGCATAGCGGTGATAGTGGTTCACGCACAGTCTGAAAACAAGGCAGATGCCGTCCTTATATCTTTCTGCAAGCTCATCATTTCTAAGCAAGGAATTTATGGTATATTCGCTTTGCTTAACGGGAATCACCTTATTATCGGTGATGTGATATGCGCTCAGCAATCCATCACAAGGAGCAAAGAAAATCTTTTCATCCTGAGGAATGGGACGAAGCCCCTCCTTGATCTTTCTTGAGAAGCAATCGTTAAAGCAGGTAAAGGAATCGGAATAATATTCACTTAAATCAATATTATTATTCTTTACGAACTTTTTTATCAGCGATTTTGATAATCTTGTATTTAAGTATGCACCGCAAAGCTTTGATATCCAACGTGCCGTAAGAAGTTTTAATACCACACGGCCAAAGGCGTTGTTATACAAAAAATTCAGTGCACCGCTTTCGTTATTCTTAGCCATTATCGCAAAAGGAAGAACAGAACCAATAATATGCACTCAATAACGCCGATGCCTATCATAATAAGTATGCCGCGCAAATGAGGCTTTGGGATCTGAATCTTTGAAAGGAACAGAAATCCTGTGATTAAAGCAACGGGGAAATAGATAATTGCAAGGTCGATGGACGTAATATACTGCAAAAGCATAATGCTTGGAAAAATAAGTGCCGCGGAGGTAACGGGTAAGCCGGTATAAGCACGGCGCACACCGCCTTCGGTACGCTGACGTTCCTCCTCAGTTACGTTAAAATAAGCAAGGCGGATCAATGCGGCAAGTATATAAAGCACCAAAACAGCATATAAAATCAAGCATACTGCTCTCAAAAGAACGTTATCCTTAGGTGCGCCGAAAAGCTCCTTTAAGAAAGGTGAAGTATGTATAAGTGCCATACCGATGCAGGCAGGCAACACACCAAAGGCAATAACATCACAAAGTGAATCGATCTGTATGCCAAAGTTCTTTTCCATTTGTGTGCGGTTCTTTTTTGTTCTTGCAACCTGCCCATCAAAGGCATCGCACAAACCGCAAAACAACAAGAAGAAGGTGCCCCAATAAGGGTGCCCGCTTCCGCTTAAGGTAACAAAAATACCTACGCCTGCAGATAACAATGACAAGTACGTTAAAATAACCGTATAATCATAAAAGCCTATCATTTAGTTCTCTCCCTTTTCTTTACAAGCGAATAACACACAAAGAATGATATTCCGCAAATTATAACACAGCTGTAAAATGAAAATGACCTTGAAAGCAATTCAAATTTTACTGCCGTGCTTTCATCCATAATGTTTTTAAAGCCATCAAGCATAATGTGATCAGATATACCCATACCGCCGGGAACGGGAATCAAGTTTGATCCAAGCACCGAAAAGCCTTGCCAGAAGAACACTTCAAAGGCTTCCTTCAATTCAGAGCTGATAGTAGCGGCATAAACAAATACGCAAACCATTATCTGCGATGCACGCTGAAGCAGATTAAAGAAGAAGCATTTTAAAAGTGCTACGGGATGGCCCGTAATATAATGAGAATGCTTGCGGTACTTTTCCATATGCTTAAAAAGCTTTTCTCTTTTTTCTTCATACTTCCTCAAGATCTTTATCTTGCACAGAAAACGCAAAACTGCATCGCACATATTCTGAAGCAAGGTGTCCTTTTTAAGCACCATATAGAAGAAGATAACCAGAAGAACCTGAGAAGCAAAGCCTAAAATTATAAGCACCTGCGAAGCAAGACTATATTTAAGAAAATAATCAAAGCGTATTATAAAGCAGATAAAGCCAAGCACAACTATTGCAAGAGTGTACATACAAAGGTTTGCGATAAGAATGGCGGTAACAAGCATACCGTTCATTCCGTCCTTTATCATAAAGTACGCACTGGCAGGCTGACCGCCCGTTGCCGAGGGCGTTATTGCCGAAAAATAAATATCGGCAGAAGCGTAAACATACCCTTTTCTTTTTTTGGTTTTATATCCCATTGAACGACAAAGCGCTAAAATGCCGAAGCCTTCAAAGAATATAAAGCCAAGCATACATAAAATTGCAATTAAAAGATATATGGGATTGGCGTTAAAAATATAATCTATAAACTCAGAAAGGGAAAACTCGGTCATCTGCATACAAATAGACAAAATGCTGATGCCGGCAATAACCACAAACAAGAGAATAAAAAGCCATTGCTTCTTATTGCTCATCAAAGTGCCGTTTTCCTGATTCTCCTTTTTAACAGTGTCTTTTATTTCATCCATCTTTTAGAAATCTCCAAATAATTACTCTGCGCTTAAGTTGTTATCCTTTATATACTTTTTCGCAGAGGGAAGCTGAATTTTGTTGAACACGCGCCACAGTTTAAAATGTCCTGATAAGAATATACCTATTTCGCCCACAAGCATACCTGCAAAAATATCCACGATAAAATGTTGCTTTATGAAAATAGTTGATAAGAACACCAATATTGCAAACACGCCCTGCAGGGTAATATACGGAACGTTCTTTTTAGGAAGCATCATTGCAGTTCTGAAGCACATATAGCTTTCAAGACAATGGATTGAGGGGAACAGATTTATAGGTTCATCAATGCTATAGAAGAAATTGGTTACCCACACAAAAAAGCCTTCGCCTTCAAGGGGCGGACGAACAATGCGCGTAGGCAAAACTATAAAGAACACAAGGCAAAGAAGCTTTGCTATTGTATCTGCAGTTACCATATGATAGCACATTTTCACGTTTGTTCTTGAATGGAAAACGTAACTTCCCACCCATTGCACGTAAGCAAGGAAATAAAAAAGCCAAAAGAACGGAATTGCAGGCAAGGTTTTATCTAAAGAAATGCTAAGATCGTATCTAAAGGCATCTACAACAAATAACCTGCCGGGAAGCCAGTAAACAAGCATATTAAATACTACCACCAATAAAAGCGGAAATCTTACGTATTTAGGTAAAAGCCAATCATACTTAGCTCGCATACTTTCTATCCTTTCCTTTTACCAAATTCAATGCACATTATTACACATCATAATAATACCTCATTTTCTGAAAAAAAGCAACAAAAATCTTTGCTTTTAGCAGAATTTACCTGATTTATAGGCGAAAAAAATTGCATCAATAAATTATATTGATGCAATTCACTTTTAAAGACTGTTTTTTAAGTTTTTTAATTAAAGTGCCAACGAGAAAACAAAGCCGAAATATTCATCGATAGCAGCCATTAAGATAACGTTGCTGATGGTAAGAATGAAAGCGATTACGCCAACAACGATAAGCGTTGCAACAAGCTCGTTCTTTTCCTTAAAGAAGCCGTTAAGAATAGAAACATAATCACGGATACGAACAAGAACTGCCGCAAAGATGAAGAACAAGCCGATGTGCATAGAAATAAGTGCACCTAAGCCACCAACAAGAAGGATAGCACCGTTCAACACAGAAATGCCGAAGAAACGGCTGATATGTGCCTGAATATCAATATTGCGCTTTGCAATAAGATCCTTAAGTGTTAAGGTGCCGATTGAGAATACTCCACTTATAACGATAGTAAGAAGGCTGTACAAGAAAGCGATGCCAACGCTGGCGCTAATGCTTCCCAGCATGCAGAGATAGAAGATGGAATACAACAAATACGATGCGCCGCCGAAAATACCAACGGTTAACCAGCTTAAGTTGGTTGTGATGTTCTTAAGCCAAGCCTTAACGTCATTCATAACACCGCTCATATCAATGCTTACGCCCTGAGAAGGTGCTTGCTGATACTGGGGAGGAGCCTGCTGATACTGAGGCTGCTGAGGGGGAGCCTGCTGATACTGGGGTTGCTGAGGTGCCTGCTGTGCCTGACAGGAGCACACCTGACCATCGGGAATTTGTTTTCCGCAATACTTACAAAACATAATTATTTCTCCTTTTTTAAAAATTTCTAAATTAATTATAGTACAAATATCCTATATTGTCAATATTTGTATTCTATTTTTTTAATAAATCGTAGGATTATTGAGTACGCCTTGGGGACGGAGCATATAAGCATCATTCCAACCGGGATTATCGTAGGTTCTCCAGGAATTGGGACCCCAATAGGAATACTTCTTAACGTTATTATGCACTGCACCGAAGCCGTTAAAGCGTGTACCGAATACGGTTATATCAATATTATGTTTTCCCTTTGCCATCTCACCTAAGGAAATGCAATAAGGTGCAAGTGCGATAACGCCAATATCCTTTCCGTCAACCGAAACACGTGCAAGGGCACCTCCAATATCAGGCACCTGAAGAGTTCGCATTCCGCCCTCAGGCTCAGTATATTGGGTGTGATATGTAATGTTGCCGGTGTAGAAGGGCAGAGTTTGGTTGACGATATTACCGAATGCAAGCTTTTCTTTTCTTTCAACAGCAGTAACGTACTTGCCTTCAACCTTAACGCCGAAATCACCTAAAATATAGCACCATTCCGTTCTGCCTCTTAAACCGAAAGGAATTTCGATTTCAATTTCAACTTCGCCTTTTTCTATCTTAGGAAGCTTTATCTTTTTAATGCACTTATCAACATACCAGCCATCAAATTCTTTTTCAATTTTCTTGCCGTTTATCCATACGGTTGCGGAATCAGCCTCTTCAAGGGCAAGACAAGCCTTTTCAATAACGATATCCGTATTGAAAGTGAATCTGCGCTTTACCGTGTGTCCTTTATCATTCTTTAACTCTTCGGGAACGGGCACCCAAGGCTGAACCTGCGTTTGCATCTGATGCAATTCATAGAATCTTGCTCTGCCGATATCGCCTATTCTTGCAGAATCTTCAAAGATTTCAGTATAATCTTCGCCGTCAAAGGCATATTGTGCCATATCAAGTAAAATTACGTTTGGTTCATCAAGAGTATAATCCACCATATCTTTTACTTTTACGTAATTTTTATTATCCCTTGCAATAAAATTCTTGTTGGCAGGATTTTTTAAGGCAACGTCATCAACACCCAAAGGCATAGGTCTTAAAGGAGCATTGCCCGAAACCTTTTCATCTTTCTCAGCAGGTGTAAGCTTTAAAAGGAAGCTATCCTCTGCAAACATAACAAAATCAATATAAGTGTTGCCGTCCTTAATCTCGTAAGCAGGCGTATATATTTCGCCCGTTAAGGTGTTATACTCGGTTATATGGAATCTACCGTTAATTTTAAGGCGGATGTCCTCCTTTGAAAGTGCAGGAATATATCCCATTCTCTCAGCCTGATCCTCACCGTTACAGAAGAACAGCCACTTATCCTCACCGTCATTGCGAAGCTGATGAACGATATTGTTGGTTCTTGTTCCGAGATTTTTAAGCGTAAAGTTTACAAAACGGAATTTTTCAAGCTTTTCAACAAGTTCAATATAGTCAATATCAATATTTGTCCAGTTTTCAGCAGCTTTTTTAACACTATCTGATAAAACTGCATCAATGTATTTAGGTGCTTCACCTAAAAGAATGACCGTTCCGCCGTTTTTGCTGAAATCGTTAAGACGCTCTAAGGTAGTTGATCGCATAGTTTCCATAACGGGAACAACGATGCAATCATACTGCATTTTGCCGACCTTTAAGGGATTTGTTCCCTTTTCGCATAAATCCGGCAAGGTTGATTCTGCAATAAAATCAAAGTCTACACCGCTTGTTGAAAGAGCGGTAGTAAGCTTCATAAACTGCTCATCAAGATATCCGCGCTTAAGTGCCGTTTTATCGTTAGGTCCGGTGTAAAGCCAAAAACTTTCGATTGGATGAATAACACCAACGCGCACATCGGGAGTTCCTCGGGTAAGAGCGGTATTTACACGTGCAAAATGATCTTCAATATATTTATACTGCTTGTACCACGGCGATTGATAACCGATGGAAGCGGGGTAATCGTGCTTGGCATCACCGTTCATTGAAACCCAAGTTAAATGATGAACACGAATTGTTACGCCCAAAGCCGCCTGCCAATCTCCCTGACGCTTATGTCCTCTAAATGGAAAATCCCAGCCGGTAACGCCGTAAAGCTCGGAAAGCATACCCTCTCGACCGTACTGATGAACTGCCGATTGCACCTGCTTTGCAGTTGAATATTCAATTCTGTCACAAAGAAGATCCATTCCGGGAAGCTGGAAGTTTCTGTAACAACGCATTGCTTCGCCTAAGGAATCAGTCTGTGAGCGAAGAGTAGGCTCCTGCATCATATGTCCCGTAAATGCAATATTGTGCTTTTCGCACCACTGTCCCAGCGTATCAACAAATGCAGAAACAAAGCGTTCGCACATATGGTTGATGTAATCATAGCGCGTTTTTGCGCAGCCGCAATTTTCTTTTTCCCAGAAAAGCTCAGGAATCTTTTCTAAAATGCTTTCATTATAGACCGCCTTGTAGGTTTCCTCAAAATCATCGGTAAAGGAAACGGCAACAAGATTTTTGCCCGTTGATTCATTAAGATATCGCCTGAAAGGCACCTGAGGCTCATCGGTAAATATGGCAGGAATGCTTTTATTAAAATCCTCCCCTACCGCCTTATAATAGGCATCGTAGGTAATACGCATAAATTCTTCAACAGCAGCCTTTGACAAGGTATCAATATAGCTCTGCCCGTTATACCAACCGCTGTCTGTGCCGATATACATATATCCATACCGGATATCGCCATCATAATTTTCGTTTTCTTCAAGCTTTTTATAATCAATCAAAAATCCATTTTCATCAAGCTTAACGCCGTAACGGGAAATAAAATAGCCCGTACACTTGCCATTATTTTCGGTAAGCTTTAAATATTCGTTATAGTTGTTTGCAAAAAGTTCGCTTCCTCTCGGATCGGTAACCTCAAGATGAAAAGCCTTCTGACGGTGGCGGTAATTTTTCGTAACGTATCCCCCTGCCGCACCTGAGGGCCAACGATCCTCATCATAAAGCCAGCAGAGCATATCCTCTTTCTTTGCTTTTTCATTGCAGAGCTTTACAAAATGCATAAACTCATCACTCAAATATGTCGTTTGCATACCTGTGCGAACGTGCATATGAAAGCCACCAAGCCCCATTTCTTTAAAAATATCAATTTGTTCCAGCAAAGTTTCATCATCTAATTTCGTGTTCCACGCCCAGAAGGGTGTTCCGCGAAATTCAGAAGTAGGATTTTTAAAAAGTTCCTTTGATAATGTTTTTTCACCATTCTTTTTATATAACATTACAACATCTCCTCAATAAAATATGCATTGGTGTCAGCGTGATTTCCAAATTCATCAAAGACCGTTACACGAACGTATATATCTTCTTTTTTAAGACTGAATTCACCCAAGGTAACGGGTTCATCATCCTGAAGATAGCAAAATCCATTTCTGCGTGCAGTAGTAAAAAGAATCTTTTTGCAGGGTGCAGTTTCAATAAAAAGTTTATTATCCTCAACGTAAAGACTTTTTATTTCAGGACCCGTTGAGGAATAAAAGTTGCCTTTTTCAAGAGCCTCGGTTATGGTGCGGTATTCTAATTTTTCAGCCTTAATGTTCACCCAACCTCCGCAACAGTCATTTTTAGCGTGACCGATGGGATAATGAGCGTGAGTATCATCGGAAGCCATACAGAAAATCCGTTTTCCCTGCCTTAAAAGATCGTCATAAACACGATGGTTATATTCAAAAAAGTTAAGATCGCAACCGTGATTGTATATTTCCATACAGTGCATTCCCTTATATTGAGAATAAGTTTCATAGCTTTCCTGAGACCACGTCGGATGATTGTAGGTTACAAAATAGCCGTGTTCTCTGCCCTCTTTAAACACCTGATTTACACATTCAACACTATATTCTCTTTTAAAATCAGGCTGATCATCGCGAAATTTAAGAAAATGAACGTAATTCACCGCATTGCCAACCTTATATCCGCTCCTTGCAGAAGCAACGGGATAATCCGTATCCTCTGTTAAAGCAATAAGACAGATGTGGCAAGTCTCAGTATCTGCATAATCTTCGCTGTGCCACTTATCAAGCTGAACCTCATAGCCCTTTAACGGCAAAAAGTTTTCATCTTTAAGTTCAGGATGAGGCACCATAACATCGTGATCGGTAAACGCAACGATGGAATAGCCGTTTTTCTTATAGTGATTTTTTATTTCTTCAGCAGTAAGCTTTCCATCGGAAATAGTTGTGTGGCAATGAAGATTTGCCTTATAAAAATTCCCTTTTTCGGGCAACAGATATTTTTTCAAAAAATACACCACCTTAAAACATTGTGTATATTATATAATACCCTCTTTTGAAATTCAAGTATTTTAGTAAAAAAATTCACAAATTTATTGACATTGTTTTTCTTAAAATGATATAATTTTATTAGTTACGAACAAGGAGTGATACTATGAAAAAATTAACAACGAAGCTATTATCCTCAGTAATGGTTTTAGCACTTGTGCTTTCATTACTTCCTATGGTAGTTTTTGCCGAAAATACTTCCTTTGACGTTGCTTTTGAAGGTTTTCATACCACAATCAACGAAGAAGCATTGGGCGAAGGCAAGTTTACTGCCGGTGAGGATTACACCTTTACCCTTACCCCCGACGACGGTTATACCCTGGCATACTACTGCATTTGGGGTTTAGATACAGACGGTGAGCTCTACAGCATTCTTTCCGAAGAAACAGAGCCTACTGAAACCACATTCACCGTCAACAGAAGTGATTTGGAGGGTGTTCTTTCTGTTAAAATATATGCTTCTTCCATAGTTTCAAAGGTTGAAAAAGAAGATTATCCTACCGCTGCAAAAGAAATTACTTCCCAAGAGTACAACGAGATCTTCATTTCCGCCAACGAAAGCTATATTGACGTTTATGATAATGATACATTCAGAAACACATTCTTTGGCAAAATTTACAAAGTGAACCTTGAAAAGGATTCGTTTTTAACCGTTTCAGCCAAAGGTACTGAAGATTCTTCTGTTGTCGGGGATACTGTGCTTTCTATGAATGCATATAATTCCATTGGTGATCTTGTTAAATCAATGTACGTGGATGAAACAGGCGGCGGTGAAACATTATCCTATCTCACCGAGGAAGCCGTTACCGTTTATATCTGCGCAGTCCGTTACTCAAGCGTATATGCAATGGAAAAAATTGACTTTTCATTAACAGCGTACCCCATTACCGAGGATGATTACGTTTCCGTTTCCCTTGTAGGCGAAAACATTACCCTTAATTCAGATATTACAGGTGAAAAACGTTATCTCAAACACTCTCAGTCTGTTGTCAGCACGTATACAATAAATGACGGCTATAGCCTTTATAGGATCTTTGCGCTCCGCACTACAAGTGAAGGCACCGATTCAATAGGGGTTGCCAGTGTCGATGGTGAAATACACATTTATTCTGAGGATCTTGTAGGTGATATTACTATTTACGCCATTACTTACGATACACTAAAGAGTATAACAGGCGATGCTTCTGCCGAAGAAATAACCTCTTTCCCCTATACCGACACCTTCCTTCCCGTAGAAGAGGACGTATATGTTTATGAAGATTATGGCAACGATGATCCCAATGACGATGCCATTGCTTTAGGCAAGCTGTATAAGTTTGACGTTGAAGCCCAGGATGAGATAGCGTTCTCATTTACCGGCCCCGACGAAGCAGATACTCGTATAAAATACTTTGTGTTTGACGAAAACGGTTCAACGGTTTTTGAACACTACATTGATAGTGATAACGCTAACGGAATGGGTGAAGAATCTTCTTATCTTGTTGAGCATAGCGGCACCCTTTATGTTTTTGCAACCTGCTATGGTGATGATTCAACAAAAGATTTAACCTTCACCGTTGATAAAAAAACCTTTGAAGAAGTTGGCAATGCCCTTGATTTTGTTTCAAATCCTTCCAGTGCAAGCGGTGAAAATTGGACATATGACGCCAGCACAAAAACACTTACGTTATCTGACGGCTTCAATATAGCAACAAAAAAACCTGCTATCACGTTGCCCGCAGACAGCACGATCAATGTTAAAGGCAACGTGAACGTTTATTCAAAATCTTCTGCAATCAAATATGTAGGCGGACTTACCGTTAACGTTGACGATAATTCAACCTTTACAGTTGAATCAAGTTCTGCCTGCGCTCTTGAAACAAAAGATTCTAAAGCCGCTTTAAATCTAAACGGCAAGAACAACAAAACTTCAAAACTTGTTGTTTCCGGGTTCAACACAATATTAAACTACGGTGATATAAATATAAACAAGCTCTTTGTTGATGTAAAAGCTGAAGAAGATGGCATTAAGGCTTATGAAGGTGCCATTACCATCAAGTATTCACTCGTTCACGTAGTTTCAGAATCTGATGCCATTATTATTGACGGTAACGTTGCAAAGGGAAGCTATGATATTACAATAACCGATTCTATTGTTGATCTTTATGGTGGTGATGAAGTTATTCAAAACTATATGGGTAACGTAATCATCAAAAATTCCGATTGTTACCTTTATTCTGATGATGAAGAAGGCATAGATGCTGATGGAGGCATTATCTCAATAGAGGGTGGTCGCGTTATTGCAGATACCCAGGAAGACGTATTTGAAGCAAAAGGCGATATCATTATTAAGGACGTTGCCCTTGACATAAGAACCGATATATCTTATTCATTATTTAAGCTTAATTCACAAGAAGCAAAGCTCGTTTTCTCCGGCGGCAAGGTTTGCTTGGGAAGTGTCAATATTGGCACCGCTTATATAGGTCAGTGGAAGGATGAATTCTATAATGCAGTTGACGGCTCCGTATCCGTTGCTGACGGAAACAATGTTACTTATATGCGTGCCCTTATAACCGTCACCGAGCTTGACAATGCCGCACTTAACGGATTAAAGGATTCCTATGCTCACGGTGAAATGGTTGGCTTTACGGTTGATAACATTAAGTATCCCACAATGCTTAACACACAGTTCTTCTTAGAAAGTTTTACAATTACCGATGAAAACGGTCAGGTAGTGTTCAACGGCAACAAAGACACCGATACATCAAAGCTTACAAGCGCGCTTAAAGAAGGCTCTTACACCGTAAACGCAACCTTTAAAAAGTATTTGTTCATTGACTCTTGGGAGCTTATTCCCGAAGTTGTCGGCAACGCAGAAACCAAGGTTCTTAGCGAAAAATTCACCGTAAAGGCTCCTGCAACGCCTACTCCCACGCCAAAGCCAACACCCACACCTATTCCCGGTGTTCAGGATGAAGAAAAACCCACCGGCGATGGTTCGCAGCTCGTGATCATTTCAACGCTCGTTCTTGCAGTTGCATTTATATCAATTCCTCTTATCATTCGCAAGAGAGAAGATTAAAAATTAACCCCCTCGGATAAAGCTCATCCGAGGGGGTTTTCTTTACTCATTTAACTTTTTTTCAATATCATCGCCTATCTCTTGGCGGATTTTATTAAATACTTCGGGCGATTCGGTAAAGGTAATAACGTCACTTGTAACTAACCTTACCTTTTCGAGCACCTTATCTCTGCCTAAAACTTCATCAGCAATAAGAAGCATTTCGCAATCTTCCACACCATTTCTGACTGCTTCAAGTCTCACCGAAGCGCAAGCACCATCAATTCCCACTTCATTACCGTTATACAAAAGAGAACCGTCACCAAAGACATCAGGCGAAAGATCAGGTACGGTGGCCATATCTTTCCAGGGATTTTCAACAAAACGCCAATGATTGGTTGTCCAATATAAAAATCCCGTTGCGCCTATAAGGTGCTGTTGCCAAAATAAAATTCTGTGATCAAGGCCTGATTCATCAACATACAAATTAACGTAAGGTCTGCCCGGTTCCCAGCAAACGTAATGCCAAAGCTCCTTGCCCTTTTCTTTTGCCTTTGTCATTCTATTTCGGAAAGAGCCGTACTTCTCAAGATTTTGTGGATTTTCATAAATAAAATCATCGTTAAAGCACGCAAGCTTTGGAAGAATAAGATCGCAATTATCAAGAATAACCTCAATTTCATCGGTGTTCTCATCATAATCTATATCCCTAAAAAAAGCAGTTGTCCGCCTTATTTCCGGGCAAAGCTCTTTTGCACGGTTGCACGCTGCAACGAGGACATCAAGATGCTCTTTCGTAAGCGGTTCATCAATAGGATATATCATTGCCTTTTTCATCCACTTGGGATTTTTTAAAAGTTTTTCGTGATATTTTTTAAGAGTTTCATCATCTGCAGAAACGTCCTTATCGCAGTTAAAGGCAGTCAGGCGCGGATCTGACATAAACTTATCTGCTCTTTCATCAAGAATATCATAAGGCAAAACAAATGGACTTACCCTAAATTGCAATAATTTTTCATAATATGCTTCATATAGTCTTTGCGTTTCCTCTTCATCGTCTTCAACGTTATGCATCCTTGCAATCTGATCTCGATAAAGATCCATCGAAACGTTTATAACGTACTCTTCGGGAAGAGCAAAATCCCACACCTTAACTTCAACGTTAAAGGTAAGGTTTCCTAAGGAAACCGTATATTTATATTCCCCTGCTTCAGTTTCCCTTTTCGTTGTAAAGCGCACAAGAATGCTCGTAAGCTCATTTGCCTTAATGCTAACCTTCTTTGTCGGCACAAGAGGATCGGGGTACATCTTGCCATTGCAGGAAATAAAGTATTCCCTTTCCGTTTCAACTAAAATATTATCATAACTTTCATTAACGGTAATCTCTGCATCTTCAATATCTTCTTCCGACAAAACCGAAATAACACAGCTTTCGCCTTCGTTTTTGGCCATATAAAGTTTTATCAGATCCTCGCCATTAAGGGTAGCGGTTTTATTATAGCCATCAGAAATGCCAAATTTAATCATTGTTTTTCTCCTTTATAATTCAATCTCATAAAAGGCACCCATATTTTCATCTGAGCCAATCAATAAATGCGTGCCATCATTATTTACTGCGATAGTGCTTAACTCATTATTGAGATATAAGCCCGTTTCAATATTGAAATGTGCTCTTCCCAAGTACCTTACACCTTGTTTTTCATTAAAGGAAAACACTATTGCAATATCGTTTTTCCCACCTGAAATTCCGTAAGCCGTTCTTGTTTTTTTTGAATAACAAATATCCCGAATTTCCCCGGAAGTGTTGGGACAAGCGCCTAAATTAAAGGAATTTTCACCATCGAAAACGAACAATAGTCCATCATAAGTTCCCACTAAATATTTATCGTTAAAAATTTTGCAAAATGCTGTGACCTTTGCCCTGAAGTTTCTGCCTGCAGCGCTCGGCACGTTGGCAATCTCCAAAAAATCCTTTTTAGTGAAGGCTTCAATGTTTTCAATTTTTCCATCAGAATACATCCGTCGTTTTTCAGTATCGCCAAACTCAACGAAAAATCCCTTTTCTGTATACTCCACGTAACGCACCTGAGAATTTTTTAAGCCGTACTTGCGCCACAATGGATGGGGCGTAATTTTTTTGCCCGTAATTTCCATTGGGTTTTCCGCCATAAATTTTGAAAAATCTTTACCATACTTAATAAAATTTTCGGCAACTCTATGTTGGCGGTTAAATTCTTCCTCACCGTAAGGATAATAACTTTTGCCATTATCCACGTGCATATAATTTATTATGTCATAAGCCAAAGGTGTGTCGGGATCATCCTTATTAAGATCGTATTTAATGCTCTCAAGCTTTTTAAGATCGACTGCAAACATACCCGGAACGTCAAAGAAATGATTTCCGTTTGTAAGATATAAAACGTTATTATGAATATGCATTTCCGCCATAACGTTAACTGAGCGTTGTTTGCTTCCCAAAAGCCCCATATTTTTTGGTTCTTCTCCGTTTATCACATCCCAACGAATAAGATATGCGTTTGCCCAATCATATTTTTGTGTAAGGCAAGAAAAAGTGTACCATAAAACGCCATTATCATCTACTGCAAGTCCGAAATGCTGGTTTGGTTCAGAAAGTTCAAGATCTTTAGGTCTGCCGTCGCCTACGCACTCCAAAGTGTTTTTCTTTATATTATATCGGTAAATATTGTATCCAAAAATATATTTTAGATAGATATTTCCGTCTTTGCCATCGGCAATATAATCAAGCTGAACGTGTTTTTCCGTGGAGTAAGGCTCATAATCACGTTCAAAAAAGATTCCAAGCTCCTCTATTTCCTGCTTTTTGGTATTTATGCGGTAAAAATATCCGCTTCTGTTTGCCGAATAAATGTTGCCGTCAATTTCCGAGCGATGCAGGCGGAACGTTCCGAATTCCGTAACCTTGCCGTAATCGGTAAGCTTGCCTGAATCAATGTCATAGCGGTAAAGATGCCCCTTAAAATATCCGGTGAAATAATAAGCGTTGTGAGTCGGATCATAAGTTCCTCCATAAATACTTTCGTGGGCAATGGGTACGCCTCTGTTTTCCAAAAAACCCGTTTCAGGATCGTAAATAAGTATGTTTGAACCTTGATACCCCTCAAAAACGTGATTATAAAATGGTTCGGGATACCAATAAGGATGCACGCGGGATTGAGAGGTAGTATGGGTGGTCATAATAATTCTGCCATCATTCATTTCTGCCATAGAAGTGTGGATTTTGCTGGGCATAATGGCATCATGGGCATAGCACACCTTTTCATCAAGCTCAAAGCAACGCTTGATTTCATTTGTTTCATAAATATATTCATATAATCCTGCCGATTCGCAAACGTAAAGCTCAGCGCACACAGAGAAAAAGCATCTGCCGTTTTTCGTAACAAACATATCCCATATGGCATTGCGATGATCTTTTTCATCAATAAAGGCACACTTCACGGCACTTTGCGGTATAAGCCTGAGATTTTTTTCTGAAATTTCTTTTAATCCCTTGAATAACATAAATTCACCCCTACCAAACATCCTTTTACGGCTTAAATTATACACCTTCTCTAATAGTAGTGTCAATATTGACCGCGCGCAATATTTCAAGAAAAATACGCAATATTTCAAGGAGATTTTATCATCAATAAAAAACGGAGAAAGAAAAAACTTTCTCCGCAGTTTTAAGGATTTTTTGTGCTTTCTTACCAGGCACCAACAAGTGCAAAAAAACTTAAAAATCAGGGGCGTGGGCGGTTAGTCGCGAAGGCGCTTACATCAAGGTAAGTAACTGAGCGAATATACTGACCGCAACCCGCAGTTTTAAGGATTTTTTGTACTTGTTATTCAGTTACAGAGCCAACATCAACCATAACCCCACCATCAGTCATAACCTTGGGAAGCTCGCCGTTCCATTTATTCCACTTAATGTATTCAACGTAATCAGGTGCGGCGGAAAGTGCTTCCTGAATAAGGCGAATACTGTCGGCCTCAGCCTGAGCCTGGGTTACCTTCTGCTTGGCTTCAACCTCAATTCTTGCAAGATCCTGTTCAGCCTTTAAAGCCTGTTGCTGTGCAGTCTGCTTTGCTTCAACTGCGGCATTGAATTCATCGGAGAAATCAAAGTTAACGATGTTGAATATTTCAACTGTAATGCCATATTCATTTATTTTTTCATCCAATGCGATCTTTATCTGATCGCCAACGTTCTGACGCTCGGTTATAAGCTGTTCAGCGGTGAACTGTGCGCTTACAGCCTTAATGCTTTCCTGAATTGCAGGGGCAACGATAATGTTACTGTAATCAGTGCCAACCTTTTTATAGAGCTCTGCAGAAGCGTTGTTATTAACCTTATAGTTTACGGCAACAACATAAGAAACGATCTGCAAGTCCTTTGAAGAAGCGGTGCCCTGAGTTTCGATTTTCTGTGTGCGGTTATTCACCATAACAACCGTTTGTGCAAAAGGTATTTTAAAGTGCATACCCTCAGAAAGAACCTCATCCTCAACTGCGCCGAATGTCATTACAACGCCCGTATGACCAGCTTCAACAACGGTGAAGCAGGTTGATAAAAGAATAATAACAACGATTGCCGTAATAACCAGCGCGATAATTTTTCCTTTTTTCATTTTTACATATCTCCTTTTTATTATTTGACCATATGATAACATATTAAATCAAATTTTTCAACAATTATTTGCTTTTATGAGTTTTATGTTGTATAATGAGCTTATGAAGGGAGGCTCAGGAAAATGAAGCTTATTGAAATCTCACCTTTTGTAAGATTTGCATATAAAATAATGCTTAAGAGCAACCGTCCGTGCATTACGATGGATAGCAGACTTTTTTATATAACCGAAGGAGAAGGCACGGTTCTTATTAACGACAAGAAATTTCCCTTTTCTCCGGGCACGGTTCTTCTGTGGCAGGCAGGTACTAAATATAATTTTCTAATGCCTTCAACAGTTTCGGGGATTTCAATAAATTTTGATTTTACCTTAGATAACAGTTCCCAGACGCAACCTATTCCCATTATATTTCTTACAGACAACGCTTGCACCGTAACCAAACCAAAACAAATAAATTTCGAAGATTGCCACCTTTTAAACGAGCCCATCGTGTGCACGGGCAATTCAACAATATATTCTGCCCTTGAAAAGATTCTTTTTGAAAGCACCTCCAACAACACCTTTTCGAGGGAAAAGATCTCGGCACTTATGAAGGATTCTATCGTAAGCATCATCCGTGCCGCATCCTCACACGTTGATTCCCGATCGGATAACGCCCTCGAAACTGTTATGGAGTACATTCACGAAAATTATAATCGCAACGTTGATAACCGCACGTTGGCAGAGCTTGTTGGCTATCATCCATATTATCTGAACAAGCTTTTCTTAACCTCAAAGGGCATAACTCTTCATAAATACGTTTCCAATTACCGCATAGCCGTATCGGAGCAGTTATTGCTCTCAAGCACTATGACAATTGATGAAATTGCACTTCAGGTCGGGTTTTCGGCATCATTAAGCTTTTCATCAAGCTTTAAGAAGAAAAACGGCATAACACCCTCGGAATTCAGAAAGAGGTTTGGTGGCATCAATGGATGATATTAAAATAATTGCACGAATTTATAACGGCTTTAGGGAAAAATTCGGTATTCCCCGCCAAAGCGGAATTTTGGATAAAATGGTGTCAACCATAGTTTTTGAGAAGGATTTTCGCCGGCAGGAGGCTTTGCGAGGTCTTGAAGAATACTCTCATCTCTGGCTTTTATGGTATTTTTCGGAAAACACGAAAAAAGAGTGGTCTCCTTGCGTGCGTCCGCCAAGATTAGGCGGAAACAAGCGTGTTGGCGTTTTTGCAACCCGCTCGCCTTACCGTCCCAATCCCATTGGTCTTTCCTCGGTTAAGCTTGAAAAAATAGAACACACGAAGGACAAAGGCACCGTGCTTTACGTAAGCGGTGCAGATATTCTCTCAGGTACGCCCATCATTGATATTAAGCCATATATTGCTTATTCTGACAGTCATCCCGATGCAAGGTGCGGTTTTGCAGATGAAGTTATTGATTATAAGCTTAAGGTGGAATTTCCGCAAATAGAGCTTTTGCCTGAGGACATTCGGGAAACCGTTCTTTTAATGCTTGAGAACGATCCCCGCCCTTCATATCAAAGCGATGAAGATCGCATTTACGGAATGTGTTATGGTGATTATGAAATAAAATTTTCCGTAAACGACAATATTCTTTGCGTTTCAGATGTTGCGCAAATAAAGAAATAGTGGTATACTAAGGTCATATTTATTCAGAGGTTAAATTTATGAACATTATTATTGCAGGTATGGGCAAAATCGGAGCAACCATTGTTACGAGCCTTGCAAACGAAGGTCACGATATAACAGCCATTGACGTTAACAGTGCCGTTGTTGAAGATATTGCCAACACAAACGATATTATCGGTGTCCGCGGCAGTTGTACTGACAGTGATACCTTAAAAGATGCAAGAATTGAGGACGCTGAGCTTTTCATATCCGTAACCGGCTCAGACGAAACCAATATGCTTGCCTGCTTCTTGGCAAAGCGTATGGGTGCAAAGCAAACCATTTCAAGAATCCGCGCCCCCGAATATAACGATGACAGTCTTGTGTTTTTAAGGCAGGAATTAGATCTTTCAATGGCACTTAATCCTGATCTTCTTGCCGCCCACGAGCTTTACAATATTTTAAAATTCCCCTCTGCCGAGAAGATCGAGCACTTTTCACGCCGCAACTTTGAAATGATGGAGATCCGCCTTAAGCCCGATTCCAAGCTTGACGGTATGAGCCTTTTTAAAATGCGTGAAAAATACGATGCAAAGGTCCTTGTTTGCGCAGTTCAGCGCGGTGATGACGTGTTTATCCCCAACGGAAGCTTTGTTCTTCAGGGTGGTGACAAAATAGGTATCACCGCAACAAAGGTTGAGATCCTTAAGCTGTTTAAGGAGCTAAACGTTTATCAGAAGCAGGCTAAGGATGTTATGATCTTAGGCGGAAGCCGAATTGCATATTACCTTACGAAAATGCTTCTTCAAGCCGGCAGTAACGTTAAGATAATAGATAATAATCCCGAAGTCTGCCAGCGCTTGTGTGATACCGTTCCCAAAGCCACAATTATTTTGGGTGACGGCTCTCAGCAGGAGCTTTTATTGGAGGAGGGAATTAAGGATACCTCCGCATTCGTTGCCCTAACGGGTATGGATGAAGAAAACATCCTCGTTTCAGTTCTGGCATCCAACTTAAACGTGCCCAAGGTAATAACCAAGATCAACCGCGAGGAATTGTATGGTCTTTCCAAAAACCTGGGGCTTGACACAATTGTTTCGCCAAGAAAAACAGTTGCTGACGTGCTTGTAGGCTATGCCCGTGCATTAAGGAACTCACTTGGCAGTAACATTGAAACTCTTTACCGCCTTATGGATGACCGCATTGAAGCTACCGAATTCAAGGTTACTTCCGATTTTCCCAGCATCAACGTGCCTTTAAAGGAAATGAACTTAAAGGAAAATATCCTTATTGCAGGCATCATCCGTCAAAAGAAGCCTATTATCCCATCAGGTAATGACGTTATTCTTCCTAATGATAAGGTGATAATTATTGCCGCTGACAGAAAAATTCAGGAGCTTTCAGATATACTGAAATAAAGTTTTTTTATGAATTACAAAATGATAATACACACCACCGGGCAAATTCTCGGTGTGGGTGCGCTGTGTCTGTTGGCATCAGCAGGCGTCTCTCTTATTTATATGGAAATTGAAGGCGTATGGCTTCTTCTTTCCGCATTGATTGCAGGTCTTCTTTTCGGTTTTTCCTGTTTTTTTAAACCGAAAGACAATGTTTTTTTTGCAAAGGAAGGTCTTGTTACCGTTGCACTTGGCTGGATAATTTTATCTTTGGTAGGTGCACTGCCCTTTTACTTTAGCGGTGAAATTCCTTCCTACGTTGACAGCGTTTTTGAAACGGTCAGCGGTCTTACAACAACAGGTGCAACCATCATAGACGGCGAGCCCTATCTCATTTTAAGCCACGGCAACCTTTTCTGGCGCTCACTTTGCCATTGGATAGGCGGTATGGGGGTTCTTGTTTTATTAGTTGCACTTCTGCCGCAAGTTTCAGGCAGGTCAATTCATATGCTCCGTGCAGAAATGCCCGGTCCCGTTGTTGATAAACTTGTACCCAAAGCAAGGCAGACGGCAAGAATTTTATACTTTATTTATATCTTTCTTACTCTATTGCAGTTTGTAATGCTTCTCTTTGGCGGTATGCCGGTTTTTGAGAGTGCAATTCACACCTTAGGCACGGCAGGCACAGGCGGATTCGGTGTTTATGCAAGCAGTATGGCAAGTTATTCTCCCTACTGTCAATGGGTAATAACTGTATTTATGTTTATCTTCGGTATAAACTTTAACCTCTTCTTCCTTGCACTTATAGGAAGATTCAGCCTAACAATAAGAAGCCAGGAATTATGGACTTATCTTTCCGTTGTAATTGCCTCAACTGTGCTTATTGCCTTTAATATAAGAGGTCTTTATTCTGATTTTTCAGAAAGTTTAAGGCACGCTGCTTTTCAGGTTTCTTCATATATAAGCACTACAGGTTATACAACTGCAAATGCAAACGCGTGGCCCACTTTATCAAAAGCCATACTTTTATTGCTTATGTTTTTAGGCGCCTGTGCGGGCTCAACTGCAGGCGGTATTAAAGTTTCAAGATTTGTTATTTTAATAAAAACCGTACATAAACGCATAAGACAGGTGCTTTATCCAAGAACGGTTAAGGCTATAAGATTTGAGGGCAAAAGCCTTCAGGACGATACTATCAATGCAGTTCTTTCATATCTTGCTATATACATTTTCTGTTTTATCGCTTTATTCTTTGTGCTTTCCTTTGAGCCCTTCAGTATGGAAACAAACTTTTCTGCCGCCGCATCAACCTTTAATAATATAGGTCCTTTCTTCGGTGAGCTAAGTACCTTTACAGATTATTCGGTATTTTCTAAGCTTGCAATGTCCTTTGCTATGCTTTTAGGCCGTCTTGAAATTTATCCGATGCTCATCCTTTTTATGCCCGCAACCTGGAAAAAATAAAAGTGATAAAAATTTCACTTGCCAATATATATAAAATCACATATAATGTTAACGATTTTATAAAATAAAGCCGAGGTGAATTTTTAATGTACGTTAAATGCCCCAGATGTATGCTTAACTATATCAACGAAGAAACTGAGCAGTATTGCAAGGTTTGCCTTGTGGATATGGGAAAGATCCAGGGTCAGCCCGAGCTTGAACTTGATGATGATTATAAACTCTGCCCCGAGTGTAATGAGAATTATCTTGAAGAAGGCGAAGAAATCTGTTACGCCTGCCGCAATAAGAGGCTTACCCAGGAAGCCAAGGATGACGATTCCATTGACGATTATGATGACGATGATATGTTGCCTGATGCAGGCGAGGATTCATTGGAGGTTATGGCCGAAATGGAAAACGAATCCAACGAAGAGGAAGAAGAAGAGGAAGAAGAATAATTTTTTCAAAAAAACAACTCACATTTTTTTCTGTGAGTTGTTTTTTCTTATGCATATGGACAAGCCTATTTTTTTATGCTAAAATAATGAAAATGAGGTGTGTTATGAAAACGTTTTTAATTTTTCTATCAACTGTTATTTTTTTCGTTCCCCTTTTTTCAGGCTGTGCAAACAACGTGGGCACCGTTACGGAAAAAGGAACGGAGCATTTTAACGTGCTTGAAAACGGCGTTGTTGCCAATTCCTTAGAGAGTGCAAAGGAAAACACAAAGGCTTTAAATAAGCTTATTTCCTCCTGCTCAAAAAATTCGGAAATATATTTTCCTGAGGGCAAATATTATCTTGAATCCATTAGCAGTTGTATAAGAATAAACAATAAAAGAGATCTTCGCATTTACGGCGATAACGCAGTTATAATCAACACCTCCTTTGATCCTACGGTGAAAATAAACTCACTTAATTATTCTGACAGTATGACCGTTGGACTCAATAACTGTGAAAACATTCTTATTGAGGGGCTTATCTTTGATTATTACCGCTATACGCAGGTTTGCGGAAAGATCGTTGAAGCAAGCAGCATTTACACCTCAATCGAGCTTGATCCACGATTTCTTGACGGCACCGATAAGCCTGCCATCACCGGCAAGGAAATTGCCTCTGCAATAGCCGTTCTTGATGAAAAGGGTGCGGCTATAGAGGATTATTATGCCGATGGCTCCTTCCCCTGCTATCTTGACGGAAACAAATTTGTTATCTATAAGGCCTTCGGCAAGGTTGGGCAGGATGCCGTTGTGCGCTTCTGCCTTTCAACCGCACCTGAGTTTTATTCTCAAGAAACGAAAAATCTCACCTTTAATAACGTTAAAAGCTATTCCTCGCCTGCGGCGGCATTTCTGATGAGCGGTGAGGGGAACAGTGATTTCAGCTTCAATAACGTTACCGTCGCACCGCCTGAAGATGCTCCTTGGCGCTGGGGTGCCAATGCTGACGGTATTTTCCTTAACTCAATGTGCGGAAAAGCCAATATTACAAACTGCACCTTTATAGGTATGGGCGATGATGCTTTAAACGTTCATTCCACCGCCGCAAAGGTTAAATCCGTCAACGGAAACAAGGTTGAACTCAATTACGCTTACAACAACGAGCCTGTAAATAAAACTTGGCTAAGCGAAGGCGATACTTTGATTTTCTATAAAAGTGATTTTTCTATCTGTGCAAAGTCAAAGGTTACAAAGCGCAGTTCAAACACCGTTACCTTAGAAATAACCGAGGGTACAGTTTCAGTTGGTGATTTTGTGGAAAATGCTTCCCTTTCGCCTGAGGTAAACGTTGAAAACGTAACGGTAAACGGCGGACGTGCAAGAGCATTTCTCATTCAGACCGATAACGTGAAGATCAAAAACTGCAACCTTTCAAACCTCGGTCTTGCGGCAATAATCATTTCCCCCGATATTAACAGGTGGTACGAAATGGGGCCCTCGGAAAACGTTGAAATAAGCGGTTGCACCTTCACTCATCTTTGCGCTATGGGTGGCAATAACTGCAAAGGCGTTATATTTTCCGCCTCTTCCCACGATGGCGATAATACCTTTGAAAAAATACATAAAAATATAGTTATCACCGATAACACCTTTGAGGATATAAACGTTCCCGTTGTAAATCTAACCTCGGTTGACGGTGCAACGGTAAAGAATAACCGTTACCCCGACCTCCGTGTTGCACCTACGTCCTTCAACTGTAAAAATGCTGTTATAGAATGAAAGCAAAATCCCTTTCCGTTTTATATGGAAAGGGACAGCCTGCTGACAAAGTCAGCAGGCTGCCAGAGTTCGAGAAACCCTTGCAAGCCAAGGCGCTGAACTTGCAAAAAAGGGAGTTTACACAGACGTAAATGACCGCATTTTGCAAGTGAAATGCAACGATGGAAATAAACCCCTGCAAAAATTTTGCAGGGGTTTGTGTTTGCAGGGGTTTGTCAGTGCTCTGTCCCTTTCCGTTTTATATGGAAAGGGACTTTTTTAACCTTGATTCTTATAAGCGTTACAAACTTCTTCAGTTTCGCCTATCATTTTGATTTTTCCTTTTTCAAGCCACATACAATGCTTGCAAAGGCGTTCTATCTGCTCAATGGAATGGGAAACGATAATAACGGTGGTATCATCATTTATCATAGAGTTAATGCGCTTTTCGCACTTTTCCTGAAAACGGAAATCGCCAACGGCAAGAATCTCATCAACGATCAGGATATCGGGACGGGTAATGGTAGCAATGGCAAAGCCGATTCGCGCAACCATACCTGAGGAATAGTTTTTCATAGGCGTATCAAGGAAATCGTGCATTTCGGAAAACTCAACTATTTCATCGAATTTTTCATCCATAAACTTTTTGGAATATCCTAAAACAGAGCCGTTAAGATAGATGTTTTCTCTTGCGGTAAGATCGAAGTCAAAGCCTGCGCCAAGCTCGATTAAGGGTGCGATAGTGCCTTGAGTTTCAACCGTTCCCTTGCTTGGTGTAAGAATACCTGAAATAAGCTTCAGCATTGTGCTTTTTCCTGAGCCGTTAAGCCCTACTATGCCGAAAACATCACCCTTTTTAATATCAAAGGTAACGCCGTTAACTGCGGCAAAATCTTCAAACATCAGCTTTTTTGTAACGAAACGAAGGAAATATTCCTTTAAGCTCTCAAGCTTTTCCTTGCTCATATTGAAGTGCATTTCTGCATTTCTGACTTCAACTGCATTTTCCTTATTCATAAAAGCACCTCCTTAAATATGAAGAATAAATCTCTTTTGTGCCTTTGAGAATACAAATGCACCGAAAAGAAGCGTGCCAAAGGAGATGGCAACAGTAATAAGGTTAAAGGAAAGATCGGGAATCTGACCGTACATAACAACGTTTCTGAAGTACTCAACGTAATAATACATCGGATTGCACTGAACGATGGTCTGCAAGGTAGGATGATCCTTAAGATAATACATAGGATAGATGATAGGTGTAAGATACATCCACACCGTTAAAAGGACGCCGTAAAGGTGCTGAATATCTCTGAAAAATACGGTAAGTGCGCTTAAAAGCAAGCTCATACCAATGCAGAACACCAGGCACAGTAAAACGGGAATAGGTGCTAAGAATATGGTGAAGTTTGTAAATCCGCCAAACACCTGCTGCAAGCACATAACCGCAATAACGGCAATAAGGCTGAAAGCAAAGTTAACAAGGGCAAACAAGCACTTTTCCAAGGGGAAAATGTATTTTGGCAGATACACCTTTTTAATGAGCGGTGCGCCCTGAAGAATAGAGCTCATCGAAAGGTTGGTTGCCTCGGAGAAGAAGTTCCAGATAGACCAGCCTACAATATAATAGGTGGAGAAATCGGGAATCTCAATTTTCAAAAGCGCGCCGAACACCTTAGATATAACAAGCATCGTAAACAAGGGGTTAAGAATACTCCACAAAACGCCTAAAATCGAACGGCGGTATTTCAGCTTAAAATCCTTGCTTGCAAGATTATATAAAAGCGGCAGATATTTTTTAAAATCCGTAAAGAATTTCTTTTTATCCATAAAGTCTCCTTTACTCGTTTTTAAACGAGAAATCTTCGTGGTGAAGTGTCAAGTGAGGATTGTAATAGGGATCGCCCATTTCAAGCTCCTTGCCCCAACGCTTCTGAAAACGGTCGATCTCAGAATTGAAGCGTTTGATCTTTTCAGGGGTGTCCTCCTGCCCACGGGATTTTGATTCATAATGATAAAGCTCGGCATAGGGCGTAAACACGTTAAGATAGCCTGCCTTGCGAAGACGCATACACATATCAACATCATTAAACGCAACCTGAAATTTTTCATCAATGCCGTGCATTTCTTCAAAAACCGAGGAAGCCATCATAACGCAAGCAAAGGTAACTGCCGAATAGTTCTGTGCAATAGCCCCGCGGGACATATAACCGAAAGTGCCTCTCGGAAAATACTTGTGTGCGTGGCCCGCAACACCGCCGATACCTAAAATTACACCTGCGTGCTGAATGGTATCATCGGGATAATAGAGCATTGCGCCAACTGCGCCAACATCCTTTCGCTGAGCAAACATAAGCATTTCCTCAAGCCAGGAGGGCGTAATAACTTCAACATCATTATTAAGGAGCAACACGTAATCGCCCTCAGCCTCAGAAAATCCGAAATTGTTTATTGCCGAATAATTGAACTTGTCCTTCCAATAAATCACCTTGATATTTGAGAACTGCTCTTCAAGATTTTTATAATACTCAAAGGTAGCCTGCTCGGTGGAATTATTTTCAACGATAATTATCTCAAAATTCCTATAAGTGGATTTTTCATAGATGGATTTAAGGCAGGTGTCAAGGGAATCAATATTATCCTTATTGGCAATTACTATTGAAATAAGAGGATTATCTTCAATTTCATAGGTAATGCGATAGGTTGAGGGAATAAGTGCATCGTATACCTTGCCCTTAAGCCCTACCCTTTCAAGGTGATCGCTTAATGCCTTGTGTGCGGCATTGATAATATAGGGTTTTGAAGAAATATCCTGCGCAGTTGAATTTTTGTGTCCGCGCCAGAAATAAAGAATCTCGGGAATATGAACAATGTTTTCAGCCTGCTCGGTAAGCCTTAAAATAAGATCGTAATCCTGAGCGCCGTCACATTCCTTTCTGAATCCGCCGGTCTTTTCAAGAAGAGATG
This sequence comes from Clostridia bacterium, assembly GCA_045591115.1. Classification (GTDB taxonomy): domain Bacteria; phylum Bacillota; class Clostridia; order Christensenellales; family QALW01; genus UMGS1322. Next base: position 26,058 of record JAZNSH010000011.1, read on the forward strand.
CTTTAAAGGTGGTAAGATGGCAGATATAGTTATATGAGCGCAAAGTATCAATGGCAAAATCAGGCTTATAGTGAAGATTAACAAGATTATTCACGTTGCCTTCAAGGAAGGTAACCTCATCGGTATATATAAAATCTGCATTTTTCTCGTTTATCGCCTTCACAACAAAATAAAGTGCGGAGGGATGCAGAAGATCATCGTGATCAAAAAGGGAAATATATTCACCTGTCGCAAGCTCGATGCAAGCATTTGTGTTTTCCGAAATGCCTAAATTCTTTTCAAGCTTTTTGTAAACGATACGGCTATCCTTCTTGATTTTTTCTAAAACAAATTCGCCAACGTCATTGTGCAAATCATCACTGCCGTCAGCAAGACAAAGCTCCCAATTTTTATAGGTCTGATTCTGTACCGATTCGATCATTTCCTTTAAAAACTTAATGGGCGTGTTATATAAGGGCACAAGAATACTGATCTTGGGCGAATATTCAAAAACGGTCTTTTCTTCAGTTGCTCTCTGCTTTTTTGAAATTTCAAATTGGCACATCTTTTTTACTGTGTGCTTTTTTGCCTTGATCTTACTGAAAAGTGCCTTAGGCCCTTGCTTAAAGAGGATCTTTATTGCCTTGCCTGAATATCTTATTATCTTGGCTCTTTTCAAAAAGTCCTGAAGCTTTCTCATAGGTGCGGTAATCTTCCACCAACCTGAATGGGTTATGCCGTGGTACAGTGCCGCATACATTTCTCTATCCTTTAAGACGTCATTATATAAAGAACGTAATTTTTTTACTTCTTCCTTTAAGTTCTCATTTTCTTTTTTTAATGCTTCTTTAGTTTTCTCAATATCGGGCATAATCTTTCTCCTTATATAAATAAGCATTATCTATTAAATTTTACCACAGTCTTTATAATTAGTCAAATTATATCGAAAATTCAAGGCTCGCACAAAAAAGCCAATCACCCTTTACGGATAACTGGCTCAAATGCTCTGATTATTTATTAAGTTATATCAATCCACATAATAGTAAAGTTATGGTGTATAAAAGATATGTTCACCATAATAGGCATATTCATCTGTAGCAAATCTGCCGTCGGAGTTTGTATATACTTCTTTAATCTTATTTCCTTTACTATCATAGGTATATTCGCGCGTATAAGTAAAGCCGTCGGAGCTTGTATATACTTCTTTAATCCTATTTCCTTTACTATCGTAGGTAAAATCAATAGTGGTAATTTCACCATCGAAGGCTGTATCTACTCGTTTGGTTCTATTCCCTTTACTATCATAGGAATATGCAGATGCCTTAAAGCTACTGTCAGAGCGTGTATATACTTCTTTAGTCATATTGCCCTTACTATCATAGGTATATTCAATTGTGGATGTACCAGAATCCTCTTTTATTAAATTTCCTTTGCTATCATAAGTATATTCAATTGCGAATGTACCATAATCCTTTTTTATTAAATTTCCTTTGCTATCATAAGTATATTTTGTTACACTAGGGGCCATTCCGTCTATATATGACACTTCTTTAATCATACATCCTTTACTATCGTATATATATTCATCTGTGGTATTCTCGACAGTGTCGGATGAAAATACCGCTTTAGTCATATTCCCATTACTATCGTAGGTATATTCGTTTGTGCTAAAGTTACCTTCTGAACTTGTAGATATTTTTTTAGTCATATTACCCTTACTATCGTAGGTATATTCGTGCGTATCTGTGTAGCCGTCGGAATCTGTAAAAACCTCCTTATCATAACACACAACGAATCGCAATAAATAATCAGCACTATTCTTATATCCTTTGATATCATAAAACAATTCGTACGATTTTGCATAATTGCCACTACCAAGCAGTCCAATTGCCTCGATATATTTTTCTTCATCCGTCAGTGCAATAGCATTATTGTTTTCTATATTCTCAAAAGAAAATCCATCATATGAATAACTGCGATAGGCATCCAATAAAAGTTGTCTCTGCGTACTATCATTACTTTTATCAAATTCTTCGCCCCCAATACACTCCCAAACCAAATTCATATCCCTATTTTCGTTATAAAAACCATCTATTTTTTCTTCATATACAGATTCTGGAACATCCTCCCCCTGGAAAGTGAATCCTCTTATTTCTTCATCTGTATTTCTGTCATAACTCCAATATTCAACGAAAATTTCTTTTGCGTAAATTTTTCCATCTTTCATATAGTTTTCCAAATAGGATATTTCACCTCCAGTTGCTCCATCACGCAAATAGTTGGCAAAAAGATAAAATAAAGAGCCATCGACATTATTTTTCAGCAATTTTGATTCACTTTTCATATAGTAATAATCTATTTCGTAATATTGGTCGTTTTCTGGTTGAATTTCTTCAACCGTTTGTTTTTCAATGTTAATTTTATAAAACTTGTTATAACTAAATCTGCCGCTACCGTCATTTACGCTATTTATCAGTTCTAAAACACCATCAAAATCCAAATCCAACAAACAGTAGCCATACCCTTGCATTGGCCTATAATCAGGATTTTCCGTCCAAATATTCTTATTTACCATATAAATATCAACAGCGACTTCAGGTGAGAGAATTTCATCTAGTGCATCGATATTCTGTTCATCATCATTTTCTGTTTTTTCATTCATAATAACGACAATTACATCCGTAAAATCTGTATTAACAACAACTTCGTCTTTCGCATTACTGCTATCGCCATCAACAACAATTTTAATATTAATTGATTGTGATATATTACGCTCATCGCTAACATCGGTTATACGAAGCACATATGTACCATCTTGCAACTCCAGTGACTGTCGTCCGGTAATAGCCGTTTTTTCCATAACCAACTTTGGCATTTCATTATTGATTAATCCAGGGCCAACTTTAATAGTAGGCATTTTTATAACTTCGAGTTTAAAATGCACATTTTCAGTTTTTTCGCTGCTCAAAACTGATAAATCAAATTGGTTATTTACGGTTTCTGTATAGGTAAATGTAGCATTTTTAATGCCCACTCGTTCAAATGCGGTAACAACGGTTCTATATTGTTCCTCGGTTAATTGATTGTTTTTTAACATCATCCGGGCAGACAACTCTACCGCATTTCTGCATTGAGAAAAATCTGCGTTAGATTGTAGCAACAACATTGATCTATACCATATTTCACCTAATGTCGTTGCATTTATTCTTCTGTTTTCACTTCCGTCAATACCATTCCACATCAAATATGCAGAGTGAGATACAATAGTTGAAAGCGTATATTGATTATAGCCATCCTCATCATCAATGTCTGCCATATTATCATAACTATTCGTTTGCGATGGGTTTGTTAAATCTCTTATAACTTCTGATAAGTGAACCATTTTCCAGTCAGGATTTTGGTTGTTTTCATATAAAGAACCAAAAACATCAGAATAAGCCTCGTTCAAAGCTGAGTTTTCTGTATGATTTCCGCTCCAATCAACAAGCAGCCCTGTAACAGCGTGAGTGTATTCGTGCGCGGTAACATCCTTATTGGCAAAATCAAATTTTTTTCCTATCAACATTATTGCACAATCTTTTCCATCAAATTCACCACCGCCGCCACGTGCATTTTTACCATTATCGTAACTATCATTTATTGCGATGTGAACTTGCTCAAACCCACCGAAACCTAAATCTTTGTAATAGTCTGAAATATCAATAACATCATTTAATAATGTAATCGCATCATTATCAAATTTGTTGTTTTTAGAATATATAGTATCTATACCATAATCTTTGAAATTCGTATGCACTCTGCCTTCATCATCAATTACGGTGTTGATACCTTTTACATCAAAAACCTCGATTTTGTGCTCATCATTGTATAAATGGTAACTACCATCGTCATTTTGCCAACCGATTGAAGAAACTGTGCCATCTTTTGACTTTACCTCTGCTGTAATGTCATTGAAAAGTTTTACATAATGAATGACCTCGGCTGAATCCGCATCTATAATTACTGTGCCTAACCCGTTAATTGTCACAGAATAAGCTAAAACCTCTTTCTCATCCAGATTGTAAATAACAAGATCGTCCTCACTTATATTGGGGATTGAAAGATTATCTATTTTCAAATATTCCGTTATGGATTTGGCTATTTCGGTTTGAGATACTTTCGGCTCTAAATCAATTTCTTTGGATGTTTGTTTGTAATTCGATGTTAAAGATAGAGCATAACCGTTTTTATCGGCTGAAACAACTATACTTCTACCATATACAGGAATTTCGTTGTAATATTGTTGTATTCGATAAAAACGATCATCCTTAACCGTTTGCACATTGCTTACTTTTAGTTCCTCTGTCGCATTATCTATGCCTAAAGATGCAGATACAGAGCCAACAGCTTCAATGGCAGACTTTTCATCAGTCACAAGGACATCAGTAAAGCCCTCCATAAAAGAGTTGTATTCACTATATGTATATGAAACAGTATCCTTATCAAGAAATTTTAATGCTCCAAAAATTCCAACGGCAAATATACTGATACAACACAATATCGCAATAATAGCTTTAACCGATTTCTTTCTTTTTTTCTTTTTCATCAAAATTGCTTGATCACATTGAGGACACAATCCGTTTTTTGCATCTACTCTTTGACCGCACTTACCACAAAAGTTAGCCATTTTACACTCTCCTAAAAATCATTTTTAACAGTATACCTTCTATTTCAAACTCTACATTGGCGACAAAGAGAACCCCCTTATCCCCTCATAACCCCATCTTAAAATTTTTATATTGAAAAGTCATTGTCAAAATCATTTCGTCCCCAGCCTGCTTTTTCATATTCACCGTCTGCGAACCATATTTTGCGCATAAGGGTGGCGTCTGTAAGCTTATTACCAACCTTCTGCGTCTCTTTTTCTCTGTTAAAGAACATATCGTGAGCCTCGAAAAGTGATTTCACTCCGTCCCTTTCAAAGGGATCTGCCCAAGTGGTATGCAAAACGCCGTAGCAATCATATTCCTTTGCGGTCTTTATTGCAGCATCAATATTAGCCGAAATATCCTTGGGGCATACCATAAAATTAACGGACTTCTCCTTAAAATACCCTGCGGATATCCAAGGTATATCCGTTGTTGAATACTGCCAATCACAAATAACCGTCTGTTTGGGCAGGCAGTTAAGAAGCTTTTCTGCCTCCTTCTGCGTAATTGCATTTCCCTCGTAGCCCGTTTTCATACTGATGCCCACCGTAGGCTCGTGAAGAAGCTGATCTCCCCACAAAAGCGGAGTTCTGCCCTCGGAAATTATTTCCTCACACAGATTTTTAAGATATTTGCAAAGCGCATCTGTCGATTCATCGTCACTTGGATAGGAAAAGCCTTCATCAAAGCCTATATGAAAATACTTGCCTTCACCAAACACTTCATAAAGCTCCCTGCGCATATCTCTTAGTAATTTAATTACGTCGTCTCTCTCAAAGTTCCAGCGCCAGCCGTCAGGTGAAAACAGAGTTGCCTTTCTCGGATTCTGATCAAGAACAACGTGCTTGCCTAAGTACATTCTTGCGGCGGAAGCGTGGCCAAAGTGGTTTATCATAGGCACCACCTCAACCTTAAGGTCTCTTGCCTCCTTTAAAAATTCAGATACTTCTTCCTTAGTAAAGGATTTATTTTTCCAATGAAGCTCACTCATTGCCTCATATTGAAAGGTTCCCCAGAATTCAGCCACAATATGGGTATATCCAAGAACGGCCGCAAGACGGAAAAGCTTTTTATAGGTGCTTAAAGGAACGTTTGGCACGATACAGAAGTGGATCATCCGTCTTGAAATATTAGGCGCAACATTTTCCTCACCACAAGGAATAAGAATTTTTTCCTCGCCCTCACATAAGTTTTCAGCTATTGCTTTTCTTAAAAGCAGGAATAAGCAGTTAATTAACGCTCTTTCGTCTTTTGCTTTTATGAAAACACCGCTTTCACAAACAGATATCACGCCCTCGTTATCTTTAAGGTCAACAGCTTGATCTTTGCCTATCCTTATTGAAAATTCTTCTTGGGGAATAAGCTTTACATTCACAGAACGATAAAGAAATCCGTATATAATCTCCTTTACCCTATCATTTATACATTCCTTCGGCATTGAAATTTCAATATCCGAGCCAATAACAAAATATTTCATTTTGCACCTCCATATGAAAATTCTCAAGGCAGGAAGAACAGTTCTTTCCCTTTTCAAATTATACGATATCTTCCTATAAAAGTCAAGGAGACACGGGATTTTTCCCGTGTCTCCTTGTGTCATTTTAAGTTAAAAATTACTTGCCGTCAGTTTTCTTTTTCTTTAAAACAACAACGGCTATTACTGCGCCCACCACAACAACTGCGGCAACTATTCCGATGATAATATAAGTGTCGGGTCCGCTTTCATCATTTGCGCCGTCATCGTTATTTTCGTTTTCTATGGGAGGAATAGGTGTGGGCAGAGGCGTAGGCTCTAAAGTCGGTGTGGCAACAGGTGCTTCAGTAGGTACAGGTGTTGCCGTAGGTTCGGGAGTTACTTCCGGAGTTGGTTCGGGCGTCGCCTCCTGAGGCTTTTCAGCATCTTCATATTCATCAGCAAGATAAATACCAAAGTTCTTAATTTCAATGGTCTTTACGATTGCAGGGTTTGATAAACCGTCAAAACAGAAATTCCAATTTTTTACCGCCGTATTTTTAACGTGAACCTCTAAAAGTGTAACGGGGATTTCTATGGTTATCCACTCTTCATCTGTCATTTCTGCCACTACGCCCTGAAAATGATGTCTGATATTGGAATCAGGGTTTGTGAAGAAGGGATCCTCGCCATCAAGCATCTCCTCGTAAGCCTCAGTCCAATCGCCGGTATCGGCTGCGGGAATTCCAAGGTTGTTATCGGCTCTTAAAAGAATGTTGCCGGTAACAAATTCACCTTCCTTACCCTCTATAAAGGTCGCGCGAATATCAAAGGTGATAACGATTTCAGCTTCGATATCAGTTCCCAGCATTGCTTTAACTGAAGGAAGAATATCAGCCATAGGTGATGACCAAGCGTACTTTACGTCCGTTACGGTAACAACACCGTCATTAACCTTAACTGTTGAGTTTAATCCTGACCATTTAAGATCTTCCCCATAGTTTTTTGTTTCTTCTGCCGCCACAGGCAAAGCAAGGGACAAAACAAGTGCAAGTGCCAAAAGAATGGTTAAAAGCTTTTTCATAGTGATCTCTCCTTTTCTTTTTTTTAAGTGTATCTTATTACAGATAAATATTCAACAATATGTCCCAAATTTACTATAGGAATGTCTGTAATTAGCTTTTAGAAGAGGGGCACTAAAAAAAAGACTGTTGCTTTTTATCGCAACAGTCTTCAGTCTGCTGACAAAGTCAGCAGGCTGCCAGAGTTCGAGAAACCCTTGCAAGCCAAGGCGCTGAACTTGCAAAAAAGGGAGTTTACACAGACGTAAATGACCGCATTTTGCAAGTGAAATGCAACGAAGGAAACAAACCCCTGCAAAAATTTTGCAGGGGTTTGTGTTTGCAGGGGTTTGTCAGT
>JAZNSH010000012.1:0-9246 GCA_045591115.1 Clostridia bacterium
TTTGGGTGCGGAGGATGCAATAAGGCAGGTTTGCCTTATAAAGACGACAAACCCGAAAGCAACGCTGATACAGCATTTGAGGCGAACTCCTTTACGCGTGCTATAGTATCAATGCAACGATGGAAACAAACCCCTGCAAAAATTTTGCAGGGGTTTGTGTTTGCAGGGGTTTGTCAGTGCTCTGAGCTCTCTACCGAATTTTCGATAGAGAGCTTTTTTACAGTTCCGAGGTGTTAAATAAATTATAACCCTCATAATAATAGCTATGATCAATGCCCTTCATAAACACTTGCCGATCGTTGATTTTATCGGTGAGAGCATTTTTTAGGATATGCTTTATTTCGATATCTTTAATAGGACTGCGTTCCATTGCAAGAAGATAATCCTCTTTATCAACAAGACTCCAATCAACCACCATTCCAAGCTCGTGCCTGAACATACAATCAAGCCAGATTCGCGTTGCCCTGCCGTTGCCCTCACGAAAGGGATGGGCAATGTTCATTTCAACATACTTTTCAACTATCTCATCAAAATTGGATTGAGGCATTTTATCAATATTCTCAAGTGCTGCTTCAAGATACATTAAAGGTGCAAAGCGGAAGTTGCCCTTTGCAACGTTCACTGTGCGAAGTTTTCCTGCAAAATCATAAATATCCTCAAAAAGAGCCTTGTGAATTAAAAAAAGTGATGAGGTTTTGCCTGCTTCAATGTTTTCGAGAACACCATTTTCAAAAAGAGCCATTGCCTTTTTCTTGCTGATGCGCTCTTCCTCACGTTTTAGCTCTGCGGAGGAGGTTATGTTAAGTTTGTTTTCAAGCATTTCATCACCTCATTTCCTTTATATTATACCATATTTACCCGTTTTTTACAATAGAAAAAAGGACGATTTTCATCGCCCTTTGAGGGTGAAGACAAAGTCTTCCCCCTTCAAAAAACATAACGGAGTGGCTTTTACCACTCCTTATATATTTTTTGAGGCTCACGCGGCTGCGTGCCCGTTTTTTGCGGGTGACTTGCCTTGTGCAAGGTGTTTTTTGCACCGCACCTGTCGCTGCAAAAAACTTATTATTATATATTTTTTTGATAAAAAGTACACTTTGTCTACAGTCTGAACCCCTTGTGAAAGCAAGGGGTATTATTGTGCTATACGGTGCGAAAAAAAATCACACCACTTCAAACTAAAGAGTTCGAGAAAATTCGCAAATCAGGGGCGTGTGAGGATAAAAGCGAATGAGCTTACAAGGCGGTAAGTGATTGAGCTTTTATTCCTTGCACAACCCGCAGTTGCGAAGATTTCTCGCACTCGTATTCAAGAGTTTTTCGTGCCGTATTCGCACTAAACCATACGGTGCGAAAAAGCTTGAAAATCAGGTGAACAAGTGATTAAAACCGAAGGAGTTTACAAAAGGGTAAATGACTGAGGTTTTATATTGCTTGTGAACCGCAGTTTCAAGAGTTTTTCGTAGCGTATTAAATTAGTAGCCGACTTTCTCCCAACACTCAAACGGCGCTGCAATTTCTTCTGAAACGTAAACCTGAGTTTTCATTGTTTGAAGCATTGATGAGGGAATTGCAGGGGTAACGGGGCCGTGAAGAACAAGACGGGAGGTCATTCTCTGCCAGGATGAGAAGGTGTTGTTGGTCAACAATGCGTGAACCTCAATACGTTCTCTTGCATTCTTAACGTCAACAGGGCCGATGGTTGCGGCCTTGGGAGGAACGGATGCAATATAGCCTGACTGACCGAATACACCGTGAAGTGAGTTCTGTGCAACGGTTAAGGGATGAAGTGTTACGATGCGTGCTTCCATATTAAGCCATTCATCGATATTATCTGTCATAAACTCGTCAACGGGATCGATAAATGCCATATGGCCTGTCCATCCGGGTGATGATGAGCAGATATCAGCACCGCCCTCACCGATTTCGGTGATAAGCTTTGAATAGTGACCGATATTTAAATTTGTGGGATAGTGAACGTTCTCAAGAGGCATACGAAGCTTGGGATCGATCTGATATACGAAGTACTTAAGCATTGAATGTGCAAAGCCTGCTTCGTAGGTTTCAGGAGCGATGTTGCCCATATCGTCAGCCCACTCGTCCATAGCGAAGATGTGAAGCTTGGAGCAATCAACCTTAAAATAGTTGATAAGCTGTGCAAGAGGAATATAAGTTTCAGGCTCAGGATTGCCTAAAATCATTGTGTACTTCTTGCCTGCTTCCGAAGCTGCCTTAATGCGAGAGAAAAGTGTTGCGATAAGCACGGGATGGGGATTCATCATAACCTTAATGTTGAAATCGGGGTTAGGATGCTTTTCAAGATCCTTTCCGCTTATCTTGCGAAGGCGTTCACAAACCTCACGGTCCTTAAAAGGAACGTAATCACCGCACTTAAAATCAAATTTTGTTGGGGGATCAATAATAATGTCTTTCATTTCTTTATCTCCTTTATATAAATTTTTAAAATTAGCCGAAAATCATTTTGCCGAAGCAATCGGGATTATGGAAGGATGAACGGGGCAGCTTTACGATGGGATTCCAAGCATAATAGTGTGGCTTTTCGCCTAAATCTGAGCATTTATAGCTGTTTGCCATAATATATCCGCCCTTTTCAGCCTTAAAATCCTTAAAAAATCTTGTGATAAAGGAATATGGAATACTGTAGAAGATCTCCCAGCCATCAGCATTTTCCTTTATTTCAGGGTTAAAAAGCTCCTCATCAACAAAGGTGAGCCTTGTAAGATCATCAACTGAGGTTCCCATTCCCAAGAACATACAAGCGTTGGCATTGAACTCAATATTGAAATATCTCTTATCGCCGTTTATTGGGCTGAAGAAGAATTCAAGACAGCTGTCCTCGCAGGGCATACCTAAAATATCCCTTTCAACCTTGCGATAATTTTTTTCCTTGGTGCTTAAGTGAATTAAAAGCTTTTCATCGGAATATGCTATCTGAGCCTTTGCAGTTATTTCCTCAAAGCTTTTTCCAAAGGGCTCCTTAATATCCATTATAGGAATATTTTCCCATTGAGGCTCATTTTTTACATAAGTTATAGTGTATTCTTTCATTTAACTTCCTCCCCCATAAAGAGAACTTTATCAACCTTCATCATATGATCAACGAAAACAAGATCTGCACGCTTGCCCTTTGCTATTTCACCGCGATCAAGGAAGCCTACGCAGTTGGCAGGGTTAAGGGATGCAAACCTGAACACGTCAACAACAGATGCGCCGGTGTGCTTCATCATATTTCTGCAAGCAATATCAAGAGTCATCTTTGAGCCTGCAATTTCGCCCATAAAATCGAAGTTGATATCATCAACATCATCATATCCCGGAGGAATAGGGCCGTCACAAGCATAGGCATCGGAAATGAGCATAATTCTGTCATCCCCCTTTATTCTGCGGACAAGCCTCAGCATATAGGGATCAACGTGAATACCACGGCTGTCGCAAATAAGCTCGGCATAGATCTCTCTGTTAAAGTTAACTGCCTCATCAACACAAACGCCTCGGCACTCAGGATACATAGGTCTGTCCCCCGTTGCGTTGGTGTGGTGTGTGCCTATTTTTAAGCCGTAAGGCATAAGTGCTTCAATATCATAGGGCGATGCCTCAGAGTGCGCAACTGAAAACACTGCCGAGGGATTTTTCTTTTTAACGTCAAGCACGAACTCAAGAATATTCTCTCTTTCAGGTGCAAGCGCCCAAACGCGGGCAATATCATATGCTTCTTCGATTATTGGCATATGCTTTTCTCTGTCAACGGGGCCTTTCCAAGGATTAGATTCCCTATCGCAACCGAATTTGGGGTTAAGATAAGGCCCTTCCATATAAAGTCCGCCAATATTTTTACACTTTTTCATTGCCTGACGAAGTTTTTTTATTGCTTCAACATAGCCCTTAGTGTCCATACTGTAATAAAGGGCAGGCAACAAGGTGGTGGTGCCGTGCTTCAAGTGATGCTCACTTGCTCTTTCAGGCTCATCCTGAAAAAACACATAACCGTCAGAATGGGTGTGAATATCAACAAATCCGGGGCCAACGTAAAGCCCTTTTCCGTCAATAATCTCAGCATTTTCGGGAATGGAAAGCTTGCGTGCCTCACCGAAATCCTTTATTAAGCCGTTTTCGATAAGAATAATACCGTTCGGGATATAATGATCCTTTAACACAATGATTGCATTTACTATTGCTTTCATTTTTTTATCTCCTTAAGAAGCTTCTTGCCCTCATCAATAAGAATTTCCGCTACGCCTGCCTTAAAAATGGAGCTTCTTGCTTCATATCCGCCCTCATCATAGGCCTCCTGCATTGGGAAATATCCTTCATCGCCGTTTGTTAAGCAACAAGGAATAACAAGCTCAAAGTCATCGGCTTCCTTAATACCTCTGCCGATGCCGGTAAAAGGCTCACCTGCAATGCCCATAAAGGCAACGGGGCCGATTTTTAAGGCTGAAAGGTTTGTTTCAAAATAGTCAGGGCCGTTTTCAAGGCGCACCATTCGTGCCGCTTCTGCAACAACGGTGGTAAGCATCATCGCCTTATAGGGAATCTCCTCATCCCTGCCCTGAAGATGAAGCTCGTTATACTTTTTGGCAAGGGGCAGATCCTTGGGATCAGGTCTGTTTGAGGGAATTTTAATTGATTTTATCATTCCGTCTATTGAATCAACGGGAACGTATTTAACCTTAAGATAAATCTGCATTACTGCGCCTGCAATAACGTAACCAATATGCTTTGCGTGTTCATAGCCTCTTGAAACGTCATCAAAATCCATAAACATTCCGTTAAGATCACCGCCTCGCGGATGAACGTTAACGTGGTTAACATCGCCCTCAGCACCGTTAAAGAACAAGCATTTTGTGTTATCAATGGACTTTTCAACAGTTCTTCTCAAAAATCCGGGCCAGTCAGCAGAAATTTTGCATCCGCCAACAACATCAGGATGGTTTGCAAAGTTAACAAGCACCACAGTTTCGGCATTTTCTCTGTCAAAACGGAGAACGCTTACTCTCTCATCAACATCACCAACGGGCGCAACGATTTGGGGATTATCAACACCGGGGTTGGTCTTAATGCTTCCGTCTTTCATACGGAATCTTCTCACAAAGGCAACGTTCTTTGCCTCGGAAACACCATAGCCCATTTTTGCAGGCTTAAGATCGTTTATTGCAAAAAAAGCACCGTCAGCAATGCGCTTAATTAAAAAGCGGGAATATTCTTCCTCAAGAGAGCCATCTTCAACCTTAATGGGATTAGTTGTTGGGCCCGTGTGAGTGTGGGTGGCGGAAATGAAGATCATATCCTTCCTAACACGTGTTTTTTCCATAATGGCATCACGGATACGCTCATAGATGCCACGTCTTAAATCGCAAAGATCGGCAGAAACCATTATCGCGCGCTTTTTTTTCAGCTGAAATGCAATTATATTTGCTTCAAGATCATCTAAGATGCCGTCAGCCTTACGCTCAATGAAATAGCCGTTTACGTCAATCCCCATCATAGGGTTAATGTTTACTCTTGAAAAACCAACCTTGAAATCGCTCATAGTTTACGCCTCCATTTATTATCTATTATACCAAATAAAAACGGTAATTTGAATTGCATTTTTAAATATAAATATTGCAAATTCACCTTTGTTGCTTTAATGATACACTATGCAAAATCAAATGTCAATAAATATTTTATGTGCATTTCGCTTTTTCAAAATTCGAAAGCAAACCGAAAGTTTTAAGACGCCTTTTCCCAAAAACCGAAAGAAAAAAAAGAGCGAAAACCGCTCTTTTCTATACATTGCTTACGCAATGATGATATGCAATGCTTGCGCAATTCTATACATTGCTTACGCAATGATGATATGCAATGCTTGCGCATTGATGATATGCACGGCAAAGCCGTGATGATATGCAAAACTTCGTTTTGATGATATGCAATGCTTCACTGCGTTCCGCATTGATAAAGGTATGCGCTACGCGCAACTTTATATAAAGTTCGTGCGAAGCACACCTCAACATTTTTGCAACGCAAAAATATACCACTTTGCGAAGCAAAATATCACTTTGCGAAGCAAAATACCACTTCCAACGGAAATATCACTCTTTTACACTCGCCATAATAACCTCGAACACATTATCCCTGCCCCTATGCGCCCCACTTTTCTTCATATTCTCAGAATACACGTTGCGCTCATCGTAAAGCTCCTTAACAAAAGACACAAGCTTATCCTCGGTAACGTCCTCCTCAAAGAGCTTTTTACAGTAGCCTAAGGATTCAAACTCGATGGTGTTATCGATCTGATCGCCACGGGAGAATTCCTTAGATAAGGGAATAAGAAGCATAGGCTTATTAAGTGCCAAAAACTCGTTGATACTGTTTGAGCCGGCACGGGAAATAACGATATCGGAAAGCGCCATAATATCGGGCAATTCCTCGTTAACGTACTCAAGCTGAATATAGCCTTTTTTATTGATGGTTTCATCCATTTTGCCTTTACCGCAGATGTGAACGATATTGAAAAGAGGAAGAAGTCTATCCAAAACCTTGCGGATATTATCGTTTATCACCTTTGCGCCAAGGCTTCCGCCCATAATTAAGATTACGGGCTTTTCATCAAGCTGAAGCTTTTTCCTTGCGATCTCCTTTGAGCCGTGAAGGAGGGAATCTCTTAAGGGAGTGCCTGTGCAAACGCCCTTTTCGCCTAAATTTTCGGCAGTTTTCTTAAAGGTTGTGCAAGCCTTTTTGGCGTGGGGAAGGCACAGCTTTGTGGCAAGACCGGGCGTCATATCCGATTCGTGAATAACGATGGGCACCTTATATGCCTTTGCCGCCATAACAACGGGAACGGAAACGAAACCGCCTTTAGAGAAAAGACCTGCAGGCTTAAGCTCTTTAAAAAGCTTTCTTGCCTGAAAATAGCCCTTTACAACTCTGAAAGGATCAGTAAGATTCTTAATATTATTGTATCTTCTTAATTTGCCTGCGCTGATGCCGTGATAGGTTACGCCGGGCAATTTTTCAATAAGCTCTTTTTCGATGCCTTCCATTCTGCCGATATAGTGAACGGTATAGCCTTTATCCTGAAGCATAGGAATAAGGGCAATATTGGGCGTAACGTGACCTGCCGTTCCACCGCCTGTAAAAACAAAATTCATATTATAACTCCAACTCGATTTTTCTGCCCGTAGGCTTATACTGTGTAAGCTTTACGCCAACCATATTGAGCATCTTCTTTGAAGCGATGGTGCCCTCGGTGTCAGCATATTTATCGGAAAGATAGATAACCTCCTTAATGCCCGCCTGAATGATTGCCTTTGCGCACTCGTTGCAGGGGAACAAGGTAACGTAGCACTTTGAGCCAACAAGAGATGCACCTGCATTATTCAAGATAGCATTTAATTCAGCGTGGCAAACGAAGGCATACTTGCTGTCAAGCATACCGCCCTCTCTGCCCCAAGGCATATCGTCATCATTACAGCCTCTTGGCATACCGTTATAGCCAACGGTTAAGATCTTATTCTCTTGGCTTACAATGCACGCACCCACCTGAGTTCCTGCATCCTTGCTTCTCTGTGCGGAAAACAAGGCAATGCCCATAAAATATTCATCCCAGGAAATGTAATCTTCTCTCTTCATAAAGCTTCTCCTTAAAATATATTAAAGGTATTATACAGTATATTCAAAAATTTTGCAACCGCCCTTATTTAAAAGGATATTTTGATGATGTTATCAATTACCCCGATCTTATAGGTCTTAAAATCCTCCTGAACGTCATAGAGCTCAAGAGATGCACCTGAAATTTCCTTAGGCTTAAGCTCGTTTTTAATGCTTATATAGAATTCATTGCTCTTTGAAATGGTGTCCTGATTTAAAACGTCAGTAACGTCAAGCGTTAAAACATCATTTTCAAATGTCATTTTTGTGTGAACGTGATATTGTGCCTGATGGCAGGCAAATGCCATATTTTTAGATAACATTCTGCCGAAAATCTTCTTCTGCTTCAAGAAAAATTCCGCCCACTGATCAACGTACTTTAAGTTATCTTTCGGATCACTGTGCACAAAGTTTGCCCAATGGCAGCCAAGCACCGCATATATGGGATATTTGCCCTCTTCATTAAATTCTTTAACAGAAGCATCCTTTAAAGGCTCAACATCATAATGATTCCAATCAACAAGCTCGCCGTGGGTATTTAAGAAAATAATGCCCTTAAAATTTTCGGTCAGGCAATTATGCTCCGCCCACAAGTTTTTCCAATATTTGATGCCGTACTTTTTGGCTTTTTCAGCATAGGAATCAACCACCCACTTATCCTTATAAAGGCTTGCAGGGGAAATGATGGTTTCGATGGGTTTAGTGAACCCCCAAGAATTATATATCTTGAACCAAGCATCAAGATGCTCGTCAACGTACTCAGCGGAAACGGGTTTAACGGGATAGTCAACACGTCTTTCAGTTGCGCCCTCAGGAAGCTCATAGGAATAAAATTCTCTTGGGTTTCCGAAATTATCGCCATTTTCCCAATAGCCGTGCATTGTGCCGTGGAAGGCAAGATCAATATATTCGCTGTTCTCTATTGCCTCAAAGAACTTTTGTGTTTTTTCGTAATCGATCTCACTTGCTCTGTCCCAGCCTTCCTCATCCCAAGTGGCGTGCTTCATTCCGCGAAGAACGTTATCCTTATCCCATTCACCAATGGTAAAACCGCACAGTAAGTGCATATCTATCTTCTTGCCGATCTCGTTTAAAACGATGTAATCTTCAACCTCGTGATCGCGATTTATGCCCGTGCGTGCAGGGCGACCGTCCTTTAAGCCGTTTGTGCCGTGATGCCAGCCCATATCATCCATAACTATCTGAAGTGCAACGGGAATTTTAATTTTATCCATAGTAAAACATCTCCTAAAAAATAATATATTATATTTTATCACTTTTAATGGAGGATTGCAATACAGAATTATTTGAAATCACACAAAAAGCCATTAAAAACCTCACATTTTGCTATTGACTTTTGCTTTTTAAAGAGATATCATTTAAGCAAGAATAGAAAACTTTTCAGCAGAAATGTGATAGCTTTTTATTTGTTTTTTTAATAAAATCTTTTTTAGAGGTGACTAACTATTAAAAGTCAAGTGCTTTTTTAAAAAAGTTTAGAAATCAAAAATAGGCGCACTTAAACAAGCCCTATGTTTCAAGGACTTTAAAAGAAAGGTTAGAAATTATCTCATAGCAGCAGGATCATAAACA
>JAZNSH010000013.1:0-51524 GCA_045591115.1 Clostridia bacterium
GCCTTGCCGGGATAGTTACCGGTTGTCTGGATACCGCCGGTTAAGGGGCCGTCATGGTCGAAACCGATAACGTCATCACCCTGCCAGCAGTGAACAGCTACGGGAATGTTTTTAAGTTTTGCGATTGCAGCATCGGTATCAACGCCATAGGATGCGTAAATAGCCTTTGCCTCTTCATAACGTTTGCTCATTTTAAAGTTCTCCTTATATATTTAATTTATAATATTATATATTATTGGCTAAAATTTGTAAAGGGGGAATTTAGAGTTATTCCACAGGAATTTCAGGTGTTGGAGTAGGTGTTGGCGTTGGTGTGGGCGTGGGCGTTGCTTCAGCAGTTGAAACGTATATTTTGCCCTGAATGGGTTCATACTTTGAAACTGTGAGAAGCGATTTAACGTCCTCCTTGCCGGGCTCTTTCCAAATCTGATATACGTTCACCGTATAGCCCGTTCTTGCCTCGGTTACGACCTTGCTTTCACCGGGTTTAAGCTCGTATTTATTCTCTTTATCGGGTATAAGCTGTGGTTCTGGAGGCTGAACCTCGGAGATAACCTCGGTTTCGATCTTCACCTTTGCATTGTTGGGTAAGGGTGTGCCGTAAAATTCAACTGTAACGTAGAGGGTTGAGCCTTTACGGCTAATGGTGGAATGAATAAAAAACGGTGTTGAGGTGTTATTATACATTTTAAGGTCGGTATGAGGCCAGGAAACCGTTGCATCAAGACCTTTATCAATGTACACCGATGGCCAGGAATGAGGCCGTCTTTCAATAATTTCGATAGGTGCGTTTCTGCCAACGGAGTTTGCGCCCGAAAGCAATGCGGCATAATAAACAGTTGTTGAAACCTGACAAATACCGCCGCCTACAGTTTCATCATATTGCTGATCGGCATTGATGAAAACACCGATTCCAAAGCCGTTTTCAATGGTTCTTGCACCTACCCACTGATTAAATGAGAAGGTCTCGCCCGGCATCCAAACTCTCTCATTTAAGCCTTCAAGAGCGCGGGTAATATTCTGTATTCTTCCCTCTGATGATGAGGTTGAAAGAGTTGTGGTGTGTTTGCCCACAAGGGAATATTCCTTTTCAATATCGGCGCGCTTTATCCGTGGCTGAACATCATCAAGAGTGAGAGTATATTCAACGATTTCCGATTCCTTTTCAGCTCCCAGCAAGCTTTCAATGGCATAATATGCCTTTAAAACATCAAGCTTTTTGCCGATAACCTCATCGGTATAAATATACTGAGGGCCTCCTGAATACTTAAATTTAACCGTTGCATCCTTTGCCTCAACATCAACTTCCTTTTTAATATTAAGAAGAGCATCATATAAAGGCTGAGGATCGCCTATTATTGCCGCCGAAACGTCTATCTTCTGTCCGCTTTCAAGAAGCTGAAGCTTTTCATTGCGCTCCTCGGTGGTGCCGAATCTTCCAACGCGATATGCCATCATTGCGGCTTTTTCAACATCAACCTCAAGCTTAAGGGTCTTACTGTCAAAATTCCATTTCTTATCGCCAAACTTAACCGTAAGCATTTTTGTTTTGACGTTGTGGTTCTCAATGGTCGAAAGATGGTTTTTTGCCTCTTCCACGGTCATTCCGCCAACATCAACACCCGATATGGTAACGCCATCAAGAATTTTATCGGAAAAATACTTATCATTATTTGCCTTGGCTTCATAGAAGTTATCGCTGAGCCCCGTTTGTGAGCTTACCTGCTGATTATAATAAATAAGAATTATTATGCCAGCCGTAAGGACGATGGTAAGACATATTATAAGCGTTATTATATGATAGAACACTTTTTCCTTTTTTCGTGCCGTCCGTCTATCCATTTCAAAACATCCTAATCAAATAAAATATAGTATCCGCTGACGTAGCCTTCATTGCCTTTTTCGGTTCTTACAAGATACCAGCCGTCAGATTCATCAAGAACGGTAATCCTTGCACCGTTTTCAAGTTCTTCAATAATATCATATTCAGTTGCAGGACCGATTCTCACGTTTACCTTATCACCGCGCAAGGGAGTTGATATGGTTGCGGGATGCTCACCGGTAAGATCAACATTGGGATCAAAGGTTGGTGTGGGATCGGGCACCGGTGTTCTTAAAGCATCAATTTCTTCTTTTGAAAGAGAGGGCGTCTGGGGCGGTTTGTAATCAAAATCCCCTACCCGTTCAATGGAATCAATACGCCAGGACTCGTTCTCATAGGCTAAGGTTACTTCATATTCGGAGGCCTGCCACTGAGGAACCTTCTCAATGCCCTGTGCCTTAGCATCCTCCTTGCTTATCTTCGCCTCATCAATATCGCCGATAATAGTGTGCACGGCTTCTTTAACAATTACTGTTTTTTTATCGCTCCAGGGCCAAACGAAAAGACTTTCAAACTCAAATTTATGGTTAAAGCCCGTTATCTCATAGTTTTCATAGCGTGTTTTTAATTCCTGATACTCAGCACTCTGAAGATAGTTTTCGGTAAAAAACTTTGCCTTATCGTCAACTGAAGCATCGGAAAGAATAATATCAAGCCTTGCCTTTAAAGCATCCTGAATAACAAAATACAGGTTTGAGGTTTTAACGCTTGAAAGAAAAGCACCGACAATAAGACCTATAATTACGCAGGCGATTGCCGCACGGGATAATAAATAAAGGAATATGCGTAATATCTTTTTTCCCATTTCAGAACTCTCCTTTTTAATATTCACTATTATTGTACCACATTTAAGTTAAATTGTACATAGCCAACTTATAATATTTATAATTTTTTCACATAATATTACGGGAGTGATTTTTTGGCAACGCTGATTTTAAGAACGCTTTTACTTTTTATTTCCCTTTTGGTAATGCTCAGGCTTATGGGAAAACGGCAAATTGCACAGCTTCAGCCCTATGAATTTGCACTGATGCTTATTTCCTCAAACCTGGTAACAGTGCCTATGAGCGACCTTGATACGCCTATTTTATGGGGAATCCTGCCTATCTACGTGCTTTTGTGTACAGGTCTTATATTATCCTATCTTTCCCTTAAATCTACATTTTTGCGGGGAATAATTTGCGGAAAGCCGCGGCTTTTAATTAAGCGCGGACTCATTGATATAAAGGCGCTTAAGGATGTGAGATACACTTTAAACGATCTCCTTGAGCAGCTGCGCAGCAATGACGTGTTTGATATTTCCGAGGTATATTATGCCTATCTTGAAACAAACGGAGAAATATCGGTAATTCTAAAAAAAGAGCACCGCAACGTAAAAACAAAGGATCTTAAGCTATCGGTGAAGCAGGACGATATAAATGTTTCGCTGATTATGGACGGAAAGATCATAAAAGAAAATCTTGCTCTTATTGGAAAAGACAGCTCGTGGCTTAAAAGAAAGGTTGAAAAAGCAGGCTTTTCTCTTAAAAAGGTTTTTCTTTTAACCTATGACGGTACAAGACTTTATATTCATTTATCGGATTCAGTAAAGGAGATATATTTATGAGAACTGTAGTAATCATTCTTGTGCTTATCTTTATGTTTCTTTCGGGCTCTTTCTGCGCCGAATATTTTATCGAAAAGGATTTAGCGGAAATGGCGGATGACGTAAATAATATTTCTTCCGCAGAAGACTTAAAAAGCGCTATGGAAAATTGGGAAAACCTTTCCCAAAGGCTTGAAATAATCATTGATCACGGTGATCTTGAGGAGGTGAGCAAAAACCTCTGGGCAATGGAGGAGGAGCTGAAATATGATTTTGACGAATTTATGGAATCAAAAGCGCTGACAATGCAGATGCTCTCCCATATAAAAGAGCGAAACACCTTGCACATAATCAACGTTCTGTAAATTTTTATTGAAATACGCCCTCTGATATGATACAATAAATAAAAAGGGCGGTGAATTTTTATGAATAAAGTGTTTTATGAGCGTTGGGGACACGTTCACGTTGCAAGACGTGCAGGCCTTGGCTTTGCCGCACATATGCACGATGAGGTGGAAATAATTTTCATCCGCAAAGGTCCCATCACCGCTTACGTTGACGGCGAGGAATACATTCTTAACGATAACAGCCTTTTAATAACCTTTCCCAATCAGCTCCATTCCTACGTTGACGACTTTCATTCCGCCGAGCTTAAAAATTATATAACAATTTTCAAATCCGATGTGCTTCGTTTATTTCTGCCTGAGCTTGATAAAATAGTACCGCAGAATCCCGTTATCACCGACCCTCAGATTCTAAATAAAATAACGCCTTATTTTGAAGAGGCTGTTGAATTAAAGAGTCTTAACGAGCCTTATGTTACCCAAGCGCTTAATGCTTGCGCAACTCTTATTTTATCAAAGCTTCTGCCCTCTCTTTCCTTTAAAAAGGCAAAAAAACTGCAAAAGGATGCCTCAGCAGACATTTTTGCCTACTGTAACCGCAATTTTTGTGATGACATTTCTCTTGAAGATATGGCAAAGGAGCTTAATATCAGCAAGGAACATATTATGCGCTTATTCCGTGAGCGCTTCCACACAAGCTTCAGGGCGTATATTAACCGCCTGCGCATTGACAAGGCAAAAAGCCTTTTAAAAACAACCGACAGATCTATTACCGATATTTCAACTGATGTGGGTTATAACACCATCCGCACTTTTAACCGTGAGTTTTTTGCCATCACTAATCTGACACCAAGCGAGTACAGGCAACAAGCTTTAAAATAAAAAAGACGCTTCAAAAAGAAGCGTCTTTCTTGTTTACTTTTTTAGAACTCATCTTCCACAAGATCAAAAGGTCCGCCACCTGGAACTGTGCTTTCAGTCATAACATCTGACTTAAAAATAGGTGTGATTTCTACTTCTGGTGTTTCGTATTTTTTCATAACTATTCCTCCTTATTTAACTGAGGCATAAGTTTTTGCTGCTACACCGTAGTTATTAAGAGCCTTGACAATATCGCCAACGGTTGCATTTTCACTTTTAGCCATAATATAAGCATTTACATTATACTCGACTTTTGCAATAGTGTCAACACCTTTTTTTAGCTCGCAACTATGAACATCGCTGAACTGATTTGCCTTGATGGCATCGGTATAAACCTTGCCGTCTTTATCAGGCGTTACAAGAACACCATCAACATAAACTTCGGCATCGGTAACGTTAACCTTGAAGTAAATCTTATTTACGTTTGCCATATTAAGACCTGATGAAAGAATCTTATTGCTTGCATCCGTGTTGCCCGAAACTACGCGCTTAACGCCATCTGTGGGAGCAACAAATTCCGAAGCATTAAGCCAGGTAATATCGGTTGTTGCAAGATTATCTTCTCTGTAATTCTGATATGCCTGAGCGTTATCGCCGTAAACAAGCATATCGGAAAGAAGCGTCTTAAGCGCGGTATACTTATCGTTGGATAAGCCGTTCTCAGAAGCTGTCTTGTTCATAAGGTTATCTGCATAAGCCTTAACCGAATATTCTTCCTTTACGGAAACAACTTCATTGTTATAAACAAGCTCTGCCTTAACGTTATCGGTCATACACTGAGGATTGATGCCTGCATATGCGAAAACGTACATTCCCGTTAAATTATCCTTTGTGCCTGAAAGCTCAACGGTTTCAGCGTTACGGGTTATCCTAAGAATTGCATCCTTATGAGCATCATCAAGATCAGCATAATAGTTAAGTGTAAGGCTTGAGCCAATATCAAGGGTTGCGCCCTTAATGGTGTTTTCAGAAACCTTTGCATCCTTAATAATATAGTGTGCATAAAGCGTATTGATGCCTTTAGGTACTTCCAACGTATTGTAAGGAACAAGTTTTTCCGTGCTTACAAGTTTATTATCCTTATCATACCAACCAACGAAGATATAATCCTCATTATCAGTTGCTTTTAAGATATAATCAGCATCAACTTTACCATCGTAGAATTTACCGTTGGTTACCTTTAAGCCTGCATCTTCAAGAAGTTTGGTATCAAGCACCGCACCGTAATCACCTTCAAGGCGTGCTTCAACCTTATATTCGCCAAGGTTGTTAAACGCAATATTTGTACTAACATTTTCAATTGTTGTGCCGATTGTCGACGTTGTTGTAGTTGAAACATTCTCACCCTTTAAGTACAAACTATCACCTGCCTGGGCATCAGGTGCAGCAAAATACATAATGGTAGCATATTCGCTTCTTGAATATTCCCTATCAGCTCCCGTAAAGGTATCATACTTACTGTCTGATAAATCGAACCAGAGTGTTGCTGTACAGCCATAAGGAATGGTAAGCCATTCGCCATTCTTATAAATGCCGTCATCACCCGAATAAGAATATTGGGCGTCATTAGTGGTTACACGGGTCCACTTGCTGTCAGAAATATATACACCCAACTTAACTTTTACGTCAGCCCTTGAAGCCATCGTATTGTTGATAGTAATTTCTGCCTTTGTTTTATCACTGTTAAGAGCATTTATTTTGTTTGTGAAGTGACCGGTTGCATTAATAATGGTGTTTGCAGGTGTTGTAATTGAACTTTCAAGAACAGTCATTTTTAATCCTACGTTTTTGGTCATATTATCAACAAGGGAATCTACTGTTGAATCAAGAGAAGTAAATACCTGCGGGTTAGGTGCGTGGCAAACTGAGCATACGTCATTAACAAAAGTATGATTTCCGTTACAGATTGCCTTTGTCCATTTTGAATAATTACGTTTACCGCGCATAAGTGTGTTAAGTTCATACTTTGCACCTGTAAGCAAGGTTTCTCTTTCGATTTTACCTTCATTTATTGCGGTGATAACGACATCAATATCGCAATATGTATAGGGCTCGCGCACGCCGTGACCTGCGTTGATTTCCTTAACCATATCCTTATTATTGTTCCAGTCGCCTGAAATATAATACTGATATCCCCATTCACCACGAAGAATGTTAGTTAAAATATCCTTGTTTTCGTTCATTGCAACGCCGTTTACAAGGTTGTATGATGACATTATACCCTGCGCCTTGCCGTCTTTAACTGCCATTTCAAAGGGTTTTAAGTAAATTTCGCGTAAAGCACGTTCTGAAACCTGAACGTCCTGCGCAAGTTTGTTTGCTTCCTTTTCGTTGCATACGAAATGCTTAATACATACACTTACGCCGTAACGCTGAACCGCTTTAATGGTTGTTACAGCCATAACGCCTGAAATAAAGGGATCTTCTGAATAATATTCAGAGTTTCTGCCTGAAAGCGGATTTCGGTGGAGGTTTACACCGGGCGCAAGCCAGACTTCGATATCGTTATCGTAAAGTTCAGCGCCCATAACTCTGCCGAAGGCTTCAACAAGGTCTGTATTCCAAGTGCAAGCGATAATCGTTTCGCAGGGGAAACTTGTTGCTCTTGAACCGATACCTGAAGGTCCGTCAGATACTGCAACTCGTGAGAAGCCGTACTTAGCGTTAACATCATCACTTCCGCCAAAGTTAAGACCGGGGTATGAAACGAAGAAGGTCGCAAGTTCCTCATTTGACATCTGCTCAACAAACTCATCTAAGGTGATTTCACCTGAAATAACGTCCTTTAAGGGTTTAACGGGAGTATCGCCCGTTCTTACCAACGTAAACTTATCAACGTTTGGTGCAACACTCGAGAAGGTAAGTTTAAGAACGTTAAGACCTTTTTCAAGTGTAAAGGTATCCGTTGCAGAAAATCTCTTGTATCCATAATAGGTGCTTCCGCTTCCCGTTGTGGTATCAGTAACCTCAACGGTTGCTTTTTTGGTAAAGTTATCTACGCTTGATGCAATATGTACTTTACCTGTTCTGCCGTCATTACTTGCGCAAATTGCATTGAAAGTATATTCACCGGGATTTTCAATATAAACCGTATAGGTTGCTTCTTTAGTTGCCCAGCCGTTTGCAAGGTTTGATGAAGTATAAGCATCCCACGTGCCCGTTTCTTCATTATAAAGTTTACCGCTCTTATTTTCATCAACAGTCTTTGCCTGAGTTGACTCTATAGTATCATACTCTTCCGTTTCAACAACGGTTGTGGGATATACTTTTTCCAAAGTGAAAAGGTCGATGTTACAAGCCGTTGCAGTACCCTTTGCAAGCTTAATATAGTTTGTGCCTTTTCTTAAATAAACGTAACCTTCAACTTCAAAATCAACATAACAGTTGTAACCCGTTTTACCTACAGTCACACGCGTATCTTCAGGAACTACGATATTTGCTAACGTTGCAGGGTTAGTAAAGGTAGTGCCGTCAGTTGAAGTTAAAACGTCAAGTCCGCTTGCGGCAGTTGATGCACAACGTGCCATCATCTTATAGCGTCCCGTTTCGGTAACGTTAACCTTTAAGGTAATATATGAACCGCTGGGCCACATTGATTCAACAGCTGTCTGGTTATAAGCAGTTGTTTCAGTGCCGTTATAGTACCAGCCTTCAGTAAAAGCCTTTGCTTTAATATAATCGTTTACCGCAATGTCAACGTATTCTTCAGCCTCAAAAATCATTCCGTCAACCACGGGTTTACCTGCCTCAGAATAATAAATAAGGAAACTATCAATATTAGGTGCGCCGGATACGTTAAATTTAATGTAGTTGATACCCTCGCTAAGAGTAACTGCAACATCATCAGCATCCATATAACTGTTATATGCATTACCGCCCAGTTCGTCTGTCTTTATGCAAGTAAATGAATTTGTTTCAGAGAAAGTAACGTTATCAACAGAAGTCTGAACCGAAATTTGCGGTATACCTGCATTCTTATTTGAAGCATAGCGGACAGAAATCTTATATTCGCCTGCTTTTTCTGCAATTACCTTATATGTAACGCTCTTTATCATATAAGCCTGGCTAAAGGTTATGCCCTTGTGAGTTTCCCAAGTGTTTGTAAGCTTATCATATAAAACACCTGTGAAGTTTTCAGTTGAGCCGGTATACGAATCATTTGTTGAATAGGGCTTTTCCATCCAATCCTCGCCCTCAATGCGAAGTGCAGTACCGATGTTGTGTACCTTTTCTTCGTTTTCTTCAGGTGCAGGAGTTGTGCTCGGCTCTTCAACTGAAAGGTTTTCAAAAGTGCCGTCAGCAAGCAAGCGCTTATCAAGGTTTGTTTTTGCCTGCTGGGTTAACTGTTCAACTACTTTAAGTTCATCAATATTATGTGTACCTGCAAGGCGTGTGCCTGCTTCTTTAACTGAATTACCAACGTAGAACTTATAATCGCCTGCTTCTAAAACGTAGGCAGATTTGTTGCCGGTTTTACCTAAATCATCAAAAGATGCAAGGTCATTAAGTTTACAGGTAAGTGTAAGTGTTTCACTTTCACCGGGTTGTAAAAGTTGTGTTTTATCAAATGCACAAAGCACTTTTGCAGCCTTACCAAGTTCACCTTGGGGTGCTGATAAGTACATCTGCACAACTTCTTTACCTGCAACGTCGCCCGTGTTCTTAACTGTTGCTTTTACCGTTACAACACCGTTTTCAACCTTAAAATCAGAAGTTGAGATACTGAACGTCGTGTATGAAAGACCAAAGCCAAACTCAAAGTTAACCTTTGAATATGTGGGGTCAAAAGTTTCAAAATAACGGTAGCCAAGGAAGATATCCTCAGTATACTTCTGATACTTTGAATCATTTATAAAGGTTTCCGTTGTTGGGTAATCGTACAAATCCTTTGCATAAGTTGTAACAAGCTTACCTGAGGGGTTAACGTCACCTAAAATAACGTCAGCAATAGCCCAGCCGCCCTGCATACCGCCGTAGCCTGCAAATAAAACAGAGTCAACTTCAATACCCAAATCATTTGTAAATGCCCAATTAGTATCAATAGGTGTAGGCGTGTTTAAAACAACAATAACCTTATCAAAATACTTTGTTGCATTCTGTAAAACTGATTTTTCGCTATCAAAAAGTGACCATTCTGAAACGGGAAGGTCCACACATTCACCGTCAAAACGGCTGATAACAACAACTGCCGTATCAACGCCTGCATCTACTGCACCTTGATAATCTGCTTCCGTAGGAATATACTCGACAAACGATTCATCTGAATTTGAATTTTCAAGTGCATCAATATATCCTTGCGAAATTGCATCATAAACGTTGATTCTGCCCATCTTTTCTGCATAATTAAATGCGTCAAGAGGGTCGATTGCAGCATTCTTACCGCCAACACCCATTGCACGGGATGAGCCTGCGCCCCAAGGAATATAACCGTGCTGTTTCTGTAAGGTTTCAACACCCATTGAGTTGTCGGCATTAAAGTCAGAAGCCGTGTAAAGTCTTAAATGCTGACCTTCACCGAAAATTGCAATGTTTGCCCCTTGCTTTAAGGGTAAAGCATTATTATCGTTCTTTAGTAAAACGATACCTTCATCACTTAATGCTCTGGCAACGCTTGCGCTGTTATTGTTTGCGCCTGTTGCTTCAACCGAAAGGTTAAAGGAAAGGACGCTTACTATCATCGCAAGAACGAGCATCAGTGAAAAGACCTTTGTAAAAATTCTTTTCATAAAAAGAAATTCCTCCTTATAAAATTATTTCACCTTATATATTAAATAAAAATGAATAATTTTTCAAGACATTTTGAATAAAGTTTATGGACAGTAACTTGCAAAAATTAAGGTGGAGAAAAAAATCTCCACCAAAATTTCATCAGCTTAAGATTTCATAACTGAAAACATCGTTCCGGTCTTCCCAATATCCTTTGTTTTCCTCTGTGTACATCCCCTATTTTTTGTATTTTGCCGAGCTAATTCCTAAAATAACCGCAAAAAAGGTGTCGATGGCGGTAATAGTTCCCACAATCTCCTCGCAATAGGGCAAATTCCAGATGCCTGAGAGTGCAAAATACAAGGTGCCCAAGGCAGGGAGAAGATACATTGCTATCCACTTTAAAATATCGTAGGTCTTATTGCTCATATTATTTCACCGCCTCACTTAATATTTTAATGGCTTCGCAAATGGCTTTTTCAAGGTCTGTGGCTTTTTCCACCTCAGAAGCATATTTTTCAGAAACAGCTATGTACCCCTCAATGCCATTATAGGAGGTTTTCAGCCAGTCTATGCCGTTATTCACTAAAATTTCCGTACCGCTTATAACCGCGCCCTCAGGTGCAGTGCCGATTTTCAGTCCGTTAGGAGTGCTTCTTATATTCATTTCTTCCTTAAGCTTAAAGCTTCTCATTTTTTCCTCCTTGATAGTTATCATTTCTTTTTCATAGGTTATGTAAGGCAGATATCCGTGCTTTTTCCAATTTCTTCGGGGATAACCCGTTTTATCGCAGTTGCAGGCAGTTATCTGCACTGAGTTTTTCCATTGGGGCGTACACTCAACACAAAGTCCATCACCGATATAGACGCCTATGTGTCCCTTAAGCCATACTGCCTCGCCTATTTCTATTTTGGAAAAATCAGTTGAAAGCTCTTTGCAGAGGGCGATCATACCGTCAGCATTTGTATCGGGAACGTTATTGCTCTTATAAACCGCTCCGCCGTAATTTTTGCTTTTATCGCCATTCCAGCCCCACAAAATTCCCTTAATAAGGTTAACGCAATCAAAGCCAAAGGTATCCTCACTTGCTTCGCGGATCATTTTTGTGCGGGCAGATTTTTTATTGTAGGAATGATTTTTACAGTATCTTTCCTTGTTTTTTTCATTTAAAGGGGCACCGAAGCACCCCATAACGTAAAGCGTTTTGCAGTTTTTGGCAATATCAACAAGCGTTTTGGTAAACTCAATATTGTTCAAGAAATCACCTTCCATTTAATCACTTCTTCTTTGATCTTATCAACAAAGGAATTGCCCTTTAAAGCCTTATAGGCATTATACATTAAAAGAAAATTCTCAAGCTCATACTGGCGTATTTCTCTTTTTTCAAGATTTTTATAATATGCGGAGAGCATATGTGACCTTAGCTGACACTTTTCGCCCTCCGTAATTCTTTTGAGCTTGATAAAAAATACTGTTGCTGTTGAAAAAATAACCGCCAATGCACTTAAGATCTCGGCAAACAAAAGAACCTTTTCCATCACTTTATAATGGTGAGGGTGTCTTGGTTTCCCCCAAAGGTTTTATAGACCTTAATGTTATCGCCATCCTGATACACGGTAATGCTTTTCCAGCCTGAACCGTCAACCCAGTCAAAGCATTCTGCATAGAATCCGATATAGTTTTGGCCGTTTACCGTTACGTTCCCCGCAACGCTTTTAATGTTGTTTCGTGTTGTTACGGGGCAAGCATTTGCATCGTTAACAAGCCATCCGGGATACTCTGAGCAATAGTATGCCCAAGTGTACTCCACTCCCTCAAAAAGAGGCTCGGTGGGCTTTACGGTATATTCGTTTGCTGAATATACAACCGCATCCTGAATAAGCACCGTTTCATCCTTTTTCACCTTAAGAAGCGCTCTGACCTTTGCCTTTTCATCTTCACTCCACGCAAGCTTTGAATCGGAAAGTGCCGTTTTCACCGCATAATCAAGGTTTGAAGGAACGATTGGTCTAAAATCCTGATTTCGGCTTTTGATCTCACCGTTTGTTGCTTTCACAATATAGATGGTATCACCGGTCTGAGGTGAATTACTGCCGTATCTTCCACTGCTTATTCCGTAAGAATTCTTTATTCTCAAAATGCCGGGATTTCCGTTCTGATCGGCAAACTGCGTGTTTCTGACGTACTTGCCGTCCATTTCCTCAAGGGTGCCTTCAGCTTGCTTTAAAAGGGATAGCATATACATTTCGTAAGCCGAAAGATTTTCCATTATCTTTTTTTCATCCCTCTCTGCGATGGTAAAAAAGATTTCCGCAGGCAAGGCGATAAATTCTTCAGCTGTACTATTGTCAACGACTCTGCTTATCACAAGAGTTGAAACCATTTTGCCTGCATACTGAGTGAATTTTTTGGGAATACCCCTTTCAACGCAACCGTTAAAGGTGAGATTTTCAGAGGGATCATAGCCTGCACAATCAGAAAAGAAATCAATTCTGAAGCAGATGTTTTCACCTAACTTCTCTAAAAATTCATCCTTAAATTTATAACGGACAACCGTTGCGTTATCTTCATATTGCACACCGCCCCAAATAAGGTTTTGGGGTGATATGCCTTCCTCATCAATTAAATATTCAATACTTCTCAAGCTCAAAATAACCTCCCTGTATATTCACTATGTTCAACATCAAAATAATCCATCAGATAATCAAACTCCGCTTGAGTGATCCTATGGGTTCTCCACAACGCAACTGCCTGGCGATAAATAAGAGTTTTATAGTCAGGCATTTTGTCATTGATCTTTTTTTCGCGCAAATATTCTGTTCTTGTGGGAAAGGTGCTGATGGCTGCGCCGATATTTATATAATTTTGTTGAGTTAATTCTTCGAGTTTCATAACATTAGGCTTTTGGGAGTTTTCAGGTTCCTCCGTTTCCTGTTTAAGGCTAACGGTGCTTCTATTGCTTCTTCCCGATGTTTTTAATGAAGCCTTATATAATGCTTCGGCACTTCTGTGAACTTCATCATCAAACTTCTTAACAACATTTGAGATCTCTTCGTTTTTCTCATTGTCGATCTCTGAAAGCTTAAGGTTCATTTCATCCTCCATCGCCTTGCGCTGAGCCTTGTTCTCATTTTGAAGCTTTTTAGCCTTAAGATCAGATATTCCGCTCTTTAAGCCTGAATCAGAAAGTCCCATATTGCCTATAGCCTCCCTGAACTTACGCTCCTCAATAAGCCTTTCAACGTTTTCCTTATCGATCTCGTCAAGGTAAGCTTGATCTTTTTCCTTTATTTTTTCAACGTATTCCTTCCTTTTTTTATCCTTTTTGCCTTCATATTCAGTTTCATATTGGGCGATAAGCTCTTCCTTTTCGCCTTCACGCCCTTTTAAAACCTCTTTTAAATAATCAAGATAGCTTTTTGCCATATTTCCTCCTTTATTTTCCCATTCGATAGCGTATTTCAAGACCGGTCAAACAAAGTCTTCCCGTTGTTTCAAATAAAAGCCCCACCGATCTTAAATAGCGATTTTCAGGCACAATGCTGTTAAAAAATGCACTATGGCTATCGGGAATATTTTCTTCCGATATAACTTGAACGGTCATCTTATGATCCTTGATAGAATCAAACAAAACCTTTTCAATGATCTTTATTCTGTGCGGATCGCCTAAATCGAAGTGTTTTGTTTCAAAAGCCGAAATTATCTTCTCGCTTTTAAATTTCACAACAGCTTCATCTTTAACCTCAAAAACCACCTTTTTATCAACAGTTTCGTCATTAAGCTTCATAATGTTTATTGAGCTTATGCCCTCATCGGAATCGCTTTTCACCCACAAAAGAAGCTCCCCGTTCACACTTTTAACTCCATCTGTTTTTTGCGGAAGCTCCCAGATAAACCAAGGGATCTCCATATGATTTTCATCTGAGCCTGCACTTATGTTCACATATGCATAAGTGTTGTAATTCATAAGAAATACGGTTTCATCAACGAATAAAAGATACAAGCCGTTCCAATCGGCGCTATAGACCTTTAAAGCATTTCTTTTCTTTAATTCAGGGTTGATCAGTGATGACACGGGATACACGTTTCTCTCGGAAAACTGATTCTGTTCACATATAACGTAAACCTGTCCGTCGTTATAGAACACAAGGCGGTTTCTCACAAGTTGAATGCTTTCAGGATGCCTGCAACCGATCTCCGGATGTATTAAAGCAAGAGGAAAGGTTGCAATATTAAGGGACTCCTCGTTAAAAGCGTACTTCGTTGAGTATATTTCCTTTTCCTTAAAAATAACAAGTTCAGCACCCATTCTCTTAAAGGCGGTTATTTCCTGAGCCTTATCGCCAACGTAAGCGTAGTTTGATTCGGGGAAATATAAGGGATTTTCAAAATCGCTCCATATAAGCAATGACTTTTCCTTTATATTTCCGCCTAAAAACAGTCGGCTTCCGCCGTTAACGCCAAGAGAATTGTTGCCGAACCACACCTTTTCTCTCATTAAAGTAACCTTTTCCAAATTTTTTATGGGATTGGTTCGAGGTGCGTTTATTATCATATTGTTATTGATATATTTTTCCACAGAAACGATGTCGGCATCAAAATGCGTTGCTTCTTTGCTGGAATTAAGAGTAACGTGGCATATATCACCCTTTACAAAGGCGTGGAGATATAATCCGTCATCACCAATATTGCTTTCAACGGTAGGTGCTTTCACGTCAGGGCAATCAACTGAGTGTCTGTGAGTGTAGCCCTCATAGCAGGTGTACTCAAGATATATCTTTCCGTTTGTGCCGGGCGAGGTATAAGGCAGGCCGTATTCCATATAGGAAACTCTGCTTTCGGAATCACCCTCGTTAACTTCAATATAGTTTTTCGCATCGTACTGGGAAAAGCACATTCTGTAACGATTGCTCAAAAGATTGAAGTCCTCAAGCTTGTCCGCGCCCTTTAAGAGCATTGCGTTGATCTTACCGCTATCGTTAAAGCAGGACCAGCAGTTGGTCAGAACGAGAGGCGCATATATTTCATTTTCACTTACAAGAGTTGCCTTGGAATACACGCCCTCAGAAAGCTTTGTGAGCTTATAAATTTCATTTACGGTGCCTACAAAAACGTAAACGTTATCCTTAAAGATCACAGAAAACACAGGAGCATTCTCATGGCTTATAACAATTCGGTCAAGAAAAATAAAATCACTTTCGCTTACAAACCTTAAATTTATAACCGTTGTGTCACCAACTTTTTCCTTCACCGTTTCAAGAAGATAGCTTTTGCTTTTATAAACGATCTCGTTCATATTATCAACTGAAATTTCCGGATGCTCATATATATTGTTGTTTTTAATTGCCTCCGCTACCGCAGGGCGCGTTTTAAGGGCGCCTCCCGAAAACCACATATTTTTTGCGCTTGAAAGCTGATCATCCCTTATAAGTTTTTTCTCCTTCATAAGATTCACGCCGCCTGAAAATTCAGTTACCTTAAAGCTTTTTGCTCCATTTCGTTTTATATAAGGTATCATATTTTCTTCCTCCTATACAACGGGGATAACGTCCTCAACGTAGCTTTCCTTGTGCTTTTTTCGTTTGAGGTTATATATGCGCCCGTAGTAATTCTGGTTTTCCCCATCTCCCACCGCACCTGCAATAAGAGATGCCACACCGTAAGGCATAACCTCATAAAACAACCGTTCGCTAACCTTAATTTCATCATTGATGCTTTTGATCTCAGAAAATTCAATGCCCTCGTTAAAGCATATTTCACAGTAGATTCTGTTCACCGCATTTTTCGCAATGTCAGCGATGCGTGAATCCTCGATCCCCACCGTGCCGATGAGCGATGCCGCCTGCTCAATTAACTTCAAAGCTGTCATCTATGGTCATCTCCCTTTCTTCAACACTTTTTATAAGCCCCGTAATATCGGGAATAATGCCCTTGGGCAGTCTTTCAAGATACTCTTTTGTGGTGATAATTCCCTTTTCAAGAAGATTGCTTAAGGACGTTACGACCACCGCTTCGCCCCAAATGGTTGAAGCACCAACATCAACCTTTGCATTGATAACCAGCCTTTTAAGACTTTCTCCATCAAAGCTTTCATAGAGCGTTTCGTTTTCAGTTTTCACCTTTAAGGGACGTGTGCCGTACATATTCACCCAAAAATCTGCCCATATCCTTGCTATTTCCTCGATAAACTGATAATAAGTGTTTTTATACACCTGCATAGGTAACATTGCCGCCTCACGAGTTGCAATTATCGCCGTTGCGTTTTCAGGTCGGATATCTCCCAATGCCGCTTCATTGGCACCTGCATCGGATAACGTCTTTTCCGCAACGTCATTTACCACCGTATGAAGTTGGGCAGCAAACTGAGGCGGTGAAACGTAGGAGATAGCCTTGTTAACGTCATAATCCTCTCCTGCGTTAAGGTTGATTATCTGCCCCGGATCATTGTTTATTCCATCGCTTACAAGATCGCGGTTAACAATAATTTTAGGCATACCCGTTATCATCGTTGACCACACTGCCGCAGAAAGTGCGCGGTTAATGGCAATTTGGTTGGGAATAAGATAAGTTATCTCACTGTCGCCATAAGCCGAGGATGCTCTTGGCAGCCACTTATAGCCTGCAAGTGGATAAAGGCGAAGCTTTGTATCCCACACATCCTTAATAACGCTTTCCTCCGTAACACGGATAGCCTTTACTGACGGTGTTCCTCCGTTATACTCCTTAAAAAACTTGGTTAACACCGTAACACGCTGGTTATCCTCAGGCTCAGTTTCACCGCGATCGCCGGGGTTAAGACCCTTTTGAGGCGAAATAAGTAAGCTATTGTTCTTTGCCTGACGGAGAGCCTCGCCCTTAGTCATTCTTTGAGCAATGATAATATAAGGTTGGCTCTGTATATCGGGATTATTGGGATCGCCTAAAATAACGTTAACAACGCTTATGAGCTTTGCCTTTATATCGCCCATAATAGGCGAAGTGCCGTTTTTATCGGCAAAAAGTCCCGTTTCAACAGTTTCATCCCAGTAAGTATAAATAAATGATGTGCCTGAAATATACGCCTCACGAACGGCATCAACGGTAAGCAGATCAAAATTGATGCGTTCCTTTGTGGTAAGAAAATAACCGTTAAGCAACTCCATTGCCTTATGTCTGTTGCTCTTTTCCTCTTCATTCTCAGGAATCCCCTCAGCGGTATAATTTACCGACACGGGATTAGCGCAGATTGACGATATCTTATATTCGCCTATGCGCTTAATAATATTTCTTCTCACAAGAGGACGGGAATTGCCTGCCTGAACACCGTGCCATTGATCGCCAACGAAGAATCTTTCATTCATCTTGCTCTGCTCATAAATTCCTCTTTCGCCTATGGAATTTTTATATTCGTTGGCTTTTTCATATTCCTCGTATATTTCTTTTGGTTTAAGTTTTACGTTTTCCATAAATCTCCTTTAATAAAGTTATATTTTCACTTTGTAAAAGTGGTATTTTGTTATTCACAAAGTGTTATTCGCCAAAGGCGAGTGTTATGTTTTCCTTACGGAAAACACTAAGGAGTGCCTTATATAAAGCCATCACCTCAGCGCTTCAGCAATGCTGAAGCATAACACTTTTCACGGAAAAATACCACTTGTGAAACAAATACCACTTACCGCAGGTAAATACCACAAGCGCAAGCGAAGATTTCTCGTGCTCGCTTAAGAGTGTGAGGCGTAAATATGCTCCACATTACTTTTCTTTACAAAGATATCATAATAAAGGCGATACTGGAAAAGATAAGCATCTGCATCCTGATTCTGTGAGGGTGCGAAAATACGAAGCTGTTCGGTCTTTTTAACGAGCGATGCGCCTTCCTTGGGAAGCATAAGCATATTAACGGTTACTGCATCATCGCTGATACTGAAGCCACCGGAGGTATTTTCCGCGCCTGCATCAAAGGTATAAGATGATTTCATTCTTTCGCTTGTTACGGGAATAACTGCAATATCGTTGATCTTCTTAACCTTAAGATCCACCTCGCCCTGCTTGAAATCGGATACAACGATCATTCTCTGTAATTCGGGCGCATTCATAAGTGAAGCATAAGCAGAGGGATCCATAAAGCAAACAAGTTCCTTATCGAAGCCTGCCTTTGCCTGAATTTCGTTTGCCATTTCAGTAAACTGAGCGTAAACCTTTGAAGCATCAAATTCCTTTACGTTGCCCTTTGCTTCTGCAACGGAATAGAGCTTTGAAATGTTATAAGCATCCATTTCGGGAATTACCTGAGTGCGAACGAACTCGTTTAAGGTCTGCCCTGCAAGGTTGGCAACGCCTGATTCATCCATATCCATTCTGTCTAATTGAAGCTCTCTGCCTCTGTCCTTTGAAAGCTCATAGGATGAGTTTGTAATGGTGATCTTGCCCTGAGGAAAGCCGTTATCACGGTCATAATCGCCAAGACCGACGAAATCCATATCAGGTAAAAGAACTGTTTTTGCGCCAACAAATTTAGCGGTAAGAACGTTATCTGCAAAGAAGCCTGTAACTGATTTCTGGGTAACAACCTTGTCAAGCTCGCCTGCAAATTTCTGTGCGTATTCAACTGAATTAAGTGCCATAATTTTTTCTCCTTTTTATCTGTTAATTCCTTTAATAAACTGTGCAAGAAGGGAATTTTCGCCCTCTGCACCTGAACGAAGCTCGCCTGCGGTGGCAACGAGATTTTCGTTTTTCAATTTTTCGTTTTGTTCGATTTTCATTTTTTCATCGTGAAAGAACTGCAGGTATGCCGTTAAAAGATTTTCATTTTCGGCATTTTTTAAGACCTCTGTGGGAATCTTTTCAAAGGAATCAATTTCCGGACATTTTTCCTTAAGAAGAAAGAACCCGTCACAGATGCTTTTTGCCTTTAAATCCCTAACCTTGTCGCCCTCGGAAAAAAGCTCTTTTCTCTTTAAATCGTTTGCATCTTTATATTTCCTTAAAGCGTCAAGATAAGCACTTTCGTCATCCTTAAATTGCTCCTGCAGCTCACATTCCTTTATCTTCTCATCAAGTTCAATAAACTCACGGATGGTATCGTGAGGATTTTTGCCCCTCAAATAAGCAAGATAGTTAAGCTCCTTCAATATAGGCTGAAGTGTTTCAAGCTTCATACCCTTCTGTGCGTATTCCACCGCCTCATCAGGCGAAAGAACCATATCCTGATGATTAAAACGCACAGTAAAATTTTCCGCCTGTGGTTGGGCAGAAATAATTTCCTCATTTTCCATAAAAAACCTCCTGACTGTCGCCGTTATAATTCCAAAAGTTTTCAAGCTCCCGTCTTTCTTTTTCGAGCATACGCTTTTCCTCCAATGAGAGCTTTGTGTTTTTAGGTGCTTTTCTGCCGATATTGTAGGCAAAAAAGGCAGTAAAAAGTGTTATTAAAAGCCATAATGTTAAAATAAGTAATGTCAAAACCATTCTCCTTTCATATCTTCAGGTGAGAAATCATATATTATTTTTTTATTTTCCTCCTGAACGGGTTTAAAAAATCTTACGTCATAAAAGCCGTACCTTAAGGCATCCATCAGATGATTGTTTCTGTCCTCAGGCTCGTTGCTGTCCTTTTTATAAAGGTAATTTGACAGCTCATAGATAGTGTTTTTGCACTTGGGATGAACGATAATTCTGTATTCCTTCAATGCCATTATGCCGTTTTTAACGGAATCGGGACCCTTTCTTGAAGCTTGGATCCTGGTGATTCCCATTCGCCTCAGATCATCGTTTGATTTAGGCTCAGCCGCATCAGCACGAATCTTTTCCTTTTGGAATCCCTTTTCCTTTATCATTTTTGCAATATCCGAGTTAAGCATACGCTTGCCGTAATGCTCATCGAAAATATACAGCTTCTTTTCAATGGGATTTGCCTTAAAGGCGATAAATGCGGTGGGATCGTTGGTATAACCGTAATCAAGACCGAAAAAAGCATTGAATTGCCAGGAACGATCTTCTCTTTCACCTTGCTCATTAGTAATAATGCCAAGATTTCTTGCATCAAACTCCTCAACGCACCAGTTTTCGAAAATAAGTCCCTCCTCGTGCCCCCAATGGCCAAGACCCGCAACAAGATATCTTTGGGGATTATCCCTTTCCATTTTCTTAAATAAAAGAATATCGGTTTCATCTAAAAATTCATTGGTGCGGTAATCGGTGGTAAAGGTGGCAACGGTATCATCCTCCTTATCAAAGAATCTTTCCTTAAGCCAATGCTTTTCACTCCACGGATTAAAGGTGAGCGTTGTCTGCTTAAAAAGGGAGGAAGGAATCTTTCCTCTTGGCAAGGACAGATCCAGCTTTAAAAAATCCTCCTCTCTTTCAATTTCAAAGGCCTCCTCTATCCACACCCAACAAAGATAGCCCTTTGAAACGGTGGTGGATGCAATTTTTAAAACGTCATCAAATCCGCGAAACAATATTTTTTGACCGGTAGGCTTATACACCATTTCAAGAGGAGTCAGATTATTCTGCCAAAGATGGCTCACTCCAAGCTTCTCCTGCGCCCACTTTAGCTGGGCAAAGGTGGAATCCTTGTGGGTGTTATAAACTGCGCGGACAACCAAAAGATTGCTTTCCTTGTGCTTCATAATTCGGTAAATGAAGTTCAGCGCCGTTGTTGAAGATTTCTTACTGCCCTTTCCCCCCTTAAGCACGCGATAACGTTTTTTGCACCTGAAGAATCTGCCGTAGCCTTTGCCAACTATTTGGGGCAGAGATTTTTCAATCCTCAAGCTCGTCTTCGCCACTTATGACCACCACCCCACTCTCCTCACCCTCACCTTGAATTTTCACAAGAAGCTCCGATGCCTTTAATCTGTGCTGAATGCTTATTTCTTCATCCTCCACCACACTCCCCCAGAAATTTTTCATTTGCTCCATCATATTTTTCTTCTTAGCCATAGCTCAATATAAATTCCCTTTCCTCCTCTGAATACCTGCTCAAAAATTCCTCAAAATCCCTTTTCAGCCTTTCCAAGCATCGGGAACAGAGGCTTTCTCTTGAAAAAACGGTGCCGTTGCATTTTGCGCATTTGTTAACCCGTTTAAAATAATCGTTTCCGCAGGAGGGACAACAACCCTTTTCTCCGCTGTATCCTTCATCGGTATAGTGTACGCTCATAAACTCATCTTCCGAAAAAACTCTTCCGCACCGAGGGCAGTAAAAATACATTTTATTCTGCCTCCTCTATAAGGATCTTTCTGTATGTGCGATGGATAACGGAAATTCTTATTCCGCGCTCTTTTGCGATTTTCACAAGCGCCTCATCCTTTTTGCGCCTGATCTCCTCATAGGGTATTTTTATTATTTCCGCAAGTTCCCTGATGTTTATTTCACCGCCTTGCCTTATATCATCAGGCAAAAATAAGGGACATTTCTTTATTTTGTAGGTGCGTATATCTCCCTCAAGATCCTTTAGGGTAACCTTCTCCGCATCCCACCCCTTAATGGGCTTGCCTGATCGTGACCATCCGCATCCTCCCGTTGCTCGCTTGCATTTCCAGCAAAGCTGTGTATCTTTGTTCATTTTTCTCTACCTTTCATTGCATTTTTGCGTATTTTATAAAGTTTTCTTAACTTTTATTCTAAAAAAATTTGTTGCACCAACCGTGCGCTTTGTTCACATTTCTGAACCGATTATAACAAAAAGCATTTGGTTTGTCAATATATTTGGCAAGTTTTCTGAAGTTTTTTTGTTTTTTTTATAAATATTCCACATTTCTGAACTCTTTTAGAATAGTTTTCTCAACATTTTTCAAAAAAACACTTGCAAAAGAAAGGTTGGAGTGATATAATTGGTTGAAGAAGGAGTTGATTCAAAAAAAATGTCAATAATTGCTGATCGCTTACAGGAAGCTTTAACCTTGCGCAGTATGCGCAAAGCCGACCTTGCCAAGAAATCAGGCATCTCGAAGGCGGCAATATCATCTTATGTTCAGGGGCTTTATGAGCCAAAGGGCAACACCATTGATAAGCTTGCATCGGTTCTTCACGTTTCCCCCTTGTGGTTGCAGGGTAAGGATGTTCCGATGAACCCCTCCGCACCGCAGATAACCGATGAAATGTTAAAGTTTGCTCTTTTTGACGGTGCTGAAGGCATTACCGATGAAATGTTAAAGGAGGTTCGCGCCTTTGCACAGTTTGTTAAGCAAAAAAAGTGAGATATGCACTACGTGCAACTTTATATAAAGTCCGTGCGAAGCACACCTCAACATTTTTACAACGCAAAAACGCCCAGAGCGAAGCGAGGAAGTGCCCTTGGGGTATATACCACTTTGCGAAGCAAAATACCACTTTGCAAAGCAAAATACCACTTCCAACGGAAATACCACTCGTGCTCTGCACGAATACCACACGAGCACAGTGAGTATACCACATTCCGTCAGGAATATATCTCATAGTCCTTTTTATTGTACTTCTGTTGTGATACAATATTCCACGAGGTGAAATAATTGACAGTAAATGAGCTTTATAAATTGTCAGCCGTAAAGGGCATTGAGATTCATTCGGTAAAGTGTCCCAAATCAAAGGCCATTGCGTTGAATCTTGATGACCGCAAGTTTATCGGTATTGACAGAAGCGTTTTAAAAAGTGAATATGATGAACGGTTGGTGCTTGCCCACGAGCTTGGCCATTCTCTTACTGACAGCTATTATTCCAAGCTGAATAACCCCATTCATATCAAGAGGATGGAGCATCGCGCAACGAAGAAAGCCTTGGAATTGCTTGTTCCCGAAAAAGAGCTTTCCTCCGCCCTGTATGAAGGCATCACAGTATTTGAACTATCCGAGCATTTTTCCGTGCCGGAGGATATGATAAAAAAGGCAATGTGGATCTATTTTAGAAAGGAAATATCATAATGACAGGTAAACTTGAAGTTTTTGGCTATTCAGTTGAAAAGCTGAATTATTCCCCTATGCCTGAACCCTTGTTATCAGGCAACCCCTTTAAAGGCGAAACACTAAAGTACGGCTATTCCGATTTCGTGCTTTCAGGTATTTTAGTTAAATTTTCTTATTCAGGCACTCTTTGTGCAGTAAAAATCACTCTTGGTAAAAACTTCTGCCCCACAAGGATCGCTTTAACTGACGGCACAAATATTTTAGACGAATTTTCAGGCGAAACGGGCAAAGCCATCAGCGAAAAAACAATCACCTTAAAAGCCGATAACGCTGAGGGCGAGCTTTTCCTTACCTTTGATTCCAACTATACCGATATCGAAATTGAAAGCATCGAGCTTTTTGGCGCGTTAAATGAGGAAACACTTTTCCCCACACCCTATTCCGTAAAGAGAAAAGGTTATCTCGTTGATCTTAAACCCGTTGAGGAGATTTTTGATGCTGACATTGAGGGCTACACCGTAAAGATCGATGAGAACGCAATAAAGATAACCTATTCTGAAAAATTATATCTGAATATGGCAAGAGCGCGCATTGAAAAATTAACTGAGGGCGATAAGATTCCAGCCATCGAAATTATAGATAAGCCTTTCTGTAATTTCCGCGGAGTGCATCTTTATATGCCTGCCGTTGAGGATTTTGATTTCTTCAAAAAACTTGTTAAGGAAATCCTCGTGCCTTTAGGCTATAACTACATAATTCTCGAAATTTGCGGTTCAATGGAATTTAAAAGCCATCCCGAAATCAATGAATGTTATCTTCTTGCCCAAGAAAATGCCGAAAAAGGCATTTGGCCCAAGCTACCTCACGGTGCAGTTGCATCAGGCACAGTAGTTCCCCAAAGCTTTGTTAAGGAGCTTTGCGCCTTCTGCCGTGATCTGGGCATTGAAATTATTCCCGAAATTCAGAGCTTAGGTCACGTTCAGTTTATGACTCTTGCTCACCCTGAGATCGCCGAAATTCCCGAAAATAAAAAGACGGAGTTTGTGGATGAGCGTCTTGCAGATATTCCGCCAAACGAGTTTTATGCCCACTCCTTCTGCCCCTCCAATGAGAAGTCCTATGAAATTCTCTTTGATCTGATGGAGGAGATCATTGCTACCTTTGAGCCCAAGGAATTTGTTCATATGGGTCACGATGAAGTGTATCAGATAGGCGTATGCCCAATCTGTTCAAAGAAGGATCCTGCCGATCTTTATTATGAGGACGTTATGAAGCTCTATAACTTCCTTAAAAAGAAGAATCTTAAAATGATGATCTGGTCGGATATGATCAACAGTGCAAGCGCATATAAGACAGTTCCCGCCATTGACCGTCTGCCTAAGGATATAGTTCTTCTTGATTTCATTTGGTACTTCCATCACAGCAAGGATATTGAAAACAATCTTCTTGAAAAAGGCTTTAACGTTATAATCGGCAACCTCTATTCAAGCTACTTCCCACGCTTTGAAAAGCGCATCCGCACTTCAGGAATGTTAGGCGGTGAGGTTTCCGCCTGGACCAGAACCAAGGAATGCACTATGCAACGTGAGGGCAAGTTCTATGATATTATCTATTCATCTGAAATGCTTTGGTCTGAAAGCTATCTTGAAGATTGCCGTCCCCACTATGATAAGATTATAAGAACGCTTATTCCTCCCCTGCGCAAGAAAATTCAGGGTTTAAAGGATTATTCTTTTGAAAAGCTCTTTGTTGGCACTTCCCAAACACTTGAGCTTTCGGTAAATAAACGAGCTGAAGCACTTACCTTTACTCACTCAAGCAAATATCTTTTCTCAAAAACCCCTTGGTCTGACGGTGACATTTTAGGAAGCTATACCGTAACCTATATTGACGGAACTTTCGAGGAGATTCCCCTAAAGAACGGCTACAACGTGTATTTTGAGGGCACCCGTCAGAACGCTCCCATCGCAGACGGCTACTTCCGCCACACCGGCTACGTTGGCACTTGGGCAACTGACGAAGTGAGAAAGGACAACAAAACCTACTATAAGTACTTGTGGCTTAACCCCCACCCCGAAAAGGAAATTAAAAACATCACCCTTAACTCAATATCACCCATTACGGTAATTGAGGTTGAAGGCTAAAAGTAAAATTACCTTATGAGCCTTCCCCAGGGACCGCCGAAGGTGGTGGATGAGGTGTAAGAGCAAATACAATTCCTGACGGAATTGATGATATACAACGGTTCTCACCGTTGATGATATACACGCTGCCGCGTGATGATATGCAACGCTACACTTCGTTACGCATTGATTAAGGTGGGCGCCAAGGCGCAACTTTATATAACAAAAAACTCCCTTTTCAGGGAGTTTTTCTTGTTACTTCTACTTTTTTATAAACCTTATAACTTCAGCTAAATTATTTTCACTTATAAAATCGCCACCCGCCTTAATCATATTAAGCATAGCGGTTTCCTCTTCGGTTCTCTGCTTTTTTTCAAGCATTTTTATGAGAGTGTCGATCATTTTTTTATAAAAGCCTTTTAATTTACCGTGATCCATTCCGCCCTGAAGGGCAAAGAGAGGAACGGTGATTTTATTTTTCTCAGCAACCTGCTCCTTGGGAGTGCCAAGAGAAACGGAGCAAACGGCAAGCACGGAAAACCGTCTTTTTGCCTTTTTATAGCCTTTAAGACGTCCTGCCATAAGCCAGCCCATAAAAATTACGGGAGTTTTCTTTTTTAAGGTCTTATCCTTAAGATCATAGACAGGCAATCCCGTTTTTTCCGAAAGCATTCGGGCATATCTCTCCGTAAACCCGGTGTTGGAAGTAAAAACTATTGCTTCAGGTTTCATAATGTTTTTTCCAACAAATTAGCACTCTCTTCAACAAAAGCACCAATTTCTTCCGGTTTCATTGAACCGTGTGAAAGCCTTGCAAGGTCATAAACGTACTTAACGGATTTTTCCTTTTTAGTTTCATCAGCCATTGTGTTGATATTTTTAATCAATTCACTTTCGGTGTTCAAAACGAGGGTATATTTAAGCATACCGCCCATATTAGCCATTCCGTAATAGCGCTGAGCCTCATCCATTCTCCGTGAAAACTCGTCTAAAAGAAGCACTGCAGGTGCTTTTATCTTTAATGCTTGTGCCTTTACTTCAACGTTTTCGCCGGTGATCTTCTTTGTTGCTTCGCAGAGCATATCAAAGAGATGATTCTTAACGTCCTCACCGTTAACCGAAGCATCAACACGTGAAAAGCGTACTCCGGGATTCTGCATTTCAATGTGTTGCATAAAGGGAATATCAAGCATTCCGCCTAAAATAACAACTGTGTTTCCTGCATCCTTTGCCATTTTTACGTACTGTGCCTGCTTATCCTTATCGGTTGCATAGTAAACGTTCTTTTCTTCCTTGTTCTCAAGATATTTT
Source organism: Clostridia bacterium (assembly GCA_045591115.1). Classification (GTDB taxonomy): domain Bacteria; phylum Bacillota; class Clostridia; order Christensenellales; family QALW01; genus UMGS1322. Next base: position 26,741 of record JAZNSH010000013.1, read on the forward strand.
TCAAGAGTAACGTAAGTATCATCGGTGGTCTTATAGATGATATAATCCTTTAAGCGATCGTTGAACTTCTGCTCGCGAAGGCAACCGTACTTAATGAACACGTTAATATCATCCCAATATTTTTCAAAGGTTTCCTGCTCATTTTTCGCCATTGCGATAAGTCTGTCAGCAATCTTTTTGGTGATGTGATTGGAGATCTGCTGAACGGTTCTGTCATTCTGCAAGAAGCTGCGGGAAACGTTAAGAGGCATATCGGGGCAATCAATAACGCCCTTTAAGAGCATTAAAAATTCAGGAATGATCTCTTTAATGTTATCGGCAACGAAAACCTGATTGTTGAATAATTTGATCTGTCCCTGAATACTGTCAGGATTTTCCGTAAGCTTGGGAAAATAGATAATTCCCTTTAAATTGAAAGGATAGTCAACGTTTAAATGAATCCAAAATAAAGGATCGTTAAAATCGGTGAACACCTTGTGATAGAATGCTTTGTATTCTTCCTCCGTACACTCTGAGGGATTTTTAAGCCACAAGGGCGCAGTGTCATTTACGGCACTCTCTTCACCGTCAAAATAAATTTCAACGGGCATAAAACCGCAATATTTGTTTAAAACGGGAAGAACGTTGTTTTTCTCAGCAAAGTCCTTGCTCTCATCGTTAAGATACAAGGTGATCTCAGTTCCCACTTCCTTTTTATCGCAATCGGAAATGGTATATTCATCACTGCCATCGCTTTCCCACAAAACTGCCTCAGCATTTTCCTTATAGGAAAGAGTTTTAATAGTAACCTTATCAGCCACCATAAATGCAGAATAGAAGCCTAAGCCGAAATGACCGATAATACTGCTTCCTGCATCCTCATATTTCTCCAAAAAGTCAGCCGCACCTGAAAATGCAACCTGATTGATGTACTTTTCAACCTCTTCCTTGGTCATACCGATGCCGTTATCTGTAAAGGTGAGAGTGTTGTCCTCTGCCTTAACGGTAACCTTATAGGAATCCTGAGCCGTTGCCTCGCCCATTTCAACAAGCTTTTTATACTTGCTGATAGCATCAACGCCGTTGGAAACAAGCTCGCGGATAAATATATCGCGGTCGGAATAAAGCCACTTTTTGATTATGGGCATTAAATTATCTGAGTTTACTGAAATTTTTCCCGTTTCTTTCATTGTTACCTAACCTCTTTGTTCAAATTGTAAATAATTCTTAAGCCTTCTAACGTCAGGCGTGAATCAACTGTATCAATAACCTTAGTATGAACGGCGATAGTCTTTGCTAAACCGCCCGTTGCAATAACCTTGGCATTTTCAAAACCCTTTTCCTTTTTCATCTTGCCGATAATATATTCTATCTGCCCGATGTAACCGTAAAGCAAGCCTGCTTGCATACATTGAACGGTGTTTTTGCCGATAATGCTCTCAGGCAGATCCAGCGCAACTGAGGGAAGATTTGCCGCCTTAGAAGAAAGAGCATCTGAAGCAACCTTTACCCCTGCCAATATGCAACCGCCTAAAAATTCGTTATTTTCATTGGTGGCGCAGATAGTGGTGGCAGTTCCGAAATCAATGGTGATAACGGGCCCGCCGTAACGCTTTATTGCCGAAACTGCATCGCAGATAATATCTCCGCCGGTCTCACGGGGATTATCGATCTTAATGTTAAGTCCCGTTTTGATACCTGCACCAACGATTATTGGCTTTTTATGAATGTAATCGGTGAGCATATGCTCGATGGTGAAGTTAATTGCAGGCACAACGGAGGACATAATAACGCCCTCAATGTCATCAGGTATAACGCCTGAGGTCTTAAGCATTTCAATAACCGCAATGCCGTATTCATCGCTGGTCTTTCTTAAATCGGTGGAAATTCTCCACGTGCCTTTTAATTTTTCATTTTCAAACACACCTAATTTTACGTTGGTGTTTCCTATATCAAGAACAAGAATCATGCTTTTCTTATCTCCTTAATGTTTAAAAGCCTTAAGATTGCAGGACTTAAAACAATATTAAATGCAAGCTCAATTGGGAAGTTTATAAGTCCCAAGCCCGTTATATAGAAACCTACAAGATCGCCACCTGCCGCCCAAGCAGTAATCGTATCAAAGAAGAATATCTGGCAACCTAAGAGGAATATACCCGTGTTAACAATAGGACAAGCTATTGCCGCAAGAAATACCGCAAGATATTTATTCCACTTCTCAACTGCCTTATAAACAAATGCCGCTGCAAGACCTGATAATGAGCCTTTTAACAGAACTGTTACGATAGTTCCGAAAACATCAACAGCATAGAAGCTTGCCGCATCACCGTTAAGCAATACGACCATTCCGAATACAAAGCCAAGCCAAGTACCCATACCTACACCGCCTATAGCCGCACCGATTACGATTGGTGCAAGCACAAGGCTTATCTGGAACATTCCGAATCGAATAAACGCCCCCATTAACTGCAGCACGATAACAACGGCAGTAAGAGCAGCGCCTATAACAAGAGTTTTCGTTGACATTTTCATTTTTTCCTCCATTCCGTGTTGGCTAAGCCAATCACATATGAAAACAATAATTTTTTTGCGTTTTGTTTAATGACCGCCAATACGGTTGGTCAGCCTTAAACCGCAATAATATTATATTACTCTTTTTTATTTATTGCAAACACTTTTTCGCGCGCGTATTTATTATCCTACACTATTCTTTTCTAAGATAATCTATTTTTATCTATTCTAATCTATTCTATTCTTATCTATTCTAATCTGAGGTTCCAATTCGGTTCCAATTTGGTTCCAATTTGGTTCCAATTCGATTCCGAAAACTATACTATTACTTGTCAATACCTATATTTGTCTGTTTTATTCTTATCTGTGTTATAATAAGTTGCCAAGTAGTTAGCATATGATTGACAGTTAAATATCATAAATTTTAGAAAAAAGAGAAACCGAATCGTATCCAATTCGGTTTCAAACAATCAATCTAAAATATAAGGATAATTAATCGGGTCTTTGTAAATCTGCAGATAACGTTTATGCACAGCATCTAAAATTTGTCTATTTACATAATCCAAGCAATTATAATGGAATCTATCATTTATCTGATCCCCTGAATAGGGCACTCGATTTATATATTCTTGAGTGTATACTAACGACATATTAGAATTAGCAAAAAATTCTACAATTTCACCATCCACTTCAATACAATATAACAAATCTGTTCCTACGCCGCAATTAGTACCTTTAAGTCCAAACGATTCTTCCTCTTTTATTTCAAAATCCAATACTGCAAAAATCCATTCTTGTATAACAAAAGGATCCGTTACAACAACGTCCATTTTACCTTCTATATTATATCCGTCATTTATATACAAAAAACAATGAATATATAAGGCATCAATATTATTCCTGTTACGGCTAACATAATCTTTTAACCTAACATATTTATTATAACATTCCGTTTTAATGTGTTTCTCAAATTCTTCAATCGTATCAAAATCCTCAAGTTTTTTCTCATTAACGCCACTAACGGAATTAAATCTATAATTTGTAAGATTATTTAACGCATCAACATCATAATAATCATTAGGATATTCGTAATACGGTGTAGGTACTATTGTAGAAACAGGTGCTATTGTGGGGTTTTCTGTAACAATTGAAGTAATGTTTGGAGTAGGAGTTATCATTGGAGTGCATAAAATAGTTGGTGTCATTGATGCAGTGACCATATTTTTGTTATCGGTTTGATTATCCTCCGCACATCCCGCTAGCATCATTGCATTTATAATTGAGACTATCAATAATTTCATAGCAATTTCTTTCACTAGAAATACCTCCAGGTACTAACGTATTTACCACCAGTCCACTCATAGCCATCTGAACCACTACCATTTCCAACAAGTCCAGCATAGCTCCATGCATCATTTCCTCCCGTGTTATTGTTCTTAGCAGGATCATAAACTTTCAGCATAAAATTATTATTATCATCATAATAAAAACCATAAGCCACGACAGCATGCCCACCTGATGTGCTATTTCCTTGTATTTCAAAAGGAACATTATTGTACAATGCAGTAATTATCTCATCGACTGTAGGACATTCCGTATCACAATTTATATCTAACAACACCGCTCCTGTTGGAACATTATTTGTATAATAATTAAACAATGTTTCGCGTTTATTATCAATAGCATCATTGGCTGTTTTTCCAGTCTCTAATCCTGCAGAGACCAAGTTTTCCTCCAAAGTTCCTGTCGTATACATTGTATCTGTCCCCTCAGAAAGCAAATAATACTTAGTAATCATTTTTACGCACGCAGCCCAGCATTGTTTTTCATCCTCTTGACCACATTGTACTTGAACAAAATTGGGAACTTCATAGTTAGGCATTAAAACATTATAATTGATGGTTTTCACTAAATTTCCGCTTCTTGATGTTGCAGTTATTGTTATTGTACCACGCCTCTTGGCATATACATAACCATTTCTATCTATAGTTGCAATACTTTCATTAGAGCTTTCCCACATAACTCTTGATGGGGCATTCAATGGTGATGCATTGACCACATTGCATTTTGCTACCGAACCATTTTCAGGATTTGTTCCAGTATCAACTGCTATAGAAAAATTATTATTTGCCAAAGGACATAATTCGACATCTTTCAAGCAATACTCAGAAATTCCAGCCGCAGGAGCTTGTATTCTAAAATGAACTTCTTTTTCATCTGGTCTCAGTTGGTTCATAAATTCGTATTCGGAAATTTCAAACGTATAACTTAACGTAATCCACGATGAATCCTCTGAAATCTTTTTTTGCCCAATCCATTTATGATAATTGCTAAAATTAGAACTTAAATAAAATGTAAATGGTTCATTTTCATCGCTTGCCTGTTCTACTCTTATTTTAAAACTTAATGTATATTTTCCGGAACCATAATATGAAAGAATTTGATCAACATTTGTTGCAATAGAACCATATGTTTCAATCCGTAAATATTTTCCGAAAGTCTCTCCCGAAATACTTTCTTGAGAAAGATGATTCCCATATACCTCCGTTTCACTCCAGCTTCTCCAACCATCAACCCCTGCCGAAAAATCACCGTTTGTAATTTCTTCTTCATCAAACTTAACAATTTTAACCGCATCTATGTAAATATCAATATTTGACGCATCTGGAAGTCCATCTAAACATAAAATAAAATTTCCAGAAGTTCTTGCAATATCACTATCTAAAACTTTTACACTTCCTGTTATGAGTTTCCATCGTCTCTCATCAACATTTTGTGGTGAACTTATACGTTTAAAATAGTCTCCAGAATATTCTATATCACATTCAATAAAGCTATTTTCATCTCTTGATGATTTGCCCCGAATCATCATATATGTATCTTGATATGTGTCATCATATCCGCCTTCATACATAGCTCTTATGCTGAAATGATATGTTCCTGCTCCATGATTTTTAATTATACTATATAAATTTATTGATGGTGACATCCATGTGATATTATGATCTGATAGTTTGAGTGAGTAACTTCCTGAATAAGCAAACTCAGTAGTTCTTGACATTACACCAACCCCATTAAGTGCTTCCCAATTTCCCATATCATGTTCAAAATCTTCTTCATACACAACTACACCTGCCGATGCAAAAGTAGTTAAACTAAAGTTTAATCCATTAAACAACGTACTCAAAATAACAACAACTATAAATTTCGCAATAACCTTTTTCATAAAATCCCTCCAAACTTTTTCTATATTTTACCACACTTTTTATTCCTTGTAAATATTTTTCATAAACAAGACCGCGTGTTATTTAAAAAGTTCACAAAAAAGACTCTATTTTGTATTTCTTTGCTATTGACAAAATCACATATAGTATGTATAATAACATTAGCTTTTACATGACTGACGGATTTTGCGCATTAACGCAAGTGGAGTGTAAAAGAATATGGTCGACCGTCTGGGCAAATTACAGTAAAAGCTGTAGTTTGCTCATTTTTATTTTTAAGGAGAAATTTTATGAAGCACGAAAATTGGAAAGGTTTTATTGAAGGCACCTGGCAGGATAGTATTGATGTTAGAGATTTCATTCAGAAGAACTACACCCCCTACCTTGGTGATGATTCATTTTTAGCATCTGCAACCGAGCGCACAGATATGATGATGAAAAAGGTGCGGAATCTTTTTAATCTTGAGCGTCAGTTTGGCGGTGTGCTTGATATTGACACTTCAACCGTATCATCACTTAACAGCTTTTCGCCCGGATATCTTGATAAGGACAACGAGCTCATCGTTGGCTTGCAGACAAACCGTCCCTTAAAGCGTGCAGTTAACCCCTTTGGCGGAATCAGAATGGCTCGCCAAGCTTGTGAGGCTTACGGCTATAAGCTTTCAGAAACTGTTGAAGAGGAATTCCGCTATAAGACCACCCATAATGACGGTGTTTTCCGCGCTTATACCGATGAAATGCGTGCCGCAAGAAAGTGCCACGTTATAACCGGTCTTCCCGATGCTTACGGCAGAGGCAGAATTATCGGTGATTACCGCCGTGTTGCTCTTTACGGTGTTGACCGCCTTATCGAAGAAAAGAAAAAGGATAAAAACGCTCTTGCACAAAAGGCATTTGACACTAAGAACATCCGTCTTGACGAGGAGCTTTACAAGCAGATCTCATTCTTAAATAAATTAAAGGAAATGGCTTTATCTTACGGCTTTGATATTTCTCAGCCTGCAAAGGATGCAAGAGAAGCCATTCAGTGGACATATTTTGCTTACTTGGGCGCAATCAAGGAGCAGAACGGTGCCGCAATGAGCTTAGGCAGAGTTGCCACCTTCTTTGATATTTACGTTGAGCGTGATATTGAAGCAGGCATTTTAACGGAAGAAACGGCTCAGGAGCTTTTTGATGATTTCGTTATGAAATTAAGAATGGCAAGGCACTTAAGAACTCCCGAATACAACGAGCTTTTCGGTGGCGATCCTATGTGGATCACCGAAGCCGTTGGCGGTATGGGCGAAGACGGCAGAACCTTGGTTACGAAATCAAGCTACCGTATCTTAAACACTCTTTACACCTTAGGCTCATCACCTGAACCTAACCTTACGGTGCTTTGGTCCATCGCTTTGCCTAAGAATTTTAAGAATTTCTGTGCAAAGGTTTCAAAGGATACCGACTCAATTCAGTATGAAAACGATGACATTATGCGCCCCGAATATGGCGATGATTACGCCATCGCCTGCTGTGTTTCCGCAATGAGAATAGGCAAGCAGATGCAATTCTTCGGTGCAAGATGTAACTTAGCAAAGCTTCTCTTAATTGCCATTAACGGTGGCTATGATGTTTCAAGCGGAATGCACATCGGCCCTCAGATGGAGCCTTTACAGGGTGACACCTTAGATTACGAAACAGTTTCCGCCCGTTACGATATATATATTCAGTGGCTCTCAAAGCTTTACGTTAACACTATGAACGTTATCCACTATATGCACGATAAGTATTGCTATGAAAAGCTTCAGATGGCTCTTCACGATACTGATGTTGAGCGTCTTATGGCCTTCGGCATTGCAGGTCTTTCCGTTGTGGCTGACTCCTTAAGTGCAATTAAGTATGCTTCAGTTCATCCCATCCGTGATGCAAAGGGATATATTGTTGAATATAATACCGTTGGCGATTTCCCCAAATTCGGCAACGATGATGACCGCGTTGATATGATCGCAAAGGATATGACACATAAATTCATCACCGAATTAAGAAAAACTCCCACCTACCGTGAAGCTATCCACACCTTGTCAGTTTTAACAATCACTTCCAACGTTATGTACGGCAAAAATACTGCTGCCACACCTGACGGAAGAAAGGCATCCGAGCCCTTTGCACCTGGCGCTAACCCAATGCACAACCGTGAGGAAAACGGTGCTCTTGCCTCCCTTAACTCAGTTGCCAAGATCAGCTATGACGATTGCCGTGACGGTGTTTCCAACACTTTCTCCATCACACCTGATGCCTTAGGCAAGACCGATGATGAGAGAATCACCAATCTTGTGAATATTTTGGACGGTTACTTCCTTAAAAAGGCACACCACATAAACGTTAACGTTTTAAACCGTGAAACTCTGATGGATGCCTACGAAAATCCCGAAAAATATCCTAACCTTACCATCCGCGTTTCAGGTTACGCAGTAAACTTCAATAAGCTCTCCCGTGAGCAGCAGCGCGAGGTTATTTCACGCACCTTCCACGACGTAATATGATAGGCAGGATCCACTCCATCCAAAGCCTCGGCACAGTTGATGGGCCCGGCATCCGTTTCGTTGTCTTTCTGAAGGGCTGTAATCTCCGTTGCGCCTGTTGCCATAATCCCGATACCTTTCAGGGCGAATTTCAGGAGCTTTGTGCAGAAGATCTTGTAAAAAAGGCTCTGAACTACCGTGAATATTTTAAGGATGAGGGCGGAATAACTCTTTCGGGCGGTGAGCCTCTTCTTCAGGCAGAATTTTGTGAAGCGGTTTTTAAGCTTTCCAAGGAAAACGGTCTTAACACTTGCCTTGATACCTCAGGCAGTATTTTGGATGACAAGGTGAAAGCGCTTTTAAAGGTTACCGACCGTGTGTTGCTTGATATTAAGTACACTAACAACGAGGATTATCTTAAATACGCAGGCTGTACCCTTGATTCCGTTCTTAAGTTTTTGGATTTTTTAAATGAGAATAACATCAAAACCACCTTAAGGCAGGTTGTTATTCCCACAAAAAACACCTTTGAGGAGAACTTTTTAAGGCTTAAGGAAATAAAAAACGCCCACCCCTGTGTTGACAAGGTTGAGCTTCTTCCCTTTAAAAAGATCTGCCAAACAAAATACGATAACCTTAATATGATCTTTCCCTTCAAAGACCTCCCCGAGCCTACGAAAGAGGAAATGGCAGAATATAACAAAATAGTGTGCCCTTTATGAGCACACTTTTTTTATTTTAAATTTTTTATGCAGTTAAAATCATTATGATAATCTGTTATTGAATCAATAAGAGTATCTGCGAACTTGATATTATAAGATTTAGCTCTGTAAATTCGAAAAACACCATTTCTAACTTCCATTGTTCCATCATTATATATAACGACATTATCGCCTTGCTTCACATTTTCATAATATGGTGTAGAATTCATCCAATTTGAATAAATATCAAACTCAATAATATATTTTACGTTTTTTAATTCTTCAATATCATTTTCCTTAATTTTTATAACTCTCGTATTTTTTATTTCGAAATACTTATCTTCAATATTACCTTTTTCATATTCACTTTTCCAATATTCTTCCAATTTAACAATAGCTTCTTCAATCATCTTTTCTTCTTCGGTTTTGGTTAAAGATATAATAGCAATAACTCCAACAATAATTGCAAGCACTGCTGATATAATGATGATCAGCTTCTTCTTTTTGTTTGCGATTTTTTCATAATTTTCCATAGCTTTTTCTCCTTATATATTGAAACTAAAGCACCTGTTCAGGTGCTTTTTTGTTTCTTTTTCCTATATATTGCTATTATCCCAACAGTTATCAGTATGCCAATTATTGCTCCCGATGAATCAATTAAAACGTCCCGCGCCTCCATTGAGCGGCCCGGCACAAAATACTGATGCACCTCATCGGATATGGCATATATAAAGCATATGAGAAATGCCCACAGCCACTTTTTATTGAACTTAAAGGTCAGCCACAATGCCGATAATGATGAAACGCCCAGCAACGCATATGCCGAAAAGTGTGCGCCCTTTCTCACTGTAAACTGAACGCCCTCCACGATCTCCGTTTGCTCTTCCTTAGGAAGATTTTTAAAGCAGTCAAAGCTCATCAGCACCTTTTCCGTTAAGCTTTCGCTTGTTTTCTGAGATTCCTCTGCCACCTGCGATGAAAAGCAAAATATCATAGCCATAATCAGCACGGTTGTTATCCAGAAGAAATATTTAAAAAATGTTCTCATATGTTGGTAAGCTCAGCATTTCCGATGTAAGTGGGAACGATCTCGCTGATAAGCCTGCGCGCATCGGTAGGCTCTTTTTCCAGTGCTGTTTTAAGCTCCTCAAGCTGTTTATAGAAAAGATCATAGTCCATTTCAATAGGTTTACCGATATGTATAAGCTTGTTTTCCGTTTCGTTAAGACCTTCCTCGCTCATAAGCATCTCTTCATAGAGCTTTTCACCGGGGCGAAGTCCCGTAAACTTAATATCAATATCCTTATATGGTTCAAAGCCTGAAAGACGGATAAGGTTTTCGGCAAGATCAAGAATTTTAACGGGTCTGCCCATATCAAGCACGAAGATCTCACCGCCCTTGGCGTAAGCACCTGCCTGAATAACAAGAGCAACCGCCTCGGAAATAGTCATAAAATATCTGATAATATCGGGGTGAGTAACCAGCACAGGTCCGCCCTCCTCGATCTGCTTCTTAAATAAAGGAACAACACTTCCGTTTGAGCCTAAAACGTTGCCGAATCTAACTGCAACAAACTCGGTCTTTGATGTTTTTGCAAAGCTCTGCACGATCATTTCGCAGATTCGCTTTGTTGCGCCCATAACGTTGGTGGGGTTAACTGCCTTATCCGTTGAAATGAGCACAAATCTCTTAACTGCGTACTTATCGGCAAGCATAGCCGTCTTAAAGGTTCCGAAAACGTTATTCTTAATAGCCTCGTTGGGAGATTCCTCCATTAACGGCACGTGCTTGTGCGCCGCCGCGTGATAAACTATCTGAGGCTTATATGTTGCAAAGATTCTCTCCATTCGCTTTTCATCACGAACTGAAGCAATAAGCGTAACAAGATTAAGGCTGGGATACTTCTTTATAAGCTCCTGCTGAATATCGTAAGCGTTGTTTTCATAAATATCAACGATTATAAGCTTATGGGGGTTATGGCTTGCTATCTGCCTGCAAAGCTCACTACCGATAGATCCGCCGCCGCCCGTTACCATAACTACCTTATCCTGAACGTAATCCATTGCCTTGTCAAGATTAACCGAAATTGCCTTTCGTGCAAGAAGATCCTCAATGCTGACGTCCTTTAAATTTTTTACCGAAACCTCACCGTTAATAAACTGATAGATTCCGGGCAAGGTCTTAACTGTGCAGCCAAGCTTCTTGCAGATGTTAACAAACTCGGAAATAACCTCACCGCCTGCAGAAGGCATTGCAATGTATATCTCTTTAACTGCGTATTTTTTAACAAGCTCGCTGAGCTTTTCTCTTCCGCCCTCAACCTTAACGCCTGAAATATATGTGCCCTGCTTCATAATATCATCATCAACAAAGCACTTAACAGCGTAATTTATCTTGTCAGAGCGTTCGATCTCTCTTAAAATGGAAACACCCGCATCGCCTGCGCCGATAATAATAACGGGCTTGCGAGCGCCGTTCTTTTTGTTGACAACGTAGGACATAATTGCCTTATATGCTCTTGAAGCGTATCTTGGCACAAAGGTAATGGCCATAAAGCAGAAGAAAAATATAATTGCATAGCTTACGCTGAGCACCTTTACCGAAAGAGCAAAGCTAACTGCAAAATGAACAGCGGAAATTATCAGCGAGCCTAAAATAAGCTTAAGCCCCTCAAGAGAGCCGATGTAAACCGATAAATTGTTGTACATCTTAAAAATGGAAAACACCGCCGCAACAACAATGGCGCTGATGCCCATCATCATAAGATACGGCATAATGAAGCCTTCGCTATTAAAAAGTCCTATTCCCTTTTCTGCCACAATTCCTATAAAGGAAGCCGCCGCCAATGCAAAAATATCCACCAGCAAGAAAAGAATTTTTATAAGTCCTTTATTTAATACCTTCATAAAAACACCTTTTTTCTTTTATCTTACATATTGTACATTATTTATTCATATTTGTCAAGGCAGAATGGAAATAATCCCCAATAAAGCCCAAATAAACACTTTTTTTAACGCATTTTGTCACATCTTCTTTGCCTTATTCTCTTTTTTCTATCGGCAGTGTTTTTGCCGTGTACTATTTTTGACTTCTTTTTTAGGATTATGCCATTTGCGGTATAATATAGTAAATACTAAAGGCATATATAGAATGAAACATAACACAAATAGCAAAACAGGCTTGATTTTCAAGCCTATTTAGTGTTTTAGCATCATTTCAATTATGCTTTTTTATGGAGCACAAAGGAACCGTCCCCTTGCGTTATGTTATAAATATATTTTTCAAAATTTTTTTGATATAATTATGCTTGACAAAAGTAATTTTCAGTTCTATAATTAAGTTAAAGATTTTAGAAAAAAGGAGTAAAAATTATGAAAAAATTAAGTATCTTAATCGCATTGATGCTTTGCATCACAATCGGCGGTGTGTACGCAACTTGGACATACACACAGACTACTGACGTTGCAGACGAATCTGTTGGTGCTGCTATGAACCTTACCAGCGTTGTTTACGCAGGCAGCTACGGTACATATGAGATCGACAAGTCTACTCTTGCACTTACTATCGATCCCAAGACCGGCACAACACACACAACAGCTCTCGTAGTAAACGGTGAGATCGTTGTTAAGTTCACACCTGCAACCCACGCTCCCGTTGATATTAAAGAAAACGGTGTTCCCACAAAGTTCGGCTTCACTTTAAGTAACGATTCCTGGACCTTTGATGATGACGACTCCGATGCAGTTGCCGCAAAGAATATTATCACATTAAAGCACGAAGGCTTGCATGACGTTACCTGGCAGGATGCAGGCGACGGCACATTCACCTTCACACTTGATGCAGCAGCAATTGCCGAGCATCTTGAATTAACCGAGTTCGTTCTTGATACCAAGACTCTCTACGATGCTTACAGCACCGCTCTTAGCAAAGGTCAGATCGTATTCGCAGTAACAGACGGAAACACTTCAGGCGCTACATACTAAGATACATTACATCAAGCAACTTTTTTCGGCTATCCTATGTTTTGGCGTAGGATAGTCTAATTTCTATAGAGGATTCTTATGACGGATTATAACATTTACGTCTTCATACTGTGCTTCATAGTTTTCTCTTTGTTTACGGCAGTATTCTCTTATGCAATCGCTACCATTACAAAGCAGAAATTCTTACTAATACGGCACGGCCTTGATGACGAAAGAATAAAAAAAGAACAGCTTCGCAAGGCAAAGACAAGCACTTTCACAAAAATTTGTGCAAAAGTATTTTCTTTGCTTATTTGTGTTGCGCTTTTTTCCGCATTTTCATTTTCCCTATACCTTAATTTTACCAAGGACAAGGCCCCTAACGGAATCCCTTCACTTAAGGTTGTTAAAACCTCTTCAATGGCAACAAAGAATAAAAACAACACCTACCTTTTTGAAAACGGGCTTGATAATCAGATACAGACTTTTGACTTGATCGTTACACATCATCTGCCTGCAGAAAATGAACTTGAACTCTATGATATCGTTGTGTATCAGCAAGAGGACGTCTACATTATCCACCGTATAATTGGTATCGAAGAGCCAAACGACAAGCATCCCGACTGCCGTCACTTCCTGCTTCAGGGTGATGCAGTAATGAACCCCGACCAGTTCCCCGTGCTTTATAGTCAGATGCAGGGCATTTATAAAGGTGAGCGCGTTCCTTTTATCGGAAGTTTCATTTTGTTTATGCAGTCCCCCGCAGGTTTGCTTTGCGTTTTACTTGTGTTGTTTGTAACAATAATTACGCCTATCCTTGAGAAAAAACTTGCTTCAGAAGAAAAAGCGCGTCTTAATGAAATAGGTTTTCGATTTGAAGAAGACGCTCCTAAAAGAAAACGCGTAAGAGGTGGGCAGAATGACTAAACGCTTTTTGTCTCTTCTTCTTTGCCTTATCACGATCTTTTCTGTCGGTAGCGTTTATGCCGTGTGGGAATTTTCTACAAAAAAAGCCAATCCTGAATCTGCTGAGTTTCAGTTTGCAACAAACGGTTTTCGCTATCCCGAAATGGTTTATATTACAAAAACAGAGTATCTTTCAGGAAACGGCACTTACACAAACGTCACCTATTTAGATAATGTTTTGTCAAGTTCTGTAAATGTACCTAAGGGAACATCTTTAACCTTTCGCATCACCGTATTTAACAACACCTCTGTTGTGCAAGGCTTTGATGCCGTTGTAAGTACCGCTTCAGGTTATGACAACAGTAACGTGACCTATACTTTAACCAATCTTAAGCGCCCTTATACCATTGACGGTGTAATGGCAAGCGACGTTACAAGAATTCCTGCTCAGCAGAAATATCAGTACGAAATAACCTTCAATCTTGTTGAAAACGCTTCTTCATCAAATGCAACCTTGAACTCCGTATTGAACTTTATATTCAAACCTTTTGATGAAATTGACCCCGAACACTTTACCTCCCCTGTTGATGGCGCCCTTGAGGCATTTAAGAAGATTCTTAATACACCTGATGACAAGGCAAGGCTTGACGGCATTATGGATCAAAGCAGTTCAACCGGTGCTTACGTTGGTAATGTTGTAGGAAGTTCAAATAACGATACTCAGGTCCTTAACGAATTATTTGATGGAAATCTTCACCTTATGCTTACCGATCCTGATACAGGTGCTCTTGTAAAAACAAACCTGACTTGTATGATCAAGGAAGAAGACCTTGACGGTGATGGCAAAGATGAAATGACCATTTATATGACCCCCGACAATTTATCAAATGCGGGAATATGGTCATCAGTCAGCAACGTTTACGTTGGCGTCTTCACGCAAGTTACCGCCTCTGACGGAACTCAAAAGTGGGAACAACTTGGCGACCTTTACCATGGTACCTCTCAGTGCAATGACTATGACTCCAACATCTTCAACGGCTTTGACCCATCTATCAATACCGACCGTTGGCGTTCATCGCAAGCATACCACAACGTTAAGTCAGGCTCCACCATCGAAGCCGTTATTACGGGCTACAAAAAAACTCAACGATAAATTTAAAGCAACTATCAAAAAAGATAGTTGCTTTTCCTATATTAAAATTCTACATTCGTCCCTACCGTGGACAAAAACAAAGCAGCAATCAAAAAACAGCATAGTTTTTTAGAAAAACACATATAAAAAGCAGACGAAAATTCGTCTGCTTTTCGTTTACCCTCTGGCGTAATTCTTCATACAATCAGTCTGAAGGCTCATAAGTGCTTCACCTTGTTTATCAGATTAAACAAATGGCTTAAATCACAGTGATAGCAAGGGGGTTGGGAATTTTTTGATTTTTTTTGCATCGGTTGTTTTTATATGGCACAACGCAAAATACGCAACATAAATATGCAATAATTGCGTATTACATTTTTTGTGCAATCATCACGTATTATATAGTTTAATATCAAAAGCTATTTTTGCTTTAAGAGCATACTCTATTTAACACTCATCATTTAGTCCAAGTTCTTGCACAAAGTTATCATACTGCCAATCAGGTCCAAACATAAGTAAATTATATAACGCCTCTTGCAACTCACTCTTTTTCATTCTTTTAATATGCTGACATACTTTTTCATAAATATCTTCTCTGCGTTTTTCTTCTTTTTCCTGGTATCCCATTGCTTCATCATATATACGTTGCGCTTCATCAGGAAAAGCAGCAAAATAAACTGCCATCTTATGTTTGCATACAATTAGTTTTCCGTCAGCATGAGGACAATTACATTTTGACCTTTTAGGATGCTTAATATCAATGCTGACTTTGTACGGTTCATCTGTTGAGCCTTCCACCTCAGCAGTATATTGGGTATCGCTGATTTGCTGAAGATTTTTCACTTTATTTTCTTTATAATAACCGTACCCTCTCCACAATGATGCGGCACTTGTACATTCTATCATTCCCATTTTTATTTTCCTTTATCCTTATGATTTTTTCAGTCCTTTATTTCCTTAAGATACCGCTTCAAAAGGAATGCACAATAATACGGAAACGTGTAAATTTCGTTTTCAAATCCAACATTCCCTGAGCAAAATTTAATTCCGTAAGATATGTCCGGGTATTTTTCACTTTTAATAAGTTGAGTTAATGATTTAGCCTTGCCATTTTTTGCTTTTACCTCTAAAGGAATCAGATGATTTGCCGTACGAACAAAGAAATCTTCTTCAAGGCTTGAATCTTCCCGTTTAAAGTAATAAAGTTGATAGCCGGCTTTTACAAGCGCTTCACCAACAATGCTTTCATATAAAGCACCTTTATATACCGATAAGTTTTTGTTTGCTCTTAAATCTTCCTGCGCCTCATCATCAAGAAGTGCAACAAAAAGTCCCGTATCACAAAAATATATTTTAAACTTATTTATATCATAATTGCCTTTCAATGGGAGCTCAGCATTATTAAGACAATAGCATAAGTGCACCATACCTGCATCCTCTAACCATTCAATACATCCGCGATAGTCTTTGAAACGCGCCCCTTTCTCTACCGTCGACAATTGAAACTTTTTATTCTCTTTTGCCAGTTGTACGGGGATACTGTTGAACACATTGATAATACGTGTCTGGTCTACTCCCTCAGCATATTTGCGGATATCTTCCTTATAATCTGCAAGCAGCTGACGCTGAATATCAAGAGTACCTTCAAAGGTTTTGTTTTTGATAAATTCACGAACAACTGCAGGCATTCCGCCAAGCACGCAAAAATCTAAAAAATGTGAGGAAAAGACAGAGTGTTCTAATTCTGAAAAAGGTTTCAATTCTATCATATGTTTAAACATATTTTCCACTACATCAGAAGAATATCCTTTCGCCCAAAGGAACTCTTCAAAGTCAAGAGAATACATACTGTAATCAGTTTTATAACCAACGCTGTTGCTTTCGATTCTTTTATAGTTAATTCCCAACAAGGAACCGGAACAAATCACATCAAAACGGCCGTCAATACTAAAAAACTTCAATGATGTTGCAATCTCCGGATACTCCTGAATTTCATCAAAAAAAATCAAAGTTTCGCCTGCAATAAATTTGTGTGACGGATCAATCAATGAAATATTTTTTATAACCGCATCTGCACTGTATCCATCTGAAGTAATTTGTTTATACTTTTCGTCTGTTACGAAGTTTATTTCAATAACACTTTTATAGTTTTCCTTTGCAAACTTTTTGATTGATTCCGTCTTGCCAATCTGACGCGGACCTTTTACAATAAGCGGCTTTCTGTTTTCGCTATTTTTCCATTCAATCAAATACGCATCAATTTTTCTTTTCAAATACATAAAATCCACCCTTAAAAATATACTCATTGAGTATATTATACACAAATCACAGCCAATATGCAATATATTTTTACATTTTTTTGAGCGAATATTTTTATATAAATTACATTTTTTATGTTTCTTATATAAACCAACTTGTTAAATTCAAACGACGAACTAATGTTAATTACATTAAATATATAAGATTGAACAGCAAAAAGCAGACGAATTGTTTCGTCTGCTTTTATTCTATCCTCTCGCGTAATTCTTCATACAATCAGTCTGAAGGCTCATTAAGGCTTCACCTTGTTTATCAGATTAAACAAAGGCTTAAATCACAGCGATAGCAAGGGGGTTGGGCTTTTTAGTTTTAGTGATTTTCTTTAGTTTTATCCTTGTAACCGTAGGTAGTTACAAAAGGAATTGTGGTATTTATTGTGGTCTTTGAGCGGCGCATCAAGCTATCGTAAGTGTATGATATCTTTTCTGTTCCGTTATATTTTATGCCGTGTACTATTTTTGACTTCTTTTGTAGAATTGTACCATTTGCGGTATAATATAGTCAATACTAAAGACATACATAGAATGAAATATAACACAAATAGCAAAACAGGCTTGATTTTCAAGCCTGTTTAATGTTTTAGTCTCGTAAAGAGTTTTTTCGCTTACGCTTCTGAAAAAAGACAAGGGAACTGTCCCTATATCTCATATCTTGCGATATCTTTGTTTACCATTCATAGGTTGAACGTCTGTATATGATAGTGACTACATCGTTTACACCTAAAGACCCACCCCCGTCCATCTCCGTTATCAGGATGTATCTGATTTTTTGTTCCTCATTGTTGAAAGCGAAATAAAAGCAATCTGTATCCGTCCCATATTCTGTTGGCATTGCGTAAATCTCATAATCAAAATCGGGAACGTGTATATCTCCTTTTTCAACAATGCTTTGACAGATTTCCTCGTGCAACGTATCTGTTTTTACTTCTATGATGTATATATCAGGCACCTTTCCCTCTAAGGGGTTATCTCTGGAAGAGTTATCAACATAATAGAAGTCTGCAATTTCACATTTATCTGCAAAATCATACGAATAGAACGATTCAAAAAAAATTTCGCCTTTTTCCGCATTTTTGTAACTGCCGTCAGCGTAATATTCTATGCCATTATATTCCTTTGGCGGAATGACGTAAAAGGCAAAAAAGGGTCGCAAAATATAAACGTACAACCATATTGCCGCAATAAGTATAGCAACGCCAATGGCAACAAAAAAACAAATTTTAGATAATTTTATTGAGCAAGAAACTTCCGAAGACTTCTTTAACATAATACAGAGCTCCTTTCATCGTGCCAAGAATCATTCCTCTGTTTAAGCTTGAATGATAATCGCGCGGAATAATTGTAGTCGACATGCCGGCATATGCTTAAGTGTCATTTTTCTTTCACCTCGACTACTATTATATCACATTTTTCAGAATATGCAATATAAGTGCGCAATTTTTGCGTATTTTTATACTTATTATGTGTTACGACAAATTAAAGATACAAAAAAACAGACGGAAAATCCGTCTGTTTTTTTGCTTTATCAGAAGCACATACCGTTCAGCTCGTGGCAACGGTATGTAAGAAAGGAACTTGCTTCTGCGGAAAATTTAAAATTTTTCCTCATCATTGAAAGTGATATCGCCATCGCCTTCAGGAATGATTACTTCGGGGAAGATATCTTCATCGTCAAAAGTGAAGTCGTTATCACCGCCCTCAAGGGTGGCTTTATAATTTTTTGCTGAAAGTCCGTACTGACTTAAAGCTTTTACGATTTCACCCACGTTTTCAACAGAATATTTGTTTTCAATATAGGAATTAACGTTATATTGAACGGTGCTTATTACCTCGTCATCTTTAATAAGCTCAAGGGTATGCACTTTATCAAATTCCGTTGCGTAGATATCGCGTGAATAGAAAACATATGCGTTGTCGCCTTCTTTTATTAGTGATTCTTTATCAATTATCTGACCGTTAAGTTTTATGATAACGTCATCAGTAAGAGTAAGGCGGAAATAAATCTTATTTACGTTTGCCATATTAAGACCTAATGCCTTAACTCTGTTATTTACGTCAGCATTACCTGAAATAATTCTTGTGCCAACGGGAATGGCAAAAGAACTTCTGTTTGCTTCAACCCATGAAAGATTATCCGCTAAGTTTTCAACGTTATAATCCTTGAAAATCTGTGCCGTTTTGCCGTAATAAAGCATATCTGCCAATAAACGTTTTAAAGCATTATATTGAATGGTTGATAATTCAGTATTGGTTTTATTATAAAGATTATCGCAATACTTTTTTACGCTGTAATTTTCAATAGTTTCAATTACTCTGCCGTCATAGATAAGCTCTGCGGTAATGGTATCTGCCATACATTGAGGGTTGATGCCCGTGTATGAGAACTTGATATAATCATTTTCTTTTACGCCTTTTGCCGTTGTTATTCTACCGCTTGAGGACGTAAATTTTACGGATAACTCGTTAATATCAGCAGAATTGCTTACAAAGAAATTCATCGTAAGGCTTGCACCAATATCGACCGTCGCGCCCTTAAATTCACCGATACCGTTAAAAACTTTTTCATTGATAACATTTTCTACGTTCTCAATAGCATCAGATGCTTTTGAAATATTTGAGCCGTTGGAAACACCGCCAACAGTAACATTTACACGTTTTCCGCTTTTAATAAAATCAATGGCGGCTTTTGTGGCGTTAATACGTCTTTCGTTGATTTTAGGCGTGCCGTCTGCATTATAAAGCTGGTTTCCATTTGCATCAACCTCTAACGTAGGACAAATCCAACCGCCTTCGTCGTGTTCGTTCCATGCATATGCAATAACTGTATTTGCCTCGGTATATGGTTTAATTGATGGGTGTTGCGTATATGATAAGGCATAAGCAAGATGGTTTAATAATTCAACATCCGTTGCGTAATCACACCAATAATCGTTATCAACGCTCATCCATGAAACGGGATTTATGTATCGTGGTTCAGGATGCCAACCGTAAGTTACGGTAGGTACAAATTGGAACTGTGTAAAATAACTTTTGCACTGTGTGTAACTTGTATTCCATCTTTCCTCCGCTTTTTTTGAAAGTTCATCATAGGAAAGTTGATAACCGTCTATTGCGTATTTTGAAACTGCATCTGCGGAATTGCTTTTTGCGGTGCTTGCAGAGGGATTCATAATAACCGCATAAGGCTTTTTAACGTTCAGTTCATCGCAAAGAGCTTCATAATATTGAATTTTTTCAACAATATAGGCTAAATTATCGTTTGAATTAATGTAATACATTAAAGGTCTGCCGTCTAAAACCGTCATATAATAGTCAGAAACAAGGATTTTTGACATTTCAATGCGTGCATCGTCGTGAATAGGCGGGTCAACGACACACATTTTAACGTCGCTTCTAAATTTACTTTCCTGATGAAATTTTCTCGCCTTTTGCATGCCATTATGGGCGTTGTTTTCGTCGCCATCATCATACCAGATATATGCAAAATAACTGATACCTGCATACTTGGCATATTCCATTTCCCTATCGAAAATCTCCTGTGTATATTCAGGAATAACTATTTTATTATCGTCCGTTACTTTTGCAAAGAACGGTGCACGAAAATGAAACTGACTTGGAGATAAACTTCTTTCAACCTGCGAAACAACATCCCACCCTTTATTTGTATGACCGTACCACGCATCCCAACGGATTGCGCCGACTGTTGTTATTTCCTCAATTGAAGCAGTTGAAACCTCTGTGTTTTCGGCAAAGGTAACTGTGCTGAAAAGTGAAAACATCATTATTATGATAAGAAATGCGCCTAAAAGCTTTTTCATATATCTGCCCTCGTTTTAATTATTCTTCTTACGCTGTCCTTAAGTCCGCTTTCCTTATTGCGGGTTCTCCATAAACGCTTGTGTTCGGGGATAATTACTTCTTCCATTTGGGTTATGTTTTTAAGATGCTCTTCCCTGTTTTCCACATCAAGCTTATATCTTGCAAGCTCGCAGGTAAAGCGCATTATTCTGATTGAATTATAGAATTCATCCATAATAAGCTTGCCCTCATCACCCGTCAGAGTGATTTCATTGGCTCTGTTTTCAATCTCGTCAAGATACTTTTCAAGCTTATCAACTTCACTTACTTCACCGTTTTCAGCCATCGACATTTCGTTAAGATGATAATATAAAATACCGATTACAAAGCCACGCTTGGTCTTTGAGAAATCAAATTTTTGGTGGTATCTGCCTGCATCAGCCATAAGCTGTGCAAAACGGTTGCTTTCATCTTTAAAAACGTATTTGTTAAGGTAATCATAAATAAATTCTCTTTGCTTTTCAGCGGTATTATTCCAACTTATTGCGCTAAAATATGCAAAAGGAAGATAACTTATTGACAAATACTGCGGATGATTTAAATCGCCCCAGTCAGTATCAAGAACGCCGATACCGCCATACTGAACAACGCGGTTTACTGCGTTTTCAGCATTAACAAGCATTGTTTCGGTATTTCCCAGCATTGTGTTCCAGCTTTGTGAGCCGGGAGCATTATAGAATTTAAGATTTAACTTTTCATATTCCTGACAAGCCTTTTCAGAAGGATTGAAGGGAGCATATCCCCAGTTTATGGGAATAACGTTTTCGGGCAATTCTTTCAAAAGTTCAGGTGCCTCGTTTATAATATCGCCCCAGAACATTACCTTCTTACCCTTTGATTGAATGAACTCGATTACCTTTAAAAGATAATCAAAATATACTCTGTGCTTGCCTTTTTCTTCGCAAATTTCCTTTGATTTGCCCCAGCCAAGCTCTAAGGTTTCATCACAGTTAATGTTTACCGTGTCTGCCGTAAAGTTAGGCAACAAATCGTTAAACAGCGTTTTTACAAATTCAAAACTCTCATCATTTAACGGATTAAGGCTATGAGGAAGCCATTGCTCGTTGGCATAAATAAAGCCGTCAGGACATTCTGCAAGGTGCTTAAATTCTTCTCTTATAAGCCAAGGCGACATATGACCAAAGCAGTTCTGGTTGGGAATAAGTGTGATAAATTTTTCCTTACAGTATTTATCAAGGAATTTAATTTCTTCAGGTGTTAAGGGAGTTGTATCTTTCCATACCTGAGGATAGCTTTTATAGGCAAAAGGATAGCCTTCCATATATAACTGAAGCTGATTGATTTTTAAATCAGCAAAAAAGTCAACTAATTTTAAAAGTGTTTCCAATGTAGGAATTTTACTTCTTGAAATATCAAGCATCATTCCGCGGTTTTCAACAGTGGGCCAATCGTGAATCTCCATACAAGGAATTTTATCGTTATCAAAAATCTGTTTTAAGGTTGTGTTTGCACGAAAGAAACCTTCTGCATCCTTTGCAAAAACAGAAATTTTGTCTTTTTCAATATTTATTTTATACTCTTCTTTATTAAGAGTTGTATCCGTAACGTAAGTTACTGTTTTGTTTTCGTTTAATTCTTCAAAAATTTTTACTTTTTGTGGATATGGAAATAAAATCATAATTTTCTCCTTAAAAAGAGGGGGACGTAATTTTTACATCCCCCTAAAAATTATTGTTCTTTTCTCTTTTTTACAGCTAAAACTGTAAATGCGGGGATTGTTATTAAAATCAGACAAGCAGGAATCCAAAGTACCTCATCGCCTGTTTTTGATTGTGATGCAAAAGCAACTGCCGTCCAATTTTGCTTATCTATTGCCATAAATGAAAGGAATCTCGGAACGTCGCTGTTTTTACATTCGATAATAAATGAGTTGCCCTTAAAGATACCTCTTTCAAAGTTAAAGCGAACGAAGAAGGTTGAAAGGTCGCATTTATAAGTCTTTCCGCCATATTCAACTTCAACTTTGTTGTTTTTAACAGGTACTTTTGCACTTATCACTTTGCTTTCACCGGCAGGAATCTGGATAAGTTCGCTGTTAGCACCTGCAGGACCTGCCCACGTGGTTGAGCCGTTTGGAAGTTTAAGGGTTGTTTGAAGGAACATTCTTATATAAATATCTTCATTACTTGTGTTTTTAATGGTAATTGACTTTTCGGCATAGCCATCCTTAACGTCACTTTTTGAAAGCATGCCTGCGCTTGTTACGATCCAACCGTCCCATAAGTCCTTATTAAGTGAGAACTTAACACCGTCAGCATTTCTCATAAGCCAGTTATATCTGTCCTGAGCGGCACCACTACCTTCAACGTATTTGATAGAAACGTTATCAATCCAGTAAGCACCATTGGTGTTTGACTTATAAAGTGACTTTGCGGCATCAATTCTTAAAATGATGTCGTAGGCATTTGTCTGTCCTGCTTTATATGCCTTCTTAATGTCATCAAGTACCTTATCGGTAATTTCAACACGAACCTGATAAGATTTCCACTTTGTTGTAAGCTCAACATTGGTGTTGGCTGCGGCATATCGTGAATCAGAATGTGCCTGAGAGTTAAGAATAGGTGTTACCGTTGCTTTGCTCGTTGCCTTAGCATCAAAGGAAAGCACGTAAGTACCGTTACCTCTGCCCTTATAGCCCATAAGCTCGTCTTCAATTATGGCAGGGCCTAAATTAAAGCCGATTGAACCGTAAGCATTATAGGGGCTTGAATATTTAACTGAATGGCCCGTACCTGATTTTGTATCTGTTGAAAGCTCAATTTTACCGCCAAGTGATGAGAATACTGACCAATTCTTTAAGCCGTCTTCAGCATCGCCGTTATAAACCTTCTTTTCATCAAGAGGAATTTCTATAACCTTTTCAGCAGTATAAACCTTTAACACGATATTATCAAACTGAACGCTGTTAAGTGTGCCCCAAGAACCGCTGTTTGCATCTTTTAATGCAATCTTATCAACTGCAAGGGCATACTGTGTTTCAGTTGCTTTCAGAGCATCCTCCTTACTTAAATAGAACACGCCTGAAATAGTGGTATATGTTTCACCGTTAAGGCCAACAGACTCTTTAATGATTTTTACTTTGTTATCATCTTCACTACCGAATCTGCGGATAATCATATCAGCGCTTGTGATACCGCCCTTAACGTCCATTGCAATTTCAATCTTATATGCCTTTGCATCATTTAAAGTTGCAAAGTTTTTGATATATGAACCTAAGAGCCACATAGGTGTGTTGTTTTTATCAGCAGGTGCCTTATAAGCAACGCTTAACTCTTCGCTGTCAAGAACATTCTTTGAATAAATATGTCCCTCTGTTTCCTTATATACAAGGTGAGGATGTGCTTTGTTGCCGCTATTGAAAATTGAAATTTCATTGGGCAATAAGCCGATAGGCTCAACAGTTTTAGGTACTATTGTTAAAACAATGTTATCAAAATAAACCGTTGCACCGAGAGGAATATTTTCAAGGCAAAGTGCATAGCCGTTTTCAGACGCTTCTGAAATTTGATCATAAGTCATAGAAACGTTGCCTGAAACAGTTGTAAACTTATCAGCGGTAAATTCCTTTGACTCAAAATACTTAAGTCCCCATTGATTGCCTACGTTTGATTGGCGGAAAATAAGGCTTGTTGTGCCTAACGCACCCTTAACATCCATTGAAACAACAATA
>JAZNSH010000014.1:0-85388 GCA_045591115.1 Clostridia bacterium
TGTAAAAATATAGATACAAATCCACAGTGCCTGTCTTAATTATATCGCAGGTAGCTACTCCTGCAAATATAACCAATAATTTTAAGAAAGGAGACATAATTAAACCACCCCTTTCGAGATGGTTTAATTATACGTGATAAAGATGAGTGAATATTTATTAAGCGTACAAAATTTACACACATCATTCTTTACCGATAATGGTGAAGTAAGAGCAGTAAACGGTGTTTCATTTAACCTTAATCCCGGTGAAATTTTAGGTATTGTTGGTGAATCCGGTTCAGGAAAAAGTGTTACTGCATATTCTATTATGCAGATCCTTGCTCAGACCGGTAAAATCGTTGACGGCAAAATCCTTTATAAGGGTGAAGACATTTCAAAGTGGAAAGAATCACAGATGCGTTCATTCCGCGGAAAATGTTGTTCAATCATCTTCCAGGATCCTATGACAAGCCTCAACCCAATTTTCACTATAGGCAGCCAGTTAAAGGAAGCAATAACATTGCATACTGATAAAAAAGGTAAAGCCGCTACTGCACGTGCAGCTGAGCTTCTTGAGCTTGTTGGAATAAACGAACCTTTCAAGCGTTTAAAGCAGTATCCCTTTGAGCTTTCAGGCGGTATGCGCCAGCGTGTTATGATTGCTATGGCTCTCGCTTGCGAACCTGATATTCTTATTGCTGACGAGCCTACCACCGCACTTGACGTTACCATTCAGGCTCAAATCCTTGAGCTTATTCAGGATCTTCAGAAAAAATTTGGTATGGCGGTTATTCTTGTTACCCACGACTTAGGTGTTATTGCAGATATGTGTGATAATATTGTTGTTATGTACGGTGGAAAGATATGTGAACGCGGTACTGCAAATGAAATTTTTTATAATCCAAAGCACGAATATACAAAAGGCCTTCTTCGTTCTATCCCCAACGTTAACAGAATGAAGGAAAAGCTCATTCCCATTGCAGGTACACCTATCAACATGCTTAATCTGCCAAAGGGTTGTTCTTTCTGCGCACGCTGTGATAAAGCAATGAAGATATGTCTCACAGATCCGCCGGAAGAATTAGAAATAAATGAAAATCACAAGGCATCTTGTTGGATGAACGTCAAAGAAATGCTTGAGAAAAACGGAGGAAATAACTGATGAGTGATGTTTTGCTTGAAGTAAACAATTTAAAACAGTATTTTCCCGTAAGCACAGGCTTCTTTAAGAAAACTCCATTAAAAGCAGTTGATGACGTTTCTTTTACAATTAACAGAGGTGAAACCTTAGGTCTTGTTGGTGAATCAGGCTGTGGAAAAACTACCGTTGGCCGTTCTATATTACGACTTTATAAGCCTACTGCAGGAGAAGTGTTTTTTGACGGTAAGCTCGTTACAGATAACAATATTCGCGAGCTTCGCAAGGAAATGCAGATGGTTTTTCAGGATCCATATTCTTCGCTTGATCCCAGAATGACAGTTGAAGATATTATCGGCGAACCCCTTGATGTGCATCATCTTTACTCCAACAAAAAAGAACGCCGTGAAAAAATTCTTGAGCTTATGAACTACGTTGGACTTAACTCAGAACACGCTACACGTTATGCTCACGAATTCTCAGGCGGTCAGCGCCAGCGTATCGGTATTGCCCGTGCTTTGGCAGTTGATCCCAAGTTTATTGTTTGTGATGAACCTGTTTCTGCTCTTGACGTTTCAATTCAGGCTCAGGTTATCAATATGTTTGAGGATCTTCAGGATAAATTAGGTGTCGCTTATCTTTTCATCGCCCACGATCTATTGGTTGTTCACCACATTTCCAAGCGTATTGCAGTTATGTACCTTGGTAAAATTGTTGAAATTGCTGATTCCGATGAATTGAACGAGCACCCCATTCACCCATATACCCAGTCTCTTTTATCTGCAGTTCCTATTCCCGATCCTGAAATTGCAAGATCAAAAAAACGTATTCACCTCGAAGGTGACGTTCCAAGCCCTCTCAATATGCCCACCGGCTGTGCTTTCCGTTCCCGTTGCAGATATGCAACAGAACAATGCCAATGTGAGTGCCCACCGCTTATTGACCGCGGTGGCGGACATATGGTTGCTTGCTGGAATAAGTAAAAATTCCTGTTTGCGGTGCTTTATATAAATGAATATGGTTGTCGTTCATTTATTTTTGCATTGCAATCCGGATTTTTAATAAAAAATTTTTAGGAGGAAAAAACAATGAAAAAACTTTTAACAATGCTCTTAGTTGCTGTTCTTGTTTTCTCATTATGTGCTTGTGGCGGTACTGCAAACGAAACACCTACTACCCCCAACACCGATACACCCGGTGATGCAAACACAGATACAGAAAACAAAGAAAAAACCGCAAAAGATCTTGTTAGCGATGCATTTATCGATCCCGTAAACGATTGGGCAAAATACGATGATCTTATCGCACAGATCAAAGCTGAAACTGACTATGCAAAGCGCGTTGAGCTTATGCATCAGGCAGAAGACATCCTTATGTCAAACGGTTGTGTAATTCCCCTTTACTATTACAATGACATTTATATGTCAAAGTCATACGTTGAGGGTATGTTCTCAAACCTCTTTGGCTACAAGTTCTTCCACAATGTTAAGATGACAAACGGTGCTACAACACTTCGTCTTAACCTTGCAAGTGAACCCGACTTCCTTGACCCCGCTCTCAACTCATCAGTTGACGGTGCTTGCCTTGCTGTAAACTCCTTCGCAGGTCTTTACACATACGACAAGGATGGCAAAACCATTCCTGATCTTGCAACAGGCTACACAGTTTCAGAGCCCGCTGAAGATGGTTCAGTTACTATTACCGTAACAATGCTTGAGAACCTTAAATGGTCAGACGGTTCAGCTCTTACTGCTAAGGACTTCGAATATTCATGGAAGCGTGCTGCTTCAACAAAGACAGCATCTGACTATGGATATATGTTCAACGGCTTCAAGGGTTATCCCGATGAGCTCGCAGTTGAAGCAACTGATGACAAGACTCTTGTTTTCACATTAACCGCTCCCTGCGCTTACATTGAAGGTCTTATGGCATTCCCCACATTCTTCCCCGTTAAGCAGGCTGCTGTTGAAGCATATGCTGATTGGGCAACAACACCCGGTGGCTGGTGCCAGGAAGCTGGATTCATTTCAAACGGTCCCTTCGTTTGCACAGCTTGGAATCACGATACCTCAATGGTATATGAAAAGAACCCCAACTATCATAAGGCTGACGAAGTAACAATCGAAAAGCTTGAGTTTATGCTTTCAGCTGACGATACAGCTATTTATACTGCTTATAATGCAGGCAACGTTGACTTTATTGATTCCGTTCCTACTGATGCTATCAAAGAGCTCAAGAATAACCCTGAGTTCAAAATCATCGACAACCTTGGAACATATTATGTTGCATTCAATGCTACAAGTGAACTTTTCGCAGGCAAAACTGCTGAAGAAGCTGCTTGTATGCGTCTTGCATTCAACATCCTTATTGACCGTGACTACATCTGCGAAAGCGTTGGTCAGACAGGTCAGATCGCTGCAAACTCCTACATTCCGATCGGTATGCAGGATGGTAACGGCAAAGCATTTAAGGCTGACAAGGATGCAAATGCTTACTACGATGCATATGCTATCGTAAACGATTATGAAGCAACACTTGAGTTAGCACGTACATATCTCCGTGCTGCAGGCTTTAAGTTCGATGAAGAAGGAAAGCTTTCTGCTGAAACACCTATCGTTATTGAGTATCTTACAAATGACGGTACCGGTCACGTAGCTGCTGCTGAATCAATGCAGTCAGACTTTAGTGAGCTTGGCATCCAGATGTCAATCCAGCAGGTTGAATGGAATACATTCCTTCAGGAACGTAAACAGGGCAACTTTGATATCGCTCGTGAAGGTTGGCTCGCTGACTTTGACGACCCCATCAACATGCTTGAAATGTTCACAACCGATTCAGGTAACAACGATTGCCAGTTCGGTCGTAACGAAGCTTGGAAGGCTGCTAATAAGTAATTCCATCACATAAAAATTAAGCACCGCAATAAAAGCGGTGTTTTTTTTTGACATAAAAAAAGTACCGTAAAAACGGTACTTTTAGTATTTAACCTACATAGTTATATCCGGCTTCAAGAGCTTTCATATTCATTTCAACAAGCTCAGGCTTTTTAGCGGGAACAAGCTTTTTAACAGTATCAATCATATTCTCAAAGGAGAAGATACCCGTTTCCTTAAGCATTTTACCGATAAGAATCATATTTGCAAGAGTAGGTACGCCTGCATCTATTGCCATCTGAGTAGCGGGAATATAGAACGCATCAACATCAGTACGCTGAACCTTTCTTGAAATAAGAGTGCTATCAACAAATATCTTTCCACCTGCAACTGTATCATTTTCATACTTATCAAGAGAAGGAAGATTCATTACAATAAGAATATCGGGGTTAGATACGATTGGAGAACCAACGGGTTCATCACTTAAAATAACACCGCAGCTTGCTGTACCGCCACGCATTTCAGGACCGTACGAAGGTAACCAGCTTACCTCTTTATCCTCAACAAGACCTTTGAATGCTAAGAACTTACCTGCAAAAAGAACACCTTGTCCACCGAAGCCTGCAATAAGAGTTTGTGCTGTCATTTTATTAGTCCTCCTTCTTTGCGCTTCTGTCCTTATATACGCCTAAAGGATAATAAGGAAGCATATTGTCTTCAAGCCACTTAAGAGCATTTGAGGGCGTCATTCCCCAGTTTGTAGGGCAGGAAGAAACAACTTCGATCAACGAGAAGCCTTTTCCTTCAACCTGGTTCTTAAATGCCTTTAAAATGGCCTTTTTAGCGTTTTTAACGTTTTTAACATTGTTTACTGCAACACGTTCAATATATTCAGGACCGTCAAGTGAAGAAAGAAGTTCAGAAACTTTGATGGGATATCCCTGATTATTAAGATCACGGCCGTAAGGTGAAGTCTGTGTAACCTGACCGGGAAGTGAAGTAGGTGCCATCTGACCGCCCGTCATACCGTAAATCGCGTTGTTTACGAAAATAATTGTGATATTTTCATTTCTTGTGGCTGCATGAACAGTTTCAGCCATACCGATTGAAGCAAGGTCGCCATCGCCCTGATATGTAAAAATAATATTTTCGGGCATTGCGCGTTTAAGTCCCGTTGCAATAGCCGGTGCTCTGCCGTGTGCAGCTTCAACCATATCACAAGCAAAATAATCATAGGCCATAACTGCACAGCCAACGGGTGCAACACCGATGCACTTGCCTTCAATCTGAAGCTCATCAATAGCTTCAGCAACAAGGCGGTGAATTATGCCGTGAGTACAACCGGGGCAATAATGAAAAGGAGCATCTGTAAGTGCATGGGGTTTATCAAAAACTTTCATTATTTATTCTCCTTTACAAGATTTTCTATAGATTCAAGCACCTGTTCGGGTGAAGGAATCATACCGCCCGCGCGGTTACAAAGAACTACGGGACGCTTACATTCTGTTGCAAGTTTAATGTCTTCAATCATCTGTCCCATTGAAAGTTCAACGGAGATGAATCCTTTAACCTGATCTGCAGCCTTTTTAAGCACTTCTGTGGGGAAAGGCCAGAGAGTAATAGGTCTGATTAAACCAACCTTAATACCTTTCTTTCTTGCGGCGGTAACTGCATTTTTGGAAACACGTGAAGCGATACCGAAAGCAACAACGCAATATTCCGCATCTTCCATCATATATTCTTCATACATAACTTCATTTTCTTCGATCTGCTTATATCTTTCAAAACGCTCAAAGTTTACCTTTTCAAGAATTTCAGGCTTAAGATAAAGTGAGTTTATAATATTATGTTTTCTTTCCATATTAGTTCCGCGAACTGCCCAAGGTTTTTCAGAAGGTGTAGGCTCAACATCGGGAAGAACAACGGGTTCCATCATCTGTCCCATTGTGCCGTCGGCAAGAAGCATCGCAGGAACGCGGTATTTTTCAGAAACGTCAAAAGCCTTGATAGTAAGGTCTGCCATTTCCTGAACTGAAGCAGGAGCAAGAACGATCAAATGATAGTCGCCGTGTCCGCCGCCCTTTGTAGCCTGGAAATAATCTGACTGTGAAGGCTGAATTCCGCCTAATCCGGGGCCACCACGCTGAACGTTTACGATTAAAGCCGGAAGATCGGCACCTGCAATATAAGAGATACCTTCCTGTTTAAGTGAAACGCCGGGGCTTGAAGAACTTGTCATAACCCTGAAGCCAGCACCTGCAACACCGTAAACCATATTAATTGCAGAGATCTCGCTTTCTGCCTGAAGGAAAGTTCCGCCGATTTTAGGCATACGCTTTGCCATATAAGCGGCAATTTCTGTTTGAGGAGTAATGGGATAACCGAAATAATGACGGCATCCTGCCTTTATAGCGGCTTCAGCAATAGCCTCATTACCTTTCATTAAAACTTTTTCTGCCATTTTATTCACCTCATTTTTCAACGGTAATTACGCAATCGGGACACATTGTTGCGCAAAATGCACAACCGATGCAACTTTCCTGATCGATAATTTCAGCCGGAGAATGTCCTTTCGCATTTAATTTGTCTTTTGCCAAAGCAACAATTTTTTTGGGACATGCATCAACACAAAGACCGCAACCTTTGCATGCGTCCGTTTTAAATGTAACCTTTGCCATATTAAATCTCCTTTATATCGTAATACTTCTCCTGTAATTTAAGGGGAAGTTTTTTTGAAATCTCAACATCAATATTTTCCATAACCGAATTAAATATTATTGGAAGCCCTGATAATTGAGAAAGACGTTCTGCTTCATTTAGTGAAAATAACACGTCTTCTTTTGAAGTATCCTCACCTATGTTTGAATTATTTATAATTGCGGTAAAAGGTATTTTGCAAGCAATTTCAATTTCTTTAATGACCTCAAGTGCTTCCTCTGCCGTTCTTGTCAGTGGGCGGAAGCAGTTAAAAACATAACACATTTCAAAGTTATCTTCTTCCTTGATGTACGGAGCATATCTTCCTAAGGCATAAGCACCGCGATCATCACCGCCAACATCGATAACACCATAAAAACTCTTTTGTTGAAAAAGGCCATAGGCTTCTTGCGGAAGAGCAGGAAGATCAACATTTGAATTTGCAAAAGCCGGCGAAATAAGCTCTATCCCGGCTTCATTAAGAGCTTCAGCACTATCCTTTGTTCTGAAATATGGATTAACTATATCAAGATCGGCAATTTTAACCTTTAAACCGTCATTTTTCATCTTTATTGCAAGGTTTACGGCAACGTTTGTTTTTCCGCTACCGTAATGTCCTGCGATAATATATAGTCTTTTATAATCAGCCATTGCAAACCTTAACGATCCAGTTGTACTTATCTTCTACCTTGCCCCACTGAATGCCGGTAAGATTATCGTAAAGCTTCTGTGTAACTTCACCGATAAGATTATTTGAAACGGTGTAAGCCTTGCCTTCATAGTAAAGCTGACCGATAGGCGAAACTACTGCGGCAGTACCTGTTCCCCATGCTTCTTCAAGAGTGCCGTTTGCAGCAGCCTCGAAAAGTTCATCAACGGAGAACAAGCGCTCTTCAACCTCATATCCCCACTCTTTAAGAAGTTCAATACAAGATTTTCTTGTGATGCCGGGAAGAACTGAGCCGGTAAGTTCAGGTGTAACGATCTTGCCGTTTACCTTAAACATAACGTTCATGCTTCCAACTTCTTCAATATACTTTCTGTGAACACCGTCAAGCCAAAGAACCTGAGTATAACCTGCTTCTTCTGCTTTCTGACCTGCACGCAAGCTTGCGGCATAGTTGCCGCCGCACTTTGCATAACCGGTTCCGCCTTTAACTGCGCGAACGTCAGTTGATTCGATGGCGATCTTAACGGGGTTGATACCCTCTGCATAGTAAGCGCCAACAGGTGAGCAGATAACAACGAAAGTTGCATTATGAACTGCGTGTACGCCAAGGTGAGGATCGTTGCCGAACAAATAAGGACGAAGATAAAGTGAGGTGCCTTCTGCTTTAGGAACCCAATCCTTTTCAAGTTCAACAATAGTCTTTAAAATATCAAGACAGCCTTCTTCATCAAGCTGAGGTAAGCAAAGACGCTCTGCTGAATTATTAAGACGCTTGATGTTTTCCATAGGTCTGAAAAGAACGATATCGTTATTTGCATTGCGATATGCTTTCATACCTTCAAAGATTTCAGCACCGTAGTGAAGAACTGTTGATGCAGGATGAATAGGCAACGGACCAAAGGGAACGATTCTGCCGTTATACCAGCCTAAATCGTCAGAATAGTCCATAATAAACATATGATCAGTGAAAACTTTACCAAAGCCGAGCTTTGATTCATCTGTAGGATGTGCCTTAGGCGCAGTTGTTTTTGTTACTGAGATTTCATACTTCATAATAACACACTCCAATTATAATTTATTTCTCTGTATTTTACCGCTTGTTGTTTTGGGAAGTTCATCTCTAAACACAACAACACGGGGATATTTGTAAGGTGCAGTACGCTGTTTAACGTAATCCTGAATCTCTTTCTTAAGTTCATCAGTGCCAACCGTCCCCTTTGTTAAAACAATACTTGCCTTAACAACCTGACCGCGAACCTCATCAGGTTCAGCAGAAACACCACACTCTAAAACGTAAGGAAGTTCCATAATAACGTTTTCAATTTCAAAAGGACCAATACGGTAGCCTGAAGATTTAATAACGTCATCAACTCTGCCAACGTACCAGAAATAACCGTCTTCATCACGCCACGCGGTATCGCCTGTGTGATAAAAACCATCGTGCCAGCATTCATTGGTCTTTTCTTCATCGGTATAATAACCTCTGAACAATCCGCAAGGTGCACCGTTCTTAACATTAATGCAAATTTCACCGACTTCACCTACGGGAACTGCTTTTCCATCAGCATCAAGAAGCTGAATATCATATAACGGAACAGGTTTACCCATTGAACCAAGACGTGCCTTAGTGCCCGCAAGGTTTGCAAGTGCAACCGTTGTTTCCGTCTGACCGAAGCCTTCCATTATCTGAAGTCCCGTTGCTTTTTCAAACTGACGGAAAACTTCAGGATTAAGTGCTTCACCTGCAGTTGACATATGCTCAATAGAAGATAAATCAAACTTTGAAAGATCTTGTTTTATCATCATTCGAAGCATTGTGGGCGGTGCACAGAATGTTGTGATATTATATTTTGCGAACATAGGCATAATATCATTTGCATCAAAACGATCGAAGTCGTATGCAAAAATTCCTGCTTCACAAAGCCACTGTCCATATATCTTACCCCAAGCGGCCTTTGCCCATCCGGTATCGGAAATGGTAAGATGCAAGCCATCAGGATTAACGCAATGCCAATATTTTGCCGTAATAAAATGACCTAAGGGGTATTTATATGAATGCATCGCAAGCTTTGGATTGCCGGTCGTACCTGAGGTGAAGTACATAAGCATAGGATCATCGCCGCAGGGCGAATTTTCATCACGTTCAAGCTTACCGGTGTAAAGGCTGTATTCTTCATCAAAATTATGCCAGCCCTCTCTTGATTTGCCAACGATTATCTTTGTTTCAACTGTCGGTGCATTTTCACAAGCCTTATCAACTTCATCGGCAACAATGCCGTCAGAAGTACAAATTATCATTTTTACGCCTGCTTTATTAAAGCGATAAGTAATATCGTGTTCCTTTAACTGATTGGTTGCGGGAATTGCTATTGCACCTATTTTATGAAGGGCAACCATTGAGAACCAGAACTGATAATGGCGCTTAAGAATGAGCATTACTTTATCGCCTTTTTTGATTCCTAAGGACTTAAAATAATTGGCGGTCTGTGAGCTGGCACGCTTAAGTTCCGAGAAAGTAAATCTGTTTTCTGTGCCGTCAACACCAATGTGCATAAGTGCCGTTTTATCAGGCTGTTCTCTGCCAATGCGGTCAACAACGTCAAAGGCGAAGTTGAATTTATCTTCATTTTTAAAGGAAATAGCCTTTAAAACACCTTCTTCATTTTCTTCGGGAATAATAAAGTCTTCCCAAACACGCTTTCTTTCCGATGCTTCCTTTTTCTTTTTAGGCGCAAACATAAAATCACGTGTTCCGCCGTGAACAAGTTCTTGTCCATTCTCCTGAGAAGCATTAAGAACAAAAGCATAGAAAATACAATCAGCATTTTCCACGGCAATCATTCCGTGAGGCTTTGAAGAGTCATAATAAATGCTGTCACCCTCGTGAAGAATTTCAACGTGATCGCCTACCTGCACCTTCAAAGCACCTGATATAACGATATCACATTCCTGTCCCTCATGAGTTGTGAGCTCAATATCTTTATTTACCGAATTTTCATCGTAAGGAAAAACAACATACAAAGGCTCGGCAATACGGTTTTTGAAAGACGGGGCAAGGTTATAATATGTCATACCATGTGCCTTTTGAATCTCCTGACCTTCACCTTTACGTGTTAAAGTATAACCTGCAAGGCGAGGACTTGAGCCATCGATGATATCGGTAACATCAACATTAAGGGCTATTGCACACTTATAAAGAAATGCAAAGTTAAGATCATCCTTGCCTTCCTCACAAGCAACATATTCTTCAAAGGAAACTCCCGTTTTTAGTGCCATCTCTTCTTGTGAGATACCAACAATCTCGCGCAACGTTTTAATACGTTGAGCCATTTCCTGAATCTTAAATTCAAGACCTGTTGCTGTTTTCATAAAAATCCTCCAAATACTTTCAGGCAAACAATAAAAGCCCGCCTCAAAGATATGATTACTTTGAGACGAGCACATAATCACCCGCGGTACCACTCAAATTGCACAGACATACTGTGCCACCTCAGACTCGATCAAGCCTTATGCATTTACGCAGCAGTTACGGAAAGGTTCTACTTGAATAAAAATTCTTTCTTCCTTTCGGCTCAGAAGCTACAAAAATCACAGTTCAGACAACAGCTTACACCAACCGCCGTTTCTCTTTGGACTGAAGCCGTAATTCCCTCTTCGTCAAAGCCTTTTAAATATATGAGAATTATATCATATCTCACAAAAAATTGTCAACTGATTTTTTAAAGTTTGTTACGCTGGATCTTTCCGCTTATAGTCTTGGGAAGCTCATCACAGAAAACAACAATTCGCGGGTATTTGTAAGGTGCAGTGTGGCTCTTTACATACTCCTGAATTTCCTTCTTGAGTTCTTCTGTAGGTTCAGTTCCTTTGGTAAGAACAATGCTTGCCTTAACTACCTGGCCCCGTATCTCATCAGGCGCCGCAGAAACACCGCACTCTAAAACGTAAGGAAGTTCCATAATAACACTTTCGATTTCAAAAGGTCCTATACGGTAACCTGAAGACTTGATAACGTCATCAATACGGCTTACATACCAGAAGTAACCGTCTTCATCACGCCAAGCAGTATCACCTGTATGGTACATACCATCGTGCCAAGCATCTTGAGTTTTTTCTTCATCAAGATAGTATTCTCTGAAAAGACCGCAAGGAACAGTCTTATCAGTATGAATAACGATCTCGCCCGTTTCACCATTAGGAAGTGAATTGCCATCCGGATCAACGATATCAACGTCATATTGTGGCGATGCTTTACCCATTGAGCCGATCTTAGGTGTTGTTCCTCTCAAATTACAGATAGTAAGTGTTGTTTCCGTCTGACCGAAGCCTTCCATTATTTCAAGACCTGTTGCAAGCTTAAACTGTCTGAAAACCTCAGGATTAAGCGCTTCACCTGCAGTGGTTATATGATGAATACTTGATAAATCAAACTTGGAAAGGTCATCCTTTATAAACATCCTGAGCATTGTGGGCGGTGCACAGAATGTGGTTATATTGTACTTTTTGAACATAGGAAGAATATCAGATGCATCAAAACGATCAAAATCATAAACGAATACTGCACCCTCGCAGAGCCACTGACCATAAAGCTTACCCCAAAGTGATTTACCCCAACCGGTGTCGGAAATGGTAAGGTGAAGTCCGTCACGCTCACAACAATGCCAATATTTAGCCGTAACAAAATGGCCTAAAGCGTAAGTGTGCTTATGTGAAGCCATTTTTGGGTTACCGGTTGTTCCTGAAGTAAAGAACATAAGCGCAGCTTCATCACCTGCCGAAGTATCAGGCGTTCTTTCAAACTTACCTGAGAAACGAACATATTCTTCATTAAAATCATGCCAGCCTTCTTTAGGTGTGCCAACGATTATCTTGGTATCAACCTGAGGACAATTTTCTGCAGCGCGTTCTGCTATATCGGAAACGTCGCCATCGGAGGTAATAACTATTGCTTTAACACCTGCTGCATTATAACGGTACTCAAAATCATGTTCCTTTAACTGATTAGTTGCGGGAATTGCGATTGCGCCAAGTTTGTGAAGGGCAACCATACAAAACCAGAACTGATAATGACGTTTTAAAACAAGCATTACCTTGTCGCCACGCTTGATACCAAGAGAAGCAAAATAATTTGCCGTCTGGTTTGATGCGCGCTTTATATCCTTAAAGGTAAATCTGCGCTCAACGTGGTTTTTATCAACGTGAAGCATTGCAAGTTTTTCGG
This sequence comes from Clostridia bacterium, assembly GCA_045591115.1. GTDB lineage: Bacteria > Bacillota > Clostridia > Christensenellales > QALW01 > UMGS1322. Next base: position 12,579 of record JAZNSH010000014.1, read on the forward strand.
GATATTTATCGGCTATTTCATCAACTATATCAAAACCAAAGTTAAAGGTATCGGTATTTTCAAAATGAATATCCTTTAAAACGCCGTTTTCATCTTCCTTGCACTTAACAAACTTCTCACAAATAAGTGTTTCGGAGGTTTTTGCAGAAACAATGCTTTCACGAACTTCCTCTTCCTTAGTATCTTCGCCGGGAAGAACAACTGCACAAAAAATGCATTCTTTACCTTCAACGGCTATCATTCCGTGAGGTGTTGAAGAATCATAGTAAATACTGTCACCTTCGTGAAGAACCTCAGTATTCTCACCTACCTGAACTTTAAGGCTTCCTGAAAGAATAAGGTCAAACTCCTGACCTGAATGCTTAGTTAAGTGAATGGGTTTATTTTGTTGCTCTGCTGAATATTCGTAGCGTACCATATAAGGCTCTGCAATTTTATCACGGAATTTAGGTGCAAGGTTTTTAATATCAATGCCCTCTTCTTTGGCGGTAACCTGACCCTGACCCTTTCTCGTTACTGTATATCCCGAAAGGTGAGCACCTTTACCTTCAAGAAGCTCTGAAAGCTCAACATCAAAAACAAGTGCGCACTTATGAATAAAAGTAAAAGGAATGTCAGCCACACCGCCTTCGTACTGAACGTAAGCATCAAGTGTAACTTCAGTTTTTTCTGCCATCTCACTTTGGGAATAGCCCATAATCTCGCGCATCTCCTTAATTCGCGAAGCTATCTCCGAAAGTCTTGTCATAGTGTTGTTTGTATTCATTTTTGCTCTCTCCTTTTCTTTTAAAAATAAAAAGACCCGTCTCAAAAATATTGAGACGAGTCATGTTTTTTAACAATACCCGCGGTACCACTCAATTTGCACGGTATGACCCGTACCCCTTAAAGCTCCTACAAGCCCGATGCCTTTACGCAGCAATCACGGAAGACGCCTACAAATAAATTTCGGATCTTCAGCTCAGAAGTGATAGGAATTACAACCTTTGTTTATCGGGTTCCCACCTGCCCCGACTCTCTGTGAAACCTTGATTGGTTCCGTCTTCGTCATAGCCTTTATATTTAATTATGTATGAATTTTAGCACGATGTTTTTATCTTGTCAACTGTTTTTTTATTTTTTTATACCTAAAATTTTAATTGATTCGTCGCGCATCTTATATTTGAGAATTTTACCTGCTGCATTCATAGGAAATTCTTTTGTAAATACAAAATATCTGGGAACCTTATGCTTTGCCATATGTGACTCACCGTAAGCGCGCATTTCGGCTTCATCGCTTGTTTCACCTTCGTTAATAATTATCCAAGCACAGGCTTCTTCGCCATAACGCTCATCAGGGACACCAACAACCTGAACATCGCGAACTTTATTATGAGTAAGATAAAATTCTTCAATTTCTCTTGGATAAAGGTTTTCACCACCACGAATGATCATATCTTTCAAACGACCCGTAACCTTATAGTATCCGTCAGGAGTTCTGCAACAAATATCACCCGAATGAAGCCAACCGTCTTTATCAATGGTTTGCTCCGTTGCCTTGGGCATTTTATAATATCCTTTCATAATATTATAGCCGCGTGCAACGAACTCACCGTTTTCACCGTCAGGTAATTCTTCACCTGTTTCAGGATCAATTATCTTACATTCAACGCCGGGGAAAGCACTACCTACCGTTTCAACGCGGTGGTCGATATCTTCATTCACTTCACCCATAGTGCATCCCGGAGATGCTTCAGTTTGACCATAAACACTGATAATCTCAGTCATATTCATTTCAGCAGCCGCTCTGCGCATAAGTTCGGGTGGGCAGTTCGCACCTGCCATAATTCCTGTGCGGATATATGAGAAATCGGTCTTTGCAAAATCCTCGTGATTAAACATCGCAATAAACATTGTGGGAACACCATTAAAGCAGGTGATTTTTTCATTATTTATGCAGGCAAGTGAAGATTTTGGCGAGAAGTACGGCATTGGACAGATCGTTCCGCCGTGAGTCATAAGATTGGTCATTGAAAGCACCATACCAAAGCAATGGAACATAGGAACTTGGATCATCATTCTGTCAGCGGTGGATATATCCATTCTGTCACCGATGATCTTACCGTTATTTATAATGTTATTGTGAGTGAGCATTACGCCTTTAGGGAATCCCGTTGTACCTGAAGTGTACTGCATATTGCAAACATCATCTGATTTAACCATAGATGCACGTCTACGAACTTCTTCATGGGGAACAAGCTCACTTCTCTTAACAAAATCATCCCATTCAAGGCAACCATCCATATTAAAGCCTACGGAAATAACGTTTCTCAAGAAAGGCAATGCTTTTGAATAAAGTGGTTTACCCGGTTCTGTATTCTTAAGCTCAGGACAAAGCTCTTCAATGATTGCCTTATAATTTGAATCCTTACAATCCTCTATCATCACAAGAGTATGTGTATCTGACTGCCTTAAAAGATACTCTGCCTCGTGAATTTTATAGGCAGTATTTACAGTTACCAAAACTGCACCAATCTTAACCGTTGCCCAGAAAGTCAAAAACCACTGAGGAACGTTCGTTGCCCATATTGCAACGTGATGACCCGGCTTTACACCCATTGAAATAAGAGCTGCCGCAACATTATCAACGTCATCACGGAACTCGGAATACGTCCTTGTATAATCAAGAGTCGTGTATTTAAAAGCATACTGATCTGGGTATCTTTCGACCATAGTATCAAGAACCTCGGAAAAGGTTATATCAAGAACATCATATTTTTTCCAAGGAAAGGTTCCTGTTTTTGCGCGGTTATAATAAATTTCCTGCTGTTTTTTTGCCTCGCTGTTTTCCATAAAGCTGACAAAATGAGTTAATACAATATCGGGATCAAGAATTTCATCATTCCACAAAGCACAAACGTAGCCATCATAATTAAGGCTTTTGAGCGCATTTACAAAATCCTTTACAGGAAGCTCGCCCTCGCCCATAAGGACATTTTTATCGCCCTTTTTATCGCCTATACGAACGTATTGTATATACGCGCCTAAGGTTTGTATAGTCGTATCTGCCGCCTCGTTTGCGTTAAAATATGTTTCACGGATATTCCAGGAAACACCGATAACTGCATTACTGAAAATGTTTATAACCTCAAGCACCTTTTTTGTGTCAGAAAGAACGCCATCTGTTTCAACAAGAATTGAAACGTTATATTTTTCAGCAACTTCAATAGCAGGCGCAAAAATATCTTTTATTTTGTCTTCTTCAAAGATATTTTCAAAAGACACGCATACTGCAGGTATGCCCGCCATTGAAGCCATTTCAACGGTTTTTTTAAGCATCTGAGCATCAGTATTTTCATTAACCTTTTCAGAAATCGAAATTACACTTACACCGATATGTCGATTTACAAGCTTACGCTTTGAAGCGTTTACAGTTGCAGAGTGAAATAAACTGTCCTCGAAATGTTTTTTATCGAAAAAAGCATCAAAAATCTCAAAGCCGTGAAAACAGTATTGGCTTGTTATATTACAATATTCCAAAAACGAATTTGCCGTTACGTTTTTAGTTGAAAAAGCAAGTTTCATATTAATTTTCCTCGTAAACGATTTTATTAAGCGCATTAACATATGCACGGATACAAGCACCTACAATATCTGTAGAAACACCGTTGCCCGAATAAAGCTTGCCGTCAGCACGAAGGCGGATAATTGATGAACCAACTGCTTCTCTGCCTTTTGTCACGGATTCAACCTTGAAATCATCAAGCTCATAATGATGACCGATAATCTGTTCAATAGCGTGGAATGAAGCATCAATAGGACCATCCCCCGTAGCAACACCGGAAAGCTTTTCTCCGTCTTTTTCAAGAATAATACTTGCAGTTGCAGTAATAACATTACCGTTGTTAACTACATAGCTTACAAGATGATATGTTGAAGGAACCTGCATAGCACTCGTTGCAATAATTGCTTCAAGCTCTTTTGCACCAATCAAACCGCGTTTTTTTGAAACACGCATAAACTCTTCATAAACCTTGCCGTTGTCTTCGCTTGAAAGCTCATAGCCGAGCTTCTGTGCAGCATTCTTAATATCATCTATCGTGGCATTTTCATCAAGGCCGGATATAAGCTTTTCTTCTATATTGATTTCCTGAAGGTTTTCACTTTTCTTATTAATTTCGGCAACAGTTCTGTGAATTTTTGTGATATCAAGACCGGACATAATGCCAAAATCATTTCCTCTTGCTCTGATAATATCTGCAAGCACATCAGCCCTGAGCCATAATCCAACATTTGAGGTAACAATGCCTTCAGCTCCTGCTTTAATAGCTTCAACAGCACAAGCTGCCGCCATTTTAAGGGCATCAGATGGCTGAACCATTACGGAAATAATCTCTTTAAGTTCCGAAACAATATCAAAAATTTCGTTAGGAAAAGCAATGCCTGCATCATCAACAATGGTAATTGCCTTTGCTCCCGCTTTCTGCGATGCTAACGCGCATTCTTTTAAAAAACCATTCTCTGCACGGGTAGCGTCCTTTAATGTAATATAAACTTCATCTGTATATTTCTTTGCTTCCGCAATAATCAATGAAATTTTATCAAGCATTTTATTTGCTTTAAGATGATACTGATATTCCATCTGCACCGTCGAAACAGGTACAACAACTTGAATTGCTACGCTTTTACCGTCCTTAACAGAGTTATATGCACTTTCAACACCATTAACATCGTTAACAGAAACAGTAACCTTTGCATTTTCAACGCTTGTTGCGATAGTACGATATACGATAGCGTTTTCTTTTTCATTTAGTAACGCAGGTAGAATAATATTATCAAAGCCCGCGCCATCAATTGATGCGGCAATATTAAGCCTCTCTCTGAATGTGAGTGTTGCCTTTTCTTCAGCAACAGCAAAAAGTGTGTTGTCAAAAACTGCAATTTTCTTCATAAAACTGCCTCCTTAAAAAAATAAACCCGCAAAGATACATTATATCTTCGCGGGATGATCAACAAATTTTTTGACCACGGTACCACCCGTATTGCTCAAATTTTGAGCCACTCAATAAGGTTCAAACAAACCCTTGTTCTGTTACGGGAACTCCCGAAGCCTCTTACTGAAATTCCGAGGCCCTGCTCCGATACGAGACAACGAATATACCGCCTATCGTTTTACACCAACCAACGACTCTCTAAAAGCGCAAAATACATACGTTTAATATCCTCATAGCATTTGCCATTTAATTTTTTTATAATAATATAACAAAATGCCCCATCTGTCAAACGATTTTTATAATATTTTTCTAAAAATTTCTCATTTTTTCTATGAATATGAGATAAAAAGTTGTATAATACAAAAAGGAGATGATTTTGTGATTAAAAAAACAAAAATAAAAAAAAGGCATATAGTTTTATGTGTTTTTGCCATTTTACTTATCGTAGTTATAATATGGATCACTTGGGGAAATAAGGCTCTTGAGTTAAATAATTTTTCTGTATTTTATGAAAATCTGCCTGAAAATTTTGACGGTTTCCGCATTGCCCACGTTTCAGACCTGCACAACACAAAATTCGGCAAAAATAACGAAAAACTTATTTCTATGCTAAAAAATGCAAAACCCGATATTATTGCCATTACAGGTGATATCATTGATTCCTACAACACCGATATTTCCGTTGCAGTAGATTTTGCAAAAGAAGCAGTAAAAATTGCACCTTGCTATTACGTTACGGGTAATCATGAATCGCGAATAGATGAATTTGATGCTTTAAAAAAAAGTTTGACCGATTCAGGCGTTATATTTCTTGATGATGAGAAGGCGGTAATTGAAAGATCAGGTGAATATATTACAATTATTGGCGTAAATGATCCAAGTTTTCAAACCGACTATCTGATGGGCGATTCAAAAACTGTTATGGAAAACACACTAAAAAATTTTGAAACCGATTCCTTTACACTTTTATTATCACATCGACCTGAACTTTTTGACGTTTACGTTGAAAATGGTATTGATCTTGTTTTATCGGGACACGCTCACGGCGGACAGTTCAGATTGCCGTTTTTCGGTGGCGTGTTTGCCCCAAATCAAGGCGCCTTTCCTGAATACGACAGCGGTATTTATACAAAAAACGAAACTAACATGTGCGTCAGCCGAGGTATTGGAAACAGTATAATTCCTTTCCGTATAAATAACCGTCCCGAAATAATTCTAATAGAACTAAAAACTCCGCAGAATTAGTTTTCTGCGGAGAATTTTTTATAAAGTTTTTGCAGTTTCTAAAATAATATTGACAACTTGCTTTGCGCAAGCATCAATCCCTTTTTCCGTTAAATGTATCTTATCGCTTTCAAGAATGTACTCTTCAATATTGGGATAAACAAGAGAATGTAAGTCGTTTATAATAACTCCCATATCCTTTAATATAGGAACTATTGCATCGTTATATTCCTTAATAAGTTCATTATCTGTATCAGGATTATCGAAACGGACGGGAGTTATAGTTGCGAAAATAACCTTGTCAGCCTTTTTTAAAAGAACCTTTGCAATACGCGTCATATTCTCAACATATTCGTTTATGGGGGGTTAATGGTCCGTCACCCCAGTTGTTTCCAACATCCCAAAGACCGTTGTTCCAATGAATAATCCGTGAGCCTTCCATATCACTTTGCCAAGCTCTTATTGCTTGCAGAGTATATTTAGAAAATCTGCAGTTTTCTACAGGTTGATAAACTTCAAATTCTTCACCTAAAAGTGCGGGAACTTTTGTACCGTAACCGATCTGTCTGATTGAATCACCTAACAAAGTAATTTTCATCTTCAAATCTCCTTCAATAAATATAACGCATTTTTATATGCGATTTTTTCTTTTTGGGAATAAGTAAGGTCAAGCTCCATAAAGGCTTCTGCCTCTTTTTTAGGATCCCAAATGGGAAAATCGCTGCCGAAAAGCACACGGTCTGCCCCATATCCGTTGATATAATATTCCATTTTGCCTTTTTCCATAAACATATGGCTTGAACAGATATCAACAAAGCAATTTGTATTTTTCAAAAGTTCCAATGCCTCATCAAAAAGCATCCAACCGCCTAAATGTGCGCCGATTGCCGTTAATTTGGGGAAATTATCTAAAACTCTTTTTAATCTTCTTGGATGGGAATAGTCATATCTGGGATCACCGCAATGGATCATTATAGGCAGTTTACCTGAAATTTCTTCATACATCGGAAAAAGACGTTCATCATCAATGTTAAAACGCTGTGTATCAGGATGAATCTTAACGCCTTTAAGTTTTTTATCTTTTATAAACTCAATTTCACCTAAAATATCGGGCATATCAATATGAATGGTGCCAAAGCCGTAGAGCTCTTTATGAATTTCAAGTTCGTGTAACGCGGCTTCGTTTACGTGGCGGACAGTTTCAGCCTTTAATGCAACGGGCAGAATAACAAAATTTTCAATGCCCGCTTCTTTTCCGCAGGCAATAAGCACCTCGCTTGTGCCCACCATTCCGCCTAAGCCTTCTTTTAGACCGTAAAAGCCAATAACGTTTTCCGTTGCCTTTTGTGCAATTTTTTGGGGATATACGTGTGTGTGAAAGTCAATTATCTTCATAAGTTAATCTCTTTAAAACCGTTTAAAGTAAGAATGCTTCTTTTTTTGAAACCTATTTTTTTAGCCAAAGTTTCGGCATCAGAAAAATAGCAATTCAAAAAGTCTTTATTGTGGCAATCGCTGGTAAAAATAATTTTGCCGTTTTTATTTTTTATCATCTGTAAAATATTTTCAGATGGATATGGTGTTGTTCTGTAACCGCGGGCAATGGCACCGGTATTTATTTCAAAAGGAATATCATATTTAACAAGCTTATTTACGGCATCTTCTGCAAAATACAGATATTTATCGCTTTCTTTAATATTTTTGCGCTCAAAGTTTTTTGAAATAAGGTCAAAATGCCCGATTATCTGACAGTTTGTTTTATCAACAACCGTTTTTACGTTTTCAAAATATTCTTCGGCAAACTTAAGAAACTCACCTTTATAAATTTCATTTACAACAAAATCAAACTCTTCCATAGACCCGTCAACGTTATAGAATTTATTATCTTTAATAACGTAATGGGTTGAGCCGATAGCATAGTCAAAATAACCGATATCATCATCGGAAATAATATCCTGCTCAATTCCGCAAAGAATTTCGATCTTATCTTTATATTTTTCTTTTAGCGCGGTAATTTCCGAAAAATATTTTTTTGTGTTTTCAGGTGACATACAGTACGAACTTTCCTTCCTTGTATGCCCGTGTCCCGAAAATCCCAAATAATCAAAATTAAGTTCAATAGCTTTTAAAACCATTTCTTCGGGAGAATTTTTACCGTCGCAAAAATGAGTGTGTGTATGATAATTTTCTTTTATCATTGCATTTTTTCCTGTTTAACCTTATGGTCAATTATGTGACGTGAGCCAAGTTCTTTCTGAATATCTTTAACGGAAATGCCCATATCTACCATCAAAACCATTACGTGGTATGCAAGGTCGGCAATTTCGTAAATGGTTTCCGCCTTATCGTCAGCCTTACCTCCAATAATAACTTCGGTGCTTTCTTCGCCAACTTTTTTCAATATTTTATCTCTGCCCTTTGAGAAAAGATACGTTGTATAAGAACCTTCGGGCATATCTTTTTTTCTGCCTTCAAGGAGTTTATATAAACCTTCCATTGAAAATTCTTCTTTATCTTCAGCATGATAAACTTCGTTAAAGAAGCAGGAATCTTCGCCCGTATGACAAGCAGGGCCTTCCTTTTCAACAACAACCGTTAAAGCATCATTATCGCAATCGGCAGTAATGGAAACAATGTTTTGAAAATTTCCGCTTGTTTCGCCTTTGCGCCAAAGTTCTTGACGTGAACGTGAGAAAAAGCAAGTTCTTCCCTCTTTCATAGAAATTTCAAGGCTTTCCTTATTCATATAAGCAACAGTAAGCACTTTTTTAGAAAAAGCGTCAACAACAACTGCAGGAATAAGCCCCTTTTCATCAAATTTAAGTTCATTTATATCAACCATTTTTAAAGCCTCACTTCAATGTTATTTTTCTTTAAGTCTTTTTTAAGATCCAAAATATCAATTTCTCCGAAATGGAACACAGATGCCGCAAGACCTGCACTTATCTTGGGAACTTTTTTAAACAGATCAATAAAATCTTCCGTTTTACCTGCGCCGCCTGATGCAATTACGGGAACATTTACAAGATCACAAATTTTCTCAAGCATTTCAAGATCAAAGCCTTGTTTAACACCATCAGTATCAATGGAGTTTACTACCACTTCGCCTGCACCCATATCAACACCGCGCTTTACCCATTCTAAAGCATCAATATTTGTGTTATCTCTGCCACCGCGTGCAAAAACTTTAAATTTGCCGTCAACACGCTTAATATCGGCAGATAAAACAACACATTGACTGCCGTAACGCTTTGCCGCATCTTCAATAATTTGAGGATTTCTTATTGCCCCTGAATTTACGCTTACTTTATCGGCACCGCAATTAAGAACTCTTTCAAAATCATCTATCGTGTTGATTCCGCCGCCTACCGTAAGGGGAATAAAAATATTTTTTGCGCACTCTTTTAAAATGTCGGTAAAAATCTTTCTACCGTCACTGGAAGCGGTAATATCGTAAAAAACAAGTTCATCCGCACCTGATGAAGAATAAAATTTTCCAAGTTCAACTGGTGAGGAAACATCCCTTAACCCCTCAAAATTTACGCCTTTAACAACTCTGCCGTCACGAACGTCAAGACAGGGAATAATTCTTTTTGTCAGCATCCTGATACCTCCAACGCCTTTTTAAGGTCTATTGCGCCGGTATAATAAGCTTTGCCGATTATTGCGCCATAAAGATTCATTTCCTTTAAAGCGATAATATCATCAATGGAATTTACTCCGCCTGAAGCGACAATATCAATTTTAAACTTTTGGGAAAGGTCTTTATACATTTGCCGATTTGTGCCAAGCATTGTGCCGTCCTTTGAAATATCTGTGCAGATAACTGTCTGAACGCCAAGATTTTCAAGCTTTTTGAAAAAATCATCGCAAGTTAAATCTGCAGTTTCCGTCCAACCTTTAATTGCAACGTTACCGTTTAAAATATCAGCACCAACCGCAACTCTTTCGCCGAATTTTTTAACGGCTTCTTCTAAAAACACGGGATCCTTTACCGCCGCAGTACCTAAAATAACACGCATAACGCCTGCATCAAGATACTTTTCAACAGTTTCCATTGAGCGTACTCCCCCGCCGATTTCGGCTTTAAGTCCCGATTCCTTAACAATTCTCTTTACGGTTTCTATATTGGGAGTATCACCGTTTTTTGCTCCTTCAAGATCAACAATGTGAATATATTCACACCCTGCATCTTTAAATTTCTTTGAAACCTCCCAAGGTTCTTTGGAATAAACGGTCATTTCTTCATACTTGCCCTTATAAAGGCGAACTGCCTTACCTTCAAAAAGGTCGATAGCAGGAAAAATCAACATAAAATAAACCTCACTTAACTAAAGCAAAACTTTTTAAAATCTTAAGTCCCACGTCTCCGCTTTTTTCGGGATGGAACTGACAGCCGAACACGTTATCTTTCTCTACTGCGGCAGTAAATTCAATGCCGTAATCAGACGTTGCAATAACGTTCTTTTTATCGCAATCGGCAAAATAAGAATGAACAAAATATACGTAATCGCCATTATTAAGATCTTTAAATATAGGCGAGTCGTTATATAACTTCAATGAGTTCCAACCTATTTGAGGAATCCGCAAGTCTTTATCTATTCTGCCCGCAAAGGGAACTATTGAGCCTTTTATTAGTCCAAGCCCCTTGTGAACACCAAACTCATAACTTTCATCGAACAAAAGTTGCATACCAAGACAGATTCCCATTACGGGCTTTCCTTTTTTTACTTCATTAAACAAAACTTCTTGCATACCGCTTTCATTTAACTTTTTTGCCGCATCGCCAAATGCGCCTACACCGGGAAGAATGATCCTATCACAGCCATCAATTATTTTTTCATCATTGGTAACTATAGCATCTTCGCCTATCGCCTTAAAAGACGATTTTAAGGAAAACAGATTTCCAACGCCGTAATCAATTATTGCTATCATTATAAAACACCTTTAGTTGATGGAATTTCGTCCTTAAAATCTTCGTTAATTTTTACAGCCTGAGCCATTGTCCGTGCAAAAGACTTAAAAATACCTTCAATTATATGATGCGTATTTGTACCATCAAGTTTTTTAATATGTAACGTTAAATTTGCATGGCGAACAAATGCGTAGAAAAATTCTTCGCAAAGCTCAGTATCAAAATCGCCAACGCGTCTTTGAGGCATTTTAACGTCAAAATTGAGGTATGCTCTGCCTGAAATATCAACAGCAGTTAAAATAAGCGATTCATCCATAGGAAGAATTGTGCTGCCGTAACGATAAATGCCTTTCATATCACCTAATGCTTCGGAGAAAGCCTTACCTAAGCAAATTGCAATATCTTCAACTGTGTGGTGATAATCAACAAAAGTATCCCCTATACAAGTAACCTCAAGATCAAATCTTCCGTGCTTCGCAAAAAGAGTAAGCATATGATCAAGAAATCCACAACCTGTATCGATTTTGCTTTCACCCTTGCCGTCAATATTTAATTTTAAGGTTATATCTGTTTCCTTTGTTTTTCGTTTAATAAATGAAGTTCTCATTTTTCCTCCAAAATCTCGGAAACTGCTTTAACTAAAGCATACATTTCCTCTAATGTACCGATAGTGATTCGGTTGAAATCTTTTATTCTTTCACTTGTAAAATGGCGAACTAAAATTCCGCGGTCTTTAAGTTTGAGATATAAATCTTCACCTGAAATTTTATCGCTTTTTACAAAAATAAAGTTAGCATCTGATTTTAAAATGGTAAATCCCAAAAGTTCAAGCTCTTTAACTGTGCAATCGCGGTTTTTCATAATTGTTCGGCAATTATTTTCATAATACTCGTTATCCATAAGAGAGGCTATACCTGCGATCTGGGTAAGGCGATTTACGTTGTATGGATTGGTTGAATATTTTATTTTTTCAAGATCATTTATAATTTCTTTTGAAGCAAAAGCATAACCAAGCCTTGCCCCCGCCATTGATCTTGACTTTGAATAGGTGCGAACAACAAGAAGATTTTTGTACTTCTCAATTAAAGGAAGCACCGTTTTTCCGCCGAAATCAACATATGCTTCATCAATTAAAACAACGTTTTGGGGATTATTTTTTATAATTTCTTCAATTTTTTCTGTTTCCAAAGAAATCCCCGTAGGTGCATTGGGGTTTGCAATAACAATAAATTTATTTTTATTTAAAAACTTTTCGTAAGGAACGGAAAAATCTTCATTTAAAGGAATAATATCTGCTTCAATATTGTAAAGATCGGCAAAAACCTTATAAAAACCGTATGTGATATCATTAAAAACTGCACCGTTTTCGCCGTAAGCCATAAATGCAAAATTAAGTATTTCGTCAGACCCGTTTGAAACAAAAACGTTTTCTTTCTTTACACCATATGTTTTTGCAAGTTCTTCTTTTAAAACCTTGCTTTCGGGATCCGAATATAGTTTTAGATTTTTTACCGCTTCTGCATTAACACACTCAACGACAATATCCGATGGCGGAAAAGGCGATTCGTTGGTATTTAACTTAATATATTTTTTATCCTGCGGTTGTTCCCCGGGAGTGTATTCCTTTAAGGAATCATACTTTTTCGAAATAAAATTACTCATTTTCTTGTCCTAATAATCGCGCTGTTTGCGTGGGCGCCTAAGCCTTCCTTGTTTGCAAAATAGAAAACATCCTCAGCAACCTTTTCAAGTGCTGACTTGGTATAATAAGAATATTGCATTGTTTTAACAAAGTCCTCAACAGAAAGCGGACTTGAAAATCTTGCAGTTCCGCTGGTGGGAAGCGTATGATTAGGTCCTGCAAAATAATCTCCAAGCGCCTCAGGACAATATCTTCCCATAAACACACTCCCTGCGTGCTTAACACTATCAAGAAGACTGAATGGATCATCTACACAAAGCTCAAGATGCTCAGGTGCTATCTCATTTGCAATATCTATTGCATATTTGATATCAGGCGCAACGATTATCTTTCCATTATTATCGATAGATGCTCTTGCAATTTCCTGTCGCTCAAGCTTTGAAAGCTGAATCTCGATTTCTTTCTGAACTTCCTTTGCAAGCTCGTCGCTTTCCGTAACAAGAACTGCACTTGCATTTTTATCGTGTTCAGCCTGAGAAAGAAGATCTGCAGCAACGTAGGCCGCATTGCTTTTTCCATCCGCAACAACAAGGATCTCACTGGGACCTGCAATCATATCAATATCAACCATACCGTAGACCTGGCGCTTTGCTTCAGCAACAAAAGCGTTGCCCGGACCTACTATTTTATCAACCTTTGAAACAGTTTCAGTGCCATATGCAAGTGCCGCGACCGCCTGCGCTCCGCCAACCTTAAAAATTCTATCAACTCCCGCGATCTTGGCGGCCGCAAGAATAACGGGATTTACCTTTCCGTTTTTCATTGGCGGTGTTGTAATCGCAATTTCACTGCATCCTGCGATCTTTGCAGGAATGGAATCCATTAAAACAGTTGAAGGATACGCTGCCGTACCACCAGGCACATAAAGACCAACCTTTTCAATGGGAAGAACCTTCTGACCTATCACAACGCCTTCTTTATTATTCAATATAAAGCTGTTTCGTTTTTGCAATGAGTGGAATTCTTTGATATTTTCAGCCGCATCCTTTAAAATGCGAATAAATTCAGGCTCAACAAGGTTAAATGCTTCATCTATTTCTTCTTCAGAAACTTCAATGCTATCAAGCTCTGCCCCATCAAACTTTTGGGCATATTCCTTTAACGCTTTGTCACCGTTGTTTTTTACGTTTTCAATTATATCTTTTACAATATCAGAAACGTCACCCGTTGGATTGTTGCGGGCAAATATTTCATCATTGGAAACAGTTCCGTACTTAAAAATTTTAATCATTTTTGCTCTCCACAATTTGTTGTAATTTGTTCTTTATATCATTGATCTTCTCTTGCTTAAAACCATATGATGACTTATTGGCAATAAGCCTTGCACTTATTTTAACAATATCTTCAATGGGCTCAAGTCCGTTTTCCAATAGCGTTTTTCCCGTTTCAACTATATCAACTATAACATCAGAAAGACCTAAGATAGGTGCAAGCTCAATGGAGCCGTTAAGATGGATAATATCAATATCTCTCGCCTTAAGCTGATAGTGCTTTGATGCAATATTGGAAAATTTAGTTGCAACGCGCAGAGTAGTTGCAGTATTATCTCTGAAGCCTTTAGGTGCGGCAACTGCCATACGGCACTTACCCATATTAAGATCAAGAAGCTCATAAACATCAGGCTCGTATTCAAGTAAAATATCCTTGCCTGCAACGCCGATATCAGCGGCACCACGCTCAACATAAATCGAAACGTCCGATGGCTTCACCCAGAAGTATCTTATGCCTTTTTCGGGATTTTCAAAGGTAAGACGGCGATTGTTTTCTTTAATCGATTCACATTCGTAGCCTGCTTTTTCAAAAAGATCGTAAACCTTTTCACCAAGCCTGCCTTTAGGAAGCGCAATATTCAGCATTATATCAGCTCCTTTCCGTAAACAAGGCGCTTATACTTAATTTTTTGCGGAACGCTCTTATAAACAAGAACGCTTTCACCGTTTTCAGAAAGCTTTTCAACTGCTTCCATTATTTTTTGCGGTTCATCAGTTTCGGGAATGAATAATATATCCACATCGTATTCTTGCGTTTTTGCATTTAAACGTTCAAAGCTGTCCATATACACGGCAAAGCCGATAGCACTGACATTTTTCTTTAATTTTTTCATTAAAGTGTCATACTGTCCACCTGAAAGAACGCCTGTGGGGATCCCCTCAATATAGCCCTTAAAAACAATGCCGCTATAATAACTCATATTATTTGCCAATGAAAAATTGATGCGCACCTTTTTATTTAAACCTAATGCTTTAAGAGTATCAAGAACTGCTTTAAATTCATTAAAAGCGGTCTGTGCTTTAGTTGTTGATACATTTAATTTGAACTGTGAAATATCGGAATAATCGCAAATAAGAGCATTGATAGCTTCAGCCTGATTTTCGGAAATCAATCCATCTTTTTGAAGCTTTAAAATTCCGCCCTGATTTTTAAGAGAAACAAACTCTCTTACAGTAGACAAAATTTCTTCAGGAATATTGTTTTCTTCAATTATCGCTTCAACAAATCCTGCGTGAGATATCTCAAGCTGATAGTTTTCATCGATCATTTCAAGACTTTTTACCGCAAGTGACGTAACTTCAGCAATTTCATAAAGCCCGATATTCCCAACACATTCAAGGCCCGTTTGCATAATCTCCTTAAAGCGATGAGATTCACCTGAAACACGGTAAACATTTTCATTATAATAGAGCTTTTGAATCTCCGAATTACCCAAGTGATTTATTATCGAAAGGGTTACGTCAGGTTTTAAAGCAAGAAGTTTTCCGTTTGTATCGGTAAAAGTGATCACCCTATCGGAAATAAGAAAATCTTTGTTTCTTACGTAAAGATCATATTCTTCAAACTTACTCATCTTATATTGAGTATAGCCATATTTTGAATACAATGAACGAAGCTTGTAAACTGCAAGCTCTTCATTTTTCAAAAGAGCTTCATTAATCATTTTTGATTCTCCAATCTGTCAATCACTGTTTTATAACCACCGTTTCCATATTTGATGCAACGATTAACACGACAAACAGTTGCTGTGCTTGCACCTGTTTCTGTGCTTATTTCAGTGTAAACTTTGCCCTCAATAAGCTTTTGTGCAACGTCAAAACGCTGAGCTATTGCTTCAAGCTCTTGAATTGTGCAAATATCATTAAAGAAGTTTTCACACTCTTCAACATTCTCAATAAGAAGAATTGCCTTATAAAAATTTTCAAGTGCTTTTTTATCAAGTTTTTTCATTTAAAAACCGTCCATTTCATTTATTTTTTCACATTGTAGCACACTAAAGCGATAAAGTCAAAGGCTTTTGCACTTTTTTTATAAAAAAATATAAAAACGCAGTAAAAAACTGCGTTTAAATAAATTATTCCTCATCTTTCGATATTTCGTAAGGTGTAACCTGATAAACATAATAGTTGAGCCAATTGGAATAAATTAAATTTGCGTGGCTTCTCCAGGAAACAAGGGGCTCGAGCGTATCATCATCATTTGGAAAGTAGTTTTTGGGAACCTTTATTTCAAGACCAAGATTTTTATCGCGCATATATTCTTTTTTAAGAGTATCGGGATCGTACTCGGAATGTCCGGTAATAAATATTTGCTTACCTGAATCTGTGGCAAGAGCATAAATACCTGCTTCCTCACTTGTAGCCAAGATCCTTAATTCAGGCACCTTTTCAATATCTTCCCTTTTTACTTCCGTGTGGCGTGAATGAGGAACCATAAAAACATCGTCAGCACCGCGGAAAAGCATTGAGGAACGCCTTTCAACAATATGCGGAAATACACCAAACATCTTTTCTTTTAAAGGATATTTATTGATTCCGAAATGGTAATAAAGCCCTGCTTGCGCGCCCCAACAAATATGGAAGGTGCTTGTAACGTGAGTTTTTGTCCACTCCATTATTTCACAAAGCTCATCCCAATATTCAACCTCTTCAAAGGGCATTTTTTCAACGGGAGCACCGGTAATGATCATACCGTCATAATGGTTATGCTTTATATCCTTAAATGTTTTATAGAATGCAAGCATATGCTCCTTTGAAACATTTTTTGATTCGTGAGTGCTTGTGTGAATAAGTTCGAGTTCCACCTGCAAGGGTGTGTTACCCAAAAGACGGGCAAGCTGAGTTTCCGTTTCAACTTTCGTGGGCATAAGATTTAAAAGCAAAATTTTTAAAGGTCTTATATCCTGAGAAAGAGCGCGGGTTTCCGTCATAACGAATATATTTTCACTCAAAAGCGTTTCCGTTGCAGGAAGCGCATTGGGTATTTTAATTGGCATAAAATTCTCCTTATTTTAAAGTATTAAGCGCCTGATCAAGATCTTCAATAAGATCATCGGCATTTTCGATGCCAACCGAAAGACGAACAAGATCAGGTGAAACACCTGCGGCAACAAGTTCTTCATCGTTCATCTGACGGTGTGTTGCAGAAGCAGGATGCAAGCAACAAGTACGTGCATCGGCAACGTGAGTTTCGATTGAGCAAAGTTTTAACTCTTTCATAAAGGCTTCAGCAGCCTTTCTTCCGCCCTTAACACCGAAACTTACTACACCGCACTGACCTTTAGGAAGATACTTCATTGCAAGGTCATAATCCTTATCCCCTTCAAGACCTGAATATTTTACCCAAGAAATAAGGGGATGATTTTTTAAGAATTGTGCAATTTTAAGTGCGTTAGAAGAATGTCTTTCCATTCTAACGTGAAGGCTTTCAAGACCTAAGTTTAATAAAAATGCGTTCTGAGGTGACTGAATTGAACCAAAATCGCGCATAAGCTGTGCAGTTGCCTTTGTGATAAATGCGCCTTCCAAGCCAAAGCGTTCAGTATAAGTTACACCGTGATAACTGTCATCAGGAGTTGTAAGACCGGGGAATTTATCGGCATACTTATTCCAATCAAATTTACCGCTGTCAACGATACATCCGCCAACTGCGGCACCGTGACCGTCCATATACTTTGTTGTTGAGTGTGTTACGATGTCGGCACCGAACTCAAAGGGACGGCAAAGATAAGGTGTTGCAAAGGTATTGTCAATAATTAACGGAACACCGTGTGAATGTGCGGCTTTTGCAAAACGCTCAATATCAAGAACAACAAGAGCGGGGTTTGCAATGGTTTCACCGAAAACTGCCTTAGTGTTAGGCTTAAAGGCTGCTTCAAGCTCTTCATCTGTGCAATAAGGTGAAACAAAAGTAAAATCAATGCCCATTTTCTTCATTGTAACAGAGAAAAGGTTAAAAGTTCCACCGTAAACAGTTGATGCGCAAACAACGTGATCGCCGCAGTTGGCAATATTAAATACTGCATAAAAATTTGCTGCCTGACCTGATGAAGTAAGCATTGCGGCAGTACCGCCTTCAAGTGCGGCTATTTTACCTGCAACATAATCATTTGTGGGATTCTGCAATCTTGTATAAAAATATCCGCTGGCTTCAAGGTCAAAAAGCTTGCCCATATCCTCGCTTGTATCATACTTAAACGTAGTGCTCTGAACAATGGGAATCTGCCTTGGTTCACCGTTACCGGGAACATAACCCGCCTGGATACATTTAGTTTCAATTCTTGTTTCTTTCATGGTTTTCACCTACTTAATTTTATTTATAGAGAATTATAACATTTAATTGTCGTGTTGTCAATTTAAGGCGTAACTTTTATTGAAATTTCCACATTTTTTTCATCTTTTATTTCAATATATAAAGGCAATGTTGCAAATCCGCCTACAGGATTAAAGATTCTGTTCTTATAATAGCCTTCTCTGAAATTAATCTTTTTATTTGCCGAAACAATAACATTATCAAAAGAAACTGTATTATCAGCAAGTTTAACTTCCCTATCGTATGCGCATACAATAGGTACCTGCAAAACACCGTTTCCTTTTGCCGTGATTTTTACAGTATCCTTCAAAAACGTGTATGATAACTGATATTCGCCTGAAGTCGAACCTGAAAAATTAGTTAGTTTTCCTTTTACTGTATAGGTATTATCAATAACAGTTGTTTCCCCATCAAGACAAAGCATTGACGAAAACTCACCATTATCAATGCGAAGCGTCTGGCAGATGTCCTTGTACACATCATAAGGAATCTGCATATTGGCAGGCTCAACGCTTACATAGCGTTTGGCATTTGACACAAATAAAACACCGTAATTTTTATTATAAAGACAAGTTATGCTTCCGCCCGATATAGTTTGATTTGCATCAAACTTCAAAGATGTTGCAGACATTGTTCCACGGAAATCGCCGATAGAAACTAACGTTACTCCCGCACTTTCAAGTTTTTTGAATCCGTACTCTGCATCCTGAGGAATTGAAGTTCTTTCCTGTTTTTTAAATGGATTATCAACGACGTATGCCAATGTTTTTGCATGAGCAAAAGCATGGTGAACACAAGGTGCCATTTCCGCCTCTTTATACATTTTGCCGCCTGAAAGCAATCCGTCAAAAGTCATTTCATTCATTAAAAGCGTGTATCTTAAACACATTTCATAAAACATAGGATCATAATCAGCAAGAATTCTAAATGCAAAATGCGAACCATCAGATGTTCTGCTTCCATAATATGTCCATTTAACCGCACGAGATCCCCAAGAGTTGTCCCATGCACCGTCAGGCAACATAAACTCTGCTGATTTTCTTAAAAGTTCAGCACAAATTTTCAAAATTTCTTCACGGTCAAGAAGTTTTGCATAGAGGGCAAAATTTCCAATAGATTCTTCTACATTATAGCCAAGGTCAATGTTTTTATGGCCTTTTTCCGTACACCTCAACCCGCCTGCTTCACCGTAAAAATGACCATCCTCAGTTATCATTTCTAAAATATTATCTTCCTGAGCAATAGCTTCTGTTTCATATTTTTCATCACCTATAACTTTATATGCAACAGCCATCGAAGTGAGATATGCTACAAGGTAATTTGTTGCTACAGTAGTGCCTTTTCGGTAAATAAACAGGGGCATCTTATAAATAGATTCCGTTACAGAAAAAAAGTCATCATACCATAAATTATAAATTTCTTCAGGGATAACATCTTTATGCGTTAAAAGTGTAAGTCCCAATGATATTTGATAAAACTCAGTTACACCATACCAAGTATTAAAAGTGTCATTCATATTAAGGCCACTACTTCTTCTAACGTTATTTTTCTGCCAATAAAAAAGATTTTCGGCACATTTAAGATATTTTTCGTCTTTTGTTTTACTGTACATAGTAATCATCGGATATATAGCATCAGCACACCTGCCGTGAATATATCCGCAGGACTCACATAAAACACCGCCAAACAAACCTTTATGGTTGCGCTCAGTTATTTGCATTTCAACCATTTTATCACACCAAGTTTTCAAAAGGTCATAGCAAAGTTTATTTAACATACATATGTCCCCCCTTTTTTTTGATATATTCTAACATTTTTATGTTTTATTGTAAATATAAATATCACAAATTATTTGATATACAAAATTTGTCAACTGTGATATTATATAGATAACAAAAAATACAAAGGTAGGCAAAATTATGGATCTTTCGGTTTTACGCAATAAACAGAACTTTATTTGTGATATGGACGGTGTTATATATCACGGCAACGAGCTTATCCCCCACGTTAAGGAATTTATCGCTTGGCTTGAAGAGAATAATAAAAATTATCTTTTCTTAACTAACGGCTCAGGCAGATCTCCCCGCGAGCTTGCGCAGAAATTGGAGCGTATGGGTCTTAACGTTGGTGAAGAACATTTTTATACTTCTGCTCAGGCAACGGCAAGTTTTTTAAAAAGCCAATGTCCTAACGGCAGTGCATACGTTATCGGTGAGCCCGGTCTTACCTATGCAATGTATGAAGCAGGCTTTACAATGAACGATATCAATCCCGATTACGTTGTTTTTGGCTCAACAAAATCCCTTAACTATGAGCAAATCGAAAAAGCTTCACGCCTTGTTATGAACGGCGCCAAGCTTATCGGCACAAATAGCGACTTGACCGATCCTTCCGAGGATGGAATAATTCCTGCCTGCCGTGCTTTGATTTCTCCTATTGAGCTTACAACGGGCAGAAAAGCCTATTACGTTGGCAAGCCTAATCCTCTTATGATGCGCCACGCATTAAAGAAGCTTAATTGCCACAGAATTGATGCGGCAATTATCGGTGACAGAATGGATACTGATATTATCGCAGGCATCGAAACGGAAATGGATACGGTTTTGGTTCTTTCAGGCGTAACATGCGTTTCTGATCTTGATAAATTCCCCTACCGTCCCAAATATATCTTAAAAGACGTTGGCGTTATTGCAGGAATAGAGTAAAACTTAAGGCTCTCAAAAATGAGAGCCTCTAATTTTTTTGTGTTTTATTTATGAAAATAATAATTTCACCAACAATAATTGGTGCTATGCCTATAATTAACGAAACCACAAGCGCGCCAATGCATCTTTCAGATAACATCTCAAAAAAACTTGTATATTTCAGATTTCCAAATTCTTGCCACAGAGAATATTGATTAAGTATTTCTGAACCAAGAATTATTAAGAAAAGCAAAATGCCTAAGCTGATCGCTATAATGCGTATAACTGATTTCTTCATTTATTTCACCTCAAAAGTGATCTTATCATAATCAAAGTTAAAAGTCAATATAAAGAATACATATTTTTCCATAAACTGAGCAAAAATTACTATAAATGTATCAATTTTTACTATTGATTTTAAAATAATTATTTGTTAGAATAATAAAAAAACAAAGGAGATTTTATTATGGTACGCTCATTAAAAACAGGTGTTGCCTACCACGGTAACCGTATGCCTTCCCACGTTCAGGAGGATATGCGCCGTATTGCAAAAGCAGATATGGATATCGTTGTGCATATGTTCTCACATACCGACTGGGACAGACACAACGTAATTATGAAAGATATTTTCAAGATCACCGAAGATAACGGCCTTGATGTTTGGGTTGATAACTGGGGTCTTGGAGGCCCTCCCGGAGATAAATCTCACTTCCTTGCCTATCATCCCGAAGCACATATGTATTTAAGCAACGGCACAATGATGCCCGTTCACGCTTGCCTTAACAGTCCCGAATTTCGTACCTTTGTTAAAAACTGGATCGATGCAGTTCGCGAAGCAGGGGGAAAAACTTTAATGTGGGATGAGCCTAACATTCCTAAGCGCAAGGATGATGAAGGTCAGGAAGTTTATGCTTGTTGTTGCCCAAGATGCAAAAAGCTTTTTGAAGAAAAGTACGGTCATCCAATGCCCCTTCGCCCCGATGAAGAAGTTGAACAGTTCCGCACAGATACTATCGTTGATTATTTGGATGATATCACAACCTATAGTGCTTCACTTGGCATGAACAACGTTGTTTGCGTTATGCTTGAGGCTGAACACGGCATTTATCTTGACGTTATTGACAGAATTTGTTGCCTTCCCAACATTCAAAACATCGGTTGCGATCCTTACTGGCATTCATCAAACCCCGTTGATCCTTATGAGCGCGTTTATAAAGGCGCAAAGAAAAATCTTGATATTTGCAAAAAATTCAATAAGGATCATAACGTTTGGATTCAGAGCTATTGCTTCAAAAAAGGCTACGAAGAAGAGATCATTCACGGTACTGAAGCCGCATATGATGCAGGCGCACGAACAATTATGGCTTGGAGTTATATGGGAGGTCAGTCCAATAACTATGCTTCACAAGATCCACAGCGCACCTGGGATATTACCGTTGAAGCCTTCCGCAGAATCCGTTCTGTTGAGCGCGACCGCATTTGGGCAGATTATCGCAAGAAATTTATGGATAAATAGCAAGAAATTTATGGATAGATAGCAAGAAACCCGTCATAAGACGGGTTTTTTCTACTATTTCAGCGTTTTTTTCCGCAGATTGCGTGATTATTATCATTAAAGGTAACTTCAATATTATCATCATCAAATTTTATGCCACAACCAATAAATTTATCTTCATTTTCAAGCTTCATACACGGGTTTGATCCGAATATTATTGGACAAGGCTGACCAAATTTATCGTGTTTGTGTCCGGGGTAGATCACCTCGGTTGTGTGATGATGCCCTGAAAGCATAAAATGTGGCTTAACTTCCCTTAAAAGTTCACACCAGCGCATATTAACATCACTGTCAACATCAAAGGGAGCATCATAAGCATACATAAAAGGTGTATGACAAACAACTATACGTTTTGTGATACCCTCTTTTTTATATTCGCCCGTTTCAACTATTCTTTCCAAAAAAGCAGTCTGCTTATGGCGATACTGTGTAAAGCAAACTACATTGCCATACATGGGAAAATCATCAGGTCTGTCTTCTCCCCTATCAAGCACTACGCCCCAAAGGGAGCCAACTCTGAAAGAATAGAACAGTTTACCGTTTTGAGACGGCATATAAATATCAGCATCTTCTGCGCATTTGCCGCGATTATCGTGATTACCCCGTGCACAGACAACGGGAATATTTCCTTTTGTAACGCTTCCTGCAACGTTGTGGATTATATCAAATTCTTCGGGAGTATTAACATCATTTGGCATATCTCCGTTCAAAATGAGCAGATCCATATTTTTCATATATTCTGCCGCTTTTATTGGTGTTTCGGATTTACCGTGGCAATCGCATATATGATAAATATTTATTGTGCCGTCGCCTACTGGTTTAAAATCAAAATCAAAAGTTATTTCATCATCACATTTTGAATAATATGCTAAACGCGCATTTACTTTTCTTAAAACAAGCGTGTATTTTTTACTTTTATCAAGAATTTCAACAGGCACCAACACTTTGTGTAGATATTTACCTGAACGGATAATCCCATTTGATTCATCATAATATCTTTTACCGTCGATAATTACCGATACAAGCATTTCACATTTTGCCATAACGGTTATCTGATATTCATCGCCTACCGCATATACAGCAGGATAATTTTTAATAAGTTCAAACATATTTTTCCCTCATAATTATCAAATATATAAGCATACCGAAGCAATACGTTTTGCCGCTTCAGGCAGAGATCTTAACGTTGCATATTCTCTTAAAGTATGGATAAAATCACCTGCAACACCGATAGCATCAACACAAGGTATGCCTGCAACCGTTACCGCAGCCGCATCTGAACCGCCTAAACTGCCTCTTGCAGATAAAATGGGTATATGGCATTTTTCGTAAATCTCGTTTACTTTATCAAGAAGCTCAAAATTCTTTTCCGTTTTTTCCATTGCGGGACAGTATGATTCAACCTCCCACGAAGTATTTGTACCTTCAAGATATTGTTTACTTAAAATTTCCTCAAAAATCTTTTTTCCCTCTTCAAGTTGAGCCTGAGTGCTATAACGTATCTCCGCATTAAAAGTACAAAGATCGGGAACGGTATTTGCCAAAGTTCCACCTTTAACTATTCCGCAGTTAAAACTTAAACCATCAACATCTTTTGGATATTCTTCAAGTTTAATTATCTTGTATGCGGCTTCCTGAATGGCACTTACACCGCCTTCTGCGCACCGTGAGCCGTGAATGGATTTTCCTTTTACGGTTACTAAAAATCTCAAGCATCCCTTGCGCCAAAGAACCAACGTACCTTTTCTCGTGCTTTCGCAGTTAAGAAATGCAATGGAATCTGCGGCTTTTTGACAGATGTAATTTATGGTCGCCTTGTTACTGTACGCGCTTACGTTTTCTTCATCGCTTTGCAAAAGTAATCGAATTGGTCTTTCTATAAAAGAATGTGCTTTTAATGCTTTCATTGCAAGCATTGCGGCAACAAGTCCGCCCTTACAATCCATAACACCGGGGCCATAAATATTTTCTTCATCAATTTTTACTGCAGGTGTTCCGAAAGAGCCAACCTTATGGGCAGTATCCATATGCCCTGAAAGAGTTATGGGCGCATTTTTAACGCCCGAATTCATCGTAATGCACACAACGTTACCTACGATATCGTGCTTAAATCTTTCAATTTCCCAGCCTTCTTTTTCAGCATAGGAAGCGAAGTAATCGCCTACCGCATCAACGCCCGCTTTATAATTTGTGGGACTTTCAATATTGCCAACATCCTCCCAAAATTTAATAAATTCGGGTGTTAAATTGTCTATTGTTTCAAAAACATCATTGTGAATAGCCATAAAATTTCCTCGTAAAAAAGTTATGTTTATATTTTACTACAATTTCTTTTTATTTTCAAGCCTATTGTTTTTTATACCGTGAGGGTGTTACCCCTGTATACCGTTTAAAAGATGTTGAAAAATACAGGCTATCTTTAAAGCCACACAAGTTTGCAATTTCGCTTATACTAAAAAAGGGATTTGCAAAAAGCAGTTCCTTTGCCCTTTCCATACGCAGATTGTTTAAATATACCGATGGTGAAAAAGAAGTATATTTTTTAAAAAGTCTGCGGAAATAATCAGGATTATAGCCCAACGAAACTATATATTCAGTTACCATAAAATCACTGTTCTCAATATTTTCTTTTAATTTATTTTTTATTACCCCTATAATTGAGGGTACGTCTTCTTCTGCACTTGCTTTTTTTACGTAAAGACAAATAAGTTCGGTAAATTTTTCAGCAAAGCTTTCAAAGCCTTTTGGTTTTTCATCACAAATTTTAAACAACATATTAAACAAATTACGTATGTTGCCATCAGTATCTTTTACTAAAAAAGGAAATGTCGGAAATTCATATTTTTTAAAAGAAATCCACATATCCGTTATATATGTATCAGATTCTGTTCTGTGAACTGTTCCCGGAGGAATAACGATAACGTCACCCTCGGACATTTCAAACACATTATCTCCTGCAAAAGCTCGGGTTTTACCCATTGTTTGATATATAATCTCCCATGCGTTATGGCTGTGATTTTTACACGCATAAAATGGTTTTAACGCACGGCTGCAATGACTGAAATTCACATAATCACCTCAAAAAAAGAATATCAAAAAAAGTCGGTTTAGTCAATAAAAAAGTCTGTTTCACATATGGCAGATATTTTTATTACGTGGTAGAATGTAAAAAAAGGAGGAATATACAATGAGCGAAATAATAAAAAACGAAGAACTTTTCCCAAGAACCACCGTAGGCGGACTTTCCCTTTCAAGAATGATTATGGGTATTAACTGGCTTTTCGGATACAGCCATAGAGGTCGTGCCGCAGATGCAGGCATAAAAGAAAAATATCAGAAGCCCGAAGACTTCTTCCCCGTATTCAAGGCATATCTTGACAGAGGTGTTGACACTATTATGGGTCCTTTCAGCGTTACACCTTTAGGTGTTGATGCCGTTAAGTACGCAGAGGATAAATTAGGCAAAAAAATTATAATTGTTGACACCCCCAACATTAACGTTGAAGATTCTCCTGAAGGCAGACGTGAAGCAGAAATGCTTATTAAAAAGAGCCACGATATAGGTGCATCTGTTACCTTGCTTTTCCACGCTTGCGTTGAAGCGCTTATGGATAAGCACAAGAGAGAAATACCGAGAGTATCAGACTATCTTTCGATGATTCGTGATGTTGGCAACGTACCCGGTCTTGGCGCACACGACCCTAACGTTGTGTTATTTGCCGACCAGAATGGTTATGACGTTGAAACGTATATTCAGATTTTCAACTGTATGGGATTTTTAATGCAGGTTGAGGTTGAAAGCATTGCGCGTATCATAAACAACGCTAAAAAACCCGTTATGACTATTAAGCCTATGGCGGCAGGCAGATGCACCCCTTACGTTGGCTTTACTTTCGCTTGGAATGCAATTCGTGATTGTGATATGGTAACTGTCGGTGCAGGAAGCGCATTGGAAGCCATTGAAGATATTGAGCTTTCAAAGGCTATTCTTGAACGCCGTCACCCTGAAATCGGTGTAAGAAATTCACCTGTAAAACAGGGTGTTCTTGGACACTAAAAGAGGTAAATATGGATTTTAGAAGAATTAAAACTGCAGTTATAGGTTGTGGTGAAATTAGTTACATTTATATGTTGAATTTCAAAAAGCTTGATATAATAGATCTTGTAGGATGTTCAGATATTATTCCTGAAAGTGCTGAAAAGCGTGCTGTCGAATTTAATATTAAGGCAATGACCAATGAGGAAATTTTTTCAAGCAATGATATTGAGCTTGTAGTAATTACAACCACACCATTACATCATTATAATGTGGCAAAGGAAGCCTTACTTTCCGGCAAATCCGTTTATTGTGAAAAAACAATTTGTGTTACGTTAGATGAAGCCAAGGAGTTGAAACAAATCGCAAAAGAAAAAACTCTTTTCTTTGGCGGTGCTCCTGAAACTTTTTTCTCATCCGCAATGCAAATCGCAAGAAACATTCTTGATAGTGGTATTTTAGGCGTTCCCGTTATGGCGCAGGCATTTTTATCACGATCATATCGTCATCACCGCGATTCTGCTAACAGTAGAAAACGTTTTGTTTACTGCGAGCACGGTGGAATTTTATATGATATGGGTGCTTATTATCTTACCGCAATGGTTTTCCTTTTAGGTGCAATAAAAAGGGTTATAGGATTTTCCGCTATCCGTGAACCTGAACGTATTTATCAAAATCCGCAAAATCCTAATTACGGGGAGAAAATGATTGTTGAAAGCACAAACACAGCAACAGGTAGTTTGCTCTTTGAAAATGGCGTGATGGGTACTTTTACAATGACCTCAGAAGGTACATTAAAAAATCATTTCTGCATTTATTGTACAGACGGATATATTGATTTAGGCGACCCAAACGAATTTGAAAATACTATTCATATTTACAACAAAAACGGTGAAGAAAGTGTTATTACCTCACCTTTTGCTATCTGTGGAGATAATTTTAGAGGTTATGGTGTTGCTGAAGCGATGTATGCACATTTATCAGGCAAAAAAGCTCGTTGTAACAGTGAGCTTTGTACTCACGTTTTAGAGGCGGCTTTAGGATTAAGTGCAAGTAGCGAAACAGGATGTGTTTATGATATGACTACTTCTGCAGAACGTCCGTTGCCTTTCAAACCGGGTTATTTTGAAAATCCTGAACTTTCGCTAAAATATTAAAAAGAGATTTTTATAAAAAATTATAAAATCAAACTTAATTTTGATTCTTATAAAGATAAAGTTTATTCGTGTTGGATAGGTAAAAACATCAGTGGAACAATGGATACTCCCTACGAGTGCAAAAGAGGCGGTATTTTGGGGCAAATACAATATGGTACTTGCAATTCCATTTTGTGTGTGCTAAACTATTTGTGGTATTAGATGATTCATTCATTTTAATATCCTCCGATTGTTTTTTTGATTTCTGACTGGCAGGTCATACTTTCATTATACACAATCGGAGTTTTCTTTTCAATCCTCACCGGTAAACCTTTACTGAACCACGCGACTATCGCGTGGTTTTTCTTTATATCAAAAAAAGACACGCCTAAAAGACGTGTCATACCTACACATAACGTATAAGCTTTATAAACAGCTTAAAACTTTTTATTCTTCCGGAGCGTCTCCGAAATCAGGAACGTCAAGGGGCAAACCGCCCTGCATTGCCGAATCGTGTGCAACGATTCCCGGGATCGTATACCTTGCAGCCTGCCATGCATTTACATAAGGCATTTTACTTTCATAAACGCATGTACAAAAATCGTTGATAAGAAGCTGATGAGACGCCATATGTCCGTTTCTATCAGATATATTTTTATAAGCTTCAGGGAGTTCTGCCACTTTCTCACTTTGTATAGGCGAAAAAGAATTCCATTGCCAGATGTGATTGGCAACCTTTTCTTTAAAAGCATCATCCGCCTTATTTTGTGTCATAGCAATAGGATTTATCTGCTCGCTTACGTCTTTAAGGTCAACGCCCTTTTCAGTTAGGCTCGTTACAAGGTGCTGTGCATTAGAAAATTGATAAGAGCCTTTTGTTCCGTAGAAGCCACTGATATATGATGAGGGGGCTTTATACCCTATACGTCTGCACTCAGATACCCTTGCAACACCGCCATTACTTAACTGCATAAGAGAAAACTCATTTGAAAACTGATTATTCCAGGGATTATTTCCATCTTTATAACGTTCATCCTTATCACAAACACCGAATGCAGTAACCTTAGTAACGTATGCTCCCGTCGCATTAAGCATCATTGCCGTTGAGTGCGTCGGATAATAAAAGGGAGGAAGCGTGTAACAGTTTATATCATTTTGATAAACTTTGGGAAAATGTGAAATGTCGTGAAAATACTGAGACTCACCATAGACAAAATCTCCAAAGAAGCCCTTCTCGTATTGCTCCTTACAAAACATTGAGCACGGATAGTACACACAGGTTTCACCCATCATATAAGTTTTTTTATTTCTTTTTACTGCTTCAATTATCTGATGGCATTCCTCAACCGAGCAAGCCATAGGTACTGCGCTGTATACGTGCTTTCCCGCATCAAGGGATTTTATAGCAAGTCGTGCGTGACTGTAACGCTCGGTAAAAATGGCAACACAGTTTATATCCTTTCTTGCAACGACTTCTTCAAACGTCCCGATAATTTCAACTGAAAATTTTTCTTTATATTCCTGCGCCCGTTCATTTACAAGATCGCATACATAAACGTTTTCAACGTAGGGATGCTCCTGAAACAAGGGCACAAAATACCTTGCAAAATTGCCGCAACCTATAATTGCAACTTTGATTTTTTCCATATAATATAACCGCCTTTAATTTATATTTCCGTTAAATTTTATATCAGATTTCGTTAATAATCAATATAGAAAACAAATCAAAAGCATAATAAAACAAAGAAGTACTACAGTATCTTAAAATATAAAAAGCCTGACACGTCAACCTCAACGTCTCAGACTTTTATATAAATATTTATTACAGCATCGCAAGCATTGCTTACTTATTATTTTTCATCTTTATAGATCTCTTTAAAATACTTATAAGTATCAAGCTTCAACTCACCGCAGGCGGCTTCATCGCAGGCGATTATGCCGTCTTTATGAAGTTGAAGTGCGCTTATTGTCCAGGCGTGATCCACACCACCTTCAACACAATGGCGGAGAGCGCGTGCTTTATGATGACCGTTAATAAGCAAAATAACTTGCTTTGAATCACATACTGTTCCAACACCTACCGAAAGTGCGGTTTTGGGAACTTTATTGGGATCGTTATCAAAGAAACGTGAGTTAGCAATCAAGGTATCTTCTGTTAATGCGCGAACACCTGTACGGGAAGTTAATGAAGTAAAGGGTTCGTTAAATGCAATATGACCGTCAACACCGCAACCGCCAAGGAACAGATCAATTCCGCCCATAGATGCAATTTTATCTTCATATCTTTGACATTCTGCTTCAGGATCGTCTGTCATACCATTTAAGATGTTTATATTCTCTTTAGGAATATCAATATGGTTAAAGAAATTATCGTGCATAAAATACCAATAACTCTGGTCGTGCTCGTGAGGTAAACCAACGTACTCATCCATATTAAAGGTTACAACGTTTTTAAAGGTTACTTTACCTTCTTTGTTCATTTCAATAAGGCGCTTATAAACGCCAAGAGGTGATGAGCCGGTAGGAAGACCTAAAATAAAAGGTCTGTCTTCTTTATGGTTATTGATTGCATCAGCAATATGCTGTGCCGCCCATGCGCACATTTCATCATAGTTGTTTTTAATAATAAGTTTCATTTTAAGATCAACATCCTTCTAAAAATATTTCTTATATATTATATCACTTTTCACCGTTATTTGTCTATAATTTTTTAGCAACATTATAGATACTTATTGTAAGTATCTTCAAACGTAATAGTTTTTGTTACTTTCATTTTTTTCATTGTAAAACTCTTTTCAAATTACAAAAAATATTGGACACATCGTTTAGGAAAAACCTAAAATAATGTGTCCGCTTTTTTATATTAAAATTATGCAAGAGGTTAATTCATTTACCAATATTCTTATTTTGCATTTGGTAAATAGGCGCCAAGTTCTTTTAATTTTGTTTGTAATTCCTTTATATCTATACTACGAACGTTTGCATTTTCACAAGCAAGTGCTGCAGCAATTCCTGCCGCTTGTCCCGTAATAAAACACCCCGGCATAACTCGGATTGATGCCTGCATTTTTTGATCGGTACCAATACACCGCCCCGCCACCAAAGCATTTGATAATGAAACAGGAATCAGGCATCTGTACGGAATACCGTAAGATTCACCTTTTTTGTATTTTAAGCTTTCGTTATATTCTTTTTCAAAGCGCTCATATTCTTTCTTATCTGTATTCTTAACGTGAATATCAACGGGATAACAATATCGCCCGATTTCATCATCAAAAACACTTCTGTTGATAAAATCATCCACATTAAGCATATAATCACAAGTAATTCTGCGAGATTCCCTTACGCCTAAAATCGATGCTGTTGCAAGAAGTTCCATATCTTCATAACCCTCAAAATACGTTTTAAAATATTTTTCGTATTCAAGCATCATTTTTCTTCCCTTTATCATCGCACCTGACAATGATTTTTCATCCGTAGGGTCAACATCAAAGGTATGCCCGATATTTCCTCTACCGATTCCCTTTACGTCATAAAAAAAACCAGGAATATGTCTGTCCTCATTGGAAAGCACTCCGTCTTTATATGCTTTTTCAACAAAAGCGTTTGGTGCATGCTTTACCTTACTCTTATCAATATTTGTCCAAAGACTGCAAAGAGTCTGCGGCATAACTACACCATTTTCATCGCCCTTTTGAAAATTCGCACCTGCATATGCGCACAAATCACCATCGCCGGTACAATCAATATAAACCTTTGCCTTCACAGAAAACAGACCGCTTTTCGCGCCAAGAATAACCGCTTCAATTTTATTATCGACAGTTACAACGTCGTAGACCGTTGTAAAAAAAGAAAAATCAACTCCTGCTTCGGTGATTATTCTATCGTACTCCCTTTTTAGTTCTTCTGCATTTATAGTCGTCCAATAAGAATCAAGGGAAAAATGCTTTGATACATTTTTTCTTATTTCGTATCCAATACCACTTGCAAGAACGTTTATGCCGTCATCAAAAGGTGCAAAAGCAGGAACCATACCCGAAGTACCCAATCCACCGAAGCACCCCGTTGACTCTGCAAGGAATACCTTTTTTCCGCACCGTGCCGCCGCTACGCTTGCCGCAATACCCGCCGCACCACCACCGGCAACAAAGACATCGGTTTCATATTTCACAGTAAGATTTTTAAAAAAATTCATTTTTTCTCTCCAGAAATGCATCAAAAATTTCAAAATGAACTATACAAAAGTTAAAATTTTTAATTATTATAACATATTCTTTTTTTTCTTTCAACACTAAATTTATTGTTTTCATTGTGAAACTCTTTTCAAATTACAAAAAATATTGAACACATCGTTTAGGAAAAACCTAAAATGATATGTCCAACTTTTTCACATTAAAATTTATGTTTTTTGGATTTTACAATCATCAAATAAAACGCAAAAGTCTTAAAAGCCTTGCAAAATCTTAGCCCTTCATTGCAACTTCGCAAGCAACTGCAACTGCAACGGACATCCCCCCCAAGTAACACATTATATTTTTTCATTTTTACACAAAAATCAAATTATTCTGAAGCACATTGTTGATCATCGGAGTTTCTTTTGCAATACCTATTGTTTAGTAAATATTTATATGGGGTTGTACCCGTATATTTCTTAAAAATTTTGATAAAATAACTGACACTCGAAAATCCGCAATCAAATGAAACGTTAAGAATATTTTGATGATTTTCTGAAAGCAACTTTTTCGCGTGTTCAATACGGTAACGAATAATATATTCAGCAGGTGTTTGTCCTGTATATTTCTTAAAAAGACGTATGATATACGACTTGCTATAATGTGCAACGTCACAAAGAGAATCAAGTGTGATTTGTTCGTAAAAATGTGTGTGAATGTAATCGAAAAGCAGATGTTGGACATAAAAATTATGCTTTTCAATAGTATCGTTCTCTTTGTACTCCCCGAGTTCAAGAAAACGAGCAAACAAAGAGCAGAAAATAGACTTCAATCGAAATTCATATCCAAAAGGTTTCTCATTATAACAAGAGATAATTTCCTTCATATGTTTTATAACTTCGTTTCCAAGTTCACTATTCTTAGAAAAGAAATTAGAAAACTCAAGACTTTCAAACCACAATGCAAGTTCATTTCCTGTCCAAAATTCCGGATGAACTACTATGGCTGTTACGGATTTTCCTAAATCAAGATGTAAAGAATGGAGTGCGCCACCACGTATCATTAATACATCATCCTTATTCAATATCAACTGTTCCCCATCGACCGTACATTGCGCACCGTCATTATTAGAAATCAAAAACTCGTACTCATCGTGCCAATGATAACTGACAAAAGATGATTTGTATATTTTTAAAGGTAAACTTCCGCTTCTGTGAATTACCGATTCTTTGTAAAGCGCGTCTTTTATCATTTTAGCCTCTTTGTTCAATATAATTATATTTTTAGCAAATATAATGATAGTAATCGTTATATTCTTACGATATAATTATATTATAATTAAATTCCAAAGTCAACAAGGTAAATCAGGAGGTTACTAAATATGCTACAAACAAGTGCAATTATCAATAAAGACTATGTTCGTGAAAACGTTGTATCAGTTACACTTTCCGATGTTAAAGAGAACAGTTTACTATTTAAAGCAAATGCAGTTATAAAAAACTTTTCAAAAGTATCATCAGGCGACGATGAGATGTTTGATCGTATTAAAGAATCAACACAAGGAGATTTTACAACCGGAAGACTACTCATAGAGTTATTTAAGCAAGACTGCTTACGTGTACGATTCTTTATGGGTGAAGAAGTCGCTAAAAACGATACACCTATGGTATCAGGAAGCCTTGATGCCGGCACAGATATGCAGGTAAATGAAGATAATAATATCGTTACGGCTTGTTGTGGCAATCTTATCATTACAGTAACACTAAGTCCCTACAGTCTTAACGTATATAATATATCCACGGGCAAAAGTGTAAAGGTTGGCGGTTTTGAAAAAAATTTTTTTAACGTTCGAGATTCGCTTAATACAGGTCTTTGCTATATAAAAGGGGAATCTGTGCCTATTGCAACCGAAAATTTTGCACTTTCTCCCCACGAAGCTATATATGGCTTTGGTGAAAAATTTATCAAACTCAATAAGGTCGGTCAAACCATTGAATTTGATACTCAGGACGGAATCGGCATAGGAACTCCCCGAACATACAAGAATATACCTTTCTATGTTTCAACAAACGGCTACGGAGTTTTTTTCAATCATTCTTCTCATATGACCTTCTTTGTAGGAAGTATGTATGCCGGTGATATTCAAGCAGCAATTCATGACGACTTCCTTGATTATTACATTTTCACCGGTAGCATAAAGGACATCATCGGCAACTACACTTTACTTACCGGAAGGTCTTCTATGCCTTCAAAATGGAGTTTTGGCTATTGGCAAAGCAAAATAACCTATCACAGTGCCGAGGAAATTTTAGACATCGTATGTAATATGCGTAAAAAGCAAATTCCTATGGACGTTATACATATCGACACACATTGGTTTAAAACTAATTGGTTCTGCGACTATGAGTTTGATAAGGAGAGATTTCCCGATCCAATGGGTTTAGTAAAGGAGCTTTCAGAACAAGGTGTTCACCTTTCACTGTGGCAGTTACCCTACGTACGCTTTGGTTCAAAAGCATTTGACGAATTCAAAAAGGTTGACGGCTTTGTAAAAAACAAAGACGGTGAGATGTACGACCTTCGAACCCTTGGCGTGATTCTATGTAATTCTCCTGACCCTGTTGGAATTATAGATTTCACAAACCCCAAGGCAATAGAAGCTTATAAAAACGTACTCAGAAGACTTTTTGATATAGGTGTAAGCGTTATAAAAACTGATTTTGGTGAGGCTGCCCCTTCGGACGGTGTTTATTATGACGGAACACCGGGATATAAAATGCACAACCTCTATCCCCTGCTTTATAACAAAGTCGTGTATGAATTAACCTCTGAATACTTCGGCAACGAAGCAATAGTTTGGGGAAGATCTGCCTACGCAGGTAACCAACGTTACCCTCTTTATTGGGGCGGTGATAACAGCCCGAATTTTGAAAATATAATCCCTCAGCTTGTTGGTGGTTTATCCTTTGGTATGTGCGGATTCCCATTTTGGAGTCAAGACGTTGGCGGTTTTATTGGACTTACCAATAACAAGTTGTTAATTCGTTGGATGCAGTTCAGCATTCTTATGTCGCACATAAGAATACACGGAAGTGGTGATCGAGAGTTATATAAATATAGTGATGAGTGCATTGAAATTTGCAAAAAATACCTCGATATGAGATACTCAATTCTGCCTTATCTGTGGGCACAAGCAAGAAAATGCTGTAAGGATGCGCTTCCTCTAACCAGAGCCTTGGTTATTGAGTATCAAAATGATCCAAACGTATGGAATATCGAAGATGAATATATGTCGGGTGACTCTCTGCTCGTTGCACCAATATACACTGAAGATAACAAACGTAGCGTTTATCTGCCCGAGGGTGTTTGGACTGACTGGCATACAGGCGAACGCATTGTTGGCGGAAAATGGATGGATATAATTGCACCTTTAGACGTGCTTCCGCTATACGTAAAAGAAGGTGCCGTAATTCCTATCGGCACACGAATGAATTACGTTAACGAAAAGAGTATCGACATTTTAGAAATCAGAGTATATCCATTTGAACGTGATGGCAAAACGCAAATTGATGCTGAAACCTTTGATACGGTAATTCCTATAGTATACGAAGCAAAAAACGGGAATCACACCGTCTATATTCCTAAAACCAATATAAATTTAACGGTTAAATGTATGAATAATTCAATCATTAAAGTAGTTAAAAACTAAATATTATGTTACGTTTCTAATATAAAAAAAGATGGACACCTCATTAAAGATTTCTCTAAAATGATGTGTCCAATTTTTTATGTTTTAAATTTTATAATAGGTCTTTTTATTAGCCCTTCATTGCAACGACCCAAGCAACTGCAACTGCTTTTTATATTAAATTCAAATTCACTGTTCTGTATAGCGATTCAAAGATCATTTGATTACACGATGTATGTTTCTATTTTTGACATAAGCACATTTTTCTATATTCCGTAGGCGATAATCCGGTAAACTTTTTAAATTGTCGGCTGAAGTGATATTCATCGTAAAAGCCCAAACTAAATGAAATATCTATTATTTTCATCTGTGGATAGTATTCAAGGCAGAATTTTGCGCTCTCGACTTTCTGTATCAGCTGATATTGATGTATAGTCATACCGCAACACTCTTTAAAGGTTGTTTCTACCGTTCTTACACCCACGTTCAACATCTGCGCAATTTCTTTATTTGAAAAGTTTTTATGGACCGATGTGGTGAGTATCTTTTTAACATTGGATACCAATGCATATTTTGACTTATCGGATATAGTGCTTTCTGAAAGCTCGCATAAAAGTATGTTTAAATAAGATGAAGCCTTTAAATCATTACCTTTTGCGTGTTCTTCTATAGTTTTTACAAGCGTTTTTTTGATTTCGGGATTGTTCTTTGTCTCTACAATAGTGTTTATGTATATACAACTTCCATCGGTTTTGTATGACTGTGTATTTATATGTTTATCACCCGGCGCAACAGAAAAATGCACGAACATAGTATGTGTACCCGCAGGACAGTCCTTGAGTCCAATGTGCGCAATTTCAGCAGGTTGTATAAATACATAGTCTTTTTCTGCATTTATAATTTCGCCACCTATGTCCAACTTCCAACTGCCTTTTAAAACATACGATATAATATGCTCATTCAGTGTCCTTGACGGATGTTTGACAGGTGATATAAATACGTTATGACTCGCGATTATAATTCGCCTGTTAGCATTTAAGTTAAAAATATTACCCATATTATCACCTGCGTTTTTTGCGTTATTTTACATCATTATACTGAAAAGGTGCTTTTTTGTCAATTCACATTAAAACCTCTTTTTGATATGATTAATTTAGCAATATCAAAAAAGGAGGTGTGGTTATGCTAAAAGGAATACCAAGTATTATTTCACCGGAGCTTTTAAAAATCTTAATGGAAATGGGACATGGAGATGAGATAGTAATAGGCGACGGAAATTTCCCGGGTCAGAGTATGAACGCAAGATGTGTGCGTTGCGATGGACACGGCGTACCCGAAGTAATGGAAGCAATTTTAAAGCTTATGCCGTTGGACACATACGCAAAGCCTGCATTTATTATTCAAAAAATTCCCGGAGATAATGTAGAAACCCCCATCTGGGATGTTTTTGATAAAATTATAAAAGAGCATACAGATGAAAAAATTGAACAAATTGAACGCTTTGCCTTTTATGAAAGAGCAAAGAAAGCTTATGCGGTTGTTATGACAGGCGAAACAGCACTTTACGGTTGTATAATTCTTAAAAAAGGTGTAATTAAAGAGGTGAAATAATTATGGAAAAGAAAGTTTATATAGGAAACGACACAGCAGGATATTATTTGAAATCAAAGTGTATTGAATATTTAGAGGGCAAAGGCATTCCTTACGTTGATTGCGGTTCTGATGACGACCCTGATATTGAAACAACAAGATATCCATTCTTTGCTGCAAAGGTTGCAAAAGCCGTAGCAAGCGGTGAAGCAAGATGCGGACTTTTAATTTGCGGTTCAGGTATCGGTATTTCGATTGCGGCAAATAAATTCAAAGGAGTTCGTGCGGCACTTGTTAACAGTACGTATTTGGCAAGAATGACACGCAGACATAATGATGCTAACATTCTTTGTATGGGAGGAAAAATAATCGGTGAGTGGGAAGCCATTGACATTTTGGAAACTTTCCTTAATACTGAATATGACGGTTTGTTCCATGACGGTTCATTAGAGCTTATCAAAGAAGCAGAAAACTATATGATGAACGATAACGTATGGTGTGAAGAACCGAGAAAAATTTCAACGGGACCTTTGGCAGATGCAGAAATCTTTGACAGAAGCAAGGGTTGATAAAGGAGTAAAAATATGTATAAAAAAATTACCGAAAAATATTCATTTGTAAAAGGATTTAATATTCAGCCCGACTGGGGCAGAACGGGCACTCAGATATGGCTCAACTTTGACGCGGAGCGTTACGAAATGTTTATTAAGATTGGCAAAGAACGTTTTCCGTCTATGAATACCTTAAGAATTTGGTTGTCCTTTGAAGCGTATATGGAGGACAGAGTGACATATCTTGAAAACGTTAAAAAAGCATGTGATATTCTCACAAAAGAAGATATTTACATTATTCCTACGTACTTTAACGGATGGGTTGGAATGCCTTGCTTTGGCGCGTTTACAATGGAAAACATCGAAGAAAGCAAAAGACCTGCATATATTAAGTGCCTTCGCGAAACAGTTGAAGCAATAAAAGACTCAAAGATACTAATGCACGACATTGCAAACGAGCCATACAACAATGCTTTCGTTCATAAGGTATATTTTGATAAGGTTACAGACTTTTTACTTCGTATGACAGAAGAACTTAGGAAAATCGACTCAAGACCAATAACAATCGGCTCTCAAAGTTACCTCAGTGACGACAAAGACTTGTGCGATATGGACGTTTTAGCACCTTATGAGGATGTAATTACGCTTCATCCGTACAATCAGAAGAATAAACCTGTGGAAGAATTTGAAAAAGATTTTTGCAAAATTCTTGATTATTTGGTGCAGTTTGACAAGCCAATAATCATTACCGAATGTTGCTGGGCAGCTCCTACAGCAGAAGAAAGAAAGCATTATTTAGAAAGCGAACTTTCCGTATACAAAAAACACGGTGTAGGATATCTGGCTCAAGGGCTTATAACGTCTCCTGTTGCCGATTTACATCCTATTGAGGAGAGTTATTTGGAAAAAGGTCTGTATATGGCATTTTTAGACCGCGATTTCAACATAAGGCCTTATCACGATATATTTAATAAAATTTAGTGGTAGTTTTTTAACAAGACAAAGAGCACCCGATAAAACCTTTTGCTTCCTTAGTTACATTATCACCCACGACTGCATAAAGATATGCCGGAAACTGATATTTGTCTTGAATGACGTTATCGGCTGTTTTATCATACAATTAAAAAATTAGAGGTATGCCATTATGTTTTTTAAAAACTTAAACATTTTTTCAGAAGGCGAAGCAACGTTAAAAGTGGTTGACGATACACTGACTGTTACAGACCGTAAATTTAGTTACAGCTCGCCTGCAGTAAGGCTTGATGGTAAAAACGATTATACCGTTGAATACTTAATAAAAAGCAAAAAGGAAGTAATTCATCTTACTGCATATTTTAAGATTACTTACATGCTAAATGGTGAAGAAGACGTCTCCTATATTCATGGTGAAATGGCTGTAATTACGCCCGATAAATATACTCAAGTAACCGCAACTCTCAATTTGTGGGATAAACTTGAAATCAAAGAGGTTATATCCTATATCATTCAAAATGCAAACGAGCCTTTTGACGATTATTTTCTTTCCTCCTATATAATAAAGGATGAGGAACACTTGCCTTTTGAAAAGGAAAATAATTCTTTTCCTGATAAGTGCCCCATAGGCGCCATTCGTTGGGATGCATATTTTTCAGTTGAAAATACGTTAAGCAACGTTTCAAGGCAGGTATCAAAAACACTTTCACCCAATATGTTCCATAGCCACGCGCCCTTCTTCGCAAAGGCAGTTGATAAAGATAAGCTTATTTTTTCAGAGCCCACTCAAGAGCAGTTTGATAAGGAATGTGAGCTTGCCGTTGACGCGGGTATTGATTATTTTGCATATTGCTGGTACGGGAATAACGATCCTATGTGCTATGCAAGAAGACAGCATACCAAATCTATTTGGCGCGATAAAATTAAAATGTGCGCCATAATAGGCGTTACTTATCTTAACGATGACAGCATTGACGAGCTTGCCTTGACCTGTAAGGAAGATTTTTATTTAAAAATTCTTAACCGCCCTGCCATATTCGTTTGTTACGCTATGAAATTTAATAAAGATTATATTGACCTTATTAGAACGCGTATTATGGAAAAGGGAAATCCAAACCCATACTTTATTGCTTTGGGAGATTCCGTCGCTGATGCTTTTACCTTTGGTTTAAGAGGATATCAAGCAATTTCATCATACAGTTACTTTCCTCGTGCTGAAGGCTGGTCCTATAAACAACTTGTTGAAAAGGTTGAAAATCGCAACGTAATGTTTCATAGTTCAAAGGATATCATTGACACCGTGCCTCTAATTATCTGCGGTCTTGATTTTAGACCTCGCGCATTAAATCCTGTATCGTGGATGAGTGGCAAAAACTTTGCCTATACAGGCACAAGTGAAGAAATCTATATGCACGCAAAAACCACCTTAAATGGTGCAAAAAACGTTCCCGCCGTGCTTATGTACGCTTGGAATGAGCATGATGAGGGTGGCTGGTGCTGTCCCACCTTAACCGTTGACGAAAACGGAAACACCGTTACTGATGAAAATGGCAATAACGTTATGGACAGAAGCCATCTTGATGCTATAAAAAAGGCAATAAAGGAATATAAAAATGACCTATCTTAAGTTTGACGGTAAAAAATAATTAACCATTAAGGAGACTATGTATGAGAAAATTTGTTTCACTATTACTTGCATTCATTTTTTTGTTTAGCGGAGTACATCTTACCGTTTTTGCTGATAATGAAGAAAACACAAACCTGCTTTCCGAAGCAGATTCCACTTTTGAAAGCGGTGAAACAAACTGGAATATTTTTACGGCAGGTGAACTCTCCTTTGTTGATAATCCCAAAGGTGAAGGCAAGGTTATGAAGTATCAGGTAGATACCAACGCCTATACCGAAAAAAAGAATACTTGGCAAAGCTGTATTATTGATCTTAAACCTTTCATAAAGGAAGCAAATACCCTCTATATTGCTATGGACATTTTCTGCGAGGACGCATTTAATGTTCAAATTATGATCAGATCCAAGAAAGAGCATCTTGATTTTGCAATGGAAAAGGATAGCGAATACATATGTTTAGGCAATATTTCAGGCGAATCCGAGTGGGCACACGGTGTGTTCTCTTTTGAAATAACCGATGAGGATATTGAAAGGACCGAGGGCAAGTGGGAGCTTTGCTTTGACCGTTTACCCACTATCCGTAAAGATCTTGTCATTTACGTTGATAACGTCTATGTTGGCTTTGAGGAGCCTGAAGAACCTGAAAAGGAAATAATTGAACTGCCTGAAATCAATGCAATTACAAAGCAAGAAAATACTTTAATCGGTGCAATTCGTTGGGATGCCTACTTTGAAACCGACAGTAAAAAAAGCAACGTTTCACAACAGGTAGCAAAGGCACTTTCGCCAAGTGAATTTCATTGGCGTGCACCCTTTTTCAGCAACATCGATGATGCAGGCAACGTAACCTTCCCGGGCTATTCACTGGAGATTATTGAAAAGGAAATTGACTATGCAAAAGCAGGCGGTCTTGATTATTTTGCATATCTTTGGTACGAAACAACCGACCCTATGTCGGACCCCAGAAAACTTCATTTGCAAAGTGAAAAGAAAAATGATGTTTTGATGTGTGGCATACTTGAAACCATTCGTTCAAAAAAGACGATGAACGAGCTTTTTGAGGCAATGAAGGATGAATGTTACGTTAGAATTGATAATCGTCCCGTTGTGTTCTTATATCAATATGATAGCAAGTGGACACAAAAAATGATTGATGAACTTCGTCAGGCTGCTGTTAAAGCCGGCGTAACGGAAGCACTTTATATAGTTGGTATGATTAGCTCGAAAGATATCATTCTTAATAATGCAAGCATAAAAAATGGAGTGGAAGCATTTTCGTGGTATGCAATAGAACCTAAAAAAGCAGGCGGTATCGAATACGTTGAGTTTGCCGATTATTGCAGAAGCAAAACAGAAGAGTTCGGCACAATGTCACGTGCTCGCGGTTATAGTCTTATACCTTGTGTTTTAACAGGCTATGATATCCGTCCCCGTCTTAAAAATCCCGTTAGCTGGGTAGGTGGCGATATAACAAACCCTGACAAGTCAAAATGGCCTTACGGCAACAAGTTTACTTTTGATGCTTCACCGGAAGAAATCGGTGAATTATTAAAGTCTACCCTTGATTACGTTAAAGAAAATTCCAACAACTCAAAGGCAAATATGGTGCTTACTTATGCTTGGAACGAGCACGATGAAGGCGGTTGGATTTGCCCCACCGTAAAATGCGATGAAAACGGCAACGTTATTTATAATGAGGATGGCACAGTACAAGTAGATACTCAGCGTATTGATGCTTACAGAAAAGTAATTGATGCTTACAGAGAGATCGAGCATACTGAAATTACACCTTCCCCTGAAGCAACCGCACAACCTATTGATGACGAAATTACGCCCCAAAATAATATTTTGACTTATATTATATCAGGTGTATTAGTGTTAGCCGTTGCCATCGGTATAATCGTTGTAGTTATAGTAAAAAAGAAAAAATAAATCAGAAGGCAAAAATACCGCGGAAAGATCCGCGGTCAGTCTGCTGGCAAAGTCAGCAGACTGTCAGAGTTCGAGAAACCCTTGCAAGCCAAGGCGCTGAACTTGCAAAAAAGGGAGTTTACATAGACGTAAATGACCGCATTTTGCAAGTGAAATGCAACGACGGAAATAGCACCCTGCAAAAATTTTGCAGGGTGCTATGTTTGTAAGGGTTTGTCAGTGCTCTGACCGCGGAAAGATCCGCGGTATTTTTTAGTTCACATTTATTCAAAGGTCTGAAAACTTTTTATTTCATTGCAACTTCGCAAGCAACTGCAACTGCAACGGACATACCAACCATGGGGTTGTTACCTGCGCCGATTAAGCCCATCTTCTCAACGTGAGCAGGAACTGAAGATGAACCTGCAAACTGAGCGTCACCGTGCATACGGCCCATTGTATCGGTCATACCGTAGGAAGCGGGACCTGCAGCAGCGTTATCGGGGTGAAGTGTTCTGCCTGTGCCGCCACCGGAAGCAACTGAGAAATACTTAACACCGTTTTCGATAGCCCACTTCTTATAGGTACCTGCAACGAAAGGCTTTTCTTTACCCTGAATAGGTGTAATATTATAAAGCCAATTCTTGATAGGTGCAGAGAAGTCAAGACCAAGGAAACGCGCACGCTTCATTTCAGGTGCAAAGCTGGGTACGTTTGTTGCAGCAATACCGCCTTCGCCCTGCATAAGAAATTTTATGATTTCCAGAAGAAGTGTGTTGAAGAAAGAGACTTTGAGGCTTTGGAGATGTACGTTATGGAATTGCTTATGGGAATTAAATAATCCTAAAAAAAGTATTTACACACAACGATAGATGTGATATAATATTAAACAAGATATGAGAATTTTATAAACTTGTTAACAAGCAAAAAATGAAAATTGTGTTTTGTGCGTTGGTAGTTGTTGTAATGGCTATTATGTGCACTACACTTTGCGCCAAAGAAGCGTATGAGAAATACGCTGTCAACGATCTGCCCAAGGTGCGTGATTACGGATTTTTCGGGCTTCACTACGTTGACGAATTGACGTCAGAGCCGATTTTGCCCTGCTATCACCCAAAGCATCCCGCAAACAGAACCGAATCGGAGGAATCATACAGAAAGATCGCAAAGCTGTGTAAGGAAATATTTGGCGGCTTTCAGTCTGAGTTGTGGATGGATTATATGAATTCCGACGTGGATTACATTATGTATACCTCATTCAAAGGGCGTCATCCGTCGGGGGATAATAAGCTTTTTGACGATTACATTCCTTTATGGCAGCTTGTTTATCACGGAATAGTGCTATCCTCTGTAAGCTCGTCTACTATAAATTATACGCTGAAGGATGCAAGCACACGCTTGCATTATGTTGAATTTGGCGGACGTCCCATAATGTATTTGTTCAGCAAGTTTGGCGAACGCAAAAACTGGATGGGTGACATAGATCTTCGTCTTGTGTCCGAGGATGATTTGGACGGTGTGATAAAAGTGCTCCTTGGGGCACACGAAGAATATCAACAGCTAAAACATCTGCAATACGAGTTTATGGAAAACCACGAAAAAATAGGCGACGACCTTTACAAAGTAACCTACTCGGACGGAACGGTAATAACCGTTGATTATATCGGTTGTCGCTATACAGTTCAAAAGGACGGCGTTTCTCGCACGGTGAAATTTTAAATCAGGAGGCAGTTATGATAAATTACAGCAAATTTTCCAATACCGAAAACCACGCCTT
The DNA here is from genome assembly GCA_045591115.1 of Clostridia bacterium. Lineage (GTDB taxonomy): Bacteria > Bacillota > Clostridia > Christensenellales > QALW01 > UMGS1322. The sequence continues at coordinate 56,674 of JAZNSH010000014.1, forward strand.
TAACTTATATAACGCAATAAAGTATTGTAAGGATAATAACGAAAACGGCATTGTCTTTGACAAGGGCGTATACGATTTTTATCCCGAAATGGCGTGCGAGGATGCCTTGTGCGTTTCAAACCACGATATGTACGGCTTTTACAGAATTGCATTCTTGCTTAAGAATATGAAGGGTTTCACCATTGACGGCGGCGACAGTGAATTTGTCTTTCACGGCAGTATAACTCCCATCGTTATTGAAAATTGCGAAAATATCACAATTAAAAACCTTTCGATTGATTACAAGGAAACAATGACTCTTGACACCGAGGTCGTAGGCGTGGGAGAAGTCTTTTTCGACCTTCGTGTCGTGAATGACGACAAGTATAAGATTCACGGCAATATGCTGTATTATTACAACGAATACAGAAACGAGGATATTTTCCATTACTTTTGCTTAAGAAGTCTTGGTGACGATAAGAGCTTTATCCCCGAAACAACCGACGAGTTCCGTGTGTTCAATCCCAAAATCCGCTTTGACGATCTTGGCGACAAGAAAATACGCGTATATAATTCGGGCATAAAGGTAAAGGTCGGTATGCACGTTCTTACAAGAGGCGCCGAAAGATTTGCCTGCAATATCCTTGCCACCAACAGTAAGGATATATTCGTGGAAAACGTAACCATGTACAAAAGCTACGCAATGGGGCTTATTGCGCAAAAGACCGAGAACGTTTTTGTTGACAATATGACCGTCAAGGCAAAGGACGACGCTCTCTTTTCACTCAACTGCGACGCCACCCACTTCGTTCACTGCAAGGGACTTGTAAAGGTTACAAATTCCACCTTCTCCGAACAGCAGGACGATGCCTTAAACATCCACGGCATATTTACGAGAATTATTGACAAAACCGACGATTATATAATTATCAAGTATATGCACAAGAGCGCAAAGGGGCTTGATATTTATAAAAAAGGCGACGAGATTGCGGTTCTCAACCCCAAGACCTTGATTCCAAGCGGTCACTATAAGATTTCCGACGTTGAAATTATCAATATGAACTACACCAAGCTCTATATAGAGGGCGGAACCGAAAATATAAGCGTAGGTGACGACGTTGAGGATCTGACCTGGAGTTGTGACTTGATTTTTGAAAACAACAGAGTATTTAACAACAGAGCAAGAGGAATGCTTATTGCCGCCAAAGGAAAGGTTGAGATAAGAAATAATTATTTCAACACCCCCGGTGTTGCTATCCTTTTTGAAAGTGACGGCGCAAAGTGGTATGAGTCGGGCGGAACTACCGACGTGAGAATAACCAACAATATTTTTGAACATTGCAAGTACGTAAACAGCAGAACCTGGGGAAGCCACGTTATAGAGGTGAAGCCCAGAGAGGAATTTAACGAGGGCAATTATTATCACCAATATATAAGCGTTGCGGACAACGAGTTCAAAAATTGTCCTGTCCCCCTTATTTACGCAGACAACGTGCAAACGGTTGAATTTAGGGGCAACAAGATACAAGACAGCAACGAAGATCTGCTTTTCAAAAACTGCGGTGAAATAATAAGAGGATAAATATGTTTACATCTGAAGAAAAAGAGAAGATAAGAGAATATTACGAAGCGGTGCAAAAACGTATAAAAGAAAAGCATATAAACTGCTTTAAGGGACACGAAAAGCCGGTTTTTCTGATTTCAGATACATATCCCGGAGTTTGGCTTGAGCACGCTTACGATTCGCTTTTTTACGCCAAGCTTGACGGTAAATATCTTGATATCGCAAAAAACACTTTAAATCTGTTTCTTGATAAACAAAAGGAAAACGGTCAGCTTCCTTGCTTTGTTATTGATATGAACAAAGCCCCAAGATGGCAAGAGGTCGGATATTCCCAAATTCAGGAGTGCGTTTCATTTTCAAGACTTTGCTATGAGTATTACGAAATGTCGAAGGACAAGGAATTTTTGAAAAAGGCATACGATAAGTGCGTGAAGTGGGAGAATTGGTACGAAACCTACCGCAAGCCAAGTGGCAAAGGATTGATTGAGATCTTTTGCGGTCACGATACGGGGCACGATGGCTCGGCTCGCAAAGAGGGAATGACCTACGACCGTTGCGCCAAGGACAACGACGCCACGGTATACCCCGAAGGCGACGACGTTCTTCCGATGATTACCCCTGATAATAACGCAGTATATTACGGCACGTTGATTGCTCTTTCCAATATGGCAAAGGAGCTTGGTGAGAATGCGGAGCATTGGGAAAAGAAAGCGGAAGCGGTGAGGGAAAAGCTTTTTGAAATTTGTTATGACGGCAACGACGATTTCTTCTATGACGTTGACAAAAACGGCAACAGACGAAAGTACCTTTCTATTTCCATAACCAACGTGTTCGCGGAGTGCCTTTTGACGCAAAGTGAATTTGACGTTATTTACAACAAACACATGAAAAATCCCGACGAGTTCTGCACCGAATATCCATTTCCGTCAATGGCAAAATCAGATCCGAGCTTTAGGCAAAACGCAAGCGGAAACTCCTGGGGATTTTATTCGCAGGCTTTAACGATTCTCCGCTGTACGCGTTGGATGGACTATTACGGAAAATCGGAGGATTTTGACGGGATACTTGAAAAATGGGTAAGACAGTTGACGTTTGGGAATGATATAATGTTCGGTCAGGAATTACATCCACTGACGGGCAAGCTATCTGACTGCTCCGAGTGGTATTCAAGCTGTATGCTTGTTTATCTGTATGCTGTAGAACGGTTGAAATTAATCTAAAAAGAGGGTATAACTATGGAACGAACCATATTGGAGAAAATTTATAATCAAATCAAGACACCGTACAAATATAGAACTGTGTGTAGCTTTGCCGGTAATGTCCGATAGTGCCCTCTCTTAAATTTCTTTGTCGACAATTCTCCAAATACCTATTGCAGCCTTCCTCAAAAGTGAGCGTTACACCTCTTGACATTTTGATCTTTTTCACCTTGTAAATCCTCCCTAAAAATAAAAAAATATTGGACACATCACAAGCGGAAATACGTTTATGATGTGTCCAACTTTTTAATTTATGATTTTGGGCGAAATGAGAATTTCGATGATTTCTAAAAATCAAGAAAGCCTCAAAAAGCCTTGCAAAATCTTAGCCCTTCATTGCAACTTCGCAAGCAACTGCAACTGCAACGGACATACCAACCATGGGGTTGTTACCTGCGCCGATTAAGCCCATCATCTCTACGTGAGCAGGAACTGAAGATGAGCCTGCAAACTGAGCGTCACCGTGCATACGACCCATTGTATCGGTCATACCGTAGGATGCGGGACCTGCAGCAGCGTTATCGGGGTGAAGTGTTCTGCCTGTGCCGCCACCGGAAGCAACTGAGAAATACTTAACACCGTTCTCAATAGCCCACTTCTTGTAGGTACCTGCAACGGGATGCTGGAAACGTGTGGGGTTAGTTGAGTTACCGGTAATGGAAACACCAACGTTTTCTTTTCTCATAATAGCAACGCCTTCAGAAACGTCGTTAGCGCCATAGCACTTAACCTTTGCTCTGTCGCCTGTTGAGAAAGCCTTTTCATATACAGTTTCAAGCTCGCCTGTATAGTAATCATACTTTGTTTCAACATAAGTGAAGCCGTTGATTCTTGAAATGATATAAGCGGCATCCTTACCTAAACCGTTAAGAATAACGCGAAGAGGATTCTTACGAACCTTATTTGCGTTAAGAGCGATCTTAATTGCGCCTTCAGCAGCAGCAAAGCTTTCGTGACCTGCAAGGAAGCAGAAGCACTCTGTTTCTTCACTTAAAAGCATTGATGCAAGGTTACCGTGACCAAGACCAACCTTTCTCTGATCGGCAACTGATCCGGGGATACAGAAAGCCTGAAGTGCTACACCGATTTCCTTTGCGGCATCAGCAGCAGTTTTGCAACCTTTTTTAAGTGCAAGAGCAGCACCTAAAGTATATGCCCAGCAAGCATTCTCAAATGCGATGGGCTGAGTTTCTCTAACGATTGTTTCAGCGTCAACGCCCTTACTAAGAGCGAATTCCTTTGCTTCATCAAGATCCTTAAAGCCATACTCCTTAAGGACAACGTTGATCTGATCAATTCTTCTTGAATAACTTTCAAAATTTGCCATATTCTTCGTCCTCCTTATTTCTTTCTGGGGTCAATAACAGTCTTTGCTTCAGCAAATCTGCCATAAGTACCGATGTTCTTTTCGTAAGCTTCCTTAGGATCTACGCCCTTCTTGATAGCTTCCATCATCTTTCCGAGGTGAACGAACTTATAACCGATAACTTCGTTGTTCTCATCAAGACCTTCTTCTAAAATATAACCTTCAGCCATTTCAAGGTATCTAACACCCTTTGCGGCAGTTGAATACATTGTACCAACCTGTGAACGAAGACCCTTACCTAAGTCTTCCATACCTGCGCCGATGGGAAGTCCGCCTTCAGAGAAAGCAGTCTGTGTTCTGCCGTAAGCGATCTGAAGGAAAAGTTCACGCATTGCAACGTTGATAGCATCACAAACAAGGTCAGTATTAAGAGCCTCTAAAACTGTTTTGCCGGGAAGAACTTCTGCTGCCATAGCTGCAGAGTGTGTCATACCTGAGCAACCGATAGTTTCAACAAGTGCCTCCTGAATAATGCCTTCCTTAACGTTAAGGGTAAGCTTGCATGTGCCCTGCTGAGGTGCGCACCAACCGATACCGTGGGTAAGACCTGAAATATCCTTAACTTCCTTTGAAGCCACCCAAGCGCCTTCTTCGGGAATAGGAGCAGGATCGTGCTTAGCACCCTTTGCAACACAAATCATTTCTTCTACTTCATGTGAGTATTGCATAATATATATCCTCCTAAATATTATTTTCCTTTTTATTATACAACTTTTTTGAAATTTAGCAACCGAAATGTTTTATTTTTTTGGATTAAATCATATATTATAAAAAAATGTTTGGACTTTATCTTTTTTTTATGTTATACTAAGCAAAAATTAAGGAGGAATTTTTATGATTACCTGGTGGCAATCAATAATTCTCGGCATTATACAAGGACTTGCTGAATTCTTACCCATTTCATCAAGCGGTCATTTAGAATTATTTGAAAATATTTTAGGTGTTGAAGGTCTTCCCCGACTTTTTGACGTTTGCTTACATATCGGAACTCTTCTTGCAGTATTTATAATATTTTGGAAGGATATCTGGTCAATAATCAGACATCCGAAACAAAAGCTCACATATATGATCATTGCGGCTACAATACCAACCGTAATAATTGCAGTTCTGCTTGAAGCCTTACTTCCCGATACTTTTTCTGCTAATTTCCTTGGCTTTGGCTTTATTATAACCGGTATCGTTCTTTACAGTATGGAAATGGTTTCAAAAAAATATGCAAGAAAAGGTCTTGAGGATATTACTGCAAAGGATGCATTTAAAGTAGGTTGTGTGCAAGGTATTGCAACAATATCCGGCATCTCCCGTTCAGGCTCAACCATCGCAGGCGGTGTATTCTTTGGAATGGACAGAAAGTTTTTAGCGCGTTTTTCGTTCTTAATGAGTATTCCCGCGATCTTAGGCGCTTTTTGTTGGGATGTTCTTAAGCTTATCAAAGAGGAAGAACCACCAACTGTTGAAATTTCCTGGTTTGCAACAATTCTTGGTATGATTGCGGCGTTTATCGTAGGATTTTTAGCTATCAAATATATGCTTCATTTGATAAAGAACAAATCCTTTAAGCCCTTTGCTATTTACACTTTTATTTTAGGTATTTACGTTTGTCTTGATAAATTTGTTTTTAATTTAATTTTTTAAAAAATTATACCGCAGATTTTTTCTGCGGTATTTTTTATTTATTTAATTTTCAACCAAGCAGCGCAACGTGACTCATCCGTCCATGTTTTGCCTGCTGAAGCATAATCAATAAGCCTTACCTTTTCACCTGATTCAAGAGGAACCTCAAAACATATATGTGCTTCTTTTATTTCGGGGCAATAAACTTCTTTACCCTCAACATAACCGTTCTCATCACAAGCGATCTGAAGAACACTGTCAGGATCACAGATACGCTTATCAGCCGCTAAAACGAGAGGTCCAAACATATAGGCTGCAAATTCATCTGCATTAACTTGATCAGCATCAGGGAGGATTCGCTTAATCTGCATTTCAAGATCAACAAAGATCTCATCACCGTTTTTCCAGATATTATTTAATTTAAAGTAGCCTTTTTCAGCCTTATTGTTATTCACATAAGCATTATCGCACCATTCAGGAATTCTGACACAAATATCAAAATTTTCTTCCTTTTCAAGTTCAAGTGCTAATTTGATTTTACCATTATAGGGATATTCTGTATCCATCGTAATCTTCAGATCTTTTCCTGAAGGTGTTTTTGTTGTTATCTCGCCTTTTTCATAATAGTTAATTGTGATACCGTTTTTATTTTTCATTAAAGCGATTTCGGGAATAACGCCCGCGCCTGCCGCACCGATGCAAGCACAACAACCGTAGAATGTTTTATCGGGGAAAGAGTTGTAACCACCGGTCTGTCTGCCGCGTCTGTCGGCAACAAGAGGTGCATAACTGTCATAAGGCAATACCTGAGGCACATCCCCATTACCACGCTGGAATGTTGCACGCTCAGTATTAAATGCACCCATATAGGCATTATAGAATGACTGTTCAATTTTATCTGCATAGATACTTTCCCCTGAAAGTTCAAGCAATGCAGAGGCAAATTTCATCCAGGTAACGGTAACGCAGGTTTCTTGGATAATACCTTCATAATCGGTTTGTGTCTGTCTTACTCGCGTATGGTCAAAAAGCTCGTGAGTGCAACCGCTGCAACCGATAATACTTAATTCTTCCTTGATAATATTCTTGCCTAAATTAAGAAGGGCGGTTTTATGCTTTTCGATGCCTGTAAGATAATAATACTGCAACAAGCCTTCAAAGCAGGACATCATCTCATAAGCCTTAACAACGGGGAACTTATGAGGTGCAATGTCTTTATAAGCAAGCTCGATAATATTATCCGACTGAATAAATCCCGTTGAAATAATATATTCGGCAAATTCAAGATATTTTTTATTGTTTGTAAGGCGGTATAAGCGCACGATAGGCTCTAAGATTGAGCAGGAATTCATACCCTCCCAATTTTTTGAGCAGGTGCGGATATCAAGCTTATTCTCCCCTATACGCTCAATAATGTAATCTGCCTGACGGCACATTGAAGCAATAAGCTCTTTGTTAAGCTCATCATCCTTGGAGATTTCCATAAAATACATCATACCGAGCATAACGTATTTTCTGCCCCAAAGATCCCAACGCTGAAATTCTTCTTCAACAGAATATCCCGAAATTCTGCCTAAATCATCTTCGGCTGTAAGCATATCGCGAACGCTGTCTTCAAGAATTCTATACATATCTTCATCACGGGTATAGCGCACTACCATTGAAGCTCCGCGCATCATTTTACCCCAATATTCGCTTCGCCAACTTACCCAAACTTCGCCACAACCATCTTTTCCCCAACGAAAAAGATCAACGAACTTTCTCCATAAACCGACCTCACATATCTGATTGCGCTCTGCAAATCTAACTGCTTCTTTTAATAAGCCATCGAAATTCATTAAAATTTCGCTTTCTTTATTAAGCACGCGTAAATTATCAATCTCTTTAACTTTTTTGTTTACCATATCAAAAAACCTCCGCAAAACAAGTTCCTGATAGATTATACAAAAATTTTTCTCATTTGTCTATAGCAAAACGAAATTAATATTTAAAAATTACGGATGAGCGTTTTTCATTTAAAACAATATTAAGCGTTTTTGTTTTCATTTTTTCGCACGTGTCAAGATTCAAAATTTCATATTCTTTTTCAAAATCAACGCAAAAAGTATCAAAGGGCGAATTTTCGCGACGGAAAGCCATAATAATTCCTTCATCTTTTTCATCATCGTGGAATCGCCACACCGTCCAAGACGTCATATCTAATACATCAGATGCTAAATTGTAAAAGTTTTTGGAAAAAAATTTTCGAATAGATTTATATTCTTCCAAAATTTCAGAAACGGAATCAAGTTCAGAATCTGTCATATTCTGAAAATATGCGTTATAGAATGCACCGCCAAAGCTTGAAGAATATGCACTTCTTACAGAGTATTTATCGTGCATTTTCGTTGTGCAACCAAGAAGTGGAAAATACTTCTGTGCCCCTGAATTATGCACCTGCAAAACTTCTGCGGTAAGGTTAAATTCGCACTGATAATCACTGCGAAAGAAAACTATGGCACGTTTAAGCATTTCAATATCAATTCGTCTGCCTCCCGAAGAACAGTTGTCAATTAAGAGGTGCGGATATTTTTGATGGAGTTCATCAAAAAGGCGGTACACACCCATTATATGCTTAATTTCTGTAATACCTTGTCTGTTTTCTTCATCATTTTTTTCAAAATAATCTGTGAGTTTTACATTAAAGTCCTGGCGGTAGCAAGCCATATTAAATTTTTCAACGTAGGATGAAATCAAATCAAACACATACTTATATGCTTCTTCAATGCCGTAATAGACAATAAAATTATTATTTTCATCAGATTTCAAAAGCCATTCAGGGTGTTCTTTTACAATAGGCACATCAGGACAAGCGCGTTCAGGCTCCAGCCAAAACATAAGCGGTGCACCCATTTCTTTTGCTGTATCGGCAACGTCTTTTAATCCATTTGGGTGTACTTTAAGATTGACATTCCACTCCCCCGTATGGCCGGACCAATCGCCATTAAAAGGATCGATACAGTTTTCACATTGTCCATACCAGCCTGCATCTATCCACGTCTGTTCAAACTTAACGTTATGCTTTTTTAATCGTGCCATTCGGTTAAGCATTTCTTCTGTTGGAAGTCCGCCCCAAAGTTCATAGGCACATAGTCCTTCCGGTTCTTCGTTTTTAATGTGTGAATAATGCTTATAAAAAAGTTTTCTGAACTTATTAAAATGATCCTCACCTTTTTCGTAATTCATAATCAAAGTTGAGGACGTGCGCACTTTTTCGCCTTTTTTAAGATAAAAGTGAGTTTTTGATAATCCGGTTGTAACAAGCACACCATCGTTACACTCTAAAAACTCGGCTTTCCACGATCCCGTCCAACCGATTGCAACCATTGCGCCACATTCATCTGCACAAACATCAAAAAATGGCATCATAACGTCACTTGAACGTGCACCGAGATTTTCAAAAGTCTTTTTTTGACCTTTTCTTAAAAACTCCTGATGGCGTGAAAATTCAGTTGCACTTAATGTATCGTTTTCAGTATAAGCGTAGCCATCAACCATACCTGCCATCGTAAAAACGCTTCTTGATTTTTTTGGTGGAATATATGCAGTTGTGGTGCTTTCAATTTGGGGAAGTTCTATTACATAATTGCAATCGGAAATATCTGAAATAATATCAGTATCTTCTTCACCGATATTTTCAAAATACAACAGCCACTCTTTTGCAGAAAACTCACTATATTCCTTTAATTCAAGGGTTACAAGAAGATTGTCTATATTAAGCTTATTATTTTTAAAATCTTTTAAAGAATATTCTCTGTTTCCGTAATTAAATTTAAAATCCATTTTCTACCTCACACAAGACAAATTAAAACAAGTTGTTCCGCTGATAACACCTATCAACTGAATAAGTCTGATTTTTCTCAAAACAAAAAATTAAAATATTGAGCACAGACCAAGAGCAATTTCATTTATCAACGAAAAAAGCTCTGTTTTAATTTACTATATTAGTTGGTTTTTTGTCTAAATACGCTTTAACATTATTAATGGCAAAGGTCGCAAGCCTCTGTCTGCCCTCAACAGCAGTCCAGCTTATATGCGGAGTAATAAAACAATTCCTTGCTTTTAGCAATGGATTATCTTCACTGATCGGTTCATTGCGCACTGCATCAAGGCCTGCCGCATAGATTTTACCACTATTTAAAGCATCTGCCAAAGCCTGCTCATCAATCAATGCTCCGCGACTGTTATTGATAAGGATGACACCGTCCTTCATTTTCGCAATAGATTGAGCGTTTATCATATTTTCTGTTTCAGGAAATAAAGGACAATGAAGCGATATAACATCGGATTTATCAAGCAACTCATCTAAATCGCAATATTTGAAAGTATCGCTTACTAAATCTGCATTTTTAAAAGTATCATATGCTAACACTTTCATTCCAAAGGCTTGCGCACCTCTTGCCATTATCTGACCGATTCTGCCTGCTCCTATTATACCCATAGTCTTATTTTCAAGCTCAATTGAAGGATAATCCCAAAAACACCAATCCTCAGGTCCTGCTTTTCTCAGCTTTCTAACCTCGGCATCGTGATAGCCTACGTGATTTGTAATTTCCATAAGCAATGCAAACGCGTGTTGACCGATACCTTCCGTGCCATAGGAAGGTACGTTAGCAACGGGAATATTCATTTCTTTTGCCGCAACAACATCAACTGTATTGTAGCCTGTTGCAATAACAGAAATAAATTTTAAGTTTTTGCATTTCTCTAAAATTTCTCTTGTAAGATTTGATTTGTTTAAAAGCACAATATCGGCATCTTCAATATGCTCTAATATTTCATTTTGAGGCACGCGGTCATTCATTTCAACGTCGCCCAATTCATAAAGTGCAGACCAATCAATTTCTCCGGGATTTTCGCGTGGTTTATCTAAAACTACTATTTTCATAATATTTACTCCATTTCTGCTAATGAATCAAATACTTGATTATAGCCTCTTAAAAATAATACGTTATCGGTACAAGCCCAAAGTACGTTAGCCCCCATCTCTCTGTATTTTTTAGAAAGAATTTCATCATCGCAGAATATACCGCAAGACATATTGTAATCTTTACAGATATCAAAAACCTTTTGAACGGCAGCAATCATAACTTCGCTTCTAATCTGGAACGGTGTTCCGAGCATAACTGACATATCGTAAGGCCCTATCATAATAGCAGCAATTTCATCACCGTACTTTTCTAAAATTTGCGGAAGAATATCTATACCGGGCTGAGATTCAATCTGAACGAAAAGATAGCGACTCTTTTGGAAGCCTTCATAGCCTTCTCCTTTACGGAACTGACCGTGTCCGCCACAGCCTGTTCTTCCAACAGGGGCAAAACGAAGCGATTCGACTGCTTCCTGCACTTGTTCCAAGGTTTCAGTTCTTGGAAGCATAATACCATCCGCACCCAAATCAATAGCTCGGGCGATCAAGTGATATTTGCAATCGGGAATACGCACAAAAGACGGAAGTCCAATAAGACGGCAAACCTGCAAAGCAGGGATAAGATTTTCATTATTAAATATACCGTGTTCAGCATCAAAAAGAATGAAATCCAAATCATCACGATTCATTTTTTCAATAATGAGTGGACTGTTTATCATTGACATTGTTGTGCCGAGAACCTTTTCTCTTTTGGCTAATTTTTGCTCTAAAATTTCATACTTGCTCATTGTTGTTTACTCCTTGATATCTTTTTATTTTTGAAGATCGAGCCATAAGACCTCTTCGGTACTCAATTCAATATCTGCTGCTGCAACATTTTCTTTTATTTGTTTTTCGTTCACAGGGCTTGTAAGCAAAAACGTATTAAGCGGATTATTAAAAATCCAAGCTAAAGCAATCTGAGCAACGCTTACGTTCTTCTTTTCTGCTAATATTTCCGCTCTTTTCAATCTTTCTAAATTACTTTCACAGAAATAACCTTTAATTCCCGCTTCATCAAGTATCTGTTTTGCTTTTTGAGGTTCATTACTCTTAAACGCCCCTGAGAAGAACCCTCTGGCTAAAGCAGAGTAAGCAAAAACAGGTATATTATTATCAAGATACCATTTTCTTGCGTCTTTGTTTTCAGGTCCCGATAGTGTAACGCACTGTCCAACCCAGGGGTTGTTCACTTGCTCAGCAAGGCCAAAGTTAGGACTTGACACAGTAAATGGAATAAGATTATGTTTAGCCGCATATTCATTAGCTTCTTCAATCCGTTGATGTGTCCAGTTAGAGCCACCGAAAGCACCGATTTTACCTTCATCAAAAAGTCGATTCATAGTATCTACAATAATGCACACAGGAACATCCGGATTATCACGATGAAGCATATAAATGTCTATATAATCTGTTCGCAATTTTTTTAGCGCATTATGTATATCGTAAAGAATATCAAAATCTGTTACGCGATCACGCCATTTATTAGGATGTGCACATTTTGAAAATATAACTGTTTTATCCCTAATCTCCCTAAGTTCTATCCATTCGCCTAAAATTTCTTCTCCATAATGGTCGGAGCAATCAAAACAATTTATTCCGTTTTTAAATACGTCATCCAAAAGTTTGAAAGCCTTTTGCCTACACTCTTCAACGTCCGGGCGTTCTGTTTCAATAGCATCAAATAATATGGGCGTTGCCGTTCCAAAAACTATTGGTGAAATCATTTTTTTAACATATGGTATTTTTTTATAATTCATCACTAAAACCCTTTCTATAATATTAAGTTTACTATTGAATTCTAAAGCAATATCGTAATGCTATACCTCTATCATGCTTTTTGTTTTAAGTTTAAATTCTGTATATGAATTCTTTTCGATCTGCTGATCTTTTAAAATATTCATACATAAACCGTGAAAGGCAAAATATGCTTGTCCTGAAATATTTTGATCAATAGTCATATCAATAATGTTATCAGAAAAATATTGATTAAGTTCTTTAAAAGTATCTGTGCATACAAGCGTTATATTTTTCTGTTTTTTTCTCAAAAATTCGCACAGAGAAAGAGAATTTCCGCTTGTTATATAGATACCGTCAATATCGTCAGTTATAAGTTTTTCCACGTTTTCTTCTAAATATTTTTCGTCATCTCGCATATCAAAAACGCCTTTAATGTTAAATTTGCTCTTCTCTAAAAAAACTTCTTTTGCATTTAAGTGGAGATAACTTTCTTGATTACCCGTAAAAAGAAAAACGTTTTTACACTTGGCTGAAAAAAGAAAATCAGATGCACACTCTGCCGCAAGACACTCATTATGCTTTGATGCAAAAAGATATGGTATTTCCTCATTTACTGTCTGCAAAAAAACAAGTTTTGGAATTTCAAATTTTTTTAGCGTTTCAGCAAAACGTTTATCGCCCATACCTGAAATTATTATACCGTCAAATTTTTCAAACTTTAGCAAAGCTTTTTCCAAGTCTTTTTCTGCATCAGCATTGCGAAGGGCATCAATAGCAATTACTTCATAGTAAATTTTGTAATCATAAAGATTAAAAAACGCTTCTTTAAATCCTGCTATCATTTCTTCTTCAATGCGCTTTGTTCTTGATACGAGAATGCAACCAATTTTAATTTCACCTTTACTCATTCTTGAAGCAAACTTATTTGGTGCAAAATTATATTTTTGAGCAAGTTCAATTACTTTTTTTCGCTTATCTTCGCTGACTTTGCCTTTTTCAGAAAGTGCTCTACTCACCATCGAAGGTGTGTATCCAAGTTCTTCTGCAATAGAATATATCGTTACTTTTTTATCCATATTTCCTCCTGTGCAACCGATTGCACTAATTCTATCACCTGTTTATAAAATTGTCAAGATCAATTTTTGCTTCGCTGAATTTCAAAATCTTTAATTTTGCAACTTTTAATGCAGAATCAATGCAAAATAAATGAAAACATAATGAATTTTGAATAAATTTTGTTTATATCCTTCAAAATATTCTTGCCAAATATAGGGATTTCGGATATAATTTATTTAAGAAAATTAAATTGGCGAGGTTTAGGACTTAATAACCTATACGTGCCTTATTTCTAATAATTTAAGGAGGTCATTAACAATGACAAAAAACATCAAACTTTTAAATTGGGTTGATGAAATGAAAGCTCTTACAAAGCCCGAAAGCGTTATGTGGATCGACGGCAGTGAAGAGCAGCTTGAAATGCTTCGCAAGGAAGCAATGGAAACAGGCGAACTCATTAAGCTTAACGAGGAAAAGCTTCCCGGATGTTATCTCCACCGTTCAGCTCTTAACGACGTTGCCCGTGTTGAACAGCGTACCTTCATCTGCACATCAACCGAGGACGGTGCAGGCCCCACAAACAACTGGATGGCTCCTTCTGAAGCTTATGCAAAGTTAGGAAGTCTTTTTGATGGTTCAATGAAAGGCAGAACAATGTACGTTATTCCCTATTCAATGGGTCCCGTTGGTTCTGAATTTTCAAAGATCGGTATCGAGCTTACAGACTCAATCTACGTTGTTGTTTCAATGGCCATTATGACTCGTATGGGTAAAGCAGTTCTTGATCAGCTTGGTGACGGTGACTTCGTTAAGGGTCTTCACTCCAAGGCTCAGCTTTCAGAGGAAGACAGATATATCTGCCACTTCCCCGAGGATAATGCTATCTGGTCAATTAACTCCGGCTACGGCGGCAACGTTCTTTTAGGTAAAAAGTGCTTTGCTCTTCGTATTGCATCCTACCTTGCTAATAAAGAAGGCTGGATGGCTGAGCATATGCTCATTTTAGGTATTGAAAATCCCAAGGGTGAAGTTAAGTACATTGCTGCTGCTTTCCCCTCCGCTTGCGGCAAGACCAACCTTGCTATGCTTATTCCTCCTGAGCTTTACAAGAAGGAAGGCTATAAGGTTTGGTGCGTAGGTGATGATATTGCTTGGCTTCGTCAGGGTCCCGATGGAAGACTCTGGGCAATCAACCCCGAAAACGGCTTCTTCGGCGTTGCCCCCGGAACAAACGCACATTCAAACTACAACGCTCTTGCAAGTACAAAGAAGAATGCAATCTTCACAAACGTTGCTCTTGATACTTCAGATAACACCGTTTGGTGGGAAGGTATGACAGACGAAAAGCCCGAGCACGCTATTGATTGGAAGGGCAATGAATGGACTCCTGCTATGTTTGATAAGAAGGATAAATCAACTTATGCAGCACATCCCAACAGCCGTTTCACAGCTCCCGCTGAAAACTGTCCCTGCATTTCATCTGAATTTAATTCAGGCGCAGGCGTTCCCATTTCCGCTATTATCTTCGGTGGCAGACGTGCAAAGACCGCTCCCTTAGTATATCAGTCAAGAGATTGGCAGCACGGTGTATTCGTAGGCTCAACAATGGCTTCCGAAACAACCGCAGCAGCTGCAGGTGCAGTAGGTGTTGTTCGCCGTGATCCTATGGCTATGCTTCCCTTCATCGGCTACAACGCAAACGACTATTTTGCACATTGGCTTGCAATGGGCGAAAAGCTTGGTGATAAAGCTCCTAAGATCTTCAACGTTAACTGGTTCAGAACAGATGATGAAGGTCACTTCATCTGGCCCGGCTTCGGTGATAATATGCGTGTTCTTATGTGGATCCTTGGCAGATGCGATGGTACAATGGATGCTAACGAAACCGCTATCGGTTACGTTCCCAAGGCAGAGGATATCAATATCGAAGGTCTTGATATTACAGTTGATACAGTTAAGGAGCTTCTTAACGTTGACACTGCTCTTTGGAAAGAAGAAACTCAAGGTATTGATGAGTTCTATGCTAAGCTCGGCAGAGTTCCTGCTAAGCTCCAGGATGAGCTTAAAAACCTTAAAGCAAATCTCAATAAATAATTTTTAAGGCAGATGCAAAAAGCATCTGCCTTCAGTCTGCTGACAAAGTCAGCAGACTGTCAGAGTTCGAGAAGCCCTTGCAAGCCAAGGCGCTGAACTTGCAAAAAAGGGAGTTTACACAGACGTAAATGACCGCATTTTGCAAGTGAAATGCAACGACGGAAACAAACCCCTGCAAAATTTTTGCAGGGGTTTGTGTTTGCAGGGGGTTGTCAGTGCTCTGAAGGCAGATGCAAAAAGCATCTGCCTTTTTTTTCATAAAAACGAAAACACCTGAAAAATCAGGTGTTTTTTATCGGCGCAATATCTTCATTTTTTAAACGTTCTTTTCTTGAAGCTTTTATTACATAAAGCATAGCGAACAATACTGCAATCATAATTACAGAGAAGATAAAATAGCCTGTTGCATAGCTGCCGGTAATATCACAGATAAAACCAATAACAACGGAACCTACCGCATATCCCGCAACGTTCACACCGCCTATTATGCCAAGGGCTTTATCAAAGGATTTAGATCCAAAAAATTCAGAGGCAAATATAGGAAGCATTATAGTTTCAAGAGGAACACCGATACAGGAAACTATGGCCTGAGTTGCGGCAAAGCCTTTACCAATAGCATTATTTTGCATAAACGTTAGAAGCACAAGAGATATAATGCTTGCAACAGCACAAATACAGAAAGTAACCTTTACGCCAAATTTATCATAGATGAATCCCGTTAAAAACTTTGCAACGGTAAGAACAAGCATATGGCTGCTGAGGATATTTGCAACGTATGCAGGATCCTTTAACACGTCTTTCATATGCTGAGTTGCGGTACCCGTCATTCCCTGCAATGCAAGACCTGTAAGGAAAATACATACAATACAAACGTAAAAATACGGTCTTTTCAAGGCTTCGTGAAAGGTTATGCCATCCCAACCAACATCATGCGCCTTCTTTTTGTTCATCACCGCTTTTCCTCTGTTTCTGTAAAATAAAACAATAAGGATACCGGTTGCCAAGACAACTATTCCGCAAAAGAGATATGCTTTTCTGTAGCCGTAATCGGGGTTTTCGATAATAGGTGAAACCAACTGCGTTGCAACGGCACCGCCGACTCCGCTTGCAGAAAGGACAAGCCCCATTATCGTGCCTCTGTTTTTCTCACACCAGCAGTTCATAATACTGCCGACCATAGTTGTTGTTGTAAGAGAGGCACCTATACCAAAAAGCACGCTACCTATCCAATAAACGTATATAACAGGTGCATATGAAAAAATAAACAGTGCAGATGCAATGCAGGCAAAGCCCAGTGCAATCATCTTTCTCTGCCCTATTTTCACAAGCAAAAAGCCGAAACCGAAATTCGTCAGAGCCGTAGAAATAAACCGAATACTCTCCGATAACGAAAAAACGCCTCTTGTAACATTAAGACCGTCACACACCGGCTGAATAAACAAGCTTCGTACATTACCTGCAAAACCTATTGCTACGAAAATCATTAAAAATGACAGCACGTATATGACATAGGCATAATTAAATTTTCTTTGTTTGTTTTCCATTGGTTTTACCTACACTTTCAGACGGGAAATTTTGTTTTTTATTCTCTGCATTGCATTATCAACACTTTTGGGTGTTATTTCGAGTTTTTTGGCAATTTCATCGTATGACTTATCTTTAAGATATTCAATAAGTATACGTTTTTCCATCGGGGAAAGCATATTTGTTATTCTTTTCCTTGTGCTTTGCCTTTTTTCTGAGATAATATACATACTTTCAGGATCAAGCTTGTCATCTTCAAGAAGCTCGCCTAAAGTTGAACCGTCTTCTTTTATAGGCTTATTTAAAGAAATACTGGTGTTAAGAGGAATATTATTCTTGCGATTTGCAGAATTCAATTGAGATAATACTCGCCTTTTAACACACATAGAAGCAAACGCCTGAAAGCAATCATTTTTTTCAGGATTAAAACCCATAATTGCTTTATAAAGGCCTATCATTCCTTCCTGAATGATATCTTCATCAGTAGCACCTGCCATATAATAACGCTTACAAATCTTTCTTACAAGAGGTTTAAATTTGTTAAGCAAAAACTCAGATGCACGCTTATCTCCCATTCGTGCAAGAACGGCTAGTTGTTCATCCGTCACATCTAACTTCAATTTTTCTCACCTTTTTGTCTTAAACAATCATAAATAAGAATTCCTGCGGCAACAGATGCGTTAAGAGAATCAATTTTACCAAGCTGAGGCAATGAAACAAGACAATCACAGTTACGCTTAACCAAGGTCGAAAGTCCTTCCCCCTCTGCACCAATAACAATAGCACAAGCTCCCGTCATATTAACGCGTGAATAGTTTTTGCCTTCCATCGAAGCACCGTAAACCCACACGTTTTCTTTCTTAAGCTTTTCAATTGTCTGAGAAATATTGGTAACACGTGCAATACGCATATATTCAATAGCACCTGCAGAGCATTTTGCTACAACGGGAGTTAATCCTACTGCTCTGCGCTCAGGAATAATAACACCGTGAACTCCTGCACACTCAGCGCTTCTGATAATTGCACCTAAATTCTGAGGATCACAGATACCATCAAGAATAACTATAAAGGGGTCTTCTCCCTTTTCCTTTGCATATGCTAAAATCTCATCAACGCTTACGTACTCTTTTACTGCAACGTATGCAATAATGCCTTGGTGAGCACCTGTCTGTGAAATGCGATCAAGTCGTGCACGTTCAACCTCCTGAACAATAGCACCGTTTTGTTTGGCGTCATAAACGATTTCCTTAACCGAGCCCTGAATTTCTCCCTCCGCAACAAGCAAGCGCTCAATATTTCTGCCCGCTTTTATTGCTTCACGAATGGGGTTTCTGCCCTCGAGAATGTTTTCGTGAAGCTCATCTGACTCAGCATTATCCCTTTGCTCAAAGCGCTTGGGCTTTTCATCCCTGAATTTTGGCTTATCATCGAACTTCTTATTAAAGGGTCTATCAAATTTCTTGCCTTTATTATTGAATTTTCTATCATCAAATTTCTTCATTTTCATTCTCCAATATGGTTTTAATAAGCAAATTTATTCTGTCTGTTTTATTTAAAATATAAAGATAACCAAACACAGCCTCCAACGCAGTTGCTATGCGATAATCTAAAATATCGGCATTTTTGGGCACTGTACCCGGATGTGCATTTCTGCCACGTTTTGCGATATACTGCTCATCCTCTTTCAATAAGCTTTCAATTTTATAATAGGCTTCTCTTTGAGCAGATGCTCGCACCATTTTAGCTGAATTCATATGAAGCATATGTGCATTAAAATCGTGATTTGCAACCATATGGCAACGAATATTCAGGCTGTACACTGCGTCGCCGATGGATGCAAGAATAAGAGGATTTAACTGCCTTGCCGCATTTTCATCGCCGTTAAATTTTTTCGTAAGCTCGTTTAAAATAAAATCTTCCGTCATTTTTATGTTTATTGACATTCCTTTTATATTTTAATTGAAAAACACAGTTATTTCAAGAATTATATTGACCAATATTTTAACTATGTTGCTATAGCCGAAGGGAATCGAACCCATAACGCCCAATAGGACTGCTTTTGCGCATAAAACGACTCTTGTCGCTTGAAATACGCCCGGTATACCTTCACTTCGCGAGCCGTTTTCTATCACAAAATCAGTTCCTTTGGGTTCGCAGAAGTTTAAAATAGCAATTTTTGTTCATATCAAGGCACTTGCACAGGGACATACAGGACGTATTTCCCTGTGTAAGTAACGCGGAGATGGGCAAAAATGGCATTTTAAACCGTTGTGGGTTCGGCTCCCTTCGGCTATACATTATATAATACATATAATTTTTCGTCAACAATTTGCAATTTAAAAGTTTGACTAGAAAAATAAAAAACGGCATAAAACCGTTTTTATTTTCTGTATTTGTCTCTTCCAATCTTAAATAAATCGTTTCCATCAGTGTCAATGGCTACGATAAGAGGCATTTTTTCAACTTCAAGACAGTGGATCGCTTCTGACAAAAGCTCAGGAAAAGCAACAACCTCACATTTTTTTACACAATTTGCTAAAAGTGCACCTGCACCTCCTGCCGCAGCAAGATACACCGCGCTGTTTCGTTTGCAGGCAGAAACTACTTCTTCATTTCTTTCGCCTTTTCCAATCATAACTGCTTGCCCTAAATCAAGCAATAATGGTGCATAGGCATCCATTCTTCCGCTTGTTGTAGGCCCGCAGGAGCCGATAGGTTTGTTTTCAGGTGTTGGGCAAGGTCCCGTATAATATATTGCAATATCTTTTAATTGGATCGGAAGCTGTTTTTTGTTTTTTATAAGCTCAACAATCTTTTTATGGGCTGCATCTCTGCCGGTATATATTACACCTGAAATCAGCACACTGTCCCCCGCCTTCAAGCTTCTGAGAACGCTTCTATCGGTAAGTGGGAGATGCAATTCTGTCATAACTCCACCTCCCCGTGTCTTGCGCAATGGCATTGAACGTTAACAGCAACGGGTAAGCCGGCAATGTGAGTGGGAAAAGTTTCGATAAAAACATTTAAACAAGTGCAGATTCCGCCTAATCCTTGAGGTCCGATACCAAGCTCGTTTATTTTTATTTTTAATTCCTCTTCAAGATTTCTTATAAACTCATCATCAGAGTTTTTGGAATTAGCCAATGCATGCTTCGACATAAGAGCAGCTTTTTCCATTGTTCCTCCTATACCTACACCGAGTATAATGGGAGGGCAAGGATTTGAGCCTGCTTTTGAAACAGTTTCAATAATAAAATTTTTAATTCCCTCCAATCCTTCAGAAGGCTTAAGCATTTTGAGAGCACTCATATTTTCACTTCCAAAGCCCTTTGGTGCAACGGTAAGCTTAACCTTATCACCTGCAACGATAGACGTGTGTATTACAGCAGGTGTATTATCACCCGTGTTCTTTCTGTCAATAGGCGTCAACACACTTTTTCTGAAATTAACATAAGCCTTTCTGACACCTTCATTTATTGCATCTTCAAAAAGGCCATCCGTAAAATGAACATCCTGACCGATTTGTGCAAATACCGTCACCATTCCCGTATCCTGGCATATGGGCATATTATTTTCTTTTGCAATTAAAGCATTATCAAGAGCTATTTTAAGGTTATTTTTGCCATAATCAGAGATTTCTTCAGCATAGGCTTCATTCAGCATTTGAAGGGTATCTTCAGGCATATTTACGCAAATATCTTTCAATAACGCTTCAACAGCTTTTTCAATTTTTTTAACAGAAATTTCGCGCATGGTATACTCCTATTGTGTTAAATATACCATAATTATATCACATTTAAAAATATTTGCAATTACATATTGGCAGGCATTGTACTCTCCGAAATATATCTGAGTGTGCCATCAAATATTGCATATGCAATCTTATCCTGATATTCATCATTTATCAGCAGTTGTTCTTCTTCCGGACAAGACAAAAATCCACACTCAACCATTACATTGGTTGAATTGCCGTGACGAAGCATAAAAAAATCAGCTTCCGCTACTTTGCGGGCATTTGTTTTATCAACGTAATCAACAATACTCTTCTGAATACTTTCCGCTAACCTCTTTCCTCCTACCGAGTCAGGAAAATAAAAGGTTTGTGCGCCACGGACTTTTGCACTCTCAGGAAAGCTATTGCAATGAATACTTATAACAATATACGGTCTTGACATTTCAATAATTCTTGCACGCTCTGCCATATCCTCCATTTTTACAAATTTCTCTCCGGAAAGTGCTTTTTCATTTTGGCGTGTCAAAACAACCGTTACGCCAGCACTTTCAAGTAGCCGTGCTAATTTTAATGTTATACTTAGATTAACGTCTTTTTCCCTTGTTAGCGTTTTTATTCCGATTGCACCGCCATCTTCTCCACCGTGTCCTGCATCAAGCACTATAACAAAATCGTTAAAGTGCATTTCATTAAAAACCGGCTGTGCATTCGGCTTAAGACCTAACGTTATCAAGACTATTATTAGTAGAATTCCGGCATAGCGTTCAAAATATTTAAGCAATTATATCCCCCTCATTTATAATTTTTTACTTAAAGTTGTCTTTTTGTTTACAAAAAATTCTTATTCATTTTATTGTATACTCTATGCATATAGAAAATTGTAAAAAAATAGCAAAAATCTATGATTGTAATACTATTTTAACAATTAGAACTAAAAAAAGTAATCCACATATAAAACATAGTAAAATAAGGGTTTTTTATATTATTAGTGGATAACTTCTCTTTTTTTGAAAAAGTTATCCACCGTTTTAAGTGGCATTTTCCTTGTCATATGAATTTATCCACAAATGAAACGCATTTTATCAACACCTGTGGATAAGTTTTTTTTTTAATTTATTTCTTTTTAAAAAAAGCTTTGTCAAGCGTTTTTTGCATTTTTTTCTGTAAATTTTTTGTATTTTTATGCATAAAACCGCATATTTAATTTCGATATTCATTTAGCATATCACTTACCCACTGTTTATCGGGACTTTCAATGGTAGCCATAGGCATCCCCGATGACATAGGTGTATCTTTCATAAACATATATACTTTTATATTACGTTCCTGCCCATCTTTTATCTGCGCAAAAAATAAGGCGTAATCATTATATCCTTCTTTATATGCTAATACAGAGAACATTCCATAATTCTGCGGTACAGTGTAGCTATCATCCTTAATAACGTTTATCTCCGCTTTTTCTGTTTTGCCCGAATAATCAGAAACTAACTCACAATCATTCTCAGGCAAAACAATGCGTACTCCCTCCAGAGGCAAACCACTGAATCCATCAATTACCGTAAATGAGACTTTTCCCTTCTCTGTGCTTTGCGCCTCCTTTTCGGCACAACCGGAAAGAAATATGCAACAGCAGATCAACAACATACAAATTTTTTTCATTTAATTCCCTCACTTTCTACATTAAATTATATTTAGCAAAAAAACATAAATTCATTTTTTAATATTTACAAAACATTTTTTATATGTTATAATATTAAAAAAATTCAGGAGGTAGTTATGAAAAAAATTTTGACACTTGTGATTATCTGTTTTCTTGCTATCACATCCGTTCTGACGGTTAATGCAGAAGAAATACCCAACATCGTTGATGACGTTAATTCCGGATTTGAAGGAATTACGGCTGTGCAAGAAACAGATTGGTTCAAGCTTCACGATGCTTACGGTTCTTCAAGGGAATCAAGCCAACTCTATAATAATATTACAATAAAAACTAACGGCGGCCACAGCGGAAATAACTATATTTCCGCATCACTTGAACAATCCTGGTTTTCACCTTCCATAAACATTTATCCGTTTATAAAGGAAGCAGGTGCTGATGCTTACGTAATTTGTTTTTGGTATAAATCAAATAAAAACATCAAAATCACACGCTTTATAATACGCGCCCTGGAAAAAGATGCATATGAAAGCGGAGAATTTATGCCCGACATCACATCAAGAGGCAATGGAAATTATTACGGTGAGCTTAAAGGAAAATCAACAGACGCTGACCGCAACGGTTGGAGATTTTTTGTTTCCGATCCCTTTGAAGTTGTTGATGAACAGTTTGACGGTGATCATAACTGGTGGTTCTGTTTTGACCAACTTTCCGCCTCTAAGGATGCACCATTAGTCATTGATATTGATGATTTTGCAATTTGCACCGAACTTGATTTTGAAATGCCCGAAGCATTGATTGAAAAAGATATTGTAACGGATATTACATACATTACCGACGATGTGGTCTCAAGCGCAATTAAAGCAGATACTGATGAAACCATGCCCATTATTACTCCTTCGCCTACTCCCGAATTAACACCGGAAGTTACAGTTGAGCCAGAGAAGGACAGCTCTGATCCTGATTTTACGTTGCCGATAATCGTTGGTGTTTCAGTTTTTGTTTTTGCGGCAGTTTTAATATCCGTTATATTAGTTAAGAGAAAAAAGGAATAATAAAAAATCCGTTGTGTTTTTCACAGCGGATTTTTGTGAGGTATATATGAAGCTTACTACAAAAATTAAAAATAATCAAAAAGAATTTGGCGGTCTCCCTTTTTGGAGTTGGAACGACAAGCTTGAACACGAAGAATTAAAAAGACAAATACAAAATATGAAAAGCATCGGTCTTAACGGCTTTTTTATGCACGCAAGAGGCGGGCTTATCACCGAATATTGCTCTGATGAGTGGTATGACTGTGTAAAAACCTGCATTAAAGAAGCCAAACGCCTTGATATGGAGGCTTGGGCATACGATGAGAACGGTTGGCCATCAGGTTTCGCAGGCGGCAAGCTATTGGAGGACAAGAAAAATCACGTTGCTTTTCTTACCCACAAGATAGGCTCTTTTGATGAAAATGCTTTCAAGGTTTATAATCTTGACGGCTCTTTGCAAGAATCCGATGAAGGCAAAGAATACTTGAACGTTTACAGAGATTATTCTTCAAGCTATGTTGACGTTCTTGATAAAAGCATTATAAAAAAATTCATTGATGCCACTCACGAAGAGTATAAAAAACAAATTGGCAATGAATTCGGTAAAACTATGCCCGGTTTCTTCACCGATGAGCCTCAATATTACCGTTACAACACCGCATGGTCAGATACATTTCTGAATACATTTGAAGAAGCCTTTGGATACAGTGTTTTTAAAGCTATTCCTGCACTTTTCATTGATTTTGACGGTGCAAAGGAGCTTCGGTACGATTATTGGTTATTATGCCACAAGCAATATATTGAAAGTTTTTCAAAGCAGATATATGATTGGTGTGAAGAAAACGGTGCAAAATTCACAGGACATACTATCGAAGAGGAATCAATGGCCTTTCAGATGGTTTGCTGTGGCGGTGTTATGCCCTTTTATGAATATCAGCATATGCCCGGAATTGATCATTTATGCAGATATATAAACGATGATCTTTCGCCTAAGCAAATAGGCTCCGTTGCTGCTCAGTTAAATAAACGCAAGGTAATGACAGAAACCTTTGCTTTATGTGGTTGGGATGTTTCCCCCACAGAATTGAAGCGTATTGCTCAATGGCAGTTTATATCGGGCGTTAATCTTATTTGCGCACACTTATATCCCTATTCCGAACGCGGCGAAAGAAAATACGATTATCCTGCACATTACAGCGATCACCTTCCTTGGAATTCTTATTATAAAAAATTCAACGATTATTTTGCAAATATCGGTGCATTTATGGCAGAAGGAAAAGAAAAAGCTAACGTGCTTATTCTTCATCCTTTGCGTTCACTTTATCTTTACTATCAGCGTATAAACTCAGATCCAAGCGTTCAGCATATTGAAAAGCCCTTCCGTGCTCTACTGACAAAATACGGTGATAATTTCATTCAGTATCATTTGGGCGATGAAAGCATAATTTCACGTCACGGCAAGGTTGAAAAAAATAAATTTATCATAGGACAATGCGCTTATGATTACGTTGTTATCCCTTATTGTGAAACTTTTGATTCATATACTGCAGAACTTTTAAAAACATTTATAAAAAATGGCGGAAAAGTTATTGTTGAAGGCAAAACGCCCACTCGCATTGACGGCAAGCGCGCTGATCTTTCCTGGTTAAGCGCCAACGCTTGTTTTGAGGATATGCTTAACTCAAGAGAAGCTTATCTCGAAAAAGACGGTGAAATATTACATAATATCCGTATGAACATCCGCCTTAGAGAAGAAGGCAGAATTTTCTATATCGCAAATCTAAATGAAGCTCGTATAGATGACGTTTCACTTATTGTAAAAAATGCCAAAGGCTTAAAGCAGATACATATGCTTGACCTTAAAGAAGATACTTTATGTCTTAAAAAAGGTAAAAAAGAGCTTGTTGCCAAATTAAATTTTGAAAATGCCGGTTCTTTTTGCCTTTATGAAACAAAAACCTTCTCTTCAAATGATGTTGAGCCATATTATAGCGAAAAAATCAAAATCGGAACAGATAATTTTAAAATTACAAGTATACCCGAAAACTGTTGCGTGCTTGATTATGCCGAGCTTTCCTACAATGGAACAGATTATGAACCAAAGCGCTATATAAAGCATATTCACGAGCTTTTGTTAAAAAGGAAGTATTCAGGCAAAGTTTATCTTAAATTTAAGTTTGATGCACAATATATACCAAATAATCTTTCTCTTTGCATTGAGCCTCTTGAAGAATTAAATATAAGCGTCAACGGACAAAAGGCAAGCTTGACCGATAAATGGCGAATCGACAGATCCTTTAAGTTAGCATATATCGCATCTCATGCGAAAAAAGGTGCTAACGAGATAGTTCTTTCTTTTAACTATCATCAGTCTGAAAAGGTGTACAATGTTCTTTTCTCGGACGTTATGGAATCATTGAGAAACTGTTTATCCCTCGATACAGAGATTGAGGCTATATATCTTTTTGGAAATTTTGGCGTTAAATCAAAGGAAAAATATACTGACGGTAACCGCGGAAGCAAGCTTAATAACGGTCCTTTTACCATCGTAAAGCCAAAGAAAACAGTTGATGCCAACGATTTTACAAGCGGATATTATCCTTTCTTCTCCGGAAAGCTCTCAATAAAAAAGACTATAAGCTGTGACGAAGGTGAATACATTATATCTGTTCCCGGAAGATATGCTGTTTCCAATCTTTATGTCAATAATAAAAAAGTAAAGACTTTGATTTTTGATCATAATGCAAAAGTGAAGCTTCACAGTGGCGAAAACACAATAAAGATCGAATTGATCAATTCCTTAAGAAATACCTTTGGTCCTCTTCATGATTCTGAAGATGAGCCTTTAGCTGTTGTTCCCAGATCTTTCACCTTTGAGGGTAGCTGGAGTGAAGAAAGCGAAGCGAAAAATTATAAAGCAAGGTATTCTTTTATGCGCTTTGGAATTGATGAAATTTTATTAAATAAGCTCAAATAACAGTTAAATTCAAGTAAAAATAGAATTAAGATTTAAGGCATATTATCGCACAAAGGCAGTCATCGTGTGTGTTTTGCTCTTTTTCGGCAAAAAAATCACATTGCCAAATAAATTTGACAAATAATATTTTCAAGTGTATAATATGCTTGTGTTATGATGGTTGTTTGCGCGTAACACACATAACGCAGCTTTTGCTGACAACACTTTTTTACGAGGAATTAAAAATGACATCTCTTTGGTTAGATATAGTTAGTTGGGATTTATTCGGTTCCAATTTCTACTCTTTTCAATGGTTAAATATTCTTAACATTATAACAAGCATTATCCTTACACTTTGTTTCTTTTATCAGTTCATTTATATTTTAATGGCGATATTTAAAAAACCAAAAAAATTCAAGGACGTTACCCCATCTCATAAATATGCGATTATGATCTCCGCCCGAAACGAACAAAACGTTATCGGGTTTCTTATCGACAGTATAAAGGCAAACGATTATCCTCAGGAACTTATTGATATTTACGTTGTAGCCGATAACTGCACCGATTCTACCGCTGAGCTTTCAAGAAGCAAGGGTGCCATAGTTCACGAACGTTTTGATACGAAGCTTCTCGGAAAAGGCTATGCGCTTGACTTCTTGCTTAATAAGATCGACGAGGATCGCGGAATCGAATATTATGATGGTTATTTTGTTTTCGATGCTGATAATCTTCTTGATAAGCATTACATCCGCGAAATGGACAAGTGCTTCTCCGAAGGTCATCGAATCGTTACGAGCTATCGCAATTCAAAAAACTACGGAAGCAACTGGATCTCTGCAGGATATGCCCTTTGGTTTATCCGTGAAGCAAGATATCTTAATAATCCGCGTTTTATGCTTAATACAAGCTGTGCCGTTTCAGGAACGGGATTCCTTGTTAACAGCGAAATCATTAAAAAACAGGGTGGTTGGAAACACTTCTTGTTAACTGAGGATATTGAGTTTTCCATTTCCAGCGTTATTAAAGGCGAAAAGGTTGCTTATTGTCATAACGCAATGCTCTATGACGAACAGCCCACAAGCTTCAAACAGTCATGGCGTCAACGCTTGCGTTGGTCAAAGGGATTTCTTCAGGTTACAAAGAAATATGGCTGTGGTCTTTTAAAAAACATATTTAGGTTCAAAGGCTTTTCTTCTTTCGATATGTTAATGACCATTGCCCCCGCATTTTTTATAACGGTTACCAACTTCTTTATCAACCTCGGTGCACTTATTTATTCCTTGATTGTTGCGCCTGTATTCGTTCCTGCAGTTGCTATCGGAATTGCTAACTCCATTGCCGGAGCCTATGCATTGCTCTTTATAGTTGGTGTCATTACTCTTATCGGTGAATGGAAGCAGATACACGCAACAAAACCGAAAAAGATCTTATCAGTGCTTACGTTCCCAATATTTATTCTTACATATATTCCTATTTCGATCCAGGCTCTTTTCACAAAGGTTGAATGGAAGCCCATCGAACATACTTTCTCAGTTTCTGTTGAAGAAATGGAAAATGATAATCAATAAGACAAATAAAAGCCACGTTTTGTGGCTTTTATTTTTTATTCGATAAACTGGAATTTGAATAGCACTATTTTTTAAGATATTGTTGGCTGTTTTCAAAACGAGGTAAAACGCTCTAAAACCGCCTTAAATAAAGGGTTTTCCGCAAACAACTCATTTCATCCCACTATACGGTGTTACACCGTTTTACCCTTGTCCCGAAAGATTATAAGGGCAAAATCAAGGGCAAGAATCATCAAAATTTTAGTTTTTAGATTTGGGGAACGAACTGTTGCAATGTGAATTTACAAATGAATTGAGGAATCATCGTGAAGATATCCAAATTGTTTGCAATCACATTGCAGTCGAAAACCAGACTTATTTTCTTTTCTGTCGCAGAAGTATATAATCTACTGCTTGGCTTGTATCTGAAGGACTTTCTTGTTCTTTCACCCATGCTATTGACGTTCTATTTGCTCTCGGCATTGCCAGCATTGTTCTTACTAATTGATGTACGATCCAAAAGTATGAGAGCAGTTATTTTCGTCAGCGTTGGATTGATCCTTCTGATGAACATTGCCTATACGTTGAATTGCCGTAGAGTAATTGCCTTTCCAACAGTTATCTCTCTTATGTTTGAGGTGCTG
>JAZNSH010000015.1:0-4329 GCA_045591115.1 Clostridia bacterium
TTTATGATCCTGCTGCTATGAGATAATTTCTAACCTTTCTTTTAAAGTCCTTGAAACATAGGGCTTGTTTAAGTGCGCCTATTTTTGATTTCTAAACTTTTTTAAAAAAGCACTTGACTTTTAATAGTTAGTCACCTCAAATGAGTTTTTATAATAATTATTTCAACATAGTCATTATAAGTATAATTAAAAAATTTGTCATTGTCAATCTAAAAAATTGATGCAAAATAGCGGGTAATATGATATAATAAAAACGATATATTTTTTTCAAGGAGAAACATTATGAAATATCTTGTATTATTAGGCGACGGAATGGCAGATTTACCTATTGATAAATTGGGCGGAAAAACTCCTATGGAGTGTGCAAAAAAGCCGTTAATTGATTATATGGCATCAAAGGGCGAGGTTGGTATGGTAAATATCACCCCCGAAGGCTGTAAGGGCGGAAGTGATGTTGGCAACCTTGCGGCAATGGGCTATGATCCCAGAATTTATCTTACCGGTCGTGCACCTCTTGAAGCAGCGGCAATGGGCATCAAAATGAGTGATACCGACATTGCCTTAAGATGCAATCTTGCCTGCGTTTCCGATGAGGATATTTACGAAGATAAGACGATGATCGATTATTCAAGTGATGAAATTTCTACCGAAGAGGCCGAAGAGCTTATCGAAACGCTTAACGAAGAGCTTGGCAACGATATGATCGAATTCCACGCAGGTATTTCATACAGACATATTCTTATTATTCACGGCGGAAATGCTGATGTTTCTCTTACCCCTCCCCACGATATTACGGGCAAAAACGTAAAAGAATATCTTCCTAAGGGCAGCGGTGCAGGAATCCTTCTTGAGCTTATGGAAAAGAGCAACAAGATCCTTGTGAATCATCCCGTAAACCTTAAGCGCAAGGCTAAAGGCAAAAGAATGGCTTCTACCTGCTGGTTCTGGGGTGTTGGCAGTAAGCCCGGTCTTTCTCCTTTTAAAGAAAAATATTCAAAATCAGGCGCGGCAGTTACGGCAGTTGATCTTGTGCGCGGTATTGCACGCCTTGCAGATATGGATACTTATGATGTTGATGGCGCAACGGGAACCTTAGAAACTAACTTTATGGGCAAAGCAAAGGCCGCTCTTCAAGCCTTTGACGAGGATCACGATTTCTGCTATCTTCATTTTGAAGCTCCCGATGAGTGCGGTCACCGTGGCGAGATCGACAGAAAGATAAAGGCTATTGAAATGCTTGATACAGTTCTCACCTTTGTTGTTAACGGTCTTAAGGCAAGAAAAGAGGATTATGCTGTTCTTATTATGCCCGATCATCCCACACCTATTCCTACGGGCACACATTCTTCTGCCCCCGTTCCCTACGCAATGTATTACAGCACAAACGAGAAATCTTCAGGTGTTAATAATCTTTGTGAGAAAAACGCCGAAAAGACAGGTGTAGTGCAGGATCCCGGCTTCGATCTTTTAACAAGATTTTTCAAGGGAGAATAATTGATGGAGAATTTTTCTAAAGATCACGCTAAGGCTTTTTTTGACCACAAGCGTTTTCCTACTGTTTGGCAAGCAATAATCGGTTGCACTTTTATGCAGTTTACCGTTATAGTGCCTATACTTTTGCTTCCCATTATTTTGGGAAACAATTACGGCAGACTTTTTAACTCTGAATTCGGCATATCTATGTTCAATGGCTTGCTTTCACAGTTTTTTGCAGTGCTTATTATTCCCCTTTTGTTTATTCTTATTTTCAAAAAGGATATGAAGACAACTCTGAGATTAAAAAAACGTGTTGATCTTTCGCAAGCGGGACTTCTTATTCTTATAAGCTTAGGCTCTTTCTTCGTTGTTCAGTTTATAAACGCCTTTTTTGTTGAAGGACTTTCTTCCTTTATGGGGGCACCTGCAGATACTGCCGGTGTGCCTGACGCAAACAATATTTATCAGCTTTTATTTGAGCTTATCGTTGTTGCCTTATTACCTGCGATCTGCGAAGAAATTTTCTTCCGTGGCTTTGTGATGCGTGCTTTTGAAAGGTACTCAAAGGTAAGCGCGGTGTTACTTTCCTCCGTTGCCTTTGCCGTTATGCACGGTAATCTTCAACAACTGGTTTATGCCTTTATTTTGGGCATTATTTTGGGCACTGTGGTTATGATAACGGACTCTCTTTTAGCAAGCTCCATTATACATTTTACCTTAAATGCCCTATCTGTTATTCTTTCATACGCACCTATAAATTCCGCTTACATATTTTTTACAGATAACTATCTCGGCTTATATGCCATATTAGCTTTCGCTATCTTGCCGGCAATCGCTATTGTTGCGTTTACTATTTTTACGATTTATTCAAGAAAAAAGAACAAAAGACAATATAACAGCGCCATTGTAAGCGATATGGATCACGCTATTCTTATGCCTAAGCAACAATCCTGGGAGACGGCTCTTACAGTTCTTGGTTGGGTTATCTTTTGCGTCATCAATTTCCTTTCTATGGTTTCACTTTGGTATTACACTTAGTTAGAGGCATAAAAAATGACTGTTAAAATTATTGCGGTAGGCAAAATACAAAAGATGTACGCTGAAATCGAAAAAGAATTTGAAAAGCGTATGTCAAGATATGCAAAATTACAGATAATCGAAGTTAACGATGAGCAGGCCCCCGAAAAGCTTTCGGAGGCTCAAAAGCAGGCAGTTCAGCTTACAGAATGGGAAAAGATAAACAAAAAGCTGAACGATGACGATTTTCTTATTGTGCTTGACGGCGCGGGAAGAGCTCTTTCAAGTGAGGAATTGGCAAAAAATATCGAAGCTTGGCAGGAAAACAAGAATATCGTTTTTGCTCTTGGCGGATCGTTGGGCTTTCACGAAAATGCATTAAAGCGCGCAAACTACGTGCTTTCACTTTCAAAAATGACGTTTACTCACTCAATGGCAAGAGTTATTTTACTTGAACAGATCTACCGAGGCTATAAAATAATTAACAAGGAGCCTTATCACAAATAATGTTAAAAGACGATTATTATTTTATGGAGCGCGCCTTAAAGCAGGCTGAGGTTGCTTTTAAAAAGGGTGAAGTTCCCGTTGGTGCAGTTGTGGTAAAGGACGGAAAGGTTATTTCCCGTGGCTATAACTTACGCGAAACCACCAATGACCCTACTGCACACGCAGAACTTCTGGCTATGAAAAGAGCGTCAAAAAAGCTCGATTCCTGGCGACTTTCAGGTTGCACATTATACGTTACACTTGAGCCTTGCCCTATGTGCTCAGGCGTTATTGTGAATTCGCGCATTGACCGTGTTGTTTTCGGCGCATATGATCAGAAGGCGGGCTGTTGCACAACGCTCTATCATCTTTGCAATGACGAGCGCTTTAACCATCGCGCTGAAATTTTGGGCGGTGTTATGGAGGATGCTTGCGCAAAAATTCTTTCAGATTTCTTTAAGGAAAAACGAAAATGAAGCTTTTGAACAGAAATCATTTAAAATATATAGCAGTCATTGCTATGCTCATTGACCATTTTGCACACTATTTTCTATCCGATATTTGGGGAACACCACTTTATATAACGTGCCGTTTCATCGGCAGATTGACTGCACCTATTATGTGCTTCTTTTTAGTTGAGGGTTTTATGCATACCTCTTCTAAGAAAAAGTATTTTTTAAGGCTCCTCATATTTGCGGTTATTTCTCAAGTAGCCTTTGATTTTGTACACAAGGAAAGCTTTTTGAGCCTTAATTTCAGTATGATATACACTCTTTTATGCTGTTTTTCGATGCTTTGGGTTATGGATTCTTTAGGAAGTGTACTTCTAAAGGTTCTGAGTGTTATTCCCTTTATATTCATTACACGATATGGTGATTGGGGCTCCGTTGCGCCATTTTGGGTGCTTGGATTTTATCTTTTCAAAAAGAACATCTTTTTACAGTTAATACCCTATTTGTTTTTTTCAGGCTACAAAATTCTTGAGCCTTTTATTAAGGATTCCAGTCGTCCGCACATTGCTACTTTAATGGTCTCAGGTCTTCTTGTTTTCATTCCGCTGATTCTTTTTTATAACGGAAAAGCAGGCAAAAAGAATGTATTTAACAAATGGTTTTTCTATATAATCTATCCTTCACATTTAGTTTTGATCGGAATAATAAAAATAGCGACTACATTGTAGTCGCTCAGTCAGCTGACAAAGTCAGCAGACTGTCAGAGTTCGAGAAACCCTTGCAAGCCGCGTCATCGCAAGTTCCGCTTTACGCATTCCGTAAAAATGACGGAATGCTTTTTTGGCTCCACTGCGACTCCTTATCCCCAAAAAGCACTTCTGCTTTTTAGGGTCCCCTT
>JAZNSH010000016.1:0-23268 GCA_045591115.1 Clostridia bacterium
CGATTTTAAAGGATAAATTTCCGTGTCTGCTTTGTTGAAATACTCGGCAATACTGCACTCGTATTGCCTGCGTTTTCGCCGCGCATCCTTCAAAAATTTATTCCTTTAAAATTCTCCGACCTAAAATGTTTGTATCAGTGAATGATTTTGGGTGCGGAGGATGCAATAAGGCAGGTTTGCCTTATAAAGACGACAAACCCGAAAGCATCGCTGATACAGCATTTGAGGCGAACTCCTTTACGCGTGCTATAGTATCAATGCAACGACGGAAACAAACCCCTGCAAAAATTTTGCAGGGGTTTGTGTTTGCAGGGGTTTGTCAGTGCTCTGACGGCGAGGCCGTGTATATTATCAATTCCAAAAGGAATTGCATATCATCAAAACGAAGTTTTGTATATCATCAACGGTGTTAACCGTTGCATGTCATCATTGCGAAAGGTTTTTGATACACACCTAAAGGTGTGATGAGATACAAAGGCGGCAATGCCGCCTTTGATGATATACACGCTTACGCGTGATGATATACCATTGCTTTCGCAATGGATAAAAAAATCGACTTGTCGAAACAAGTCGATTTTTTGGTGGGTCATCGGGGGTTCGAACCCCGGACACCCTGATTAAGAGTCAGGTGCTCTGCCAGCTGAGCTAATAACCCACAAAAAATGGAGCGATAGACGAGATTCGAACTCGCGACATCCACCTTGGCAAGGTGGCACTCTACCAGCTGAGTTACTACCGCATTTCCCGAGAACGTTGTTATAATAACACAACTACAAAAATTTGTAAAGCACTTTTTGCACTTTTTTTGAAAAAATTTTTTTGTATAAAAAGTTCGGGTCTTCACAAACTAAAACCGAAGCTTTTAAGGAGGATTTTATTATGAAAAGAAACGAAGCAATTTCCTGTACCATACAAACTTGCAAGCATCATTCAAAGAGCTCTGACTACTGCACCTTAAACCACATTAACGTTGGAACACACGAAGCAAACCCAACTGTTGTTGAGTGCACAGATTGTCAATCATTTGAATATTGCTGTAAATAAAAGAGCGGGGCGGAGAAATCCGCCCTCAGTCTGCTGACAAAGTCAGCAGGCTGTCAGAGTTCGAGAAGCCCTTGCAAGGCAAGGCGCAGAACTTGCAAAAGAGGGAGTTTACACAACGGTAAATGACCGATTTTTGCAAGTGAATGCAACACAGCAAATAATCCCCGGCAAATTTTTTTGCAAGGGATTATGTTTGCAAGGGTTTGTCAGTGCTCTGCTGGGCGGAAAAATCCGCCCTCATTATACTTTCTCAAGCAAAACACTCTTTCCTTTTTCAAGGGTAAGGGTGTTTACTTTATTTTTGGTAAATGCATCAACTAAATTTTCAGGAAAAGTATATTCACCGTCAACACAGGTGTGCAGGAAGAAGTAGCTTTCGTTTTCATAAACTACGGCATCTTTTTCAAAATACGGCATAACTCCCCTATTTTTGCAGAAATCTCTTAATTCATCAGTTGAAATATCATAGTTTGTTTCATTAATTTCAAGGAAATCTTCAACCTGATTTTCGCACTCATCCAAAAGTTCACTTCGTAAAGGCGCAAGAAATATTATTCCCTTATAGTTATCCTTTACTTCTTTAAAATCGCTCATTAGATAAATATCGTAAGGCACTGCCATTTTCCCTAAATTACGGCGAATTTCATAGCATACCTTCTGATGGATATCACTTTCATCAGGAATTTTTCTATATACCTTTTCATCGGCAAATACGGCGATTTTCGCAACGCTTTTAAGCGGTTTATCAAGGCTTTCCTTCACAATGCCATTTATGTTTTTTAATAAAGGCATATATTCTTCCGTTTGATACCATTTTCCCCACATATCAAACCACCAGAAAGCGTGGCCATGCAAAAGTGCACGAGAAAAGTGCATTTTGATGATCTCTCTTGTTATTTCGGGAGCAGGTCCCGTCCACAAGGGCGAATTATAATAAGGCAGATCGTTGGGTGGACCTGAAAGATGAGTGCGGGTGTCATTTTCCACAAAATAAAGCTTTTTGTGTAGCTTTAATGAATCAATAGGAAGCATATTAACGTGATCCATTCCAACAACACGAGCAAGATCATAGGATACGGGTGAACAGATAAAATCTACTGCATTGCTTTCAAGAATAAGCTGTAATGCGTGATGACAGGTGGTTCGCTTAACAAGTTCAAATGTATAGCCATAGAAAGCCCCCATAACCAACCGATTCTCGGTAAGCTCTTTCATATATCCGCAGAAATCAGAGATGCTTTTTGCAACGATATATGATAAGAATCCATAAAATTCTTCTTCGGAATTTTTCAGATTATTTTCTTCTATATACTCCAAAAACCTTTCCCTTGCTCGTTTGCCCACTGAGCCCTTAAGATCAAAAGATATCCATTCCTCGGTATTTCCGCCGGCAAGCTGATAGCCGATAACGTGATCCTTATATGGCATTTCCTTAACGTGTTCAACAAGCTCTTTAAGAAAAGCTTTTGTTTGCTCCGCCCACTTTTTTGATGAAAAGCAAACACGTTTTTCATCCCTAAAGCCCGTATCGTTTAATTCATCAGGATTCTCTTCATCCCACCAAAGAGGCAAGGTCATATTTATTCGCGGAAAGATATATGCATCGGGACAAGCTTCAAGGATCTTTTCAACATCATTATCGAAATACTTAAAGTTGCTTTCGCCCTTTTTATCAAAGATTCCCGGCCCGAAAGGAGGAATACCCGTCACCGCGTTTATGCTTCTTTCGGAAAAAAACGCCGGCATAGAGAAAAGCCTATAGCCTGCATCGGCAAAATCCTTATAGCAGTTTCTGTGGGTATAATAAGTGATATATGCCGCGCCCTCAATGTGTTTTCCGTTAACAAAAAGCGCAGGTACGCCGTTTAACATACCTACGCTTGAAGTCAATTTATTCATACATATCCCCTCCGATATCATCATTACACCGATTATACCAAAGGAAAATAGCCGTGTCAATAAATTATCAATTTAGTTTTCACTTAAAATTCTCATCATATGCCTTGCGAACTGCCTTTGAAAGCTGATCTGAACAGCTTGTGGATTTCCAACCGCAAGTGATTCCTTTAACTCGCTCCTCTATCTGGGATACGGTCATCCCTTCAACGAGAGACGAAATGGCTTTAAGATTTCCGTTACAACCGCCTGTAAACTGAACGTTTGTAATTACGTCCCCCTCAATATCAAAGGTTATGTTACTTGCGCAAGTTCCGCTTGTTTTATAACTGTATTTCATAAAAACACCTCATCAAAGTAACGTTATGCCGTTTTCGCGACAGATCTTTTTAGTTTCCTTATCCCATACCGATACCTGAACCTGACCGATATGTGCTTTTTGGAGAAGAAGCATACAGAGCCTTGACTGACCGATACCTCCGCCGATGGTAAGAGGTAATTCACCATTTAAAAGCATTCTGTGGAAAGGCATTACTCTTCGATAATTACAATCTTTTTTCTGAAGCTGTTCATCAAGCGATTTTTCATCAACACGGATACCCATTGAAGATATCTCCAATGCACAATCCATAACCTCATCCCAGAAAAGAATATCGCCGTTTAACTTCCAATCGTCATAGTCCGGTGCTCTGCCATCGTGAGGCTGACCTGATCTAAGCTTATCGCCTATCTGCATTAAAAATACGGTGCCGTATTCCTTTGTAATGGCATTTTCCCTTTCCTTAGAAGTCATTTCAGGATAAAGATCCTCAAGCTCCTGAGTGGTTATAAATTTAACGTTGCGGTTAATATTAACTTCAACTGCAGGAAACTCTTTTTTAATCATATCCGAAGTATCACAGATAGCATCAACTATATCCTGAACAGTTTGCTTTAAATATTCTTCGCATCTGTCCTGACGAGTGATTACCTTTTCCCAGTCCCACTGATCAACATAAATTGAGTGGAAGTTATCAAGATCCTCATCCCTGCGGATAGCGTTCATATCGGTATAAAGACCGCAGCCTGCTGAGAATTTATATTCATAAAGTGCCATTCTCTTCCATTTTGCAAGGGAATGAACTATCTGCACCTTATCCCCCGTTGCCTTAACATCAAACTGAACTGCACGCTCAACACCGTTCAGATCATCATTCAGACCCGTTTCGGGCTGAACAAAAAGAGGTGCCGTTACACGCTTTAAATTAAGCTTTTGGCAGAGCTTTTGCTGAAAATACTGTCTTAAAATTCCGATAGCAAGCTGTGTCTGATAAATATCAAGCTTTTCAACGTACTTTTTAGGTAAAATAACTCGGTTCATAAAAATACCTCGATATATTTTTTACATTAGATGAGTATAACATTTAACTGAAAAAAAGTCAACGATAAACATTGTACACGCAAAGAATTTTAGATATTTTTTCTTGTTTTATATTGAGAATTAGTATATAATATTGAAAAAATTAAAAGGAGTTATCGGTTATGGAATTTTCACTTAATCATCCTGTACTGTTGGTATTATGGTTCCAATAAGCGCGGTATTCTCTCTCATTACAAGTCGCATTATGTATAAGAAAGGCTGGTTGTAATATGCTTATAGTGTATATTGTTCTTGGCTTGATTTTGATTTTTATTTCCGTAATACTTATTCGAACAGTTGCTTTCAAACCGAAAAATTCATTTGTTGCAAGTGATGAATCTGTATCTTTTGATAAAGAAAAGGCCCTTTCATCCTTGCAGGAACTTATAAAGTGTAAAACAGTTTCCTATTACGATCCTGCCCTTGAGGATGATAAGGAATTTGAAAAGCTTATTTCTCTTTTACCTGAGCTTTATCCCGATGTATTTAAAGCCTGCACCTTCTTAAAGCTTCGAGACAGAGCATTATTGTTCTGTTTAAAAGGCAAAAGCAGTGAAAATCCGTCAGTTATGATGGCACATTATGATGTTGTTCCCGTTAACGAGGATCTTTGGGAAAAGCCTCCTTTTGACGGAATAATCGAGGATGGCGTTATGTGGGGACGAGGAACTCTTGATACGAAAGTAACCTTTAACGCAATATTGTCCTCTGCGGAAGCACTTATTAAGAGCAACTTTGTTCCTGAAAATGATATTTATTTTGCCTTTTCAGGTGGTGAGGAAATAAACGGCAAGGGTGCCGAAAACATCGTTAGTTGGTTTAAGAAAAATAATATTACACCTGCACTTGTGGTTGATGAAGGCGGTGCAGTTGTTGAAAATGTTTTTCCCGGTGTGAAATCTCCTTGCGGACTTATTGGCATTGCAGAAAAGGGTATGATGAACCTTACCTTCAAAACAAAATCTTCAGGCGGACACGCTTCTGCACCTAAGCCCCACACCCCTATCGGAATTTTAGCAAAAGCAGTAAAAAAAGTTGAGGATAACCCTTTTAAAATGCATATCACTACCCCTGCAAAGGAAATGTTTAACGTTCTTGGCAGACATTCAACATTTCTATATAGAATGATCTTTGCAAATATGTGGCTTTTTAAGGGTGTTATCGATATGCTTGCAAAAGCTTCGGGTGGCGAAATGAATGCACTTTTAAGGACTACCGTTGCCTTTACTCAGGCAGAGGGAAGCTCTGCGCCTAACGTTATTCCGCCTGAAGCATCGGTTACCGCCAATATGCGCCTTAACCCTGCAGACACAGTAAAAGGCGCAAAAGAACGTATCAAAAATATTATAAGTGACGATTCTATTGAGCTTATAGTTGGAAGTAATATGGAGCCAAGCCCCATCTCGGAGGTTTACTGCGAAGCCTACAACAAGGTTGCTCAAGCAGTTAAGGATACCTGGAAGGATGCTATCGTTGCCCCCTATCTTATGGTGCAATGCTCAGATTCACGCCATTATAAAGACATATCTGATCACGTTTATAAATTCTCCGCTATGGCACTTACAAAGGAAGAACGTGCTTCTATTCACGGTAACAATGAAAAAATACGGTTGGATTCCATTACTCAAGCTGTTGAGTTTTATATAAGACTACTTAAATTATGTTAAAAAAATAACCGCTGAAATATTCTTTCAGCGGTATCATTTTTATTTATCTTTATTTTGTGCCTCATTAAGCTTATGTTGACGGCGATGTTTAACGTGGTCAGGCATAGGTGCAATTTCGCCTGCGGCAGAAAGTGAATAACGGGTAAGAAGCGGACCTACAAGCTCATATATAAGCACTGCAAAAAGTGTTATGTTACGAATAAGCGCACCTTGACCATCAGGTAAGCTTGTTGCGGCAATGGCACACATACCTAATGCAACACCTGCCTGAGGGAACAAGGTAATGCCCAAATACTTACATATCTGCGGTTCGCATTTAGTTGCTTTTGCGCTTACAAGCGTTCCTGAATACTTGCCTATGCACCTGAACAGGATATATATAATACCGATAACAACGATTGTCCAATCTGCAAAGACGCTCAGATCAAGTTCTGCACCGCTTATAACGAAGAACAATGCAAAAATTGGTGATGTCCATTTATCGGTTGCCCCCATAAGATCGTGTGATAAGGGACAGATATTACAAAATACAGTTCCAAGCATCATACAAGTGAGCAATGACGAAAACTGAATATGCACAGAGCCTATTTCAAACTTCATCATTGAAAGTGATGCCGTTATAAGAACTACACCTATAGTAAGATTTAATCTGTTGGTATTGGAGTTGAAAAGCTTTTCAAGCTGAGTGAGCACCCATCCCATCACTGCACCTAAAACAAGGGACAGTGAAATCTCTATAATGGGATTTAAAAGTATTGAAATTAAATCGATCTGTCCGGAAACAAGTGTTTTGGCAATACCAAACGAAACGGCAAAAATAACAAGACCAACTGCGTCATCAAGGGCAACTATGGGCAACAACAGCTTTGTTAACGGGCCTTTTGCCTTATACTGCCTTACAACCATAAGTGTTGCGGCAGGAGCAGTTGCAGTTGCAATAGCGCCTAAGGTAATTGCCTGTGCAGGTGTAATCTTATCAGGCAGAAGTAAGCATACGCCCAAAAGTGCAAGATCAACAAAGAACGTTGCCGCAAGTGCCTGAACTATACCTATAACAAGTGCTTGCTTACCCGTCTTTTTTAAATCATCAACCCTGAACTCATTACCAATGGAAAAAGCGATAAAGCCTAAGGCAACATCGGAAACAAGCCTTACACTTTCCAAGAACTGAGGCGTATCAAAGCCTACTCCGTGGATGCCTATTCTGCCAAGACAATAAGGACCAACAAGGACGCCCGCAATCAAGTACGCCGTTACTGACGGAAGCTTAAATGGTTTAAAAAGCCTTGTCATCAAAAGGCCTGCCAAAAGTGCAATAGAAACTACCAAAAGTGTACTCATAAAATTATCTTCTCTCTGTATACATTTAAAAAAGCGGCAAAATACCGCTTTTTTCGTTAGGAGTGATTATATCACTATTCTTCTATTTTAGCAACTGTTTTTTAAAAACAAATTTTGCCCGGGTTCAGAATATTTTTTTCATCAAAAACGCCCTTAATTCCTTGCATTAAGGCAATGTGACTTTCCCCATACTGCTTTTTAAGATATTCTTTTTTTGCATAGCCGATACCGTGCTCGCCTGAAACAAGCCCTCCTAATTCCTGAGCCTTCTCGTACATCATATCAAAGCACTGTTTAAGCCTTGATTTCCACTCGGCTTCACTTAAATCATCACGGCAGATATATACGTGCAGATTTCCGTCACCTGCGTGGCCGAAGCTGGGAATTCGGATATTAAGCTTTTGGGCAACCTGATGAGTAAATTTTATAAATTCATCAACCTTATTGCCGGGAACAACAACGTCACATTCATCCATTTCGGTGGTAGATGCCTTAATCGCTTCAAGGAATGCACCGCGAGCCGACCAAACGGACTTCTTTCTCTCCTCAGTATCAACGATATAAGCGTCAAGTGCACCCAACTCATTTAAGCAAAGATCCGCAACTGTTTTAAGATCATTATTTACCTGCTCAACTGTGTTACCGTCAAAGGTTAAGAGAATATAGGCGTCATTCTTGCTGTCGGGGAACTTTTTACCAAGATAGCTTTCGGAGAAAAGAATGGTGTCTCTTGACATATACTCAATGGCCGTTGGAATAACCTTTGAGCGTATTATGTGAGGAACGGCCTCAATGGCGCTTTTCATATCCTTAAAGGGAACGAGCAAGCTTATTGACACCTTCGGCAAGGGAACAAGCTTTAAAACCGCCTCCGTAATAATACAAAGGGTGCCTTCAGAGCCGATAACAAGATCCTTTAAGCTGTAGCCTGAGCTGTTTTTGGCGACCTTTCCGCCCAAGATCATAACTTCACCGTTGGGCATAACACAAGTAAGCTGACGGACGTAATCACGGGTTACACCATATTTAACTGCACGCATACCGCCTGCATTAGTGGAGATATTTCCTCCGATGGTTGCCGATTTCTCACCGGGATCAGGCGGATAAAGAAAATCATTTTCCTCACAAAAAGCCGCAAGCTCCATTAGAAGTACGCCCGGCTGAACGGTTACCGTAAGAGTTTCGGTATCAAGCTCAAGAATTTTATTCATATGGGTGGTTTCCAACAAAATTCCGCCCTCAACGGGAACTGCCGCACCCACAAGTCCCGTACCGCTTCCGCGAACCGTTACGGGAATATTTCTTTCATAGGCATATTTCATTATCTTGGAAACTTCTTCCGTTGATTTAACGCGAATAAGTGCATCGGGCATTCTTTCAATTCCGCCAAGCTCATCGTGTGAATAATCGTGGTTTATTTCATCCCCCGCAAGCACTTCGGAAAATTCTTTTAATTTTAAAATATCGTTTTCAGTTATCTTATTATACATTGCCATTCTCCTTAATCTTGCGGATAAGTGCGGGAACGATTTCATTAACGTCACCTACGATGCCATAATGAGCAACATCAAATATATTCGCATTTTTATCGCTATTGATAGCAACAATGCAATCAGATGATTTCATACCTGCCGCAAACTGAACTGCGCCTGAAATACCAAGGCAGATAATAAACTTAGGTTTAACAGTTCTGCCTGAAAGACCTATCTGATGCTTTGCATCAAAAATGTTGGCTTCGGCCAAGGGACGGGTGCATGCAACAACGCCACCAAGCAGTTCCGCAAGCTCGTATGCATATGTGCGCATACTTTCACTTTGTGCTCCACGCCCTACCGCAATGATCACATCTGCTTCAGAAATATCAATATCCTTAGGCTTATCAGTTACTGAGAGAACAGAAATTTTTGATAACAATTTACTGTTTTCAACAGTCATTTTCACAATTTCGCCTGAAGCATTTTCGCTAGGTTTTGGCTCTGAAAACACCTTATAACGGACGGTACAGAACTGAGGACGGGTATTTGTGGAAATGATCTGCGCCATAATGTTACCGCCAAAGGCAGGACGGATCTGAACAAGATCGGTGTTCTCCTTCATTTGCAAAACTGTGCAATCGGCAGTAAGACCTGCCTTGCATCTTGCGGCAATTCTGGGAGCAAGCTGTCTGCCAAGATTGGTTGCGCCAAGCATTATGCTTGAAGGCTTAACCTTTTCAATAAAATCATAAAATGCGCTTGTATAAGGCTCAATGCGGAAATCCTTTAATTCTTCCTCGTCATAAACAAAGACCTTATCGACTCCGTAATGAAGAAGCTTATTTACGCTATCCCCCATATCATATCCGATAACAAGAGCATAAACGGGATGATTTATAACCTTTTTGAGCTCATTTGCTTTCCCCAAAAGCTCATATGTAACGCGGTGAATGTTTTTGCCCTCGTGATCAACGTAAACGCAGATGCCCTTCCATAAGGATTTATCAACGGTTTTTGTTTCTTCCTCAACATACTCAACAAGTCCTTCGCCTTTTTTAACGCAGAGCTTGCACATTTTGCAGGCTGAAGAAATATCAAGCTTGCCGTTTTCATAGGAGATCGCATTAAAAGGACACACTTTTACGAGATTTTCAGCTTTTTCCTTTGTTATAAGTTCGTTTTTAATAACTAATTTACCCAATTTAATGCACCTCCTTAAATAAGCTTTTTCGTTTCAATAAGCTTGAACAACTGCTCTGTTTGCTCTTCGCTATCGCCTACAAACATCTGTTTATCGGTGTTTTTTTCAGGTGGGAAAATTCTTTCAACCTGAGTA
Organism: Clostridia bacterium; assembly: GCA_045591115.1. Classification (GTDB taxonomy): domain Bacteria; phylum Bacillota; class Clostridia; order Christensenellales; family QALW01; genus UMGS1322. The sequence continues at coordinate 10,159 of JAZNSH010000016.1, forward strand.
GCTGAGCCTTTTAAGCCGTAATTGTTTTCGTTTTTATCTTCAAAATCATCAAAGCTTAAAAACTTTACCATATCATCCTTTACCGTTTGCTTAATCTTATAGGATGGTAAACGGGAGGAGTTGATATCACCGTCAACGGAGATAACGCAGGGCATTTTCACCTTGCAATCTATAGTTTTGTTATCTAAGGATGCCGTTAAATAGGCTTCATTATCCTTTATATCGTAAATAGAAAGAACGTTGGAAATATTGGGTAAGCCTAAATATTCGGCAACTTCAGCACCTACTTGAGCAGTATCACCGTCAGTTGTTTGCTTACCACAGATGATAATATCAAACTCCCCTGCTTTTTTGATTCCTTGAGAAAGAGTGTAGGCAGTGGCTAAAACGTCAGCTCCTGCAAACTTACGGTCAGAAAGCACGGTGCCTCCCTTTGCGCCCATACAGATGGCTTCAATAATAATTTCCTTTGCTTGTGGAGGACCCATTGTGATGGTTTCAACCTCTCCGCCGAATTTTTCACACAAAGAAAGAGCAGTTTCAATGGCATAAAGATCGTAAGGATTCATTTTGCTTTGAATACCGCTTCTTTTTAAAACGCCCGTTACGGGATCAACCTCAACGTTATTTGAGCCGGGAACCTGCTTAATGCAAACAAGAATTTTCATATGATCAGTCCTTAAAAATAAAAATATCTGTGTATTATATTTTAACACACAGATATTGTAAAAGTCAATATGGGAAAAGTATTTATTTCGTTTTAAACATACACTGCTTTGCCTTTATTCCCTCTTTTGCGCCGTCAACCTCGATTGTGCGCATTTCAAGCTTATTATCACGCTTTAAGGCTTCGATAACTACGTTTAATATGGAACTTATTTGATAAACGTCAGCACCGGTGAACATTGGCTTAATAGTGTCCCAAAGAGGATAATATGCGCTTTCTTCCTTTAAAAGCTCATAGATACGATTGTAGTTCTCAGCAATAAAGCTACCGTCAAGCTCGCGAACCTTGCATGGGTTATTTTCAAAGGGAATAACCGTATAGTGATCCTTATAGATATAGCCTGATGAGTTGGGAGGGAGCATATGAATCTGCCCTGCATCTGAGGGGAATGCTTCAGGTGAAGAAGAAATATATACACCGTGTGAAGCAAAGCTTACAAAAAGTGCTTCACTTATTTTTGCCCAGGCAATTCTATCGTCCTCGTCCTTATGAAGATTCAGTCCGATTATTTCAGCAGGCATTTGGCAGAAAGCCTTTGCCATTGCAATATCACTTGTGCTGCCTTCAAGAATATTTTTTAAAACAAGGTTACACATAACATCACTCATATGTGCCCTTTTGCCATCAGGAAGCAATGGATATAAATCGCTTTCAATATCAACGCTTGAAAGCATGGTGAAGCCTTCGTTATAAAGATCAACTGCAACCTTATCGCAAAGATTTAAGGCTTTAAAGAATCCGCTACACCCTACTGCCCCATAAGCAGTGATAACTTCACCATCTTTTGTTCCTAAAAAGGGATGCGCCCATTCATCACCGCCGCCTGCATTGGAGCGTGTATGAATTATACCGATATTGCCCTCCAAATCCTTTGCAAAGGTGTTTTCAAGCATCTCAATACTTCCCGTAAGCTTATGGGAAAGAATTTTATTATCCTTTATTGTTGCGATGCCTGCATAATAACCGCCTGCATAGCCTTCCTGTTTCTTTATCATTTCAAACAAGATCGGCGTGGCTTTTTTTGTGCCGATATATCCTGCAATATTACACATAATTTTCTCCTTAAGAAATAAATAAAATTACCGGGGTTAAAACGTCAGCACGAGTTTTAACCGTAAAAATATTATTGCCCTCTGTTACAAATTGAACTTCTTCTCTATTACCTTCGGGCGTAAGAATTTCGACCTTTTTAACCGGCTTGTTTACGTAAAGGCGGATTTCTTCAATAGGGTCAAAACTAATATTAAAAATTGAGGCAAAAAGCGTACCGTTTGGCATATCTGCCGTTTTAAAGTAAACTTCCTCATCATCAACGTAATACGCCTTTAAATTGTCCGTTTCCTTTAAGACTTCAATAAGTTGAAGCTTTCTTGAATAGTTAAGGAATGAAAATGCCTCTAAAATATTAAATTGGGCAACGGGGGTACCGCAGAAAACGAAAATTTTACCACCCAACGCATTTTCATACATCGTCATTGCAGGGAAAAGCATTGTTTTTTCACCGCCGCCAACTGCATTAAAAGCGTATGAATATGCTTTAACTTTATCTGATATGGGCTTTAACTCCTTATAATGCATCTGCATTTTCGTTGTTTTATTGTTCACAAGAAGCAATTCACCCGTAGGCGTTAACCCCTCCCATTCCCTTACCTCAACACCGATATACTGCAAAAAACCACGTTCAATGAGATTTTTAGCGGTATCTGACGCAAGAAACATATTGCCCTTGAAGGCTTCAAGAAGTTCATTATCTGTAAGTTTTTTATCATCATCGCCTTCTAAGCATAAAATTCCGCCCGTTTCATTGGAAAAATACATTGGCAAGCCCAAACGTTCAAATACGCAACCGCCCCAACCATTACCAATAAAAAAGTTTTTTTGTTTAAAATTATATTCTGGCGTGTTGTTCACGTGAATCTTCAAACCATCAAATTTAAGTTCAGGCACGAGGGTTGCAAGTGTTTCATAAAAACCTGAATATTTTGCCAACACTTTTCTGTATGCCTTGCCGCTTTCAGGCTCAAAGGCTACCATACGCGTTATCCAATGTTTTGCACCTTTTGCGCCTTCTAAAATCGTACCTGTAAAGTGGGTATGCAACTGCATTGCACTTGTGGAATATCTGTTTTGGGGGCAAGTATCGGTTTCAGCCAAAATAATATCTGCCTTTCCCTTTAATTTTGCAACTTGTTCAGCAGCCTGCAAAAATTTATCAGTTACTCGTTTATTGCCAAGAGCCGTATAATTGCCGTTATTTATTCTTACAATATTGGGGTTGCCCTTACCTTTTAATATTTCAGCAATTTCGTATGCAAATTCAGCATTACTGCCAACACAACAGAAGGATGCGGGCAAAGTTTCATCAACAGCATCAATGCCTTTACGCATATATTTTGCACATTCAAGTAAGGCTTCCTTTTGTGTTTCAACCATTATTTGGGTATATTCGCAAGTTTTTTCGTTATCGGTTGATACAATATGCCATAATTCTTCCCTTGAAAGATTGGTTTTGGCAAGTTCATTAAAGCGTTTCATATGTAAAGGACAAGCACACCCTTGGCCATCACTATACATAAGCCTAAAATCATCATCAACCATAATTGAGTGGGGTTTATAAGACGCAATGGTTTTAAAAGCATTGTAGATATATTCCCTAAAACCTTCATCATAAGGGCAAACACTTCTTACACTTTCGCCATTATTGAAATTAACGTAAGGCTGAAATGAAAACATTTTACCTAAAACCCAGCCGTGCCCTATTGTTGCCTGTACAAGAACACCGCTTGGCACCTTCATTTTATCAAGTTTATCTTTGAAAAGTTTATATTGCTCGCAAAAAATCTTCGCTTTATCAACGGGTGGATTATCTTCGGGCGTAAGAGTCATTGAAAAAAGCGGACAACTGCTTACACCATTTTCATACTGAAATTTTATATCCTCACAGATTTCGTCAATATAATCAACATTAAGAGGTATAATGCTATAATTATGTAATTTCATTTTTCCATCTCCCTTTTTTAGTATATTATATAAAACAAAAAAAGCCGTGTCAATCAAGTATTTATCGGAATATTGCAAAAAAAAGACTGCTTAAAGCAGTCTCTTTCTTAAATCTTCATCATTTTTCTTTGAGAGATATTTGGGTGCAACGTCAAATACTGTTTTGCAACCTGACATACCTTCATTTTTCATTCTTACAACTGCACGGGCATAGGCAACGATAACGGAAGACGTAAATTCGGGGTTTGAATCAAGTGCGATCTTATATTCTACAACGTGATTGTTCTCCTTGTTAAGTCCCGTCTTGCCTGAGCGGATAACATTTCCGCCGTGAGGGATACCATAGTGATCACGCTTTAATTCTTCCATAGAAATAAAGTTAACAAAAGTATCATAATCAGCAAAATAGTTGGGCATTGTAACTATTTCATTTTTGATTCTTTCAAGGTCAGCGCCAGCTTCTGCAACAACAAAACATTCTCTGATATGCTTTTCTCTTGTTGTAAGTGTGGGATTTTCGCCATTTCTTACTCTTTCAAGAGCGCTTTCAACGGGAATAGTATATTGGCGTGCATCTACTACACCATCAATTCTTCTGATAGCATCAGAATGGCCTTGTGAAACACCTTTGCCCCAGAAGGTATAGGTTTCGCCTTCGGGAAGAATACACTCAGCATAAAGGCGGTTTAAGGAAAACATACCGGGATCCCAACCACAGGAGATCATCGCAATGTTATTGCCCTTCTTTGCGGCATTATCAACGTTTTCAAAATGCTCAGGAATCTTTGCGTGTGTATCAAAGCTATCAATAACACAGAAGTTCTTTGCAAGCTCAGGCGTCTGAACAGGAAGATCCGTTGCGCTTCCGCCACAGAGAATAAGAACGTCAATATTATCCTTGTGTTCTAAAATATCATCAATTTTATAGGCAGGAACGCCCGTTAGCGTTTTAAGCTGTGAAGGCTCTCTGCGGGAAAAGACACCGTAAAGAGTCATATCATCATTTTGACCAATGGCGCATTCAACGCCTTTACCAAGGTTACCGTAGCCAACAATACCGATTCTTATCATTTATGAAGCCTTCTTTCAAAAAAATTACGTAAAATATTATACTTAAAAATCATTTATCAGTCAAAATATTTTTTATCTTTTGAATATATTTTTGCTTGACCCGTTTTAATATAATCACGAAGCATAAACTGATCGGAGATATCATCAGGAACTATTAGTCCTGCATTACCTGCCTGGCTTTGAACATGGAAATCACTGCCTGCCGTTTTTAAAAGATTATATTCTTCTGCCAATTTAAGAGCATCTTCAACTTTAGGATCAAAGGACGGATGAGGATTATATACTTCAATGCCATGAACGTAGCGCATATCGGCAGGTGCATGACCTTGCTCACTTCTAAAAGGATGAGCTTGAATCATTAAAATATTCTTTTCATTGCAAAAATCAAAGACGGTTTTCTGACTTTCGTTGTACAAAGGATAACTATCAAGAAAATCTTTTTCCGATAAGCCATACAAAAGAAATTCGGGCAGGTTAGGCTCTTTCATAAGCCTAAGTTCGCAGCCAAAGAATACCTTAAAGCCGATTTTTTCACCTGCTTTTTTAGCGCGTTCAAAAACATCAACGTAAATTTTTGCCTGCTCTTTTAAATCATCACTTAGATTTCTCATATGACCAGGATAGCAATGGTTTGTAAGAACGCAAGCATCAATGCCTGCATCTTTAAGCATTTGAGGAAATTCTTCAGGTTGATGATGGGCACAAACGCTAACAGGTTTACAATGAGTATGCGTTTCTATTTTCACTTTTTCATTCCAACTTTCTTTATTAAGATAAGAATTATATGCAAAGCAATGCCTGCAATTATTGCGACAACAAGGTCGAAAATTACCGTTAAAGCGAAGGTTACCACAAGAACAAGAATATTTGAAATATCTTTTAATTTAAAAATATCCCTAAATTTTCTCCACTCACTCATATTATAGGCAACCATAATAAGAATTGCCGCAATGGTAGGCATAGGAATAAGCTTTGCATAAGGCATAAGGAATAATAAAACAAGTAACAAAACTATTGCGTGAACCATACCTGCTACGGGAGTTTTTCCTCCGTTTTTGGCATTTGCAGAAGTTCTTGCGATGGCACCCGTTGCAGGGATTCCGCCAAAGAAAACCGAGCCGATATTACCAAAGCCCTGAGCAACAAGCTCCATATTGGGATTGTGCTTTGCGCCTATCATACCGTCAGCAACAACGCAGGATAAAAGTGATTCAACTGCCGCAAGAATTGCGATGGTTATTGCATCGGGAAGCACCGAAATGGTTTTTGAAAGGTCAATGCCCGCAAGATTTACTTCAGGAAGACCTTCAGGAATTTTTTCATAAACTTCTCCTATTGTAAATACTCCGCTATTTATTTCAGGAATAAGGTTAACAAGCAAAGCACTTACAATAACCGCAATTAAGGATGGAGGAAGCTTCTTTTCAAATTTGGGATAAATAATGAGAATTGCAAGGCTTATTGCACCGATAATAAGTGACCATATGCTAAACGTTGAAATATGCTCAATATTAGCCTCCACTTTTTCGATTGCTTCAATGGGGGTTACTCCTTTAGCATAAGAAATACCTAAAAAGTCTTTTATCTGTCCTAAAAGAATGGTTACTGCAATACCACCGGTAAAACCTACGGTTATTGTATGGGGCATATATTTTATTAGGGAGCCAAGCTTGAACACGCCCATAAGGATAAGCAAGATGCCTGCAATGACGGTGGCAATAAAAAGACCATCCATCCCCTGAGTTGCCACAACACCTGCAACTATTGTTGCAAAGGCGGCGGTAGGTCCTGCGATCTGTATCTTGCTTCCGCCTAAAAAAGAAACAATAAAGCCTGCGGCGATTGCAGTATATATACCGCACTGAGGCGGAACGTTTGATGCAATAGCAAGGGCGATAGACAAAGGCAACGCAATTATCGCAACTATAATACCTGCTATGATATCGTTTAAAAACTGATTTTTCGAATACTTTTTAAGAGATAAAAATAATTCGGGCACTAAATAAAAGTTTTTCATAGTTTTTCCTCCGCTTTATAACTATATAATTATATCACTACTGAAAATGATGTCAAGAAGAATAAAAAAAAAACGGCTGAATTTTTCAGCCGCAATTGTTATAATTCTATCTCCCAAAATGCAATTTTCTTTCTTTGATAAGTGTAAGTAATATACGCTCTGTTTTCATCGGCAATTATTGCGGGATAAGAAAACTCACCGCTCCCCCACTTTTCGCCCTCTGTCCATTCAAGCTTAATAATCTCTTTCCATTCTTCACCGCTATCTGAAATAAACAAACTTAACGGAGTTCTTGCACCGAAATCTTCGCCGATAGGATTGCATAAAAGCAAGAGTCTGCCATCGGAAAGCTTTACAAGGTCAATGCCACTATTATTATTCAAAAGAGAAGTTCTGTATGCTTTGACCCAGGTTTTGCCTTCATCTAACGAATCGCTTCTGTAGATAAAGCCCTGATTGCTTCTTAAAAGCATATGCACGCCTTTTTCATCCTGCCATAAGGTAGGCTGAATAATGCCCGTTTTTTTATCTTCATTTCCTATATCTTCAGGCTCAATAAGCTGCGATTTTTCCCAAGTTTTTCCGTTATCATAAGAAATATCACAAAAAGCACGCCAAGGACCGCGCTCAACGGATGCAGGAGCAAGAATAATTCCGTTTTCAAGCCTTATAGGTTTATTCTTAACAGGCCCTCTTCCGCCTGAAGCATCATCCTTTACAAGTTCTATGGGCGTTGACCAGATAATGCCATCAGGTGAATAAGCAACGAAGGTTTTCCATTCGGCAACAGACTTCCCCACTTTAAAATATAATGCTATTTTATCTTCAAGCTGAAAAAGAACGGGATTCCAGTGAGGCAGATTCTCATCTGCCGATATTTTATAGGGTACTTGCCAAACTCCTTCATTTTTGACTGCAACCCATATGTCAACATCATTCTCCCCTTCTTTCGTGCCACCAAACCAAGCAACAAGAAAGTTTCCGTTTTTAAGCTTTAATACGGTAGAAGCGTGGCAAGCCCGGGTGGGCATATTTTCAGAAACAAATTCTTTTTTTGCAAAAAACATAATATATCCTCTTCTATTTATAGATTATGGGAAGCTCCGTCATTCTCAGCTTTGCTGAGCCGTAGGGATACAATAAAATTTCCGTTACTTCTCCTTGTGGTTCTATGCTTTCGGGAACCTTTGCACAAAGGGTATCAAAGCCATCCTCATAGCCCCAAGGTATTTCAACAACCTTCGTTTTTATTACTAACGGCGGATTTAAAGAATCAAAAGGAATATCGCCAATTTCTCTTTCCTGAATCCTAAGCTCGCTTTTCACGAAGGCATAATTCCATTTGCTTTTGGGAACATACTCATAATCGCAATAAGGAAATTTCCTTTCAATATTATTTTTCTCGTACTCGTACATCTTTTTATCGTATTCAACAGGAAGAGCAAAAACCAATGATCCTGCTTTAACGGTTTTGAGGTTATGGGGACGATCAATATAATGCGGTACTGCATCGTAAGAAATAATGAATTCTCTCTTTTCCCCTTTTTTGAAATTGTATTTAAGCTCTCCCTGATTTATTCCCTTCGCCCAGGACGGAATACGCACTGTAAAATCGAAATCTTCCTTTGCATCAATTACATATCTGAATGTGTTTTTAAAGGGATATTCCGTATAAAGTGCGATCTCCGCTTTATCACAAGCAAGCTTTGCAGGCACGGGAATAACGTTTATGATCTCATTATTATCATACATAAATGCAGAAAGCGTAAATTTAGGCCATCCCTGTCCAAAATTTGCGGTGCAACATCCAAAGTGAGGCTCTAAGCCAAATATATGTGCATCGCCACCGTTTGTTCTGTATATAGGCTTATTGGGAAATTTTATACACGCCATTTGATTGGATAGCTGATCATACTGGTGAGCCCACATATCATCGCTTATTGATGCAGGTAATGCATTAAATGCAACAACTTCAAGTCTTTCCGCCCATTTACTGTCATTTGTATATCTGAACAGTTGTTCAAATGAATACATAAGTTCTACTACTGAACATAATTCAGTGCCCTGAATGGGACTTAAGCCTGAAAGACATTCATCCCCGGTAAAGGTGCAAAGGGGCGTACCGTTGAATTCATAAAGACATTTAAAAAGCTCTTCTGCCATATCTTTATATTCTTCACCCAAAAGCTTGTGTGAAACTGCTTCATATTTAAGGCACATAGCAATGTTTACTATATGAGTTTCAAAAGTCCATTTATTTAAAGGTCTTTCCCATTTTGGCATAAAGGAGAGATAGTCAGCTCCCTGCTCTTTAAGAAGCCTTGCAAAATCCTGCATCCACTCCTCTTCATATTTTTCATAGAGAAAATTAAGCGAAATAAAGCATTCAAACCAACGTGCCTTCCCCCAATTATAAAGCTTTATCGTACCATTTTTAAGTAAGGCATAATAGTTTTTCGTTGCATCATAAATAACCTTGGGCACTCTTTCATCCCCCGAACATTCATAATACACCGTAAGCACCTTTAAAATCAGTTGAACCGCCCAGCTATCATAGGTGGGACGCTTTTCCTCCGCGCAAGGGCATAACCAACCATCAGGCTGTTGATTTTCTATAATTGCATCAATATACCTTTTTGCGCGCATTATCATATCTTCATTTTCAAGAAGATATGCAAGAGGAATAAAGCCATCAAGCCAATATGGCACTCGTTCCCAGCTTTCGGCATCACCGCCTACCCAAGCACTGTCGCGCACATCACGCCATACTTTATCAAGATTTCCGTTCAACCCTTCTGCCTGAATCTCAAGTTGCCGTTTCAGCCATCCCATAGGCTTAAGTTCTTTAGCCGTAAACTGATTCCACATAGCTATCAACTCCTTAAATCTCAGATATATTATATAAAAAAGGAATTTTCAAGTCAATATGACCAATAGACATTTTTTTACTCATTTAAGACATTCTTTATCATTTCTACAAAAAAACTCTCAAGCTAAGCTGAGAGTTTTAACCAATATGCTTTTTTTCTTAATGTCCTTTTGAAATATTTTTCTTATGAAATCACCTGAATGCTTCAGGACAAAGACCTGAAGAAATAAAATCATCATTTCTTACCATTTCTCCGCCAAAGCCTGCAGGACGCATATATTTTTCCTTTGGATCGATTTCTGCAGTTATTGAGCCAACGTTTTTGCCCATATTTTCTATTATTATTCCATCAGGTCTGACGATCATTGAGCATCCGCCTTTTTCATCACTTTCCATTGAAAATGACGATCTCAAAAGAAAAGCATTGCTTCTGAATGCCGTTAATTTTGCCTGAGCCTCAATTATATCCTTTCTTTCACCACGCTGATATCCCGGCACAAGAATTATATCAGGCTTATTTTTTGCGATAAACTCGATCTGCTCGTTGAAATACACGTCATAGCAAGTCATAAATGCAAATTTTATACCGTCAAGCTCATAAATACATTTACATTTACCCTCATTGGGAGTAACGTTCAATTTAACCTCAGACGGCGGAAGATGCTGTTTATCATAAACAAATCTTTTTTCACCGTTTTTATCAAAAAGATAGGTACTGTTTCTCCTTAAGCCATCACGGGTCTCAAGAACGTTTATGGCAACGTATGCTTTCTTTTTCCGAGCAATTTCAGAAGCCTTTTTAAGCATTCCATCTGCTCTTGACATAGCCTTTATTTCGCTTTCCGCATCGGAGATTCCCCCTGCATTGGAATATTCGGGCAAAAGAACAAGGCCGCCTTCAGTTACCTTTTCAGCCTCATTCATTAAAAATGCAGCAATCTTTTATCAGGATTTTCATCCATAAAATAGGATGGTTGAACGACCGTCACTTTCATTTTTTATCTCCTTTTTCAATAAAACTATATTATAATTATACCATAATTTAACGTTTTGTAAATACCTCTTCAGAAGAAAATAAGGCGCCCCTGCCCAAGCTGTTGACAGCGGTAGAAAATCTGCAACGTTGAAATCCGTATAATTGCTAACCACTCATAAATTTTTTATGACATATTCTAAAAAAAGGAGGAAAAAATTTTTCCTCCCAATTACATTTTTTCAAAGCCCACGAGCAAACCGCCTTTTTCGGCATAAAAGCTGCACAAACCTCTTAACTTATGAATTTCTATCTGAACCTTATTGAACTTATTTTTTAATTTTTCCTTTAATTTAAGTGCCGCCTGCTCATTTTGACAATGCCCGATGCTAACCTTGCCTTCTTTTAGTCCAAGCTTTTCAAGATCTGTTAATAATGTCTCCAGTGATTTTTCTTCACCACGACACTTATGTGTTGGTTCAAGAGTGCCTTCATCGCTTGCCTTACCAACAATACAAATCCCCGCAATGCCTACGATTTTTGCTACAATAGGTGAAATTCTTCCATTGTTGGCAAAGTTTTTCAAGGATTTAAGTATAAACACAAGTCCCGTTCTTTTAAGGTATGCAGAAATTTTTTCACAGATTTCCTCAAATTCCATTCCCTGCTCAATATAGCTTTTAAGCTTTTCGATAACTAACGTAATTTCAGGACCTGCCGAAAGAGTGTCTAAAACAAAAACTCTTTTATCTTCATTTTCAGTTTCAAATATCTGTTTTGCGGCACAGGCAGAATTATAACTGCCGGAAAGGGCACTTGTTATTGTTACGCAAATAACATCATCAGCATCGCCAAATGCCTCCAACCAATCGCCCGCACTTGGACAAGAGGTTTTTGATTTGTTTTTATAGGAGTCAAAAAAGCTCACCATTTCATCGATGTTAAGCTCAGCATCGTCAATAAACTCCTTTTCATCTGTAATTATTTTCATTGGCGAGCAAGCGAAGTTTGCGCCATCAAGACACAACAGATCAGCCGATGAATCTGCAACAATTTTAATTTTTCTCATTATAATTCTCCCGTTCTGTTTTATTCAGGTATTCCATCCTTGCAAAGCTCACGCATATTGGCAGCTATGGAATCCAATGATTTATAAAAATTTTCTCTTTCATTTTCGGTAAGGTTCTTCCCTGCAACCTCAACCGCGCGGCTTATTCTTTGGCAAACATGTTCTGCCGCCGCTTTTCCTTCCTCCGTAAGCTGTAACCTTCCTCTGTAAAGACTTCCGTCAACCACTTGCTTTTTGACAAGACCTTTCTCTTCAAGAACGGATATCATTCTTGATGCATCTGACTTATCTTTTCCGCAGATCTCACAAAGCTGAGGAACAGTAATTCCATCGGAATGCTTATATATCGCCGCAAGATATGTGGCGTGAGGACTTTTTAAACCATATTTTCTAAGCTCATCAGCCGCAAGCTTATGCCAATAACGGGATATTTCCGAAATAGCAAGAGAAAAACGTTCAAACCTATCTATCATAAAATTTTCTCCTTTGTGAAGTTGAAATATCAACTTGTTTATATTATATACTCCAAAAGTTGAAATGTCAACTTCTGCTTGCAAATTTTTCTATTTAGCTGTATAATATACCCGTTCAGGAGGCAAAAATGGAAGACGTTAAAAGTAACATTGCTAAAAATATAACTGAGCTCAGGCTATTAAATAATATGACTCAGATTGAGCTTGCCGAAAAGCTTAATTATTCCGACAAGTCGGTTTCAAAGTGGGAGCGTGGCGAATCAACTCCCGATATTACGGTGCTTGTGGAAATAGCAGATCTTTTCGGTGTTTCCCTTGATTATCTTGTAAAGGGCGGGAACCTCGATTCAGCCCTTAAAGAAACCGGGTTTAAGGAAACAAGATACAACAGAAAAATTATTTCCTACATATCGGAAAGCATAGTTTGGTTTATTGCCATATTCGCATTTATCATCACTTCCCTGATAATCAGAAGAACTTCTTTCCAATGGCTCTATTTTATATATGCACTGCCCGTGGCTCTGATCGTAAGGCTGGTGTTTACCACTATTTGGTTTAACCCACGCCATAATTACTTTATTATTTCACTTCTTATGTGGTCAATACTTGCCGCGATACAAATTACGTTCTTGTTCTTCAATATGAACGTTTCGCTAATTTATCTCCTTGGTGTTTTAGGGCAGATAGTTATTATTCTCTGGTCGTTTATAAAAAAAAGAAAATAATTCAAAGCACTTTGTGTAAAACCAAAGTGCTTCAGTCTGCTGACAAAGTCAGCAGACTGCCAGAGTTCGAGAAACCCTTGCAAGCCAAGGCGCTGAACTTGCAAAAAAGGGAGTTTACACAGACGTAAATGACCGCATTTTGCAAGTGAAATGCAACGATGGAAACAAACCCCTGCAAAATTTTTG
>JAZNSH010000017.1:0-136121 GCA_045591115.1 Clostridia bacterium
AAGCTGTAAAAATATAGATACAAATCCACAGTGCCTGTCTTAATTATATCGCAGGTAGCTACTCCTGCAAATATAACCAATAATTTTAAGAAAGGAGACATAATTAAACCACCCCTTTCGAGATGGTTTAATTATACGTGATTATATTATGAAAATAACTGATGATATTATTTATATTGGTGTAAACGATCACGAGATCGATCTGTTTGAGGGACAGTACGTTGTGCCCAACGGAATGGCATATAATTCATATCTTATTATGGATGAAAAAGTAGCCGTAATGGATACGGTTGATCAGAACTTTACCCATCAATGGCTTGATAATCTTCAGAACGCTCTTCAAGGCAGAAAACCTGATTATCTTGTTGTTCAGCATATGGAGCCTGACCATTCTGCAAATATATTGAGCTTTACCAAAGCATATCCTGATTCGAAGATCGTTGCTTCCGATAAAGCCTTTAAAATGATGAAAAACTTTTTCGGCACGGATTTTCCTGAAAAGCAGATAGTTGTTAAGGAAAATTCAACTCTTTCCTTAGGCAAACACACATTAACCTTTGTTACTGCACCTATGGTTCATTGGCCTGAGGTCATCGTAACCTATGATGACGTTGATAAGGTGCTTTTCTCTGCTGACGGCTTCGGTAAATTCGGTGCTCTTGACGTAGAAGAGAATTGGGCGTGTGAAGCAAGAAGATATTATATCGGCATCGTTGGCAAGTACGGCGCACAGGTGCAGAATCTTCTTAAAAAAGCTGAGAATCTTGATATTCAGAAAATATGTCCTCTTCACGGTCCCGTATTAACTGAAAATTTAGGGTACTACCTTAATCTTTATAATATATGGTCAAGTTATCAGCCTGAGGAGGAAGGCGTTGTTATTGCTTACACTTCAGTTTACGGCAACACCAAAAAGGCAGTTATGCAGTTGGCTGAAAAGCTTAAAAGTAAGGGCTGTCCCAAGGTAGTAGTAAATGATCTTGCAAGATGCGATATGGCTGAGGCCGTTGAGGATGCTTTCAGATATAATAAGCTTGTGCTTGCAACTACCACCTATAATGCTGATATTTTCCCCTTTATGCGTGTTTTTATTGATCATCTTACCGAACGCAACTATCAGAATCGCACCGTTGCCTTTATCGAAAATGGCTCTTGGGCACCTATGGCAACAAAGGTTATGAAGGGTATGCTTGAAAACTCAAAGAATATTACCTACACCGAGAACACCGTAAAGATTCTCTCGGCATTAAATGAAGAAAGCTCTGAACAGCTTGAAAAGCTTGCTGATGAGCTTTCGATGGAATATCTTGCCCAAAAAGATGAAACGGCAAATAAAAACGATGGAACGGCTCTCTTTAAGATAGGTTACGGGCTTTACGTTGTAACCTCCAATGATGGCAAAAAGGACAACGGTCTTATTGTAAATACCGTTGCTCAGGTTACAAGCACACCCAACAGAATTTCCGTTACCATCAATAAGGAAAACTATTCTCACCACGTTATTAAGCAGACGGGTAAAATGAACATTAACTGCTTAAGCACCGATGCACCTTTCTCAGTTTTTGAACGCTTCGGATTCCAAAGCGGAAGAAATACGGATAAATTTGATGGCTTTGAAGTGCTTCATTCCGATAACGGTCTTGCATTTTTGCCAAGATATATAAATGCCTTTATGTCTCTTAAGGTTGAACAGTATGTTGACCTTGATACACACGGTATGTTCATATGCACAGTTGATGAAATGAGAGTAATTTCCGATAGAGATACTATGACTTATGCTTATTATCACGCTAACGTTAAGCCTAAGCCTCAGACAAAGGGAAAAAGCGGTTACGTTTGCAAAATATGCGGATATATTTATGAGGGTGACAATATGCCCGATGATTTTATCTGCCCCTTGTGCAAGCACGGCAAAGAAGATTTTGAGAAGATCGTTGATACCGAAAGCGCAAAATATGTTTGCAACGGTTGTGGCTATGTTTATGATGAAGCCAAAGGCGATCCCGAAAACGGCATTGCACCGGGTACGAAGTTTGAAGAACTTCCCGAAGATTATTCTTGCCCTATGTGCAGTATAAGTAAAAGTATGTTTTCAAAAAAATAGTGAAACCGATAATTCCTTGCAACTGCGGGTTGTGAACGGTATAAATGCTCGGTCATTTACCGCTATGTAAACTCCCTCGCAATTAACCGCCCACGCCCCTGATTTGCAAGTTTTATCGCTTTCACCTAAAAAAGAATAATTCCTTGCAACAGCGGGTTGCAGGTAAAAAATATTATTAAAAAAGGAGATAAAAACTATGTGTGAAACTAAATTCTTTATTTGCGAACATTGCGGAAATATTGTTGGAATGTTCCACAATGCAGGTGTTCCCCTTATGTGCTGCGGTCAGAAAATGACCAAACTTGAGGCAGGCGTTAAAGAGGCAAGCCTTGAAAAGCACGTTCCCGTTGTTACAGTTGACGGTGATATCGTTAAGGTTGAAGTTGGATCAACACTTCATCCTATGCTTGAAGAGCACTACATTTCGTGGGTTTATTTGCAGACTGACCGCGGCGGTCAGCGCAAGTGCCTTGAAGTGGGCAAAGAACCCGTTGCGATCTTTAAGTTAGCCGATGAAAAACCCGTTGCAGTTTATGCTTACTGCAATCTCCACGGTTTGTGGAAAACAGAAATTTAATGAAAGGAAATTTAATTTATGAAATACGTTTGTGATGCTTGCGGATGGACTTATGATGAAGCCTTAGGCGATGCTGAATTAGGTATCGCTCCCGGCACAAAGTTTGAAGATCTTCCTGAAGATTTTGAATGTCCTTTGTGCGGGGTAGATAAATCTATGTTTAGTCAGGAATAATATAAGAGCACAAAATTCAAACCCCGTTTTTGCGGGGTTTAATTTGTTTAGGGTAAATTTCGGACAATGAACATATAAATTTTAGACATTCCTTGATTTTGAAAAATATTATTGTTATAATGAATTTGAATTTGTTGAAAGGAATTTTTATTATGCAATATACAATAGATGCCAAAGAAGGAAAAGAGTATGACGTTATCGTTTGCGGTGCAGGTACTGCAGGCGTTGTTTCTGCTATATCAGCAGGCAGACAAGGCGCAAAAGTGTTGCTTGTTGAGCGTTCATTCCACGTAGGCGGTATGCTTACCGAGGGTAATGCAGGCATTACTAAATTTACTGATCATTGCAAGGATCCCGAACAGTATAAAAGGGAAGTTTTGGACGTTTTAAAAACCAATCCCAGAAGCGTTCAGGTGGCAGGGGGAATTGCCCACGAAATTTGTATGAAGCTTATTGGTTTAGGCGGCGGCACACCTACTCACGGTGATTGCGGAAGTTACGTTTTCTCTGAAAGATATACCTTCGAAAACTTGCTTCTTCAGATGCTTACTGAAGCAAATGTTGAAATTCTTTATGATAGCCGTGTGTGCGCGGTAGATAAAGATGGTGATACCCTTAAAAAGATAGTAGTTGTAAATAAAGACGGTTTTACGGAATTTCCTGCAAAATGCTTTATCGATTGTACCGGTGATGCTGATCTTTCGGCACTTTCGGGGGTAGAATGGTATTATGGCGCCAACGAAAGAGACGTTATAGAATGTGACGGCAAAATAAAGGTCGGCAATGCTCAGCCTATGGGTGTAATGTACCGTGTTGAAAACGTTGATTTTGAAAGTCTTTTTGAATATCTTAAAGAAAATCCCGGTTTTTCAATGCAGTCTGCCGCCCTTATGAGCTTTGAGGATATTCTGGAAAGTTACAAAAAGGGTGATATGTGCTGTTTTAATTTGTTATGTACTAACCCCGACCCCGTATCGGCACAACAATATCCTCAAACTTGCGTGCAAATCTACGTTTCACCGTCAAAAACGGGGGCAATATTACTTTCCTATGGGCCAACACACAACTGCTATTCAGGTAACGGCTTAGATGCTTCCGTGCTTTCAGAAGCGCAAAATCTTATGGTTGCAGGAGCTCTTGAAATTACCGAAATTCTTCGCCGTGAATACCCTTGCGGTTTTAAAAATGCCAAGGTTACACACGTTCCCGATATCGGAGTTCGCGAAACAAGGCACATTATCGGCAAATACATTATGACTGCCAATGATATCCTTACTTGCAGAGAATTTGACGATTCCATCGGCAGTGGCGGACATCATATTGATTCAAACGTTGGCAATGAGGATATGAAAAACGTTAAAATGCACCATTGGCGTTTCCACGTACCTTTCAGAGTAATGTTGCCCGAAAAAGTAAAGAATCTGCTTGTTGCAGGCAGATCTGTTTCGGCAACGAAGCTTGCAAGCGGTGCCTTGCGCGTAACCGTATGCTGTATGGAAATGGGCGAAGCGGCAGGTATCGCCGCCGCAATGGCCGCCAAAAACGGAGTTTCGCCTGATGAAATCGATGTGAAGGAAGTGCAAAAGGTTTTGCTTGCTAACGGAGCGATAATATAAAATTTGTGTAAAAAAGTGCTGTTATAGCACTTTTTTTGTTTGCTTATAATGCAGAAAACAGTTGCAATAACAATTGAAAAATGATATACTGATTATGCGAAACAAAACTCAATAAACATAGGGTAGGGATATTCTTTTTTGGGTACTGTACTCTTTTTTCTGTACGCTTATTTTGAATTTGGTAAAAATGCAGATTCCATCAATGAGTGTACAGAATATTCCACATTCATTTTGAGTTTTGTTTCGCGACAATCGGAGTTTGCGTTTTTCGGTGCGTTAACTTCGGTTGGCGCACTTTTTTATTTTGCGGGGAATAAAAAAGAATAGTATATGAGGAGGAGAAAAATAAAAACATTCCCGAATTAAAAACTAAGGAGACATAATTATGTTAATAAGCATATTGTTAAAAAATAATATTTTTGTACCGGCAGTATCAATAGATGACTTGCTAAAAGATGATAGCCTCATACCGACAATGTTAATAATATTTTTTGTTATTATGATAATTGCATTACCGGTTGGAATTGCAATGAGCAAGAAAGCAAATAATGACATTTACGGAAGTGACGAATATGATGAAATAAAGACAGAGCGAAATGCAAAAATTATTGCAAGACGTTCTACTCCACATCCGATGAATGCCAGTGTTTTAGTTAATATGGTAGTGTTTGAATTAGAAAACGGAATACGCGTTGAACTTGCTATAAAAGATCCAAATACATATGGAATTATGGTTGAGGGAGATTGCGGAACGCTTAAATATCAAGGAAAAAGATTTATATCATTTGTAAGGGGGCAATAAAGATGAAACGCAATATATTTATTTTGGCGTTGTGTTGTTTAATTATAGTTTTTACAGGATGTGCAAAAAGCGAACCTAAACAAGTGGCTCGTTGTGTAAAATGCGGAAATACAGCAACTTCAACCTTGATGGGACCTGCTGAAATATTGCGGAAAAACGGTATTTCTATTAGTCAGTGTGATTTGGTAACAGGAAACGTTTATTCGGCTCCTATATGCGATTCCTGCACAGGACCTGTGGCGGAATTAGAGCCTTGGTAAATCAATTTTTAGGAGGGAAAAATAATGAATAGGAATGTTAATGACATAAAACGAATGGTGAACCCACATTCTGAAAATATAGACACATCGATAACGTGGATAAACACAATCTTTAATTTCTTGATAGGCGCAATATGCTTTGTAGGATTTTTTATGGCGGTAATGGCGGCATCAGCTCTTGCGGACTGGGCAAAGAATTTCAGCGATGATGTGGCAGAGTATTATGTGGATTATTTCGGATATGCAATTAAAGTGGAAAGTGATTCTTTTGTAGGCACGCCTTTTGTTTTGTTTTTACATATAGCTACTATAGTGGCACTGGTAGTTCTTGTCCTTTTCTGTGTAAAAATGGTAGTAATTGCTCATTTGCGGGCAAAAATTCATATAATGGATAGCCTTTATCGCAGTGAAAGATTAAATGAATTGTTAGTTATAAATAGTGAAAAAGAAAAAAATGAACCAACAGGTTCACAATGAAAATTAGAACTTTATATGAAAAAGCCTCATTTCTGAGGCTTTTTTTGTTATTTAACTTCTGTTAAAACTCCCATAAATATGGGAAGATTATTGGTTGAATCAACTATCATATAAACAAAGGGACGGTCAAGATAAACTTCCTTTATTTCCTGCTCCATCGGAGCAGCGCCATCGTTCATTTTAACTGCCGTTACTGCCGCGGCCCGTGTTCCTGATTCGTTAACTGTTATATGAGTTTTATGGAGAACTTGATCGATATAAAGGGGGTGATCGGACATTTTTGAGAAGTCGGCTTTATATGAATCAAAGGCATCGGGCATACCCATTTTTATAAGGGAATCACTAAGCTCTGCCGAATAATCAAGGCTGAATTTAGGAAGCTTAGAGCGCACTGTATAGTAGGCTTTATTTTTCAAAATATTTGCAATGCGGTCGCCTGAAAGGGAAGCGACATAGCTTTCAATATCGCCCTTTGGCAAAAGTGCAACGAAATCATAATTGCCCTGATAAGGCTTTATAAAGCCCGTTGCAAGGTCGTCCTCAAGGTAAGTTTCTTCCGATGAAGACATCATTTCCACATCTTGCGTTTCGCCTGAAATAGTAGTGAAGCTACCGTCATTTACCTGATATTCCTCGTAAGGCTCAAACCACTTTGCTTCAAAGGCAAGGGCATTTATAAGATACATCTTGGTATCCTCATCGATGCGGTCAATTATCTCTTCGATCATATTATCGGTATTTTCTTTGACCCAGTTGTTTATTTTTTTAACCGTATCATCATCAAAGGGCTCTTTGAAAATGCCTGCGTTGTAATAATCAACCGTTGCCTGAAGAAAATCGTTTTTAACGGTAAAATCACTATCCTTAAACCAAATGGAATTGGCAAGGTGGAGAGATGCGTGCTTATCCGTTTTTAGGGATGAGGTATATTTTAAAATATCCTCGTTCAGCTCCTCTACGGTCATCCCCAAAAGAGCTTCCATCTGGCTTTTGGTTTCCTTATCTGCTCCGTTAAGGGTCATTGCCAATGCTGTTTTTACCGATAAGGGCGAAATAAGAATGTTATCCTTTTTAAAATTCTCTTTTAAAAGATCTACGGCAAAATCAGATTGAGTTGAACCGAACTTTTCTGTTGGTGGCTCGGAGGGCGTGGGAACCTTTGGCGTCAAGCTTTCGGTAAGATCCTTTGCGGGCTCTACCGAACAAGCACAGAACAGTAAAATAATGAGAAACAATGAGAAAAATTTTTTTATCATATTATCACCTCTATAAACAAAACGCTTTTAAAGGGTGATTCGTTACATTATTTTTCAATAAAATGATATTTTTGGGTTAAGAAATCTCCGCGCAGGTAGGGAACAAGCCCTACACTCATAAGTGTTGACCCCTTAAATGACTTTTCAAGTTCGGGAACAAAATAGGTCTTATTTTCGTCAAGACCTGCCATTTTTACGTGGGGTTTAGGCCCGTTATAGGTGAAAATTCTCTGATAGAAAACAAGAATTGCCTTTGTTTTGTCCTTTGAAACTACCGCTTCTGCAAAGTAGTTTGATTCAAAGGGATTTTTAATGCGGTAAAGGTCGCCTTTTAAGATAAGATCGGCATTCCACTCCTTATATTCGTCAACAATTTCCTTTGCGGTTTGACGGTCTTCATCAGTAAAACTTGAAGCATCAAGCTCATAGCCAAAAGCGCCTAAGCCTGCAATATCTGCACGGCATTTTATAGGTGCGTTTCTTTTAAAGGAGCCCGGATGCACTGCCGTTACGTGACAACTCATACTTGATAAGGGATAGCATATACTTGTTCCGTACTGAATACGCGTTCTGTCCTCAATATCAGTATTATCACTTGTCCAGGTCTGGGGGAAATAGTAAAGCATTGCCGCGTCAAAGCGTGCGCCGCCGCCTGAGCAACCCTCAAAGAAAATATGGGGATTGGCTAAAATAATTCTGTCCATAATATCATATAAGCCTAAAGCGTAGCGGTGTGCAAATTCTCTCTGTTTTTCTGCAGGAAGTCCCTTTGAAACGGATTCCGTAACACAGCGGTTTGAATCCCACTTAAAGTAATCGATATCGTTTTCGTGGAGTACGGTGTTAATAACGTCAACAATATAATCACGAACGTCTTTTCTCGTTAAATCAAGGACTAACTGACCTCCTCCTCTGCCCGTGCAATGGGGGCGGTTTTCCGTTTGAATGGCAAAATCGGGGTGTGCGCGGTAAAGGTCGGAATCAATGTTTAACATTTCAGGCTCAAACCACAAACCGAATTTTAAGCCTTTTTTGTGAGCATAATCGGAAATACCCTTTAAGCCGTTAGGCAGTTTTTCGTAATTTACAAACCAATCGCCTAAGCCTGATTTTTCATTGTTTCTTACGCCGAACCAGCCGTCATCAAGAACAAATGTATCAAATCCCGTACCTTCAACACCGTCAATAATAGCCTTTAATTTTTCTTCGGTAAAGGTAAATGATGTTCCCTCCCAGTTGTTGATAACAAGGGGACGCTTTTTGAAAACGAAGTTTTTGTTTACGAGGTGATTACGGTAAACGTCGTGAAAGGCTCTGCTCATTGCACCGATGCCCTCGTATGAATATGAAATAACTGCTTCGGGAGTTTCCAAAGCTTCGCCGCTTTCCAAGGTCCAGGCAAAATCAAAATCATTGATACCGCCTGAAATGTATGTATCGCCACTGTGGGTACCTTGCGCTTTTAAGGTGAAGGAGGAAGAATAAACGAGGTTTACGCCGATAACCTCACCGCTTGTTTCTGTAGCGTTTTCCGATAAAATGCCCATAAAGGGATTTAACGTGTTTGAGGAAGTGGTGCGCTTTGAATCAATGGTGATAACACCTTGTAAAAGAGGGGTTATCTGAATGGATCTTTCCCTTGCCCATGAACCGTAAAGGGACATAATTTTATAGTTGTTATCGGGCAACTGCAAGGTGAAAGAATATGCGCGGTCAAGAACGATCTTATCCTTGCCCAAATTTTTATAAACGATTCTGCGTGATAAAATATTACAATCCTCATAAAGTGTGTAATAGAGGTCTGCACAGAATAAGGTTACCTTATCTTTTAAGTGAATAACAAGGGTTTCACCGCCGGTCATTGAGGGCATATTTGAGATTTTCGGTTTTTCTGCTAAAATCTCGTAGCTATCAAATAAAAGCTCGGAAAGTCTGTCACCGTTTTTGTTTATAACGTGCACCGTAGGCTCACGGTAATCACCCGTTCCGTAAAAGGAAATTTCAGGGGCTTTAAATTCATAGGACATTCCTTCGGGCGGACTGTTAAAAAGGGCATTTGTGCCACCGGTAAGGGTGTAAGAAATATCGTCCCTTCCAATTTTTTTGCCGAAATATAAATGCTCAAGATAATTTTCGTTTAGCTTGAAAGCATAGGTCAAATTTTCGTTTTCAAGATAAAAGGTTTTTGTTTCTTCAATAAACGTAATAGCCATAAAAATAACTCCTCGTGTTTTTTAATATATTATACATAACAAAATGTGAGATTACAATAGCAAAATGTGTGTTTTTTCACATAATTCTCAAAACATATTTGTTGATTTTTTTACGGATATATAGTATAATACTAAAATATAATAGCAGTATTATGCTCAAAAGGAGGATTTTACATATGAAAAAATATTTCTTTACTTCGGAATCGGTTACAGAGGGACATCCCGATAAAATATGCGATCAGATTTCAGATAGTGTTCTCGATGAGATTTTAAGGCAGGATGAAACTGCCCGCGTTGCCTGCGAGGTTTCCTGCACAACAGGGCTTATAGTTGTTATGGGTGAGATCACCACAACCGCACAGATCGATATACAGAAAATTGCAAGGGAAACCGTTTTGGAGATCGGTTATGATCGTGCAAAGTATGGCTTTGACGGTAACACCTGCGGTGTTCTGACGGCTCTTGATAAGCAATCACCGGATATTTCGATGGGTGTATCATCAGCTTTAGAACAAAGAAACGGTGAAGAGGATGAAAGGTTCTCAACGGGTGCAGGCGATCAGGGCATCATATTCGGCTTTGCCTGCGATGAAACTGAGGAGCTTATGCCCCTTCCAATATCTTTAGCACATAGGCTTGCAAAGCAGTTGACTCTTGTTCGCAAGAACGGCACTCTTCCTTATCTTCGTCCTGACGGAAAAACTCAGGTTACAATAGAATATCACGATGACACTCCCGTTCGCGTTGATGCGATAGTCGTATCAAGCCAGCACGCACCTGAAATCGATATGGAGGATTTAAGGCGTGATATTATTGAAAACGTTGTTAAGCCTATCGTTCCTGAAAATATGATGGATGAAGACACTAAGTTCTTCATTAACCCCACGGGCAGATTCGTTATCGGCGGACCTCAGGGCGATTCGGGACTTACCGGCAGAAAGATCATCGTTGATACCTATGGCGGATATTCACGCCACGGCGGCGGTGCATTCTCAGGCAAGGATCCCACAAAGGTTGACAGATCTGCTGCATATTTCGCCCGCTATATTGCAAAGAATATTGTTGCATCAGGCGCGGCAAAGAAGTGCGAGGTTCAGCTTGCATATGCCATCGGTGTTGCAAAGCCCGTTTCGGTTCTTGTTGAGACCTTTAACACTAATACAGTTCCCGAAGAAAAGATTGCTGAGGCAGTAAATGTGCTTTTCGATATGCGCCCTCAGGCAATTATTGAAACACTTCAATTAAGAAAGCCACAGTACAAGCAGGTTGCGGCTTACGGCCATATGGGAAGAGAAGATCTTGGCGTTCTGTGGGAAGTAACTGACAGAGTTGAGGATTTAAAAAAGTATTTAAACATTTAAGGAGAATATAATGGGACTTTTCGGAATTGGTGATAACACAAAAAGCCAGTTAAAGAAGCTTGAAAAGATTGCGGTGAAAATTGAAGCACTTGATGAAAAGATGCAAGGCTTTACCGATGAGGAATTAAGATTAAAGACAGATGAATTTAAAGAACGCTATAAGAAGGGCGAGACTCTTGATGATCTTTTGCCTGAAGCCTTTGCCGTTTGCCGTGAGGCGGCTTGGCGTGTTTTAGGGCAAAAGCCTTTCCACGTTCAGCTTATAGGCGGCATTGTTTTGCATCAAGGCAGAATTGCCGAAATGAAAACAGGTGAAGGTAAAACTCTTACCGCAACCTTGCCTGCATATCTTAATGCCATTGCAGGTAAAGGTGTGCATATCGTAACGGTAAACGAATATCTTGCAGGCTATCAATCGGAAATGATGAGCAAGCTCTTTAATTTCCTTGGTCTTTCTGTTGGCAACATCTATAATATGATGGACCGTGCAGACAGACAGAATGCTTACAACGCAGATATCACTTACGGCACAAACAGTGAATTCGGCTTTGACTATTTAAGAGATAATATGGCAAAAAGAGGAAGCGATCGCTCACAGCGAGAGCTGTTCTTTGCCATTGTTGACGAGGTTGACAGTATTCTTATAGACGAAGCAAGAACGCCTCTTATCATTTCAGGTGCAGGTGAGGAATCCTCTGAAATGTATATTAAGGCTAATCAGGTTGTAAAAAACTTTTCAGGTATTCAGGAAAAGGAAAAGGCATCAAAGCTTCAGGAAGTCGATGAGGAATACGAGAAGGAGCGCTTAAAGCACGATTTCACTCTTGATGAAAAGGCAAGAACCGTTTCATTAACCGAAACGGGTGTTTCAAAGGTTGAAAGAGCTCTCGGCATTGAAGATCTTTCCAATCCTGAAAATACCGAGGTTGCCCACCACATTAATCAGGCATTAAAGGCTAATTTCCTTTTTAAACGCGACCGTGATTACGTTGTCAGTGATGACGGCAAGGTTAAGATCGTTGATGAATTTACCGGCCGTATTTTAGAGGGCAGAAGATATTCTGACGGTCTTCACCAAGCAATAGAAGCAAAGGAAAATGTTAAGATTGAAAAGGAAAACAGAACCTTAGCTACCATTACTTATCAGAACTATTTCAGAATGTACAAAAAGCTTTCCGGTATGACCGGTACTGCAAAGACCGAGGAAGAAGAATTCCAGGGCATATATAAGCTTGATGTTGTGTGTATTCCCACCAACAAGCCAATGATCCGAAAGGATCTGAACGATAGGATCTATAAGAGCGTTAAAGATAAGTTCAACGCAGTTATTGAAGAGGTTATTGAACGCCATAAGACAGGTCAGCCTGTGCTTGTAGGTACGGTTTCGGTTGAAATCTCTGAGGTTTTAAGTGAGCTTTTAAGAAGACGCGGTGTTAAGCACGAGGTATTGAATGCAAAGCACCACGCAAAGGAAGCTGAGATCGTTGCTCAGGCAGGCCGACTTAATGCTGTTACCATCGCAACCAATATGGCAGGCCGTGGTACCGATATTCTTTTAGGCGGTAACCCTGATTTTATGGCTCGTAAGGAGCTTAAGGGCAAGGGCTATGAGGATGACAAGATTGATCTTGCAACGGGACATCAGAAAACAGATGATGCTGAGATACTTCAATTAAGAGAAGAATATAATAAGCTTTACAATGAATTTAAAAAGCTTACCGATAAAGAACACGAAAAGGTTGTTGAGGCTGGCGGACTTTGTATTTTAGGTACAGAACGCCACGAATCAAGACGAATCGACAACCAGCTCCGCGGTCGTTCAGGTCGTCAGGGCGACCCCGGCTCAAGCTGTTTCTTTATCTCCTTTGAGGATGATCTTATGCGCCTTTTCGGCGGAGACAGAATGCAGGCTCTTGCAGGCAGAGTTCTTGATTCGGATATGGCTCTTGAAGCAGGTATTCTTTCAAAGAGTATTGAAAACGCTCAAAAGCGCGTTGAAAGCAGAAACTTCTCTATCCGTAAAAACGTTTTGCAGTATGATGACGTTATGAATACTCAGCGCGAAACCATTTATGCTCATCGCCGCCGCGTTCTTGACGGGGAGGATGTTTCAGCCACCATCGCAAGAATGAAGGACAGAGTTGTTGAGCGTGTTGTAAATATCTTTACTGCCGATCAGAAGCAGGATGATTGGAATTTAAAGGGAATGACCGAGGAGCTTAAGCGTTTATGTCTTCCCCGAGAAACCGAGGCACAGGAGTTTGTAGGTCTTTCACGTGAAGATATAATTGAAAAGGCTTGTGAGATCGCAAACGAAAGATATGAAAAGCGTGCTGAGGAGTTTAAAGAGGCAGGACTTGATATCAAAGAGCTTGAACGCTTTGCGCTTTTAGAATCGGTTGATCGCCACTGGATGGATCATATCGATCAGATGGATCAGTTAAAGCAGGGCATATCCTTGCGCTCAATGGCACAGCGCGATCCCTTGCAGGAATATAAGATCGAAGGCTTTGATATGTTTGAGGAAATGAACCGAATGGTTCAGGAGGATGCAGTTCGCTTTGCATTTAACGCAACCCTTAACATTCAGCCCAGAGAACATAAAATAACAAGCGAAAGCACAAACGGTAAGCCTGAAGCATCTCAGCGCCCCAAAAAGGCAAGCACTCAGGCACAAAGCCAAAAAATAGGCAGGAACGATCCCTGCCCTTGCGGCAGCGGCAAGAAATATAAACAGTGCTGCGGAAAATAGTTTTTAGTGAGGATGATGTTGTGGAAAAAGTAGAAGATTTGTATGCGAAAATTGAAAAACAAAAAAT
Organism: Clostridia bacterium; assembly: GCA_045591115.1. GTDB lineage: Bacteria > Bacillota > Clostridia > Christensenellales > QALW01 > UMGS1322. The sequence continues at coordinate 13,660 of JAZNSH010000017.1, forward strand.
CAAATTATTTCGAATTGGTTTCTCGGCAGATGCTTTGAAGACGGCGAATGATTTGTTAACGATTGATAATTTTTTTGATTTTGTACATTTCCAAAACATTCAGACGATATTCGGAACAGAAATATATGATGATGCGGAAGACTATTTTATAACGGAAAATGTAATTGTAGAAGCAATGGGACGATATGCAACAAAAAAGTTTGCACATATTGTTGAAAATGAAATAAAACAATATAATGAAGCCGTTTCTAAAATAAACTTTACAATTCCTTATTCCTATATAATTTCATGCTTATATGAAGGAAAATGTTTCTATGTTAATGTAAAAATCAATAGAAATGTTGATGAGAGTTTTCTGACAAATCCTGATGAAAAAATGCAGGAAATCATTGCTAAAAACGAAAATACGATAGCAGAAGAAAGAAATGAAACAAAAAAAGTCGTAGAAAAATTAAAAAAAGAATTAAAAGAAATAATAGTACACGATAATAAATTTTTGTTGTGTACAAATAGACAAATGAGATTTAACTATATAAAAGAGTTGCTGACTAATGGACTGAATGAAAAATTTGAACCATTAAAAGAACTTTGGTTAGCAGATACATTAAGAGGGATATATCAAGAACCAATAGATTTTGTTGAATTGATATGGCGAGAACTAAAATAAATAATATAAAGGGGAAAGTTTCCCCATAAGGAGATGATAAATTTGATAGAATTCGATTCCTATAAGCAGAGAGCAAATCAGGCTGCTGAAAATATCAAATTGGCAGGTGAATCTCTTTGACCCGGCAGGGATGAAAGAGAGGATCTTAGAGCTTAATGAGGAAATGGCTGAGCCTGATTTCTGGCTTGACCAGGAAAAGGCACAGAAAAGAAATAAAGAGCTTGCTTCCCTTGAAAACAAGGTAAAGGAGCTTGATGGCTTTAATAAGAGCCTTGAAGATATTTTGGCGATGATCGAGCTTGGCATTGAAATGGATGATGAAGACACTGCTAACGAGGTTGGCAGAGAGCTTGATCTTCTTGAAGCACGTGTTGAAAAGCTTCAGCTTGAAACTATGCTTACCGGCGAATACGATATGAACAACGCCATTTTAACCCTTCACGCAGGTGCAGGCGGAACAGAAGCACAGGACTGGACCGATATGCTTTTCAGAATGTACCGCAGATACTGTGAAAAATCAGGCTATCAGGTTGATATCCTTGATTATCTTGCAGGTGATGAGGCAGGCACAAAAAGCGTTACCTTCAGAGCATCGGGCACAAATGCTTACGGCTTTTTAAAGGCTGAAAAGGGCGTTCACCGCTTAGTTAGAATTTCGCCTTTTGACTCTAATGCAAGGCGTCACACCTCCTTTTCTTCTTTGGAGGTTATGCCTGAAATCGAAGAGGATAACACCATAGTTATTCCCCCTGAGGATATTGAAGTTGAAACAAGAAGATCAACGGGTGCAGGCGGTCAGCACATCAATAAGACTGAATCCGCCATCCGTATTATCCATAAGCCTACGGGTATAATAGTTCAGTGTCAGCAGGAGCGTTCACAGATTCAGAACCGTGAAACGGCAATGAATATGCTTCGTTCAAAGCTTATTGAGCTTCGTGAACGTGAAAGAGAAGAAAAAGAGCTTGAGCTTCGCGGCGATATTAAGAAGATCGAGTGGGGCAGTCAGATCCGTTCATATGTATTCCACCCATATAATATGGTAAAGGATCATCGAACAAATGCCGAAACTGCAAATATTCAGGCAGTTATGGATGGTGATCTTGATATGTTCATTCGTGCCTATTTGGGCAAAAAGGACAAATAATAATGAAAAGAGAAGTAACAAAGCTTTCACGCATCAGCGGTATTTTTATCGGCTTTGCATTGGTGTTTTTTATATTTATTTTTTCGCTGACGTCAGTTCTTGCTAACGGTGATTTCTGGTTAAAGCAGAATGACAGATACAATCATCAACAGACGTTGAATCTTGCAAGCAGTGATGATTACAGTGTTTTGTACCATAACTATATTGCCTTGTTGCAGGGTAAAAAAAATGATTTTACCGTAACACAAAAGGGCGATCCTGAAGATTTTACCGCAACATATAAGATGCTTGGTGCATATCATAGCGGAGAAGCACCTTCACAGTGTGAAACTAAGATATCCTTAAATGAAAAATATCTTGAAACGGTAAAGGCAATAAATAAAGCAAAGTATTCAAATACGGATCTTAACAACAAGTTTTTTGTTGAGTTCTATTGCCAAAGTGCCAACGAGAGCTTTAAGGGTGTAACACTACACGACCTGAAGATTACCGATAACAGCGGAAAAGAGTTTAAGCTTTTAATAAAAGAAGCATCAAGCTTAAAGGACGGTTCCATTGATCTTGACGCTGTTGAATACGCTGAAGAAATTTCCTTTACGCCAAATAGTATCGGTGATCGCTTAAGAGTATATCTTTCGGAGGGCGATCTTGAGAATATCAACATATCATTTGGTCTTTCTGCAAATAAAGGCAGTGCAGGAGTAAATATAAGGTTTTCTTATGAGGATGTTTTAACGGCTGAAGATGTTGCAAACAGAGTTGGTCCTGAAGTTAACATTCTAACCGATGGCGAAAAAGAACAGTTTCTTAACGTTTCAGGTATAAACAATTCACTTAAGGTTATTTCTTGGGTGCTCTTAGCTGTTGCAGTTATATTGTTTATTTATAATTTAAAGAAAAACGGACGGGAAAGTCTTTACGGAATGGGAATATATACGGTGATTATAACAGTGTTTATTGCCGTTGCGGTAACTGTTTTAGTAAACGTGGTTCCTAACGAGTGGGGCTTTGATTTTGTGTTTGATTTTGAGGAAGGCTCAACTTCGGCACTTGTTGTAAGCACAAGCTTTATGAATGATTTTGCTAAAGGCGCAATAAGATTCTTTGATTTCCTTATGCTTGCACCTTTGGCTATCGGCTATATATTCATTAAAAAATCCAAGAAAAAGAATTATGATCCCAATGAGGATTATATGTATCAGTAATTATGTATTTTGATATTGCAAAAGAGAAAGCAGACAATTTAATAAAAAAGCAAAGCGCCCTGATCCTTGCAATAGAATCCTCTTGCGATGAAACAAGTGCGGCAGTTGTAAAGGACGGCAGGATTTTACTTTCAAACGTAATTTCCACCCAGATACCCATTCATAAAAAGTATGGGGGAGTAGTGCCTGAAATCGCTTCACGTTCACACACTACGGCTCTTGTTCCCGTTGTTTCGGAGGCTTTAGAAAAAGCAGGAGTCACTTTAGATGATATTGAGGCTGTTGCCGTAACTCAAGGTCCGGGACTTATAGGTGCGCTTTTAACGGGCGTAAATTACGCAAAGGCACTTGCCTTTGGAAAGAAGCTTCCTTTAATCGGTGTTCATCATATTCAAGGGCATATTTCGGCAAACTTTATTGAGTTTCCTCAGTTAAAACCGCCCTTTATCGCTTTGGCGGTATCAGGGGGACACAGCCATATATTAAAGGTAAGCGATTACTGTGATTTTTCACTTATGGGAGCAACAAGAGACGATGCAGTTGGCGAAGCCTTTGATAAGGTTGCAAGGGTTCTTGATTTAGGCTACCCCGGCGGTGTTAAAATCGACGAATTGGCAAAGGAAGGCAACATTGATGCCTATAACTTTACAACTCATCTTGAAAAAGAGGATAATTATGATTTCTCTTTTTCGGGTGTTAAAACGGCAGTTGTTAATCTTGCGCATAATTTAACCCAGAAAGGCGAAAGCTTACCAAAGGCAGATATCGCCGCAAGTTTTCAAAAAAGTGTTGTAAGAATGCTTACTGAAAAAGCGGTTAAGGCGGCAAAGGATATAGGCTATAATAAAATCGTTATGGCAGGAGGCGTGGCGGCAAACTCACGGCTTCGTGCGGAGATTGAACGAATGTGCCGTAGCGCACAGATAGATTTGTATTATCCTTCCCCCGTGCTTTGTACCGATAATGCCGCAATGATCGGCGCGGCAGGGTTCTATACACTTATGAGCGGGAAAATTTCAGATATAGATATGAATGCGTTTGCTACAGGCGGATTAGACGAATTTTACAGAAAGTGAGATAAATTTTTATGAAAAAACCATATTACATTTCAACACCAATTTATTATCCCAGTGATAATCTTCATATCGGCCACAGCTATTGCTCTGTTGCCGCAGATACCATTGCACGCTTTAAACGTATGCAGGGCTATGACGTTTACTTTTTGACCGGTACTGACGAACACGGTCAGAAAATCGAAAGAAAGGCTAAAGAGGCAGGCAAAACTCCTCAGGAATACGTTGACCATATCGTTGCAGGTGTTAAAAAGCTTTGGGAGCTTATGGACGTTAAGTATGACGGTTTCATTCGCACAACTGACGATTATCACGTTGAAGCGGTACAGAAGATTTTTAAAAAGCTCTACGATCAGGGCGATATTTATAAATCAGAATATGAGGGCTGGTACTGCACTCCCTGCGAGAGCTTCTTTACTGAAACTCAGCTTGTAGACGGCAAATGTCCCGATTGCGGAAGACCCGTTGAAAAGACAAGAGAAGAAAGTTATTTCTTTAAGCTTTCAAAGTATCAGGACAGACTTATTGAGTACATCGAAAGCCACCCCGATTTCATTCAGCCACCAAGCCGTGCAAAGGAAATGATAAACAACTTCTTAAAGCCCGGTCTTGAAGATTTGTGCGTATCCCGTACAAGCATCAAGTGGGGTATTCCCGTAACATTTGATGAAAAGCACGTTGTTTACGTTTGGATAGACGCTCTTTCAAACTACATCACAAAACTTGGCTACACCACCGAGAATCACGAACTTTTTGATAAATATTGGCCTTGCGATGTGCATCTTGTAGGCAAGGAAATTATCCGCTTCCATACTATTATATGGCCTGCAATGCTTATGGCACTTGATCTTCCATTACCTAAGCAGGTATTCGGTCACGGCTGGCTTGTTTTCGGCGGTGAAAAGATGAGTAAATCTCGCGGAAACGTTGTTGACCCCGTTGTTCTTTGCAATAAGTACGGTGTTGACTCCATCCGTTATTTCTTAATGCGCGAGATGCCCTTTGGCTCTGACGGAAACTTTACCAACGAGGCGCTTTTCTCACGAATCAACTCCGACCTTGCCAACGATTTAGGAAACCTTGTTTCCCGTACTTGCGCTATGATCGAAAAGTACTTTGACGGAGTTCTTCCTGCACCTGAGGTTTCAGAGGATCCTGATGGAGAGCTTATTGCTTTAGCAGAAAATACTTACAGCGAGTTCTGCAAGAAGATGGATGAATTCCAGCTTTCTACGGCTTTAGTTGAAATATGGAAGCTCGTTTCCCGCTCAAATAAATATATTGATGAAACTATGCCCTGGGCTCTTGCTAAAGACGAAAGCAAAAAGGGTAGACTTAAAACTGTAATGTACAATTTAGCAGAATGTGTGAGAATTATATCCGTTCTTATTGCACCTGTTATGACTAAATCTCCTGCTAAAATTCAGGCTTCCTTAGGTGTTGACGAAAGCCTTACAACCTTTGATTCCATCCAAAAATTCGGCGGAATCAAGGCTGGTAGCAAGATAACGAAAACGGAAGTTCTCTTCCCAAGAATTGATATTGAGGCGGAATTTAAGGCTCAGGAAGAAGAAAAAGCCAAAAAAGAAGCTGAGGCCGCCAAAAAAGCTGAGGAAGAAGCAAAAAAACAGGTTGAGGAAATTACAATCGATCAGTTTGCCTCCGTCCAATTAAAGACCGCAAAGGTATTAACTGCCGAAAAGCTTGAAAAATCCGATAAGCTTCTTGTTATGACTTTAGATGACGGCGAAAGAAAACGCACGGTAGTTTCAGGCATCGCAAAGCACTATACTCCCGAAGAAATGGTAGGCAAAACAGTTGTTCTTGTTGCAAACTTAAAGCCTGCAAAGCTTCGCGGTGTGTTAAGCGAGGGTATGATCCTTTGCGCTGAGGATGAAAACGGAAACCTTTCGCTTGTTTCCCCCGAAAAGGCATTTGGCGCAGGTTGTGAAGTAAGATGATAAAGTTTATTGACGTGCATTGTCATTATGACGATCCAAGATTTGATAACGATAGGGACGAAGTAATTTCGTCCCTTCCATCTAAAAACGTACTCTATGCCATCAATGCAGGCTGTACAGTTGAAGAAAGTAAATTCTGCCAAGAGATGGCAGAAAAATACGAACATATGTACTTCTGTGCAGGTATACATGCGATCAATGCGGACACATATTTCGATGAAAATCTTGAAAAATTAAAGGAAATGTGGAAGCACGAAAAGTGCGTTGGTGCAGGGGAGATAGGCTTAGATTATTATTGGGAAAATAATCCGCCGAGAGACGTACAAAAGCACGCCTTTATTAAGCAAGCATTGGCGGCAAAGGAAGCAGACCTTCCCGTGGAAATTCATTGCCGTGATGCAACGGGTGATATGGTTGATATCTTAAAAAGTGAAAAAATTTCTTACGGTCTTATGCATTGCTTTTCCGAAAGCAAGGAGATTGCAAAGATCTGCCTTGATTTGGGCTTGTACTTTTCCTTTGGCGGAACGTGCACCTTTAAAAACTCTGTCCGCGCTCAGGAGAATTTAAAGTACATTCCCAAAGACAGAATTCTGCTTGAAACGGACTGTCCTTTCCTTGCACCCGTTCCTAACCGCGGAAAGCGCAACGATTCTTCTAATATTATTTACGTTGCAGAGCATATTGCAATGCTTTGGAATATGACACCCGATGAAGTAGTTGAAATCACCAACGCAAACACAAAAAGGTTGTTCAAAAAATTATGAAAAAGTATGAGTTTGTTTGTAAAAGTGAACTGAAAGCATTCCTTTTAAAATTATCTTTTGTTTTTTTGTTTCTTATTGTGGGCGTAATAGCCGGAGACAGAAGCTTCATTCTGATATTTTCAACGATTCCATTAGTAATCCTTTTGTATGTCTATTATCATGCGCTGATTGCACAGTATAAAATAACAAAAGATGGGGTTACTAACAGAATAACAAAGCTTAAATGGGATAATATCAGAGATTGCCAGGTGTTTTATCCTTCTCGAAACCTTTTGTGGCGACATTTAATACCAAGTGAAATAGATTTGCCACCGATGATTTGTGTGGGATGTATAAAGAACACTACCATCTTTTGGCAAAGTAAATTTGATAGTGTGATAATTCCTTTAACTCAACGCAATTTAAAGCTCATCGATGAATATTGGGTAAATAAAAGCCCTGAAATGCAGAAGATAATTGATGAAAACATCGGCTTTCCTGATTACATAGATAAGTGGAATGTTTGGTGGCAATAAATAATAGGCAAGACGCTTGATCTTGCCTATTTCTTTTTTACTCAAATTTAAAGGAATAAATTTCCCCGTCGCTTATTTCAAAGAGCATCGTTACTTCTTTATTCTTAAAGGCTGATAGATCACCGTTAAAATCAATTATTCTGTCAACCTTATCACCGAAAATTTCATCTGAATGAATTTCCGTATCACCTGATTTTAAGGTGATTTTTATTTTTCCCAATGCCGAGGTGCGGAAGTTCAATAAAAGCTTTTCACCATCAAAAATAAAGGGCTTTGTTTTTAAGATCTTTGTTTCTAAGGGCGCAAAATAGGAAACGAAGCCGTCAAGACGAAGAGTGTGGCGGAATAAAACGCTCTTTCCGTTTACCGTTTCGGGGCAAAAAAGGGAAAGGTACGGATCTTGGCTTTCAATTTTCGAGGGCGTTTCAACTGCGCCTACGCAAACGTAACAATCACCGTACCGCCAATTATCTGTTTGCTCGCTTCCGGGAGTAATAAACATTTCGTTATAACGAATAAAATCGGTGCCGTTGTGTGAAGCCATAAAAACAGCATCCGTTAAGCTCATTCCTCGTGAACGTGTTTTTCTGTCCTTTGCATTGGGCAGACGGTCAAAGGAAGAATTCCAATTTTCCCTTACCACATAGCGGGTGGCAATACCAAGAAGGAATTCAGGTGCACGATAGTATTGGAATATGCCGTTGGTGTAAAGCTCATAATCAAAGCTATCATCGTATTTTAAGGGTTCGGGTGCGGACCAATTATAAAAATCTGCACTTGTTGTGTGGCGGATATCACGGATAATTGAGTGATCGTCATCGGAAAGAATTTCAGGCTGATAATCATTTCCTCTGTGGATTCCACGGACGTATGCGTGATATAAGCCGTCTTTATAAAATACGGTATTAAGCGTATCAAAATGGCAGTTTGTTTCACTTTTCAGCATCAAAAGACCGCGATCTTTGCGCTCGGAGGCATCACATTCGGTAGTATAACGGTGAAATTTAAAGTTGATGCCGTCAGGTGATAAAGCAACGTATAAGCCGTTATTCCATTCGCCTATAAGTGCTTTGTAACGCTCAGAATCAGGACAATTTGGATTAGTATCATAAAAGCAGAAAAAGTTATCGTAATTGGTGCTTTGGGAAATTATATTTGAATCCTTAAAAATAGGATTGATATTCAATTTCGGTCTTTCCCAATTTAAGCCGTCATCACTGGTAAGAACGCAGATATGGCGCATATTTCTGCCGTTTTCATCGGGATGATAGCCTTTATAGTACATAAAATAGGTGCCATTGGGATTTTTCACTATGTTATGATAGACTGTGCCTGATTTCTCCCAAGGGGCATCAAAAACAAAAGTAATATCGCCCTTTATAGGGGCGTTAAGCCGTTTTTTTGCGGTGGAATTGTTTTTGTCGATAATAATATCATCAGTAAAAAGCTGACGCTGATTTTTTAAATTCAACATATTAGTCACCTCGTGATAATTATATTAAAATCCAAAGGCAAAGTCAATACTCAAAAAAATTTTTTTCACAGATTTAAAACCACATTTTCTAATTGAAACACAACACAAATCAACAAAACAAACACAAATCAACGGTGCTTTTGGAAAAAAATGAGTTTTTCGTTTTTTTTATAAAAAAGTTCGTGCATTTACAAATAAAATGTGCTATAATGTCAGTGTACGCAAATACGCATTTATATTCGTATTAAACGTAAAAAGATTTACTTTTAGGAGGACTTAAAATGGCTTTAACACAAGAACAGAAGCAGGCTGCCTTTGATGAACTTGCAAAGTTTATTGAAGAAGTAAAAGATGATCAGGGCAAAATGATGCCTATCATGCAGCAGGCACAGAAGCTTTTAGGCTGCGTTTCACTTGAAGTGCAGGAGTTTATCTCCGCTAAAACAGGTGTTCCCGTAGCTGAGCTTTACGGCATAGCAACATTCTATGCACAGTTTACACTTGAACCCAAGGGTGATTTCGTTGTAGCAGTATGTCAGGGTACTGCATGCTACGTTAAGGGTGCTGCAGCAATCCTTGATGAAGTTAAGAATATCCTTGGTATTGAAGCAGGCCAGACAACTGCTGACGGCAAATTCTCCATTCAGGATACACGTTGCTTAGGCTGCTGCGGTCTTGCACCGGTTATGACAATTAACGAAGATGTTTACGGTAAGCTTCTTCCCAGCGAAGTTAAGGATATTTTAGCAAAATATTAATGTAAAGGAACTCGCAAAGTTATGAAGATCAGTACAATAAAAGAGCTTTTGGATGCCGAGGTTTTATGCTGTGAAGATTCTTTGTCCCGGCACGTATATTCAGCTTGCGGTTGTGATTTGATGAGCGACGTGCTTGCCTACGTTAAGGATCAGGCTGTGCTTCTTACGGGTCTTGTAAACCCCCAGGTAATCCGCACTGCGGTTATGATGGATATGGTTTGCGTGGTTTTTGTTCGCTCAAAGGCCCCCAGTGAAGAAATGCTTGAGCTTGCGAAGGAAGCAGGTATCGTTATAATGACTTCGGAAAAGCGCCTTTACGAGGCTTGTGGAATTCTTTATTCCAACGGGCTTATCGGCAATAAGGTGAAATCATGAGCGAGCCATTAGTATTTCACTTCGATGTTGACGGTGACGATTTTACGTCAGCCGGTCAGGCATCGGTACAGGTAAAAAAGAATCTTCGTCAGTTAGGGCTTACGCCTGAAATCATCAGGCGAGTTTCCATTGCTATGTATGAAGGCGAGATCAATATGGTTATTCACGCAGGCGGCGGAATGGCGGATGTGCTTGTCGATGAAGAGGCCGTTACCATTATTTTAGAGGATAAGGGTCCCGGTATCAAGGATATCGATCAGGCAATGCAGGAGGGCTTTTCAACGGCACCTGATGCAATACGTTCACTGGGCTTCGGCGCAGGTATGGGTTTACCTAATATGAAACGCTATTCGGATGAAATGGAGCTTACCTCAGAGGTTGGTGTAGGAACTAAGATCGTTATGAAAGTATTCATACGGTAGGTGACTAAATAATGAAGTTATATGAACATTCGGTTCAGCTTGACAGAAACAAGTGTATGGGTTGCACGACCTGCTTAAGGCGTTGCCCCACAGAGGCTATCCGTATTAAAGATGGTCACGCAGTTATTGCCGATGCACGTTGCATTGATTGCGGTGAATGTATCCGCGTTTGCCCCCATAAGGCAAAGAAAGCGGTTTGCTCGTCTTTAGAGGATATGGAGCGTTTTAAGTGGAAGATCGCTTTGCCTGCACCTACGCTTTACGGTCAGTTTGATAATCTTGATGACGTTGACTTCGTTCTTAACGGCCTTTTAAAGCTTGGTTTTGATCAGGTTTTTGAGGTTTCAAAGGCAGCAGAGCTGGTTTCTGCTTACACAAGAATGTATTTGAAAACTGACGGTGTAAAGAAGCCTGCAATTTCTTCAGCTTGTCCTGCGGTAGTCCGTCTTATCGGTTTAAGATTCCCATCATTAAATGACCACATAATACATATGCTTCCGCCTATGGAGGTTGCGGCAAAGCTTGCTCGCAAGCAGGCCAAGGAGGAGCACCCTGAATTAAAGGATGAGGAGATCGGCGTTTGCTTTATTTCGCCTTGCCCTGCAAAGGCAAGCTACGTTAAAAACGGCTTTGCAGGCTATAAAAGTCAGGTTGATGCAGTTATATCCATAAGCGATATTTACTTCCAGCTTATCAGCGAAATGAAGTCAGATGACAATGTTGATACTCTTTCCGAATCAGGTATGATCGGTATCGGTTGGGCATCCTCAGGCGGTGAGGCAACTGCCATATTCAATGAAGATTATCTTGCGGCTGACGGCATTGACAACGTTATCCGCGTTCTTGACCAGGTAGAAAACGGCAACGTTCCGCCCTTAGAGTTCATTGAGCTTAATGCTTGCGTGGGCGGTTGCGTAGGCGGAGTTTTGGCAATACAAAACCCCTTTGTTGCAAAGGCGCGTCTTCAACGGCTTCGCAGATATCTGCCTGTTTCACAGAACTTCCTTGATAAAAACAAGGAATATATACCGGATGACTATTTATTTAATGAGTTACCCGAATACCGTCCTATTTCGCGGCTTTCAAGCTCAATGGCTGAATCGATGCGAATGATGGCAGATATACAGCGGTTTAAGGAAACACTTCCCGGAATCGATTGCGGTTCCTGCGGGGCACCCACTTGCCGTGCATTTGCTGAGGACGTTATTAAAAAAACAGCTTGTCCTGACGATTGTTTAATTAAAGAAAAGAGAAAGAACAATGACGGTTAAAGAGTTAAGCGACAATAAGGATTTCAGACCTATCGCTATGCCTCAGCCTGAACGTGAGATCAAAAACGTTTATATAGGCGACCTTTTAAGTTGGGTTATGGGCAAAGCGCAGGAGGACGATGCTTGGATAACGATAATGAGTAACGTTAACGTTATTGCAGTTGCATCATTAGCCGATACAGCCTGCGTTATTTTAAGCGAAGGCGTTGTCCTTGAGGAGGACGTTTTAGCCACTGCCAAGGAGAAGGGCATAAACGTGCTTACAACTAAAAAAAGTACTTATGAGGCGGCAGTTATACTGTCAGGACTTATATAATGAATAAGTATTTTTATGATCTGCATACTCATTCCTGCCTATCGCCTTGCGGTGATGATGATAACACACCCAATAATATAATAGGTATGGCTACTTTATGCGGACTCAATATCGTAGCGCTAACTGACCATAACACCACGAAAAACTGTCCTGCATTTTTTCAGGCGGCAAAGAAGCACGGAATCATTCCCATTGCGGGAATGGAGGTTACAACAAGTGAAGATATTCACGCCGTGTGCTTGTTTGACAGCCTTGAAGGTGCTATGGAGTTTGACCGAGAGATCGACAAGAAAAGAATAAAAATAAAAAACAAGATAGAGGTTTTCGGGCATCAGCACATAATGGACGGTGATGATAACATCATCGGTGAGGAGGAGCATTTTCTTCCCCTTGCAACGATGCTTTCCTTAGAGGATCTGCCTGATATGGTAAAGGATTTTTCAGGAGTAGCCTATCCTGCACATATTGACAGAAACTCAAACGGAATGATCCACGTTTTAGGCACATTCCCCGAAACACCGTATTTCACGGCATTTGAGCTTCACGATAAGAATAATGCCGAGGAGTATATAAAAAAGTATGCTTTACAAGATAAACGGCACGTTATAAGCAGTGATGCCCATTATCTTACGGATATGCGCGATAAGGATGCTTTCGTTGAGCTTTCGGATGAACCTTATTCATCGGCTCTGGTAAGAAAGAATCTGATTTCTTGGCTTAAAGGAGAACTGTAATATGAAAGAGCTTTCACTTAATATTCTTGATATTGCAGAAAACTCAGTTAAAGCAAAGGCAACGCTTACGTCAATCATCTTGGATGAAACAGACGAAACCGTTACCTTGACTATTTTAGATGATGGTACCGGAATGCCTGAAGAAATAGTAAAAGGCGTAACCGATCCATTTTATACAACGCGCACAACTCGGAAGGTAGGCTTAGGTCTTCCGCTTTTAAAGATGGCGGCTGAGCAAACGGGAGGAAACATTCATATTGAATCCTCTCAGGGAGAAGATCACGGAACGTGCGTTAAAGCAGTCTTTTATAAAAATCATCTTGATTTTACACCTTTAGGTGACGTGATATCTACTATCACAACACTTATTCAAGGACATCCTGACACCGACTTTTTGTTTGAACATAACAGATCAGGCAATCAGGTGCACCTTGATACAAGAGAATTGCGTCAGGTCTTAGAGGGCGTTCCCTTAAATACCTATGACGTGATACAGTGGATAAATGAATACCTGCGCGAGCAGTATGATAATTTATAAAATTTTAATTACATAAATGAGAAAGGGAGAACAAAATGAAATCATTAGCCGAATTGCAAGCAATCAAGGACAAGATGAAGGACAAGGTAGTTCTTCGTGAAGGCACTAACAGCGTGCGCGTAGTTGTAGGTATGGCAACTTGCGGTATCGCAGCAGGTGCAAGACCTGTTCTCAACAAGTTCGTTGAGGAAGTTAACGAAAAAGGTTTAGCAGACAAAGTAGCAGTTTCACAGACCGGTTGTATCGGTATCTGCCAGTTTGAGCCCGTTGTTGAGGTTTATGAGGCAGGCAAAGAAAAGGTTACTTATGTTAAAATGACTGCTGAAAAGGTTACGGAAGTTGTTGAAAAGCATCTTAAGGGCGGCAAGGTTATTGCTGAATATACTATTGCGGCACATCAATAATATGGAGGTTAGTTTATTATGATTCGTTCACACGTACTTATATGTGGCGGTACAGGCTGTACGTCTTCAGGAAGCGTAAAGATTCAGGAAGCATTTGAAACACACCTTGCTGCCAACGGTATTAAAGAAGAAGTTAAGATCGTTCAGACCGGTTGCTTCGGTCTTTGCGCACTTGGCCCCGTTGTTATCATCTATCCCGAAGGCACATTCTATAGCCAGGTAACACCCGATGACGTTAAGGAGATCGTTGAAGAGCATCTTCTTAAGGGCAGAATCGTTGAGCGTCTTGTTTACGCTGATACAGGCGAAGAAAAGGTAGAGGATGTTAAGAACGTAGCTCTTTCGGATACTGCATTCTATAAATCACAGAAGAGAATCGTTCTTCGTAACTGCGGTGTTATCGATCCTGAAAACATCGAAGAATATATCGCTATGGACGGTTATGCAGCATTAGGTAAGGTTTTAACTGAAATGACTCCTGAAGATGTTATTAAGGTTATCTCAGATTCAGGTCTTCGCGGTCGTGGTGGCGGCGGCTTCCCCACAGGTAGAAAGTGGGCACTTTGCGCACCTAACAAGGCAGATCAGAAATATGTTGTATGTAACGCTGACGAAGGCGATCCCGGTGCATTTATGGACCGTTCAGTTCTTGAAGGCGACCCCCACTGCTTAATCGAAGCTATGGCTATCGCAGGTTATGCAATCGGTGCAACAGTTGGTTATGTTTACGTTCGTGCCGAATATCCCATCGCTGTTAAGCGTTTACAGATCGCTATTGATCAGGCTAAGGAATACGGTCTTTTAGGTAAAAACATTTTCGGTTCAGGTTTTGATTTTGACCTTTCCATCCGTCTTGGTGCAGGTGCATTCGTTTGCGGTGAAGAAACTGCACTTATGACTTCTATCGAAGGCAAGCGCGGCGAGCCCAGACCTCGTCCTCCTTATCCTGCCGTTAAGGGTCTTTACGGTAAGCCCACCGTTGAAAATAACGTTGAAACCTTTGCTAACGTTCCTCAGATTATCTTGAACGGTGCTGACTGGTTCAAGAGTATGGGTACTGAAAAGTCAACCGGTACAAAGATTTTCGCATTAGGCGGTAAAATCGCACATACGGGTCTTGTTGAAATTCCTATGGGCACACCTCTTCGTGAGATCATCTACAATATCGGTGGTGGTATCCCCAACGGCAAGGAATTTAAGGCTGTTCAGACCGGCGGACCTTCAGGCGGATGCATCCCCAAGGATCTTATTGATATTTCAGTTGACTATGATACACTTACTTCCATCGGTTGTATGATGGGTTCAGGCGGTATGATCGTTATGGACGAAGACAACTGTATGGTTGATATTGCAAAGTTCTTCCTTGAGTTCATTGTTGACGAATCCTGCGGTAAGTGCACACCCTGCCGTATCGGTACACGCCGTATGCTTGAGATTTTAACAAGAATCACAGAGGGCAAGGGCGAGGATGGCGATATTGAAAAGCTTGAAAGCCTTGCAAACACAATTAAGGATTCTTCACTTTGCGGTCTTGGTCAGACAGCACCTAACCCCGTTCTTTCAACACTTCGTTTCTTCCGTGATGAATACGAAGCACATATTTATAAGAAGGAATGTCCTGCACACTATTGTAAGGCATTTGCAAAGTACGTTATCGATCGCGATAAATGTATAGGTTGCGGTCTTTGCGCAAAGAATTGTCCTGTAAACGCTATCGAAAGAACTGATTACATTGCTCCCGGCAAGAAGCTTGCTGCATTTAAAATCGACACTGATAAGTGTATCAAGTGCGGTGCTTGCATCGGCAACTGTAAGTTCAAGGCTATCGAAGTTAAATAATTGTGTAGGAGGTAGAATAAAATGGAAACAAAAATGATTAATTTAACCGTTGACGGTATTAAAGTTACTGTTCCTGAAGGAACAACAGTTCTTGAAGCTGCAAAAGCAGCAAAAATCAATATTCCTACACTGTGCTACTTAAAGGGCGTAAACCAGATCGGTGCTTGCCGTATCTGTATGGTTGAAATTGAAGGCGCAAGAGGCCTTGCTGCTGCTTGCGTTATGCCTGCAGGCGAGGGTATGGTTGTTAAGACCAACACTCCCAAGCTTCGCAGAGTAAGAAAGGACAACCTCGGTCTTCTTCTTTCAAACCACAACCGTGAATGCACTACTTGCGTTCGTTCAGGTAAGTGTGAGCTTCAGGCTCTTTGCAATGAGTATGGTGTTTCCGAGATCACATATCAGGGCGCAAAAACATTTACACCTGATTGCATCGATGATCTTTCACCCTCAATCGTTCGTGATAACTCCAAGTGCATCCATTGCCGTCGTTGTATCGCTGCTTGTCAGAACATTCAGAAGATCGGCGCTATCGGTATGGGTAAGCGTGGCTTCAACTCAACAGTTGGCTCAGCTTTCGGTGTTTCACTTGTTAACAGCCCCTGCGTAAACTGCGGTCAGTGTATTCAGGCTTGTCCCGTTGGCGCACTTCACGAAAAGAGCGAGATCGACAAGGTTTGGACAGCTATTGCTGATCCCGATAAGTTCGTTTGCGTTCAGCCCGCACCTGCAGTTCGTGCTTCCTTAGGTGAAGAATTCGGTCTTCCCATCGGCACGGGCGTTACAGGCAAAATGGTTGCCGCAATGCGTCGTCTTGGCTTTGATAAGGTGTTCGATACCGATTTCGGTGCTGACCTTACCATTATGGAAGAGGGCACAGAGCTTTTAGGCAGAATTAAGAACGGTGGCGTTCTTCCTATGATCACATCCTGCTCACCCGGATGGATCACATATTGTGAAAAATTCTTCCCTGAATTTATTCCCAACCTTTCATCCTGCAAATCACCTCACGAAATGACAGGTGCTATGATTAAATCATACTATGCAGAGAAGATGGGCATTGATCCTGAAAAGATCTACGTTGTATCAGTTATGCCTTGTACTGCTAAAAAGCAGGAAGCACAGCGTGATGAGCTTGTTACCAACGGCTTAAGAGATGTTGATGCAGTTCTTACAGTTCGTGAGTTTGCAACAATGATCAAGACTGCAGGTATCGAGTTTACCGAGCTTGAGGATGAAGATTTCGACAGTATGCTTGGCGAATCCACAGGTGCAGGCGTTATCTTCGGTGCAACCGGCGGTGTTATGGAGGCTGCTCTCCGTACAGTTTATGAGGTTGTAACAGGTGAAGAGCTTAAGGATCTTGATCTTCACGCAGTTCGTGGCTTTGAAGGCATTAAGGAAGCTGAGATCGATCTTAAGGGCACAAAGGTTAAGGTTGCAGTTGTTCACGGAACAGGCAATGCTGAAAAGCTTCTTAACGCTATTAAGGCAGGCGAAAAGGATTATACCTTCATTGAAGTTATGTGCTGTCCCGGCGGTTGTATCACAGGTGGCGGTCAGCCCATCGTTGATGCAAAGACTCAGATGAGCGTTAACGTTCGCGAGCTTCGTGCAAAGGTTCTCTATGGTGAGGATGCTTCCAAGGCTAAGAGAAAGTCACACGAAAATGCTGAGGTTCAGGCTCTTTATAAGGAATTCCTTGGCGAGCCCAACAGCCACAAGGCTCACGAGCTTCTTCATACTACTTATTCTGCAAAACCCAAATTCAAGAAATAAGCGCAGCACAAAAAATTCTTGAAACTGCGGTTCATAAGCAATATAAAGCCTCGGTCATTTACGGTTCGTGTAAACTTCCTCGGCTTTAATCACTCATTCACCTGATTTTCAAGTTTTTTTGCACTGCTTAGTGTGGTGTAACTACCCAAAACCAAATCCCCGAAAGCATTTCGGGGATTTTTTCTGTGTTACAAAGGGGATAAAACCTCGATTACTTACGTTTTGTGTAAGCGCACTCGGTTTTACCCCTTTGTGCCTTGAATTTCGGGTTTTATTTCACTCTGAAGAGTGCAGACTCGGCTTTAATCACTCATTCACCTGATTTTCAAGTTTTTTTGCACTGCTTGGTACAGTGTGAGAATTCCCCGAAACCAAATCCCCGAAAATTTTCGGGGATTTTTTCTTTATTGAAATGATAAAAAATATGCCGAAAAAAGCATATGTTACAAAAGTGTTGCATTTTTCTTTTAGGTGTGGTATAATCTTATAGTAGATAAAAATAAAAAGGAGGATACGCTATTGTTTAGACGAGTGATTTTGTCGGTGTTTATTGCCATAGTGCTTATTTTTTCGGCGATAGCACCTGCATATGCAATGCCCACGTCAACAATGAAAATGGGCAGTAAAGGGCCTGACGTGTTGGAGCTTCAGCAGAAGCTTGTTGAAAATGGCTATCTTGATAAAGAATTTGCAACGGGCTTTTTTGGTCCAAATACTGAGGATGCAGTAAAGAAATATCAGAAAGAAAACGGCATCAGTCAGACAGGTATTGTTGCAGAAAAAACTCTTGAAGCACTGTTTGTAAAAAAAGATTTTGATATTACAATGACCATCCGTAACGGTGATGAAAGTGCAGAGGTAAGAAAGCTTCAGCAGGCGCTTTGCGATATGGGATATCTTGAGAAGGACAATGTAACGGGATATTTCGGTGATGTTACTGAAAAGGCCATTAAAAATTTCCAGAAAAACAACGGAATTCAGGAAACGGGCATAGCCGCAAAGCAGACCTTAGATAAGATCAACACTATTATTAACGGAACTAAGCTCGAGGTCGGCAAGGTATATAAATCAGGTGATGAAAATGCAGGCGTAAAGGAACTGCAGAGACGCCTTTATGAGCTTGGCTATCTTGAAGAAAAGTACGTTACCGGGTATTACGGTGCAATAACCGTTTCGGCAGTAAAGAAGTTCCAAAAAAATAATCAGATAAGCGAAACGGGAACGGTTGCTGAGCTTACACTTGAAGCATTGAATTCCGCTTCCGCTAAGCATAACAAAGTTGAAAAGCCTAAGACAACAGCAACGGCGACCGCAAAACCCTCACAGACTCCCAAGCCTCAATTGGTTGAATCTATTGCAAAGCCGGGAACTCTCCGCTATGGCGATAAGGGCAAGCAGGTGCAAACGTTGCAGAATAACCTTAAAAAATTAGGCTATTTTAAGGGTGAAGCAACGGGCGAATTCGGCAACGTAACAAAGCAGGCAGTTATAAAGTTCCAGAAAGATTATTCACTTACTGCTGACGGAATTGCAGGGAACAAGACTCTTGCCAAAATTACCGCGGCTCTTTCAGGCGCTAAGCCTTCAGGAAGCACAAATAATAGCTCAAACACCTCAACGCCCAGCACTACGGGACCTTCGCAGAGCGTTGATACGAGCACAACGGTAAGCAATTATAAGTCCGCTAATATGGATGTTGTTAATGCCGCCCTTAAGACTCTTACTGAGGATCAGCTTAATGATGTTAAGCTGATGGCAAAGGTAATTAAGCGCGAGGCAGGCGGAAATTCATATAAGTGCCAGCTTGCAGTAGGCAACGTTATTATGAATCGAGTTAAGAAGAATAATCAGACCGTCCGTCAGGTTATCTATGCACCTCATCAGTTTTCAACTGCAAACTCAACCTTAGAGAAGGAAACATATTCAACCACCAACTATTATGCCGCTATTGAAGCATATATGGGCGTAAAACCCGTTGGTAACTGTCTTTTCTTCTGTCATAAATCTATTCGGTACACTTGCTGGGCAGGTAAGAATAGGACTTATTATGCGACTATTGATAGCGAATGCTTCTTCTTATAAAGGCGAAGACGGTGTCTTCACCTTTCAAAAAACATAACGGGGCAGTTCTTTCTGCCCCTTTTATATTTTTTGAGTTTTTCACAAGTCTGCGTGCATGCTTTGCATACGACTTGACTTGCGTAAGGTGTTTTTTGCACCGCGCATGTCGCTGCAAAAAACATATTATTATATGATTGTTGTTCTTACATAAAAATAAAACCCCGAAATTCGGGGTTTTGTTTTTTATTAAAGATTATCTTCTTCAAGCTCGAAGCTATTATCTCTAAATTCGCCTTGATATACTTTTGCAGAAACTCCGTAATTTGAAAGTGCTTTAACTATTTTCTCAATGCCTGAAAGGTTATATTTTGCTTGAATATACGCATTTACGTTATATTCAACCTTTGTGATTTCCGTACCGTCTTTTGTGATGGTTAATGTAAACACATCATCAAACTGCGTTGCTTTAATGCCGTCTGAATAAAGGGTATAAGTGCCGTCACCATTATCAACAAGCGTTGATTTATTAACCTCTTTGCCATTTAACTTAACAACAACGTCTTCTGTAAGCTTGAACTTGAAGTAAATTTTGTTTACGTTTGCCATATGAAGACCAACAGCAGTTGCTTTATTATTTGCATCTGAGTTGCCGGTAATTTTTCTTACGCCTGTGGGAACTGTAAATGTACTCTTGTTTTCTTCTACCCATTCAGCACTATCTGCAAGGTTTGTTGTATTATAATCTTTATATTCCTGCGAAGCACTGCCGTAAACAAGCATATCTGCAAGTAATGTTTTTAAATACCTGAATTCTGCTTTCGTTAAGCCCAAGCTTTCCGCACTGCGGTTAACCTGATTTTCACAATAATCTTTTACGCTGTAATTCTCTTTTGTGTCATAAACGTTTTCACCGCAAATAAGCTCAGCCTTAATATTATCGCTCATACATTGAGGGTTAATGCCCGTGTATGCAAACTTATAATAGCCGGTATTTTCGTCAAGAACACCGTTAACTTCCGTTATTCTGCCTGATGATGAAGTAAATCGCATCATTGCAGTTTCATCTGTTACAATTTGAGCAAAATAGTTTATTGTGAGGCTTGCACCAATATCAACTGATGCACCCATAATAGTGTTCTTTGGTTCAGGCACACCGAAAACAGCTTCTTTTGCGCTTTTTAAAGTGTCAAGTCGTTCAGTATTAGCCTTGATTGTGCCATCTGAATTGTAAACGGGATCACCGTTCTCATCTACGGTAATTGTGGGGCAAAGCCAACCGCCCTCTTCGTGCTCATTCCACGCATAAGAGCAAACGATATTGGTTTTTGCCGCAGAAGAAGTATTTGTATATTCAATAACGTTTGTTATATGATCTTCAAGCTCATCCATTGTGGGCTGAAGTGAGTACCAGTTTTTATAGGGTTTATCAGCATCATTGGTTGCGTTGGGGTCTCCATCAACCCATGTAACGCCTGTCTGAATACGCGCTCTCGTATCAAAACCCGTAGTAAAAGATGGAATAATGTCAACACCATAAGTTTGAGCATATTCGCTCATTGTTCTTATTCTCGATTCGCAACGTGCTTTAAGAGAAGCATAGGTTTCAGCTGTACTCCACGCACTTTCACCATACCAGGATACACCGTCAACGCCCTTTGCCACCACTTCAGTGAAGGTTGTTTGGTTTGCGTTATCACACATACCGATAATGTAGAGAGCCTTTTCGATGCCTGCATTAGCCGCATCCTGACGAAGTTGATCAACATTTGCCTTGGTCCAGCTGCTTCCCGAGGCACCGTAAAGGAACAATAAGGGTCTGCCGTCCAAGGTAAGATAGCAGGAATCCTTCATCGCTTCCCAAAGTTCATTCATTGATTTTTTTGAATAAATATGACCAAGAACACCGCAAAACTTAATTATATCTTTCTTTTCACTTTGAAGATGCATTTTTCTTGGCTGGCTCATTGCATCATTTGTTTCATACCAGAGGTATGCAAAATAATCAAGACCGCCTGCTGCTGCATATTCAGCTTCTTTCTCCCAAGTTTCAACGGTGTATTCAGGGAATGAAATTGTGTTATCATCATTAACAACAGAGAAGAAAGGCGCCTGAGAATGATATTTTGAAGGGGAAAGTACTCTCGCTACCTGACTTGCAACGTCCGTGCCGTCGGGCGTAGATTCTGTAAAAGCATCCCAACGGACAGTACCTACCAAAGTATTGTCAAACCTTGAAACGGCAGTTTTCTCAGGGATAGGTTTGTTTTCTACAATAATATTTTCAGGTTTATCTACGCCAATATAGGCGTTGTCAATGTAAATTTTATCTTCCGTAGTAAGATTTTTTGCAATGCCATCAAAACAAAGATTCCAAGGTTCGGTTGAAGAAAGGTCCTTTTCAGTAATTTCAAATGAGAAAATTACTTTTGTCCACTCTTCTGCCAAAGTATCGAAGGTATCGATAGTGCAGTATGGTGTGCCTGCGGCTTCACACATAGAAAAGCCTGGTGCAGTGGTGGTGCGCAATCTTATAATTGCGTTTATAATATCCTTTTCACAGTAAATATCCATTGCACCGTAGATTGTTGTTGCCTTATCTACGTTTCCTTGAATTGCGCTTCTGATGTCAAGCTGAGGTGATGCATAGTTTTTTGAAGGATCAAGGTCGGAATAGCAAAGAGCTTGCCCCGAACCCAAAGGATTATCAACAACAGCTACCGTACCTGCTGAAAGCTTGTTCCACGAAGTTGTGCCTGATTCAAAGGTAGAATCTGCGGGTAATAAGAAATTTTCTACTTCCCCGTCACTTATCGTGGGCATATCCAACGGATTTTCTTCATCAAGACCAATGTAGAAATTATCAATATATATGGGTTCTCTCGTTTTACTTGTTAAGCCGTCAAAACATAAATTCCAAGGTTCGGTGGAGTTAAGATCACTTTCAGTAACGTTAAAGGAAACGGTTATTCTGTTCCATTGTCCTGCAATAATATTAGCAGTGCCGAGGGTGCAGTAAGCCGTCCCTGCTTCTTTACATTTTGAATATCCGTTTGCAGTATTTGTGCGGATACGTATGATAAGGTTACTGATATTGTTGTTTTCGGAAAAAATATCCATTGATGCGTAAAGCGTAACTGCTTGATTTACGTTGTTTTGCACGTAATTGCGCACATCAATTTGCGGTGAAGCATAACTTGCATCCGGAAGATCCGAATAGCAAAGCACTTTGCCGGGTCCTATGGGGTTATCCGTTTCTTTTAAAATTCCGCCGGAAAGAGCCGTCCAAGTAAAGCTTCCGCTTCCAAAGGTCGAATCTGCTGCGGGAACAAAATTTACGGTTTCAGCAACAACCGAAAAATTTTCAAATCCAATGAGCATACATAAAATAAGAAATAAAGATAATGCCTTTTTCATAAAAACCTCCTAATATTTTTATATATTATATAATATTGTCAGTTCAATTTGAATGGCAATATGTGAGGTGTATTTGTCATATTGTGAGATTTTATAAAATAGGAGGAGGTAATGGAGGAAGCGTTTTGTTATTTTAAATTGTTTCTGAACTGCAATGGAGTGGTGGAGGTTTGTTTTTTGAAGATATCAATAAAATAGCTTGCGGTGGAAAAGCCCACGTCCTGGGCGATCTCCGTGATGCTTCTTTCGCTTGAAGCCAATAAGCGTTGGGCTTCGGTTATTCTGATGTAATTTACATATTCGGTGAAACTCTTTTTCATTACGCGCTTGAAAATTCGGGAAAGATAACTGTAACTTAAACCGCATTCTTTTGAAATAAATTCAAGATCTGCATTTTGAAAATTCTTTTGCACGTATTCAGACACCTTTTGGATGATCTTCATCGTGCCGTAGCTTTCGGTGGGGGAGGGAAAGTCAGCGTTCCATTTTCTTAAAAGCCATAAAACGATACGGTTAACGAAAATTCTCAAAGCGATCTCATAACCGTATTTTTTTTCGTTCCATTCTAACATAATATCATTCATTATTTGCGGTATCTCTGAATTTTTGAGATCCTCTTTCTTAAAAAAATTATTACATTGTCCCGTATCTGCCAAAAAGGGCATAATATACTTAAACTCAAAGACCGATTGCTCGGCGGCATAGAGAATCTGGGGCATAAATTTTATTACGATATATGAACTTTTGCCGTTTTTTGAGTGTACGTCGTGGGGCTTCTTTGAGTTAATTATAACAAGGTCGCCTGTTTTTAAGGAAGTTTCTTCACCGTTATGCCAAACGATGGCATCACAATCGATACCGTAAAGAAATTCAATATAATCGTGATAGTGAGCGATATGGGAAATTTCTCTGCGAGAAGTTGATATCAAAATGCATTGTATGGGAATTTCAAAACCGTCAATATCCGCTTTTTGTTCTTCAACAAAATTCATAAAAACCTCGATGACAAAAATTTGATATTTTTATATAAAAATATTATATCATAATACCCTTGAAAATGCTATACTTTTATTGAAAAAATTGATAAGGAGATTTTTTATGGCTGACAAAAAACTAAAAATAGCACTTATCGGCGCAGGCGGAATTGCAACTTGGGCGCACGCTCCTGCATATGAAAAAATGGACAACGTTGAAATTATCGGTGTTTGCGATATTATAGAAGAACGTGCAGAAAAAATGGCAAAGCGTTTAGGTGCAGATTTCTTCTGTACTGATTATAAAGATCTTTTTAAACTGAAAGGTCTTGATGCAGTTGATATTTGCACACCTAACTATCTTCACTCAATTATTGCAGTTGATGCGCTAAATAACGGCATAAACGTTTTCTGCGAAAAGCCTGATGCCATAAACGTTGAAGAAGCCGAAAAAATGAAATCGGCATCTGAAAAGAGCGGTAAAACACTTATGGTTATGCGCAATAACCGATATATGGAAGTTTCGTCATACCTTAAAAAATATATTGCTGACGGTAATATGGGCGAAATTTATTCTGCCCGTTGCGGTTGGCAGAGAAGGCGCGGTATCCCCGGCAAAGGCGGTTGGTTTACAACAAAAGAACTTTCAGGCGGCGGACCTTTAATTGATTTAGGCGTTCATATGATCGACCTTGCAATATGGCTTATGGGCAATCCCACACCTGTTGCAGTTTCAGGTTGCACCTATTCAAAGTTTGCCAATACCAATGCATCTGATTCAACTCACACCCGTTACGGCGATAAAAATGATAACGGTACATTTGACGTTGAGGATCTTGCAATGGGATTTATCCGCTTTGATAACGGTTGCTCAATGCAGATCGAGTTTTCATGGGCGTCAAATATCGAAAAGGAACAGCGCTTTGTTGAACTGCGCGGAACAAAAGCAGGGGCAAGTTGGTCATCTGTTGATCAGTTGAAGATTTTTGCGGAAGAATATGGCAAAACAGTAGATATTCTTCCAAATATTACTGAAAAAATGCCGGGACACGAGGCCAATTTAAGACATTTTGCCGACGTTTTATTAAACAAAGCCGAGCCTATGTTTGTACCTCAGCAAGGTCTTGATATGATAAAGATTCTTCAAGGCTTCTATGAATCAGCCGAAAAAGGCAAAGAAATTATATTATAAGGAGAAAATAAAATGATAAAAGTTACTGTTTGGAATGAATTTCGCCACGAAAAGAAATATGAGCACGTTAGGGCAATATACCCCAACGGTATGCACGCCACGATAAAAGAGTTCTTAGATTTAAACGAGGATATAACTTGCCGTCTTGCCGCGCTTGATGATCCTGATTGCGGTCTTCCTCAGGAAGTTATTGATGATACCGATGTTCTTATCTGGTGGGGGCATATGGCGCATCACGAAGTTCCCGATGAAGTTGTTGCACGTGTTGTAAAAGCCGTTCACGCAGGTATGGGACTTATCGTTCTTCATTCAGGGCATCACTCAAAAGTATTTAAAGCCCTTATGGGCACACCCTGCTCACTTTCCTGGCGTGATGATGAGTTTGAACGCGTATGGGTAATCGATCCTTCACACCCCATTGCTCAGGGTATTGACAGATATTTTGAACTTGATTGCGAAGAAGTTTACAGCGAGCCTTTCTCAATTCCCGAACCTGATAAGCTTGTTTTTGCAGGCTGGTATGAGGGCGGTGAATTGTTTAGATCAGGCTGTTGCTATAAGCGCGGAAACGGAAACATCTTCTATTTTCAGCCGGGTCACGAAACTTATCCAACGTATCACAATGAAAACGTTCAGAAGATCATTACCAACGCCGTTCGTTGGGCAAAACCCGTTATAAGACAAGAAATTCTTTGCCCACACGTTGAAAAAATAGTTAAAGGACAGAAATAATGTGATTTTAAAAGCACTCTTTGTTATCAAAAGAGTGCTTTTTTCAAGCGATACTTGAGAAAGAAATAAAATAATTCCAAAGAAACATAGTTGAAATTTGATTTTCGACGTGATAAAATTAAGAAAAAGAACTTAAAAAAAGAAAGGAATTGAAATCTGATGTTGGATCCCACAGGCTTAGGCGAAAAAATAAGGCTTTTAAGAAAAAAGGCAGGTATGACACAGACAGATCTTGCCGATAAAATGTACGTAAGCTTTCAGGCAATTTCCAGTTGGGAGTGCGGAAGCACCTTGCCTGACGTTGAAAATCTCTGCAATCTTGCAAGAACGTTTAATGTGTCTGTTGATGAGCTTTTGCGCAAGGATGATCTTGATGAAGAAATATTTATGATCGGCATTGACGGTGGTGGCACTTCAACTGAGTTTGCGCTGTTTTCGTCATCAGGTCACGTTGTAAAGCATTTTAAGCTTCCCGGCAGTAATTCAACGACCATTGGTATAAATGCGGCACTTAATATCCTTTTTAACGGCATTGATCTCTGCTTGCAGGAGGGCAAAGAGGTAAAGTATATATTCGTTGGTATTGCAGGCAATAATTATGAAGAACTTACTTCAGGTCTTAAAGAGCGCTATACTGATATTGATATCCGCGTTGATTCAGACGGCGTAAGTGCCCTTTTCAGCGCAGAAGGCGACATTGCGCTTATCTGCGGTACCGGCTCCATCCTTCTTGAAAAGAAGGGAGATAGCTTCAAAACAGTAGGCGGTTGGGGGCATATTTTCGGCGATCCGGGAAGCGCCTATAACTTTGGCAGAGAAGCTATCCGCGTGGCTCTTTTATATGAGGATGGCGGGAAAACCTCGCCTTATATATACAGCTTACTAAAAGAGCGTATGGGCATTAAGGAATCCTTCCTCCTTGAAGCTACGGGTGAAACTGTTGCCAATATTGCACGGCAGGCCTCTGTAGTTTTTGAAGCCTATAAGGCAGGGGACAAGGTTGCCGAAGAAATTATTAAAATTCAGATGCAGGAATTAAAACTGCTCATTGAGGTTGCTTGCCCCGGCTCAGGCAGAATCGTTACTTGTGGCGGAATAATGGAGCATTACGGAGACGTGCTTCTGCCCATATTGAGCAAGTGTGTAAGGGAGAATATTTCCTTTGTAATGCCAAAGCTTCCTCCCGTTTACGGCTCCTGCAGAGCGTGCTTTGAGCTTTTTGGTCTTGAGGCAGGGGAAAAGTTCTTTGAGAATTTTTCAAAGGACTATAATGGCGCTAACTAAAAAGCAATAAAATACAAAAAAATAGCAATTTCAGTATTGATTTTAGGTTTTGTCTATGGTACAATTATCAGGAAGAAAAATCTGTTTGATCATAGATCATACGCTTTTACTATATAAAACTACGGTTTTGCAATGTGTTTGCGTATGATTTTGTGATATGATATAGCAGAGTTTAAAATTAAGAGGTGATTGTAATGACGGTTAAAACCTGGATAGCAAATGAAATTGAATTCAAAAGTAAGAAAAGCTACGATAATCCCTTTGAGGACGTAGATATTGACGTGGTGTTTACGCAAGGTAAGCATAAAATAGTTTTCCCGGCCTTCTGGGATGGTAAAAATATTTGGAAGGTGCGTTTTGCACTGCCTAAAGAGGGTACGTGGAAGTACACCTTAAAGTCCAGCGATAAAGAAAATGCGGGCTTTAGTGGTGAGGGCACGGTTGAGTGTGTTAAGTATGACGGCGATTATGAGATCTATAAGCGCGGCTTCTTAAAAACTGAACCTGAAGTACGCTATTTTATGTATGCTGACGGAACACCCTTTTTCTATTTAGGGGATACTCATTGGAATTTCTGTGTTGAAGAATTTGATGAGCCCGGTGAGCACGCTGACGGACTTGACATTAAATCTCACTTTAAATATGTTGTTGACAGACGTGAAGAGCAAGGCTTTAACGTTTATCAATCTGAGCCTATCGATGCAAAATACGATCTTTCAAAAGGTCTTTTTGAATCTGATATTGAAGGCTTCCGCGATCTTGACAGACGCTTTAAGTATATTGCCGATCACGGCTTTGTTCACGCAAACGCACAGCTTAAATTCCCCAGCAAGCTTATTTGGCTTGAACGGTGGGAGGATAAAAAATATCTTGAACGCTTAGGCAGATATTGGGCGGCACGTTATGGCGCATATCCCTGCCTCTGGACTTTAGGTCAGGAAGTTGATAACGACTTCTATTTTACCCGTGGAGATCAGAAAAAGTTCCAAAAAGAAAACAATCCCTTTAAGGATATTGCAAGGGGACTTCATAAGGCAGATCCCTTTAAGCAACCTTTAACTGCACATATGGAATTCTTCAGCGTTGATTCCCGTCCTGAGGCTGACGGCACATCTCCCTCAAAGTCCTCATTCCGCGAAATCGAAGGCCATAATTGGTGGGGCTATCAGTGGAGTAGGGGTGTTGACAGACCTCTCGATTACACCTTCGGTAAAGATGGCTGGCTCAACGGGCAAGGCAAAGTTTGCATTCTTTACGAATCACGCTATGAAGGCTTGTGGACAAAGAGCTTAGGTGCAAGAAGCGAAGGCTGGATAGCATATCTTAACGGTCTTTACGGCTACGGCTACGGCGCAATCGACCTTTGGCTTTATAAGAGCACTTATAATATCGACAGAGAAACCAATGACGGCTACGATATTGTTACACCTGAAGATAAGCTTACCCATTGGCCCATTTCACTTGAATATGAAACGGTTAAACACCTTAAATATATGCGCGATTTCTTTGAGAAATTAGCTTGGTGGAAGCTTATTCCTCGATTTGATTCCCCTGCATTCTTTGAACCCGAAAAGGAAAATTACTATTCCATTGCAACCGATGAAAGAAAAACTATTGTGGTTTACTTCTTTAACGTTGGCTTTGAAACGGGTAAACTGAAAAATCTTGATATGTGCGAATATACATATCAATGGTTTAACCCAAGAACGGGCGAGTATTCTGAAAAACGCTCATTCTGGCCTGATAAACAGAGAATGTTCCGCATCGAAAACAAGCCTGAAAAACTTGATATGGTGCTTCTTGTTGAGAAGAAATGAGGTGCAAAAAAATGACTGTTAAAACTTGGATCGCAAACGAGCTTGAATTTAAAAGCACAAAAAAATATGATAACTCCTTTGAAGATGTTGATGTTGATGTAACCTTTACCTGCGGCAAAGAAAAAATGGTGGTTCCCGCTTTCTGGGATGGCGGAAACATTTGGCGCGTGCGCTTTTCCTTACCTAAAGCAGGTCTTTGGAAATATTCCGCTAAGTGTACCGATAAAGACAATTTAGGCCTTTGTGGCGAAGGCGAAATAGAATGTATAAAATATGATGGCGACCTTGAAATCTACAAGCGCGGTTTTGTAAAGACCATTCCTAACGTTCGCTATTTTGTGTATGCTGACGGCACACCTTTCTTCTATCTTGGCGACACACATTGGTCTATGCCTAAAGAAGAATTTGATTCTCCCGGCGATCACGCTGATGATATAGAGTGTGATTCTCACTTTAAGTATATTGTTGACAGACGTGTAGAGCAAGGCTTTACCGTTTATCAAAGCGAGCCTAACGGTGTAGAATATACTCTTATTGAAACGCTTACCGAAACTGACGTTGAAGGCTTTAAAAAACTTGATAAGTATTTTAAATACGTTGCTGATAAAGGGTTAGTGCACTCCAACGCTCAACTTTTGTTCCCTTGGGATTTCTTCCATATGAAAAGGTGGAATAACGAAGAATATTTGATGCGTCTTGCAAGATATTGGGTTGCACGATATTCGGCATATCCCTGCCTTTGGACACTTGCTCAGGAAGTTGATAACGATTTTTACGCTACCCGCGGTGATCAAAAAAAATTCCAAAAGGAAGATAATCCCTTTAAAATTCTTGCCAAGGGTATGTATAAATACGATCCCCACAAGCACCCCTTAACCGCACATCAGGAATCCTTTGCGGTTTCACCTGAATTTGCAGGTGACGGCGATGCAACTTCGCCTTCCACATCTTCATTCCGCGAAATTGAAGGTCACACTTGGTGGGGAATTCAATGGAACCGTTGCCTTAACGCCCCCGTAAAATGCGCTTTCGGCGAAGATTGCTGGCTTAACGGTCAGGGCAAAGTAAGCATTCTTTACGAATCACGCTACGAATATTTATACACCAAGAGCTATGGCGCAAGAAGTCAGGGCTGGCTTGCATTTTTGAACGGTCTTTACGGCTACGGCTACGGTGCCCAGGACATTTGGCTTTATAAATGTAATTTTGCTATGAAAAACGATACTCCCGACGGTATTGATACTGTAACCGTTGAAGATAAGAAAGTTCATTGGTCAAAACTTATTAACAATGAAACTTCAACTCAACTCGGTAAATATTTCCGTCAATTTATGACTGACGTTCAATGGTGGAAGCTTATTCCCCGATTTAACTCACCTGCATATTTCGTTCCTGACGGTGAGAATTATTATGCTATTGCCAGTGACGAAAGAAATACTATTGTTCTTTATTTCTGCAGTAACGTTAGTTATGAAACGGGCAGGCTTACAAACCTTGATATGTGCCAGTACACCTATCAGTGGTTCAACCCAAGAACAGGCAAATATTCAGAAAAGAGAACTTTTTGGCCTGATCAGCACAGAGCTTATCATATTGAGCATAAACCTGAAAAGGATGATATGGTTTTGTTGGTTGAGAAAGTGAGTAAATAATATGTTAGGGAAATTAAAAGCGTGTTCGGTATTATATTCACCAAATGATGAAAAGTATGCCGAAGAAATACGTCTTTTTCAAGGCTGTCCAACCATAGCAATAACACAAAAAGGCAGAATTTTTGCAGGCTGGTATGCAGGCGGGTTGAGAGAGCCAAGCCTTGATAATTACAATACGCTTTGCTTCAGTGATGACGGCGGAAAAACTTTCAGAAAAAACTACGTTATAATACCAAGCGATAAGGAACGAAAGGTGCAGGCACTTGATATTCAACTTTTCGTTTCGCCTGAAAATAAACTGTACGTTTTCTGGGTGCAGAATGACGTGAAGCATTTTACCGAGGTTGAAGGCGCAACGGAGGGGATGTTCGGCGAGGACTATATTTTTAACGACGGCACTCACGCGCAGTTCTATATGGTTTGCGATAATCCCGATGCACCTGAACCTGAATTTTCGGAACCCGTATATTACGATAAAGGCTTTTTGCGATGCAGACCTACCTTCCTTGAAAGCGGAAGATGGCTTCTGTTTAATTATGACCAGACAACGGACCGTTACGGATATTCCATAACTGACGATAAATTAAAAACTCACAGACAGCTTTACGGCGGAAAAAAGGTTGCAACGCCCTTTGACGAGTCGATGGCGTATCAAAAGGCAGACGGAAGCATCCGTATGCTTGCCCGTACCTCAACGGGTAAAACGGCAGAAAGCATTTCTTATGACGATGGCGAAACGTGGACGGACGGCAGGGAAACTGATATATTCAATTCCAATACCCGTCTCTACGTCAATAAAATGAAAAGCGGAAACGTTCTTCTTGTAAATAACGAGGGCGCAGGCAGAAGTAATATGACTATATTGCTTTCAGTTGACGACGGCGAAAACTTTAAGTATCAGAAACTTATTGATGAAAGAAGCAGTCTTAGTTATCCCGACGTTGATGAATTTAACGGAAAATATTATCTTGTTTATGATTTTGAACGTTGCGGTGCAAAGGAGATAATAATGTGTTCGTTTACTGAAGAAGATATAATAAAGGGAAATGATATTCCTTTGCAGACAATAAGTAAACCGAAAAAGGAGACGTAAAAATGACAGTTAAAACTTGGGTTGCTGATGAACTTGAATTTAAAAGCAAGAAATCTTATGAAAATCCTTTTGAGGATGTAGAAGTTTTTGCTGAGTTCACCCTTGGCACAAAGAAAATGAGAGTTCCTGGATTCTGGGACGGCGGAAATATTTGGAAAGTTCGTTTTTCTCTGCCTAAAGCAGGTCTTTGGAATTATGTTGTTACTTCAACAGACGAAGATAACAAAAGCCTTACCGCATCGGGCGAAATAGAATGTGTGAAGTATGACGGCGATCTTGAGATCTACAAGCGCGGTTTCTTGAAAACCACGCCCTACGTTCGCTATTTTATGTATAATGATGGTACACCCTTCTTCTATTTGGGCGACACTCATTGGACCTTCCTTAATGAAGAATTTGATGAAGCGGGCGATCATGCAGGCGATCTTAAGTGTGATTCTCATTTTAAATACATTGTTGATGCCAGGGTAGAGCAAGGCTTCACCGTTTATCAAAGTGAACCCATCGATGCAAAATACGATTTAAGCGAAGGCTTTAAGGAAAGCGATCTTGTTGGCTTTCGTCAGCTTGATGAACGCTTTGAGTATATTGCCAAAAAAGGTCTTGTTCACGCTAATGCACAGCTTTTCTGGCCTAAAAATTTCCTTAAAAAGGCACGCTGGAAGGATGTTCCCTATATTAAGCGTCTTATAAGATATTGGGTAGCACGTTATAGTGCATATCCTTGCCTTTGGACTCTTGCTCAGGAAGTTGATAACGATTTTTATTATCTTTTAGGTCATCAGAAAGAGTATACTTTAGAAACAAACCCCTATAAATATCAGGCTGAGGAGCTTTATTTCAACGATCCTCATAAACAGCCTTTAACCGCACATATGGAGTTTTTCTCCATCAATCCCCCTGCGGGAATGGAATGCACTTCGATTTCATCTTCCGCTTTCAGAAAAGTTAAGGGCCACACTTGGTGGGGTATTCAGTGGGCACAAAAGAGAAGCGAGCCCATTGACTATATTCAGGGGCAGGATCTTTGGCTTAACGGTCAGGGCAAGGTTGGTATATTGTATGAGCCAAGCTATGAGAATCTTGCAACAAAATCCTTTGGTTCAAGAACGTTAGGCTGGCTTGCATTTTTGAACGGTATGTACGGCTACGGTTACGGTGCTCAGGATATGTGGTACTATCATTGCCGTTTCAGAATGGATGATGACCGTTATGACGGTGTTGATACCGTTACCGTTGAAGATAAAAAGATCCATTGGTCAAAGATGATCCACAACGATACGTCAATTCAGCTTGCAAAGCATATGAAAAAATTCTTAACTGACGTTAAGTGGTGGAAGCTTATTCCCCGATTTGATAACCCATCATATTTCCTTCCCGAAAAGCCCGGTTATTATTCAATCGCAACTGATGAACGTGATACCATAGTTATTCAGTTCTTTAACGTTGGCTTTGAAACTGGCAGACTTAACTGGCTTGAACTTTGCGAATATACCTATCAGTGGTTTAACCCAAGAACAGGTGAATATTCAGAGAAGCGCACCTTCCACCCCGATACTTACAGACAGTATCAGGTCGAAAACAAACCCGATCAGTGGGACTGGATACTTTTAGTAAAGAAAAAGTGAGGTATAAAAAATGAAAGTACAGACTTGGGTTGCAGACGAAATAGAATTAAAAAGTAAAAAAACTTACGAAAACCCCTTTGAAGACGTTGATATAGATGCCGTTTTCACTTTAGGCACAAAGAAAATGCGCGTTCCGGGATTCTGGGATGGCGGAAATGTTTGGAAAGTACGTTTTTCCTTGCCTAAAGCAGGTCTTTGGTCCTATGAAATCACCTGCACCGATAAGGATAACAAAAGTCTTACGGCAAAAGGTCAGGTTGAGTGCGTAAAATACGATGGCGAATATGAAATCTATAAACGCGGTTTCATTAAAACCGTTCCCAACGTACACTATTTTATGTATAACGACGGCACACCCTTCTTCTATTTAGGCGATACTCATTGGACTATGCCTAAAGAAGAATTTGATGAGCCGGGCGATCATGCAGGCGATCTTGACTGCAAATCACACTTTAAATATATCGTTGATGCCCGTAAGGAACAGGGCTTCACCGTGTATCAAAGTGAGCCTATTGATGCAAAATATTCTTTAAGCAAAGGTCTTTTTGAAAAAGACGTTGAAGGCTTCAAAGACCTTGACAGACGTTTTAAGTATATTGCGGATGCAGGCTTAGTTCATGCAAATGCACAACTTTTATTCCCCAAAGAATTTCTTAAAAGAGAACGCTGGAGAGATACTGAGTACGTTAAACGCCTCATAAGATATTGGGCAGCAAGATATTCAGCATATCCTTGTATGTGGACAATGGCTCAAGAGGTTGATAACGACTTCTACTATATCCGCGGCGATCAGAGAGAATATACTTTGGAAAATAACCCCTATAAATATCAGGCAGAATGCCTTTATGAAAACGATCCCCACAAACAGCCTTTGACGGCACATATGGAATATTTCTCCATCAATCCCCCTCCGGGAATGGAGTGCACTTCCGTTTCTTCTTCAGCCTTCAGAAAGGTTAAAGGGCATACATTCTACGGCTTCCAGTGGTCAAACAGTTTGAAAAAGCCGTTAGACTTTGTTATCGGTAAAGACCTTTGGCTTAACGGTCAAGGTAAAGTTGGTATTTTGTACGAATCAGGTTATGAATATCTTGCAACAAAGAACTTCGGTGCCCGTTTAAGAGGCTGGATCGCATATCTTAACGGTATGTATGGCTACGGCTACGGTGCGCAGGATATGTGGTACTATAAGTCCACCTATGAAAGCAAGCAGGATACCAATGACGGCAGAGAGATCGTTACCGTTGAAGATAAGAAGATTCATTGGTGCGATCTTATCCATAATGACACGTCAAAGCAACTTGGCACATATCTTCGCAACTTTATGCAGGATATCAAGTGGTGGAAGCTTATTCCTCGCTTTGATAACCCCTCATACTTCTTGCCCGAAGAGAATTGCTGTTATTCAATCGCCACCGATGAGCGTGATACCATAGTTGTTCTTTTCTATAACGATGGCTATGAAACCGGTAAATTAAATTGGCTTGAGCATTGTGAATATACCTATCAGTGGTATAATCCCAGAACAGGTGAGTATTCCGAAAAACGTTCCTTCTGGCCCGATGCTTTCAGAATGTATAATGTGGAGCAGAAGCCGGATAGGTTAGATTGGATCTTTATCGCACGAAAGAAATAAAAGCACGAGAAATCTTCACATTACTGTGTTGCGGTAACCATAAAAGCTCAGTCACTTACCGCTATGTAAGCTCCTTCGCTTTTAGAACACCGCGCCTTGTACTGTGAATTTTCTCGCACTTTTAAGTTTGTGATAGATCAGCGCAAAAAATTCTTGAAACTGCGGTTTGCATGCGGTATAATCGTTCAGTCATTTACTGTTTTGTAAACTCCTTCGCGATTAACCTTTGCGCACCTGATTTTCAAGTTTTTTTGCACTCTTGAGGTGCGAGGCGTACTGTGAATTTTCTCGCACTTTTAAGTTCGCGGTAGATCAGCGCAAAAAACTTTTTTGAATAAAACACATTTTACGCTTTCCTCTCCAAAAGAGGAAAGCTTTTTTCTTCCCAAAATTACCTTTTAAAATGATTTTTGTTCTTTTCTTTTTAATGTGGGTATGCTATAATTAACCTATAATATTTTAAAGGAAGATAAATATGAAATCTGTTCGCAACATTTTCAAAAAAGGTGTTGGACCGTCGAGCTCGCATACTATGGGGCCCGTTTATGCGGCAAAAAGATTTTTAAGTGAAAATCCCGATGCCGATAGGTTTAAAGTAATTCTTTATGGTTCATTGGCAAAAACGGGAGTGGGGCACGGCACTGATCGCGCATTAAAGGATGCTTTTTTGCCCTTTTCTTCTGAAATTATATTGAACACGGAAGAAACGGAGATTGAACATCCCAACACTATGGATCTTTTTGCTTTTAAGGGAGAAAAAATCCTAAATGAAAAGCGAGTGCTTTCTATTGGCGGCGGCGAGATCCGTTTTTTAGGCGAAGCAGTTGAAGAAAAAGAAGAAATCTATAAGGAAAAAAACTTAGGCGAGATAATAAAGCTTTGCAAAGAACGCAATATTCGCCTTTCTGATTATGTTTTTGAACACGAGGACAAAGATTTTAAGCATTTTTTAAGTGACGTGTGGCAGACAATGTGTGCTTCAATCTATGCAGGACTTACCCACACGGGCATTCTTCCCGGTGGTCTTAACGTTGAAAGAAAAGCACAAAAGCTTTTTAATCAAAAACACATTGATGAAAGTCCGCAGACAAGGGAAAACAGAATAGTTTGCGCTTATGCCTTTGCAGTGAGTGAACAGAATGCCGATTGCGGAACTATCGTTACTGCACCTACCTGCGGTGCTTGCGGTGTTGTGCCTGCTGTTTTAAAATATTTTCAGGAGAAAAACTCTTTTTCCGATGATGATATTATTCGAGCATTGGCCGTTGCGGGGCTCTTTGGCAACATCGTTGCAACAAATGCGTCTATCAGCGGTGCTGAATGTGGATGTCAGGCTGAAGTAGGCACTGCCTGTTCAATGGCTGCCGCGGCTTTGGCTGAGCTCTTTTATATGGGAATTGATCAGATAGAGTATGCGGCAGAAATATCCTTAGAGCATCATTTGGGGCTTACCTGCGATCCCGTTTGCGGTCTTGTGCAGATTCCTTGCATTGAACGTAATGCAGTTGCGGCAATGCGTGCCATAAATGCGCTGAGTCTTGCAAACTTCTTAACCGATTCGAGAAAGATTTCCTTTGATATCGTTGTTGAAACTATGTATCAGACGGGCAAAGATATTAAGGGATTATATCGAGAAACCTCCGAGGGCGGTCTTGCAAAGTTATATAAAGGAGAATAATTATGAACTTTGATTTTCAAAAAGAGATGGTGAAGATCCACAAGCCGATAAAGGTAATTTCTTCAAAAAAAGAAAATGAAATTGCCGTACCTGAAAAAGTGGAGATATATCTTCAGGATAAAGATGATGTTGCAAAAAACGCGGTAAATGATCTTATCCGCTACTTAAAAACTGCATTTAAGATAACTGCAACCTTATCGGAAAATAAAAACGCATTTTTTAGGCTTTATATAGATGAAAGCAAATTAAAAGAAGCAAAAGGCTATATGGGTAGACGCACAATTATAAATAATGATTGTGTGAGCATATATGCATATGATAGCCGTGGTCTTGCACAAGGGTTATATTCCCTTGAAGATAAAATGAATATGAGGCAAGCACCATATTTAGAAAAATATGATATTGAAAACATAGCTGAATTTTCACCTAAGATGGTTCATTCAGGTTACGGATTGGATCAGTTCCCCGATGAATATCTTTCGGTATGTGCCCATCACGGTTATGATGCTATTCTTGTTTTCGTAAAGGATGCTGAGCATTCTGCACACGGTGAGTGTGATTTTAACGATATAATCACCCGTGCAAAAAAATTCGGCATTGACGTCTACGCTTACAGTTATTTTATGAACTTTGTTCATCCTGAGGATGATGGGGCAGAGGAAATCTATAAAAAGGTTTACGGCGGTCTTTTTGAAAAATTGCCGGGACTTAAAGGCATAGTTTTTGTTGGTGAATCCATTGAATTCCCCAGCCGTGATCCGCACGTTGTACCGTATCATCATCGAATGAAATCGCCTGATGGCTTACCCTTTGATAAGCCTTTTCCCGGTTGGTGGCCCTGCGCAGATTATAAGGAGTGGCTTACTCTTGTGCGCGACAGCATACATAGCGTTTCTCCTGATGCCGATGTGGTTTTCTGGACCTATAACTTTGGCCCTGCGCCTGAAGAGGAAAGGATAAAGCTTATCGAAAGTCTGCCCGAAAACGTTTCTGTTCTTATCACTTTTGAAATGTTTGATAGGATCTATCACGAAAACTCCTTTGGCACGGTAAGAGATTATACGATTTCTTATGTAGGTCCCAGTAAGGCATTTATGGCTGAGGCTGCGGCAGTTGCAAAAAAGAAGAACGTTCGTCTTTATTCTCAGGCAAACACTGCAGGCAGAACTTGGGATTACGGTGTTGCACCTTATGAGCCTTTCCCGTATCAATGGAATAAGCGCAACGAGGCACTATTGAAAGCGAAAAAAGAGTACGGTCTTACAGGACTTATGGAAAGCCATCATTACGGCTTCTATCCCTCTTTTATATCGCTTCTTGCAAAGGACACCTTCACAAAGAACACCTTGCCCTTTGAAGAAAGACTTCTTTTGATTGCAAGAAAATATACAAACGAAACGGATAAATGGCTTAAGGGAATTAAATATATTGATGAAGCCGTTTTATACTGTACGCCCAGCAAGGAAAATCAGTACGGTGCTATGCGAATCGGTCCTGCCTTCCCATTATGTCTTAAAAACGGCATAAAGAAGCCGTCAGTTCCGGGCACACTTTTCGGCAACGGCATATATACCACGCTGAATCTTAATGATGATTGGGATTTCCAGAACGTGTATTCAAGAAGAATAATTGATGAGATCGATGATTGCAAAAAAGCCATTGAGCTTTATAAAAAAGGTATCT
The DNA here is from genome assembly GCA_045591115.1 of Clostridia bacterium. Classification (GTDB taxonomy): domain Bacteria; phylum Bacillota; class Clostridia; order Christensenellales; family QALW01; genus UMGS1322. The sequence continues at coordinate 51,749 of JAZNSH010000017.1, forward strand.
TTATTTTAAAGAGTATTAAAAACAAAAATACAGAGCTTAAAAAGCTGATCAATCTTTGCGAATTCCTGATGCGTTGCCACGTGACCAACAAACATTCCAAGGAATTTGAGTTTAACCGCAGAAAGCTTTTTGCAGAATCCAACCCTGAAAGATTAAATAGGATCGCTTTAAAAATGAAGAGCATCACCTTGAAAGAGCTTGAGAATGCTGAAAAAACTATTCCTCTGGTTAAAAAAGATTCTTCCATCGGCTTTGAAGCAAGTATGGGCTACGTTTGCGATGAGGAATCAATTTTATGGAAAATCAAGCAAACCAATCTTATGCTCAATAACGAGCTGAGGATTTATATGGAGAAAAAATAGTTGTTGTGCAAAATATTTATATATTCTGTGCATATTGACAGTAGCGTAAAATTTCAAAGAATGCTATAATAAGTGCATAAATAAATTATAGGAGGACTGTTTTTTATGGCAGGCGTTACATTAAGACATATCTACAAGGTTTACGCAGGCGGCGTTACAGCTGTTAATGACTTCAACCTTGTAATTAAGGACAAGGAATTTATCGTTCTTGTTGGTCCCTCAGGTTGCGGTAAGTCAACTACACTTCGTATGGTTGCAGGTCTTGAGGAAATCACAGAAGGTGAGCTTTTCATCGGCGACAAGCTTATGAATGACGTTGCACCTAAGGATAGAGATATCGCAATGGTTTTCCAGAACTATGCTCTTTATCCACATATGACAGTTTATGATAATATGGCTTTCGGTCTTAAGCTCCGTAAGGTTCATAAGGGCGAAATCGACAAGAAGGTTAAGGAAGCTGCAAAGGCATTAGGCATTGAAGAATATCTTCAGAGAAAGCCCAAGGCTCTTTCAGGTGGTCAGCGTCAGCGTGTTGCTCTCGGCCGTGCTATCGTTCGTGAGCCTATGGTTTTCCTTATGGACGAACCTCTTTCAAACCTTGACGCTAAGCTTCGTGTTCAGATGAGAACTGAAATTACTCGTCTTCATAAGCGCCTTAACACCACTTTCATTTACGTTACTCACGACCAGACAGAAGCTATGACAATGGGTACCCGTATCGTTGTTATGAAGGACGGCTTCATCCAGCAGGTTGATACTCCTCAGAACCTTTACGATTATCCTTGCAACAAGTTCGTTGCAGGCTTCATCGGTACTCCTCAGATGAACTTCTATGCTGCAACACTTATCCGTGAAGGCGACAAGGTTATCGCTCACTTAGGCGAGAACAAGGTTGAGCTTCCCGAAGGCGTTGTTTCAAAGCTTACTGACCAGAGCTACATCGGCAAGGACGTTATCCTTGGTATCCGTCCTGACGATATCCACGATGAGCAGGTATTCATTGAATCACATCCCACAGCTAAGATCAAGGCTCACGTTGAGCTTCTTGAAAAGCTTGGTTATGAAACACTTGTTCACCTTGAAATGGATGCATTTATTAAGGATCAGGCAGATAACCCCATCGCTCGTGTTAACCCCCGTTCAACAATTATGGCAGGCGACGATGTTATCCTTGCATTTGACCCCAATCGTATTCATTTGTTTGATAAGGATACTGAGGTATCGATTCTCGAAAGATAATCATTTCAGAGCACGAGAAAATCGCACAAACATACCCCGTTCATCGAACGGGGTATTTCCTTTGTTATAGGCGGTATAAGTGCTCAATTACTTACGTCTGTGTAAGCGCATTCGCAAAGGGGTCCCCAAAAAGCAATTCTGCTTTTTGGGGAAGAGGAAGCACAGCGGAGCAAAATAGCTTTTCGCACACTTGTGGAAAGCGTAAGGCGTAGCTTGTGCTGACGAGCTTTGGCTTGTGCGTTTTCTCGCACTCTGAAGTTCACGGTAATATGATGCACAATAAATTCTTGCAAACAAGCCACCGAAAAAATTCGGTGGCTTCATTTTTTATTTATAAACACTTTCCTTTGCACCTGAAACGTCAACGTTGCCTAAAAATTCAACGCTGTCTAAATTTAAGTGTTTACAGATGTTTATCATTTCACTGACGGTGGTAATATCAACGTCAATGCCGTTCTTTTCAATTTGCTTGGCTTTGATAAATTCCTTTTCACCATGAGTATATATAGGTGTGGATTCATCACGTCTTTTTGCATCACGAAGTTCACCTAAAAATACTGAAAGATGCTCTTTTATCATATCAGCATCACCGAAAATTTTGGGGTCAATAACCATAAAACCGTGGCAGGTGCCTGCACCAACGTTTTCCTTGCGTACGTGGTGGTTTGACGTTGCACCCATTGAAAGAATTGATGAAAAAATTTCGCATATCATACCATAGCCATAGCCTTTGTGGCTTCCCGTTTCTTCCGAAAAACTGCCAACGGGAAGTATTCCCCCGCCAAGTTTACCGTCAATACACTTAATTGCCTTTGCCGCATCGGTGCAAGGCGCACCACTTTCGTCAATTGTCCAGCCGTCGTTTAAGGGCTTATCAGCTTTGTTGTAAACTTCAAGTTTGCCCTTTGGAATTACCGTTGTTGCCGCATCAAACCAAAAAGGATATGGCTCAGCAGGCATACTTACCGCAATGGGATTTGAGCCTAACACAGCTTCTTTAGCGTTGGTATGAACCATAATGGATTCAGAATTTGTAGTGCTTATGCCCAAATAGCCTTTATCGCAAGCCATTTTTGAATAATAACCCGCAATACCGAAATGATTGGAATTACGCACCGTTACGAAAGCCATACCGCATTTTTTTGCCTTTTCAATGGCAAGATTCATGGCAAATTTGCCGATTACCTGCCCCATGCCTTTGTTGCCGTCAATAACTGCGGAAACGGGAGTTTCAAAAACTATTTCAGGTTCAGCAAAAACATCAATGCTTCCTTTTTCAATTGCCTTGTGGTATCTTACAAGCCTTTGCACACCGTGGGAGGTTATGCCGTATAAATCAGCAAGCAACAGAACGTCAGTTATTATTGCCGCCGCTTTTTCAGAGAAGCCAAAGCCCTCAAAAGCCGTTTGTGTAAAAGTTTTTAATTGTTCAATACTGTAATTTACAGTTTTCATTTTAATCACCTCAACAGTATAATAGTGCATTGTTTCAGATAATTCAATTGCTTTTAATTCGATAAAATAGGCAAATAGTTCAATTTATATTTGACTAATGAAAGAATATAGATTAAAATTATGCAAAAGAGGTGAAGTATATGCAAAACTATCCAATGGGTGTTGGAAACACTTGGCAGGGTGTTAAGGTTTACAAAAAGCAGGGGAATATTACCTCCGTTAAAAATTATCACACCCATCAGTTTTATGAAATAAATCTTGTACATTCAGGAAATATAAGGATTCTTTTAAATGGGCAGTTAACGGATTTTAAGGGCTCGTGCATTATTCTTACTGCACCCAACACGCCACATTATATTGCTTGCAATTCTGATACGCTTTATAAAAGAAGTTATCTTTTGTTTGAGGAAGATTTCCTAAAAGGTGTAACACCTTATTGGGAGGATTTAAAAAGGTTGTTTTTGCCTGACGGTGCGGTGCTTTATATAACCAAAGAACAAACAGAATTTTTCAGTAAAATAATTGATAATATTGAGGCTGAAGAAAATATTTTCAGAAAAAAACTTATAATTTACTATATGCTTTCCCACCTTTATGAACTTTCGGACAAAAAATCAAAAACTCCGTTGCCCCAATATCTTATTAAGTCGATGGAATATATAAACAGCAATTACAGTAAGAAAATTACTGCGAAAAATATTGCACAATTGTTGAACGTAAGCAGAACAACGCTGTTATGCAATTTTACCAAGTATCTTAACACCACTTTTAATGAGTATCTTTCCGAGTGCCGACTTGAAAACGCTAAAAAACTGATTTTGGAGGGGCTGTCGGTAGAAGAATGTGCCTTAAAATGTGGCTTTGCTGACAGCGGTGGGCTTATCCGCCTTTTTAAAAGAAAGTATAATTTAACACCGCTGAAGTTTAAGGAGAAAAAATAACGGCACCTTATATGGCACCGTCAAAAATAACGTTTATAAAATTATTAAAACTGTATTTTTCTTTAATTTCATCGGGGATTTTTTCGTAAGGAGTTTCAAAAAACTCCTTATTTATTTTTATGTTATTTACGTCAAGGATCAGTTGGTTATTCTCCCTATAAAAATCCATATTTTTGCAATTAAAGGTAGTAACGATCTTCTTTTCCATACCTATCATTTCACCGAGACGGGTGGTTGCACCTGATTGATGGATGTTTTCAATTTCCAGCACCGCCTTTGACTTTTGGTAGATCTCTATTGTTTCCTCTGTCGAAAGGGGCTTGAAGATTATATCCTTTTTCCTAACTCCCTTAAATGCACGGTTGAAAATCTTATTATACCAATAAACCAATATATGAGGCATAAAGGTGTATTTATAAAATTTAAGATTCAGTTCTTTGCACTGCTTTTCAATTTCTCTAATCACCTTGGGACGAATGGAATGAAGAGTGCCCACAAAAGCAAGATCGTATTGAGGATCAAGGGAAGGCTTTTCAAACTCCTTTGTATAACCCCAATAAGCATATTTCATAAAGGAATATTTTAAAACGTCATCATTATCAAAGGAATAGATTTCATCAAAATATCTGAACTTCTCCCCAATATTCTTAACGTTTTTAACTGAATCCCAAAGATATAAAATATGCTTTGCCTTTTTAAAATGCTCTCTTAAAAAATACAGTGCATTGGTTGTTGGGGCTTCACATTTTATATAGAGAACGTAATCATAATCATCCTCTAAGGAAGTTAGATTCCAAAAATACTGATCTCTTTTTTTGCGATAAAACTTAATATCCTTGCGCAGAAGAATCTTTGCAAGAACGCTGTTTTTCGGACGCTCATCAATTAACGTAACGAAAACACCTTTATCCTCAAGTGCATCTTTAATGCGCTTATGGTAATCAAAGAAAAAAGGTGTGATAATAAGCACTTTCTTCATACTATCTTGCACCTTTATGATTAAATACTATTAAAAATGTTTTTAACATACACTTAATATCAAGCCACAAAGAGCGATTCTGAATATACTGCATATCAAAAACTATTTTTTCTTCGGGAAGAAGATCATAACCGCCATTTACCTGGGCAAGACCCGTAAGACCGGGAGTCACGTTAAGGCGGTGTGAAAAGCCGTGAATGGTTTCTTCAAAAACGCCGTAAAAGAACGGACGCTCAGGGCGTGGACCCACAAAGCTCATATCGCCCTTAATAATGTTTATGAACTGAGGAATTTCATCAACACGGGATTTTCTTAAAAATTTACCTACGCGCGTGCAACGTGTATCATTTTCGGCTGCCCATTTTGCACCCTCGCTTTCAGCATCAATGTGCATTGAACGGAATTTATAAAGCATAAAGCTTTTTCCGTTTTTCCCCAAACGCTCCTGTTTGTAGATGATAGGACCTTTGGAATCGCACTTAATTATTATTGCGATGACTATTGATGGCAAAATGCAGATTGTCAATGCGATAAGAGCAATTAGAATATCAAATACACGCTTTATGAAGTTGTAAACGGGCGCTTTTTTAGGCTTTATATCAGGAACCTCATACATTCGCCTTAACTGTTGTTCTTTCATTATTTAAACTCCATAGTTTTTCTTCAATGATATTATACCCTAAAAAAAAATATTGTCAAATGAAAGGATTTTTCACTTAAAAAGCTTGTGCTTTACTCTTGATAAAAAATAACGGGTTTTCTTATAAAACATTCTTATGGGATGAAAAAACACGATAAATCTGCTATAAAGCTTATAGGAAAGCTTTTCTACCGTAAAGAATTTTTCTTTGCGCCAGAGGGCATCAAGAACGCCTATTATCTTTTCGTTTGTAATATCAAATTCCTTTTTATCACAGTTATCACCGCGGATAATATAGCCCTTATCCGTTACCTTTATGATTCTGTGCAAAAGATATTTATCACCACGTTTATATAAAGGAACGTCATACTTTTTCAGTTTCTTTGTTATGGGACGGATAACAACGTTATCCCTACGGCTTTTAAGGAGGGGATACATACTTATGCCTACAGTTGTTGTAATATACACGCCCTCAGAAGAGAGCATTTCTTCAATATTGCCTTCAATCATTGAAAGAACCCTGCCTTTTCAAACTGCGAAATAACGGTTTTTATGTCGGAAAGCGCCGTTTCATAGGAAATGCCGTATTCAGTTTCAAATTTTTTGGCAATATCCTCAGCACTTTTATTTTGCTGAAGCATTAAAAAAATTTCAGCGGCGGTATCATTAAGCTTTACTGTGTTTTTAAAGGTCTCACTTTTTTCGCCTACTGCCACAACAAAATTCTTGTTATCGATTTTCCGAAGCCGTAATTGTGAATGTATCATATTTCATCCTCCATTACTGTATTATACTATATTTTTCAATAACATTCAACACATTTTAAAAAAAGCGTTGACATCTTAAAGTTCACATAATATAATCAAACTAATAAAACAGAGGTGATGCTATGAAAAAGCTACTTATCGTTGTTGATATGCAGAATGATTTTATTGACGGCGCATTGGGCACCAAAGAGGCCGTGAGCATAGTTGATAATGCCGTTAAAAAAATTGAGGAGTTTGATGGAGATATTATCGTTACTTACGATACTCACAAGGAAAACTATATGGAAACTATGGAGGGCAAGAATCTTCCTGTTCCTCACTGTATAAAAGGCACCTTCGGATGGCAGCTTAATGAAAAGATTCAGGAGGCTCTTGATAAAAAGGAATATGTTGCAATAGAAAAGCCCACCTTTGGCTCAACGGAGCTTCCGTCCCTGATCAAAAAGGATTATGATGAAATAATTCTCATAGGTCTTTGCACTGATATATGCGTAGTTTCCAATGCACTTTTGCTTAAGGCAAACTTTTTGGAAACAAAGATAACTGTTGATGCTTCCTGTGCGGCAGGCGTAACGAAAGAAAGCCACGATGCCGCGCTTTTAACAATGAAAATGTGCCAGATAAACGTGATTGGAGGTAATTTATAATGGATATGGTAAATATTAAAAATCAGTGTGTTCAATGGATTCGCGATTTCTTTGAGGAAAACGGAAAGGATTGTAATGCAGTTATAGGCATTTCCGGCGGCAAAGATAGCTCCGTTGCTGCGGCTCTTTGTGTTGAAGCCTTGGGCAAGGATCGTGTTATCGGTGTTCTGATGCCCTGCGGTGATCAGCACGATATTGATAAGGCATATATGCTGGTAAATCATTTGGATATAAAATATCACGTTATAAACGTTAAAGAAAGTGTTGATGGTATTCTTAATAATCTTGATTTTGAACCGTCCACACAGACACGGCAGAATATTCCGCCAAGAGTAAGAATGGCAACGCTCTATGCAGTTTCGCAAAGCTTTAACGGCAGAGTTTGCAACACCTGCAATCTTTCTGAGGATTGGGTAGGCTATTCCACACGCTATGGCGATGCGGCAGGCGACTTTTCACCAATGTCCAAGCTTACGGTGCAGGAGGTTAAAGCAATAGGTCGCTTATTAGGTTTACCCGATGAGCTTGTTGAAAAAACTCCCATTGACGGTCTTTGCGGCAAAACCGATGAGGAGAACTTAGGCTTTACTTATCTTGAGCTTGACACCTATATCCGCACCGGAAAAATTGATGATCTTGATAAAAAGGCTATCATCGACCGCAAACACAAAATGAATTTGTTTAAACTGAAATTTATGCCCATCTTTGATCCGCATATTGAGGAAAAGGCTGATTGAATAATAATAGAAGCGCGATAGATTTCCTATCGCGCTTTTGATTTATTTATCACATTATTATTCAGCTTTATTCTTTTTCTTCTTTATAATAACGATAACTACTGCAACTATAGCAATTACTGCAACTGCACCTGCTGCAATAAGGATGGGAAGAAGATCAGTTTCACCATCGGGTGTTTGAGGATTCTGTGCATCAGGAGTAGGTGCTACAGAAGAATCAACATAGCCGATAGGTGTTGCCCAAACAACGTAGGGAGTAGGTGTTGCGTTTACTGCAGGCTTATCTGCATCAGGCTTAGGATTAGTATCGGTTTTTTCATCTTCGTCCTCAATTTCAGGCTCTTCAAGGGTGATAGCGAAGTTCTTGATTTCGATAGATTCAAGACCTTCAAAATTTTTCATATTATCAAAGCAGAAATCCCATTTTGTTATTGCATCATTGGTAATCTGCTCGCCTTCAAATTCAAGCGGAATAACGACCGTTGACCATTCTCTTCCAAAGGTAGCGCCTTTGCCAAGGTACTTCATAATATTACCTTGTGAGTTTGTAAACAAGGGCTCTGCATCATCAAAGGAATCGTAATAAGCATCTGTCCAATCGTCAACCTCAGATGCTGCAACTTTAAGACCGTTGGTACCTCTGAAAAGCGTACTTGCTGTGGCGTCATCTCCGTCATAATCGGCCTTATAAGTACCGCGAACATCAAATACTATGTAAACTTCATCAAGGGAATCATCGTCACCTAACGCTTTTTTTATTGCAGGAAGAACGTTAGTTTTGGGAGAAGTATAGGCTCTTGTAATATTCTTTGCAATTATTGTGCCATCTTCGGTAGTTGTAACCTGTGCACCGCTAAAGCCTTCCCATTTTAAATTTTCAGCAAAGTTTTCAACATCACCGGCAGGAGTGCTTGAGTCAGGCTTATCGGCGGGTTTTTCAACCTCAACCTTTTCAGGCTCCTCTTCTTCAAAGAGCTCATCATCGTAATGTGCTAAGATAAAATCCTTAAATTCGATGGAATCAATCATATCAATAGGGGAGATGGTATCAATACAGAAATTCCAAGCGGTAACCATATCACAATTAACAATAGCATCGCTTACGTCAAAATCAAAGGTAACGGTAGTCCATTCTTCATCTGTGAATTCAATTCCGCTTTCGAAGTATTTCATAATATTTTTTCCGGCATCAGAATAGAAGAAGGTTTCACCGTCAACAGCTTCTTCATAAGCATCATTCCAATCGGACACTTCCATGTCCTCAGGAACGGAGCCACCACGGAGAAGAACACGTGCACCTGCTGTTTCACCTTCATTACCTTTAGTAAAGTTAGCGCGAATCTTGAATTTGATAGCAAGTTCAGCGTCAGTATCGGTGCCAAGTGCTGCTTTAACTGCAGGAAGAATGTTAATAAAAGGTGATTTGTATGGCTGGTCGATGCCTGATGCCTTATAAACACCATTTTTTTCGGAAATCGAGCCTGCATGACCTTTAGTCCATTTTATACCTTCTGCAAAGTTTTCAACCTCGGCAAAAGCTGTTATTGCCATTGAAAATACAATTGCAAGGGCAAGAATAACAGAGAGTAATTTTTTCATAGTTTATCGTCCTTTCGGATTATTTAGTCGTCTTTTTCTTAACAACAATTATTGCAACAACACAAGCTGCAATGATAACTAATGCACAAGCACCGGCAACGATGAGAATAGTATTTGTATCCACATTGCAGGAATTATTATCTGCGGGAGCATCTGTATTGTCAACATCAGCAGGAGCGGTTACTTCGGGAGCAATAGTTTCATTTCCTGTGGGAACCTGAACCTGAGGCTTCTGTGTAGCTACGGGCTTATTTTCTTCAGGCTTATTTGCATCGGGCTTTTCATCAGGCTCTTCAACGGGATCCTCCTCGTCAGGTTCTTCGGGAAGAACATCCTCAGCCTCATCAGCTAATACGATCTGAAGGTTTCTGATCTCAAGGGATTCAAACTCTTCAAAGGTGGTAAAACGGTCAAGAGTAAGGTTCCACTTAATAACGCTGGGGTTATTGATCTGACCTGCATATGCAAAAATATTTGTTGAATAGGTCTGCCATTCATCGGTAATTTCAATGGTATCACTGCAATATTTCAAAATGTTACCGCTTGAGTTGGAGAAGAATCTATCTTCACCGTCAAGAGACTCGTCATAAGCATCAAGCCAAGCATCGGCATTATCTGCTCCGCTGAGACCTGAAATACCGTTGGTACCTCTTAAAAGCATTATTGCTTCGGTGGAATTGGATTCGCCGCCCTTAAAGTTAATGCGTGCATCAAAAACAATGGTAACTTCAATTTCGTCCTCATCGCCTAAAGCAGCTTTCATTGCAGGAAGAATATCAACTGAGGGACAGCTGTATTTAGCAGCAAAGCCTGTTCCGGTGGCAACGCCATCCTTATAGCTTACACCGCCTGCGGTACCCTTATTCCATTTGGGCTCGGCAAGGAAGTTTTCGGGTTCAGCAAAAGTAGGAACTGCCAATGCACAAACCATTACGATTGCAAGTAATAACGTGAGAAATTTTTTCATTTTTTAGTATCCTTTCTTTATAAAAAAATCATATCTTCGTTACTACGGATATTATGATATCACAAAATCATACGGAAACATATTGCAAAATCGCAGGAATATATGGTAAAACCGTACAATGAGCGAAACACAAATTCCGAGCAACTATATATATATTAAAATATACCATATTTATTCATTGTTTGTCAATAACTAATTTGTGAAAAGATCGAACGAATCACTTCGGAACTTGAATTTATTTTGCCCTGAAGCATACTATCTCTGCCGCCTCCGGAAGCATTGAGCTTCTCTTTAAGAAGCGCTTTTACAGTTATCGGATCATCGGTTAAGATCATAAATCGGTAGCCGTCCTCGTCGTTGCCTGAAAAAGCACCTGAAAGATGGGGGAATTTCTCACCTAAAAGATTTACCGCATCCTTTAATAAATCAGGCGAATCAACGAAAACGATGGGCGAGGCGGCATTTTTTAAAGCATTTTTTAAGCTTTCACGCTTTAAGCCGATGTTTTCGTACTGTAATTCCTCTGCTTTTTTTATCAGCTTTTCTACGCCTTCAAAGGTATTTTCAGGGGGAAGTGATAAAAGTGCGGAAAGCTTTTTCAATATTCTATGATGGGCAGAAAATTGTTGGAACGCCCAAAGTCCGCTTTTTAATTCTATGCGCACACCGCCTTTATATTTTTGCATTGATATTATTTTAATTGCACCGACCTCTGCGGTATTCTTAACGTGAGGTGCACAGCAAGCACAAAGGTCGATACCCTCAATTTCCACAAGGCGAACGTTTTCCTTTAGATCAAGCTTGCTTCTGTAAGAATATTTTGTGGGATCTTCAGGATACCAAGCGGTAATTTTATGACCCTCGGCGGCTTTTTTATTTGCCAAAAGCTCAATCTCCTCAATTTCCTCCTGAGAGATGATGCCGTTAAAATCGAGAGTTACGTAATCATCGCCTAAGTGAAAGCCGGTGTTATCATAGCCGAATTTATCAAAAACAAGCCCTGAAATTATGTGTTCGGCAGTGTGATTCTGCATTTTATAAAAACGTTCATCCCAAAAAATGGCGCAGGAAACCTCAGTGCCTACAGAAATGGGGGAGTGTGTATAATGAAAGATCCTGCCGTCAATTTCCTGAACGTCAAAAACCTCAATATTATTTATTGTGCCCTTGTCACTTTTCTGTCCGCCACCTTCGGGAAAAAAGGCGGTGTCCTGAAGCTCAATAAGATATACGCCGTTTTCTTCCTTTAAGGAAATAACGGAAGTTGTAAATTCCTTAATGTAACTGTCAATATCAAATAATCTCACGGTACGATTGCTCCTAATTCCTTTAGTTTGTCAAGAACTTCTTCTTTGCTGAAAACTGCCATAACGCCTGCGACTTGCCCCAAAGCCATTGCAGTTGCTTGAACGCGCAGAGCGGAATTTGCTTCTCTATCGGAAGAAATGCACCTGCCTGCAACGAAAAGATGCTTTGAATTTTTGGGGATAAGCGCACCCATAGGCACGGTTGGCACTACGTTTTCCTTTAAAAATACCTGCTTGATACCCTCGGGAACGTGAAGATCAATGGGATAGAAGCTGAAGCATACCGCATCATCATATTTTTTGCCTGAGATATAATCCTCGGCGGTAACCGTTTCTTCACCGATAATGCGCACCGATTCACGAATACCGCACTCAAAGCCGAAGGAGGAAACATAAGTGTTTTCCAAGCCCTTCACGGTCTTTAAAAATGAAATTATGCGGAATAATTGTTTCCGTGCCGCTATTTCTGTTTCCGTTTTGCCCTTTGAGGTTTCGGGAGATATTGCCGTTATGTGTGTTGAAATACGGTGGTGCTTTAATTGCTCAAGCAGAGAATTTCCTTGAGTGTCTTCTTTGGTTAAAATGCCGTTTTCGTAGGCAAAAAGAAGCTTTTGGTTGAAATCTTCAGCGTCAATTTCGCCATATTCATAGCCTGAAATATCATTTATTAACGTTGCAGGCTGAAGCTCTGCTGATTTTTCTAAAGGGTACCCTGCAAGAGCAATGCAGTTGGCATCGCCCGTTGCATCAATGAGGCTTTTTGCAAAAATTTCTTCCGTTCCTTCCTTTTTTGAAAGGGTAATATTAACGCCCTCACATGTTTCCGAAACAGATGAAACCATTGTGTGATATAAAAGCTCAATACCTGCAGAAACACACATATCTTCGATTATATGCATATATGAAAATATGTCAATATTTATCTGCTCGTCCCAATGATTCTCAGGCTTAAAGGAGATTTTCGGAAGTTTTTTACCTTGAAGAGCCAATGTTTTAATGATTGCTTCAAAGCAAGGCCCTGAAATTATCTGTTTGCCCCAGGCAAAAAATAAACCGGGAAAATTTACCTTTGCGGCAGTTATCGTGCCACCTAAAAAACCGTTCTTTTCAATAAGGAACGTTTTTGCGCCAAGTCGGGCAGAGGATATTGCGGCAAAAACGCCTGCAGTACCGCCGCCTGCAACGCAAACGTCATAGTTTTTCATAAAGCTCCTTTCTGTAAGCCTTTGGTGACATATTGTGGTATTTTGAGAAAATACGGGAAAACTGCAAAACGTCATCATAGCCTACTGCACGGGCAATTTCTGTAATGGGATATGTAGTTTTTAATAAAAACTCGGCACGCTCCATTTTAAGATTCATTAGAAATTTTTGAGGTGAAACACCTGTTTCCAAGTAAAAGAGATTTCTTAAATATGCTCTTGAAATATTAAGGTGCTTGGCACAGTCATCAATGGTAATGCCTATATTGTAATTATTCTTCATAAAATTCATAGCTTTCAGAACGTATTTCTCATCCTTTTCGCTCTTTGATATTTGGCTGAAGAGCTCAAATAAAACACCGAGGCAACGCATTTCATCGGTGTGTGCACCGCTGCTTTCCGTAATTCTTTTTATGGCGGCGATATTGTGAGAATAATCAAACTCAAAAACACCGTTATCGAGGGGGAGCTTTTCTATAAGCTCATTTGCACCGTCACCGTTTATATTTATCCAGGAATACGTCCAGGGATCGCTTTTATCGGGAAGGTAATCGCAAAGTACGTTTTTTTTGCATATAAAGCCTTGCCCTTTTTTTAAAAGTCTGCCGTTATAATAACCGCAACCTGCCTCAATAAAGTGGATCATATTTGAATCGGGAATAAGTCTTGTGCGCTTTTTAGTGCTTTTACAGGCATCGTGACCGAAGCTTTTTAAAATAATTTCTTTGATAGTAATCACCTCTATGTATGATTTTACCATATAAACCTATGATTTTGCAATGTTTTTTTATATGTTTCTGTGATATTATTTTTAAAGAGGTGATTTTTTATGAGAATTTATAAAAACCAGATAGTACAGTCAGATGGTTCAATGGCAATACATACGCCCAAGGAATTACAGAATCCGCAAGTCTTGCATATGAACAGACTTTCGCCTCGTGCAACGGTCGTTCCTGCAAGTGAAAAGGGTGTGTATTACAATAACAGAGAGAAGTCGGACAGGCTTTTTTCCTTAAACGGTGATTATAAGTTTGCGTTGTTTTCAGATTCAGCACCTGAAGGCTTTACCGATAATAGCTTTGATTGCTCGGATTTTGACATAATTGACGTGCCTTCAATGTGGCAGTTCAGAGGATATATGGAGCCTACGTATCCTAACGTTGAATATCCCTTTCCCTTTAATCCGCCCTACATTTTAAGGCTCAATCCCGTAGGATGCTATATGCGTACCTTTGAAGCAGAGAATTTTGAAAGAGCAATTCTTCATTTTGAAGGTGTTGATAATGCTTTCTATGTGTATCTTAACGGCGAATTTGTAGGCTTTTCAAAGGGATCACGTTTGCCCCACGAATTTGATATTACCAAAAACCTTAAGAAAGGCGAAAACATACTGAAAGTTATCGTTTACACCTATTCCGATGCATCATATCTTGAAAATCAGGATATGCTTATGGCAAGCGGTATTTTCAGGGACGTGTATATTATCTATTCCAATAAAATCGCCCTTTGGGATTGGGAAATAATTACCGATGATAAAAACCTTTCCGTTAAGGCACAGCTTTTTGATAATGCCGATGCCGTTGCTAAGTTTACTTTTGACGGAACGGTTTATGATGTTCCCTTTAAGGATGGCGTTGCAGAGCTTTCACTTACTCCCGAAAATATAAAAACCTGGAATGCGGAACAGCCCAATCTTTACGATCTTACTTTAGAGATCGTTGAAAACGGAGTTGTAAAAGAGGTTCACTCCAAGCGCGTAGGTTTTGTTAAGAGTGAGATCAAAAAGCAACAGTTCTTGATTAACGGTAACCCTGTGCTTATCAAGGGTATCAATCGCCACGAGAACAATGCTGAAAACGGCAGATATCTTACCGTTGAGCAGATAAAAAAAGATCTTGAGCTTATAAAGAGCAATAATATTAACGCAATTCGTTGCGCACACTATCCCAACAATCCTGCATTTTATGAGTTCTGCTCTGAGCTTGGTATCTATGTTATGGATGAAGGCGATATTGAGAGCCACGGCTGCGGCATAACAGGCGATCAGGGATTTTTAAATAAAACTCCCTCCTGGCGCGATGCTTTTATGGATAGAACTTTGCGTATGGTCGAAAGAGATAAAAATGAAACTTGTATCGTTATCTGGTCATTGGGCAACGAAATGGGTGCAGGTCAGAACAGCGAAGACTGTGCTGAATTTGTAAGAAATCGCAAGGACAAAAAGCCTGTTCAGTATGCAACTTTGCCTGAAAACAGACATAAGCGTGTATTTATCGGCAACGGTTACTGCAACGTAAAAAAACTTCAGCGTGTTCTTGATGAAGCACCTGATACGGAACAGCCTCTTTGCCTTATTGAATATGCTCACGCAATGGGTAACAGCCCCGGAAACCTTCAAACTATGTGGGATTTCGTTATGGAACATCCCCGTTACTGCGGTGGCTACGTTTGGGAATTCAGAAGCCACGGTATGAAGCGCGTAAATGAAGATGGCTCGGTTGATTATCTTTATGGTGGTGACTTCCACGATGATAACCATTGGTCAAACTTCACTTTGGATGGCTTCTGCGTTTCCGATGGCACTCCCAAGCCTACCTTCCTTGAGCTTAAGTACGTTTATGCACCTATTCGCTTCAAGTATGAAAATGGTGTTCTGAACCTTCATAACACTATGGACTTTACCGATACCTCAGAGCTTGTTTTTGAGGCTGAGATAATTGCCGACGGTGAAGTTATAAAGAAAGAAATTCTTAATATTCCCGCCATCGCACCCAGAGAAAAGGCTGATTTTAACTATGCACCTCAATGTGATGGCGTTGAGTGCTTCCTTACAATTAACGTTTATAAAAACGGCGATAAGGTTGCATTAAAGCAGTTCAAGCTTGAAAGCACCAAGGAAAAAGAAGAGCTTGAAGCTACTTCCTTTAAGGGCGAAGTTACTGTAGATAATGATAAAGTTTCAGTTTCAGGCGAAAACTTCAATATTTTATTTGAAAACGGTCTTCCCGTAAAATACGAAAAGGACGGCAAGGTTTATTTTGATGAACCCGTTAAATTCGTTACTCACCGCGCTGAAACGGATAATGATGGTATCGTAAAGCTTTATCCTCGCTGGATCGGTTCTTGGGAACAGTCAAGACTTCAGAAAATGGAGTTCTACACAATTAAGACCGTTGCTGAAAAAGCTGAAAGCTTTGTAAAAGTTACCACCGAGGGTATTCTTACTCAGGATCATTGCTATATGGGCTTTAACGTAACAAATGAATACACCATATATAATGACGGTCTTTTGGTATTTGATATGTTGGTTTTGCCTTTCGGTGATATGCCAACTCCTCCCGAATGGGGTTCAGCCGGAGCTGACGATATTCTTGAACCAAGACTTCCGCGCTTTGGTATCGTTATTAAAATGGATAAGGAATTTTCACGTGTTAAGTGGTATGGCAGAGGTGAGGATCATTCTTATGAGGATTCAAAGGTTTCAGCACCCATCGGCACCTATGAGCTTCCCATCGAAAAAATGAACTTTATGTATGACGTGCCTCAGGAAACGGGCTCAAGGTGCGACACGAGATATGCTCAGATTAAAGGCGGAAACAAGAATCTTACCGTTTACGGCAATGATATCTTCTCCTTCCAGTATCATCCCTGGAGTCTTAAATCTCTCCGTGATGCTCGCCACACAAGCGAAGTTAAGGAGGATAGCAAGAACTATCTTTATATCGACTATAAGATGCGCGCTTTAGGCTCATTCTCCTGCGGACCTAACCCCGAAAAGGAATTTGATTTTGCGCCTCACGATTTCCGCTTCGTGTTTGCCCTTAACGGCGAAAAGGGTGAAAAACCACAGTATTTCCTTAAAAATCTCGGTAATAAGACCGAAAAGCTTACAGAGGTTTACGAAAGAGTTAAGATCGAAACGGAAAGAGACGTTGTTGAGTGCAGAAATGCATAATAATGTTGCATAAAAAAGAAAAATGTTGTAAAATTATAGCCGAGGAAAAAATTCTTCGGCTATACATTTATGAAATGAGGAACTAAACTATGGCAGCAAAACGTATTGCACTTATTGCACACGATAATATGAAGCCTACCATCATTGAATGGTGCAAGGAAAATAAGGAGCTTTTATCACATCACTTTCTTTGCGGAACGGGCACAACGGCAAAAAAGATCAATGAGGCTACGGGACTTCCCGTAAGAGCATATCTTTCAGGACCTTTAGGCGGTGATCAGCAGATAGGCGCCCGCGTTGCAGTAGGGGAAATTGACGTTGTTATCTTCTTCTCCGATCCCCTTACCGCTCAGCCTCACGATCCTGACGTTAAAGCACTTTTAAGAATTGCTCAGGTCTATAATGTGCCTATTGCAAATAATAAGGCTACGGCGGATTGTATATTGAGAGCATTAAAAGACGAATAAGAAAAACGGGCGATCTGCCCGTTTTTTGTTTGTTCTTGGATAAATAAAATATCTGCAAAAGTCGAAAGTGCGGAATACTTTTCTCATTTCATAGTTTCCTTTAATGTTTTGCAAGAGGCAATCAGCAGTCGTCTGATTCGACCACAGAGATTTCTATGCTTTTTATAGTTTCTTTCATCAATGACGTTTGTGTTGGATAATAATCGCAGCCACCCTTCGGTTTCGCTACATTCCTTGAGGGCAATTTCAAATTTTGAAAGCATATCAGCTTTGCTCTGTCCATAATTGGCTTCACGAATATTTGCATAAATACTGCTTGAACTTTTGCGTATTTGGAAAAGAGTGTTAGAAGAAGCTTTTATATTTTGACAAAGGGATTCTATATCAGTTGCAAGTTGCTCAGAATAAATCAGTAAATAATTTTTTTGCATATAATCACTCCTTTTAAAAATATTATACAACTTTTTAGTAAATAAATCAAGGCGAAGCCTTGTATATCATCAATTCCGGAGGAATTGTATATCATCAACACGAAGTGTTGCATCTCATCAAGCCGCAGGGAAAATGCACGATAAAGCGTGATTATTTGCACACTTTAGCATATTTAGATACAAGGGTGGCAAGCCACCCTTGATGATATACACGACTGTGTCGTGATGATATGCACCACACTTCGTGCGGTGATGATATGCCAAGCCTGCGGCTTGGATAAACAAAACGAGAACTTTTAAGTTCTCGTTTTGTTGGTGGAGATAAACGGATTCGAACCGTCGGCCTGTTACATGCGAAGCAACCGCTCTACCAACTGAGCTATATCCCCAAAGTTATTTACCTTATTTTAGCACATTTTCAAAATATTGCAACTGAAAAATTTAAGATTTTTCGACAAAATATTATGTACATTTATCTTATTTTGTGGTATAATACTACAAAATGACTTTTGAGGTACAATATATATGAAAAAAATCTTAAAAATTTTATTGGTAATTTTAATGATGCCGTGCCTTCTTTTATCGGGATGCACCGAAAATATTATGCTTACCGTATATTATATCTCTGACGTTAAGATCATTGCTAAGCAAGTTAAGGTTGAAGAATTTTCCTCAGCAACTGCACTTGAGCTTTTAAAGGAAAACGGAGTTCTTCCCGAAGAAGCCTCTATCGTTGATTTTAAAAATGAAGCTAAGGGAGAAAACCGTACCATCACCATTGATTTTAACGAGGGCTTTATAAATTATATAAACAACTATTATGGTGACGGTCAGAAGCTTATTCTTCAGGCAACTGCTAACACATTCCTTGATAATTTTGATGCAGATAAAGTTTATTTTACCTTTAACGGTGAATATATTATTACTGATTTTTATGATTTCTCCGAGGGCTTTACAATGGCGCAGGTAGGCGCGGGAGCAAGTGATATTTCATTTAAACCATCGCCCACGCCTGAACCCACACCTACACCCGAACCAACACCCGAACCAACACCTGAGCCAACACCCGAACCAACACCGTCACCGATCATAACAATTACGCCCACCAAAGCACCTCAAACTAACGGAAAAAAGGTTGTTGCAATTACCTTTGATGACGGCCCTCATAACGTGTATACCAAAAAGCTTGCTGACGTTTGTGCGCAGTATAACGCAGGCGCAACCTTCTTTGTTATCGGTAACAGAATCAATGAAACAACGGGCCCGATGATAAAATATGCCCAGGACAAGGGTTGTGAAATTGCGATTCACGGCTATACTCACGAGGTTTTCTATGATAAATGCTCCGATGAACGATTTATTGAGGAGCTTACAAAGACCGCAGACGTAATTAAAAAATACACCGGCAAAAAGCCTACGATGATGCGCCCCGTTGGCGGAAGAATTACTGAAGAGCGTGTAAAATCCTGCCCCTATGCAGTTATTCAATGGAACGTGGATTCTGAGGATTGGCGCCACAAAAAGACTTCTGCGGAAGTTCAGCAGGAGGAAATAGATATAATCGTAAACAACGTTATGAATACCGTAGGTCCCGGCAAGATCATATTGATGCATGAGCTCTATGAAAACTCATATCAGGCATTTAAAATTATTATGAAAAAGCTTTATGAACAAGGTTATGAGGTAGTAACCGTAACCGAGCTTTTAGGCAAAGAAAATATTAAGCCCGGCGTTAAATTCTTCGGCAGATAAATATGTAAAACACCCTGTTGCATTTATCAACAGACTGAAAACACCCTGCACTGGCAGGGTGTTTTTGCTATTTTCCGAAACCGTTCAAATAGCTTTGGGGATTTACGCTTTTTCCGTTTTTCAGCACCTCAAAGTGCAAATGGGCACCGTCAGAGGATTCGCTTGTTGCGCTGTTGCCCACAGTTCCGATGGCTTGTCCCTTAAGAACCTTTGCGCCTTCCTTGATATCCTCATTTACCGATTCAAGAGCGGAATACACTGTTTCAATGCCTGAATCGTGGGCGATGGTAACGGTCAGACCCATAAGGGCATCCTCGGTGACGTTTGAAACAGTTCCGTCAAGGGCGGAAAGCACAAGAGTTCCGCTGGGCGCAGAGATGTCAAGAGCAGTATGTGTTGCCCAATGACCTAAGGTCTGGGAATAAACAAGACTCTCTGCACTGTAACCCTTAAGCACGTTTCCGTTTGTTACGGGGAGAAGCATTGATGTGTTTACCACCGTTGCACCTGATGATGCGGGGGCATCGGTTGGCTCAGGTGTTCCAAAAGGAATGGGCGTTTCGATGGGTTTTTGAGTAACTGATGAAGTTTTCAGGTTAGGCTTTAATGTTTCGAGGGGCTTAGGAACTTCAAGCACGGGGGAAGGCTCTTCTCCGCCCATAAGTGAAACCGATGCCGTTACGGCTATAACCGCAACACAGCATACGGCAAGAAGTCCTGCTGCCTTTTTAACGGAACGCTTTTTTAAGATTGCTTTGCCTGATTTGTCTTTTATGGTACCAAGATTCATAAAAATTACACCTCCGAAAAGTATTTTTACCATTAAAAATTATGTATATACATCTTTTTATGTAAAAACAATGAATAAAATACAAAATTTTTGTTTTCACGATATTGACATTGGCCTTTAATTTTGTTACAATATAATCAGCAAAAATATACGGGAGGCTACCTATATGGGAAAAGAAAATTTTACAAAAAGCAAAATGATCAGTGATTTTGACCTCTATCTTGCCTGCGAGGGCACGCACAGAAATCTTGATGAGATATTAGGTGCACGCCCTGTGTTCAACAGCACAGGCCTGATTGATGGCTTCTATTTTGCAGTTTGGGCACCTCACGCAAAGAAAATAAGCGTTGTGGGTGATTTCAATGAATGGCAGGAAGACAGTGCTTTAATGGAAAGAATCCCTGATACTGATTTCTGGGAGATCTATATTGAGGGCGTTCCCACAGGTTGCCTTTATAAATATTGTATAACCACCGCAGATGATAGGGTTATCTATAAAGCCGATCCTATGGCAAAATTCAGCGAGCTCCGTCCTAAGACCGCTTCAATGACTTATGTTGATAACTACCGCTGGCACGATCTTTCCTGGTGCATAAAACATTCAAAGGCTCAGGATAAGAATCAGCCTATGGCAATTTATGAAATGCATATGGGCTCTTGGATGCGCGGTCATAATAACGAAATATTATCTTATAGTGACGTTGCTGATGCATTAGTTAAATTTTTAAAGGAAAATCGCTATACTCACGTTGAAATTATGCCCCTTGCAGAGCATCCCTATGATGGCTCCTGGGGATATCAGGCAACGGGATATTTTGCACCAACATCACGTTACGGTACACCTGCCGAGCTTAAGTATTTTGTTGATGTTATGCATCAGAATTCCATCGGTGTAATCTTGGATTGGGTACCTGCACATTTCCCCAAAGATGCTCACGGCTTAGCTTTCTTTGATGGTGATTGCTTGTATGAAAAGGATGGAAACATCTCAGAGTGGGGTACACTTAAATTTAATTTTGCATCTCCTATGGTTCGTCAGTTCCTTGTTTCAAATGCTGTTTATTGGCTTAAAGAATTCCATTTTGACGGCTTGCGTGTTGATGCGGTAAGCAATATGGTTTACCTTGATTTCTGCAAAGCTCCCGGTGAATGGACACCTAACGCTTACGGCGGAACAGAGGATCTTGATGCACTTGAATTTATTAAAACACTTAATTCCATCGTTAAAGAAAAGTTCCCCGGTGCTTTGATGATAGCTGAAGAATCAGCCAACTATCCTAAGCTTACGGCACCTCTTGATGAAGGCGGACTTGGCTTTGACTTTAAGTGGAATATGGGTTGGATGAACGATACCTTGGAGTATATGGAAACCGATCCCTTGTTCAGAAGCGGTGTTCATAATAAGATGACATTCTCAATGATGTACGCATTTAACGAGAATTATATTCTTCCTCTTTCCCACGATGAATGCGTTCACGGCAAAAAGAGCGTTTTAGATAAGATGCACGGTGAATATTATCAGAAGTTTGCATCATTAAAGGCATATTACGGATATATGTTTGCACATCCCGGCAAAAAGCTTCTCTTTATGGGCAATGAGATCGGTCAGTTTATGGAGTGGCGCTATTACGAGCAGATCGAATGGAAGCTTCTTCAATATGAAACCCACCGCGGTCTTTATGGCTATGTGAAGGATTTATTGGCACTCTATAATGATAATTCAGCCTTTTGGGCAAAGGATGATTCCTGGGATGGCTTCAAGTGGCTCAATGCTGATGATAAAGAGGGCAGCGTATATTCAATGGCACGTTTCTCAGATGATGAAACGATCCTCGCCATTGTCAATATGACTCCCGTTCAGCGCTTTGACTATTGGCTTTCAGCACCTGAGAAGGGCACTTATAAGCTTATTTTGAACAGTGATGATAAAAAGTATTCAGGTGAAGGAACCATCGTTAACGATGAACTTATCACCGATAATGAATCAAAGGAGTTTACAAACCGCATCCGCGTGACAATACCGCCTATGTCGGTGCTCTATTATAAACTTGAAAAATAAACTTTGATGACGAAACCGCCGTTAAGGCGGTTTCGGCTCACGCATATGGAGGAATAAAATGTATAGTGTTGAATGCGTTGCTATGCTTCTTGCCGGCGGACAGGGCAGCAGATTAGGCGCACTTACTAAAGAAATCGCAAAACCCGCAGTTCCCTTTGGCGGAAAGTACAGAATTATTGATTTCCCCTTATCAAACTGCGCAAATTCAGGTATATACACGGTAGGTGTTTTAACACAGTACCGTCCTTTGGAATTGAATACATATATCGGTAGCGGTCAGCCTTGGGATATGGATAGACTTCGCGGCGGTGCTTTCGTGCTTCCACCTTATGTAAAAGGAAAGACAGGCGAGTGGTATAAGGGTACTGCCAATGCTATCTATCAGAACATACCCTTTATAGAGCAGTTTAATCCTGAGTACGTGCTTGTGCTTTCAGGTGACCATATCTATAAAATGGATTACCGCAGAATGTTAAATTACCACAAGGAAAAGGGTGCAGATTGTACCATTGCGGTATTTAACGTGCCCATTGAGGATGCCAGCCGTTACGGCATAATGTCGGCTTACGAGGATGGCAGGATCTATGATTTCACGGAAAAACCGCCTCAGCCCAAGAGTACTCTGGCAAGTATGGGTGTTTATATTTTCTCTTGGGAGGTTCTGAAAAAGTATCTTATTGCCGATGAGGAAAATGAAAAGTCATCAAAGGATTTTGGCAAGGATGTTATTCCTGCAATGCTCAATGACGGTCTTAATATGTATGCATATGCTTTTGAGGGCTATTGGAAGGATGTTGGAACTGTTTACAGTCTTTGGGAAGCCAATATGGATCTTTTGGGCACAGTTCCAAACTTCAATCTTTATGATGAGCATTGGCGAATCTATTCCCGAAATGAAGGTCTTCCCGGCCATTACATTTCACCTAAAGCAGAAATTAAAAACTGCTGTATTTCCGAGGGCTGTAAGGTTTACGGCAAGGTTGAACATTCGGTCCTTTTCTCAGGCGCAGTGGTTGAGGACGGTGCAACCGTAACCAACTCTATCGTGCTTCCTTACACCGTTATAAAAAAAGGTGCGGTGGTTGATAGGGCAGTAGTTTCAAATAACTGCCTTATCGGTGAAAATGCAGTTATCGGCTCTGATGAACCTAATATTCCCTGGGTTAAGGATAAAATGTGCTCAAACGGCATCACTTTAATAGGTGATAAGGTTTCCATCGGCAAAAACGTGCGTGTTGGCAGAGAAATGATGGTTGAGCAGGATATTCAGGGAGGCGAAGCAAATGAATGATACTTTAGGCATTATTATGGCAGGTAACAGTGGTCTTGAGCTTGGCGAAATTACCAAGAACAGACCTATCGGCGCAGTGCCCGTAGGCTCAAGATACAGACTTGTCGATTTCATACTTTCAAATATGGTAAACTCAGGCATTGAACGCGTGGGTATTCCAACTCAGGCACATTACCGCTCGCTTATGGATCACCTTGGCTCAGGTGCTGCTTGGGATCTTAACCGCAAGCGTCACGGTCTTGTTGTTCTTCCGCCCCTTAACGGTTCAGGGCTTGATGTTCAAGGCGATCTTGACGTTTTAAATAGTATTCTTGACTATATTTCCGCATCTCACAGACGTTACGTTGTTATTTGCGGAAGTGACGTTTTGTATAAAACTACCTTCGATGATATGCTTGATTTCCACAAGAAGAACGCGGCTGATATCACAGTTATGTATAACAATATGCCTGATTGCGCATCACTTGCGCACCACGTTGGCTTGAAAACCGATAACGCAGGCAGAATAGTTGATATTGAGATCGATCCTTCCCGAGCATTTTCATCACAGATTTCAATGGGTACTTATATTATGGAACGTGAGTTCTTGGAATATCATCTTAACCGTTGTCTTTCCCGCGGACTTCACGATTTTGCCAAGGATATTCTTCTTCACGAAAAGGATAGACTTCGCATTTTCGGCTATGAATATAAAGGCTACGTTGGCAGAGTTCACAGCATTGCGTCATACTATAAGTGCAATATGGATATTTTGAAACAGTCGGTAAGCTCTGAGCTTTTTGAATCGGGTGACCCCGTTTACACCAAGGTTAAGGATGAGGTTCCCACCATTTACGGAGGAACCGCCAACATTAAAAACTCAATGGTTGCCGATGGTTGCATCATCAACGGAACCGTTGAAAACTGCATTATTTTCCGCGGTGTTCAGATCGAAGAGGGTGCCGTTGTCAAAAACAGCATCATTATGCAGAATTCTTTAGTTCAGGCAGGCGTTCAGCTTAACCACGCCATTATTGATAAGTCCGTCATTATCCGTAAGAATAAGACCTTGATGGGACAGGAAAATTATCCGGTAGTGGTTGGCAAGGGAGCAGTTGTATAACAACTGTTCCGCGATATAAATTCCTCGCGGAATTTGCGATATATACTGATGTATGCGATATGCTTTCAGCGCGATATTTTTTAATATATCGCACGAGTGAAAATTGATTGCATCAATAACAACGGTAAAAAACAAAACGAATAGTAATGGTTGAAACGTAGGCATATACTCTTGATTGTTTTTTAAACTTCTTATTTGAATGTTATATAGGTTGTATTATGTGGAGCATTATTGATGATGACGAAAAAATAAAGAATTTTATGGCTGATATTGGGGACTTCCACGATAGTGTGTTAAAGGAAGTAAAATATTTAAGCGGTGCGTATGTTGATGAAGATCTTTCGATGTACCCAATCAATGATAAACGTTTATTATCCGTTATTATACAATGCCAGCAAGAAAAGTTTGCGATGATTGAAATGGAATTTGAAGATCTAAGCTATCTTAAGCTTATTCCGGCAACACCTGATTTTACTTGTGAAATTTTAGATGCATCAATGTTTATGGCTGATGAGAAGATCTATTGGTGTGATTCCTCGGGTGTTACTGCAGAAAACGTTTATTCCTATGACGGAACTGTAATATGTGCAAAAAAAATCCGTTGGCGGAAAATTCCTAATTCATTAGCTAACAAGGCTTTCTACCAAAATATAAAGTAAAAAAGGGAACATTAAAAATATGTTCCCATTTTTTGTGCAAGAAATTACTATTTTTTTATAAGATTGTTATATTGTAATTGGGAAAATTGTATTGTATAATACTTAAAAAGGAGGGATTTCTATGAAATATGAAAAAATCAAAAAAATATCCTTTCCACTTGGTGGTATCGGCACCGGGTGCATCGGTCTTGCAGGAAATGGTGAGCTTATTGATTGGGAAATATTCAACCGCCCAAATAAAAATACGAGAAACGGCTATTCGCACTTTGCAATTAAAGCAATTTGTGAGGATAAGGTCGTTGCCAAAATCTTGCAGGGAGATACTGTTGAGGATCTTACCGGAACACGTCACCCTGATCATCCGGGAGGCTTTGATTTTGGTCCGCGAGTGAATTCAATGGCAGGATTTCCGCATTTTAGATCGGTGGAATTTGATGGAGAATTTCCTCTTGCTAAATTAAGTTATAGCGATGAGCTTTTTCCGGGAAAAGTAAGCTTGTGCGCTTTTAATCCTATGATTCCTCACGATGCCTTTAACTCAAGCCTTCCTGTTGCACTTTTTCAGTGGGAAATTGAAAACACGTCAAATAAAGATATAGAATATGCCATTTCGCTTTGCGTGCAGAATCCTTGGGGCGTTTCAAAAAATGAGAAGCAGGAAAAGGGTTGCTTCCTCTATAATAACGGAAAAGATAAGGAAGAGATCGGTTATGGCGATCTGACAATTCTTACGGATAATGAAAGTGTTAATGTTCAGCCCTATTGGTATCGCGGAAATTGGCAGGACGGTGTTACCACCTATTGGAAGGAATTTTCTGCTTGTGCACCTATGCCGGAACGCACCTATGAAGAGGCAGGCACAGTTGATCATTCGGCAGTGGTTGCATCGGTAAAAATTAAGGCAGGCGCGAAAAAGAAAATTCGCTTTGTTCTTGCCTGGAACGTTCCCGTACAATACAATTATTGGTCACCCTATCGCGATGAAAACGATAAGGATATTACCTGGAAAAACTATTATGCCACCCAATTTGATAATTCTCTTGATACTGCAAAATATGCTTTATCAAGGTTTGATGAATTGTTATCCAAAACAGAAACCTTTAAAGAAGCATTACATTCAAGCACACTTCCTGAGTTTGCCGTTGATGCGGTAACTGCCAACTTGTCAGTGCTTAAATCCTCCGTAGTATTGCGCCTTGAGGACGGCTCCTTCTGGGGTTGGGAAGGCGTTCACGATAGAGAAGGTCTGTGTGAGGGAAGCTGTCAGCACGTATGGAATTATGCCTATGCTTTGCCATTCCTTTTCCCTGAGCTTGAACGCTCAATGCGTGAAAATACAATAAAATACGGCACTAACGAGCACGGAAAATCTACATTCCGTATTCCGTTACCCTTAGGAAGAAAATATGAAAGATACACCGCCTGCGTTGACGGACAGATGGGCGAAGTCATAAAATGCTATCGTGAATGGAAGGTTTCAGGGGATAACCGATGGCTGAAAAAGAATTCGGAAACCATATTCAAGATGCTTGAATATGCCTGGAATAAAGAAAACGATCACGGCTGGGACACAGATTGCGACGGTGTTATGGAGGGAAGACAGCATAACACTCTTGATATTGAGCTTTTTGGCCCCAACTCATGGCTTGAGGGCTTCTATCTGGCGGCACTTGATTGCGGTGCTCAAATGGCAGAGGCTTTAGGTGAAAATGAACGTGCTGAAAAATATAGGAGCTTATATGCTTCAGGTAAAAGATGGACAAACGAAAACCTTTTCAACGGTGAATATTTCGGGCATAGGGTGGATCTTACGGATAAATCCCTTGTTGAAAAATATTTCGCATCTATGGATTATTATTGGAACGATGAAGCGGGGCAGATCAAATATCAGTTAGGTGAGGGATGCATTATAGATCAAATGCTTGCCGATTGGCATTGCGCAATTCTCGGCATTGACGGGGTTTTTGATAAGGACAAAAAGCACATTGCACTTGAGAATCTTTATAAATATAATTTTAAGCCTTCTATGCGTACAGTGGCCAATGCTTTCAGAAATTTTGCATTAAACGATGAGGCGGGAGTTTTGATATGCACCTATCCCGATGGCAGAAATGAACCTAAAATTCCCATTCTTTATTCCACCGAAACAATGACGGGCTTTGAATATGCTTTGGCGGGACTTATGCTTTCCGAGGGATATATTACCGAGGCTGAAACCATCGTTAAAGCCGTTCGCGATCGCTATGACGGCGAAAAGCGAAATCCCTGGAGTGAGCTTGAGTGCGGCCACAACTACGCCCGTTCAATGGCATCATATGCATTATTGCTTATCTATAGCGGATTCTCCTTTGATATGACTAAAAAATATGTGGGCTTTAAGCCTATCAATGAGGGCAAGTATTTCTGGAGTGTCGGAAAAACTTACGGAACCGTGACCGTTGAAAACAACAAGGAAGAGCTTTCTGTTCTTGGAAATGAGCTTTTGCTCACTGCCTTTGGTCTAAAGGATAGCAAAAAAGCAGTTTCCGTTACGGTTGACGGAAAAAACGTTGCCTTTGAACAAAATGATAACATTTTAACCTTCCCTGAAATTTCTATAAAAAATGCCCTTGAAATAACCTTTTAATTTTATTTAAAACCCTGCATTTTTGCAGATTGTAGACAAAGTGTACTTTTTATCAAAAAATATATAAGGAGTGGTATAAGCCACTCCGTTATGTTTTTGCGGGGGTTTGTTTGAAAATGCAATGTTTACGGTAAAAAAGGCAATGTACTTTTTATTTTTGATTTGGTATACTATGGTCAGGTGATGAATAATGAAAAATTTCGATAAAAAAATTTGGCAGATGATGTTTGAAAAACTATATTCCAAAAAAACTAATCTGTTTTATGATTTTGTGGTGGAGGGTCTTTCCTTTGAAGAATTTTTGCCTGAGCCTGAGCTTATAAACAAGCAGATTCCCAATCCCTGCGGCTGGTGCACAGGTATGGAAGACGGTATGATCAACGGCGGAATTATGCTTGAAAGTGCCATTGAAGCCTATGAGCTTTACGGTGATGAAGAATATGCTTTAAAGGCAAAAGAAATTTTTAAGGGTATGAAAAAATGCGCGACCGTATCAAAAACAAAAGGTTTCCTTGCACGCAGTCTTTCACCCGTTGATTTAAAAAGTCACTATATTGAAAGCTCAAGAGATCAGTACACCCATTGGATCTTTGCATCGGTAAAATGCTTTTTCAGCAGTCTTTCCGATGAAAGAGAAAAGGCGTTTATCAAGGAAACTCTTATAAATTTTGCTCTCCGCGCAAGGGAAAACGTTACAGAGGAAAACGATTATAATATGCTCCGTGAAGACAACAAAAAAAGCCTTGCAACAAAAATGTGGGGAAATCTTGGTGCTCACGAATGGGCACGGCTTCCAATGTTCTATCTTGCCGCCTGGAAGATAGGAAAAGATGAAAGCTTTAAGGCGGATTATTTAAAGTACCGCGACATTGCCCTTGAAAACTCCGAAAAGGTTGTGCTTTCCAACTATAAACGACTTTTTGCACTTCATCAGATGCAGCTTTCTCTGCGTTTTATTTATGATTTTGATGATGATCTTTCCATAAAAGAGCGTTGCCTTAATTTGATGAAAAAGATTGCCGAATATAACAGACTTTCCGTTTTAGAGCTTTTTCAAAAGCACAAGCAAAAGAATATTCTTAAGAATTTTTTTGAAACAAAAAGATGGAATCTTCTTGAAGCACAGTTCTGGGGATATCTTGATGGTTACGGCTATTATGTGCCAAAATGCATAAAAAGTGATTTTACCTGCACCATTCCCGATATACATATTTATAATTTTGGTGATGGTATTGCCGTTATGGCTCTTGTGCCCGATGCACCCTTTGATGAAGAATTGTTTAACGTTCTTAATGAAATCGGCAATTCAATAGATTATGACAACTATAAAACCGATGCGGTGAATCATCTTCTTTTACCTTATTATGAATTTAAAAAACACTTGCCAAAACGCTGAAATATGGTATAATTTCTCATATAAATCCTTTTAAGGAGCGAGAAAAATGATCGATATTAAATTTTTAAGGGAAAATCCCGAAATCGTAAAGCAAAACATTAAAAATAAGTTCCAGGATTCAAAACTTCCTCTTGTTGATGAAGTTATTGAGCTTGATAAAGAAAACCGCAAGAATATTCAGCTTGCTGAAGAGCTTCGTGCAAACAGAAACAAATATTCCAAGCAGATCGGTGCTTTGATGGCTCAGGGCAAAAAAGACGAAGCTATGGAAATGAAAAAGCTCGTAACCGAGCAGGGAGAACAGCTTGCTCAGGCTGAAAAGAAAGAGGCCGAGCTTCAGGAAAAGATCAAGAATATTATGATGGTTATCCCCAATATTATTGATCCTTCCGTTCCCATCGGTAAGGATGATTCTGAAAACGTTGAGGTTCAGAAGTACGGTGAGCCTGTTGTTCCCGATTTTGAAGTGCCATATCATTCAGAGATTATGGAATCCTTTGATGGCATTGATCTTGATAGTGCCCGCCGAGTTGCAGGTAACGGTTTTTATTATCTTATGGGCGATATTGCACGCCTTCACTCTGCAGTTATTTCCTATGCCCGCGATTTTATGATCGACCGTGGCTTCACTTATTGCGTTCCTCCCTTTATGATCCGTTCTGACGTTGTTACCGGCGTTATGAGCTTTGCTGAAATGGATGCTATGATGTATAAGATCGAAGGCGAAGACCTTTATCTTATCGGCACAAGCGAACACTCAATGATCGGTAAATTCATTGATCAGATGCTTTATGAGGATAAGCTTCCTTACACTCTTACAAGCTATTCGCCTTGCTTCAGAAAAGAAAAGGGCGCACACGGCATTGAGGAGCGCGGTGTTTACCGTATCCACCAGTTTGAAAAGCAGGAAATGATCGTTGTTTGTAAGCCTGAGGATAGCAAAATGTGGTTTGATAAGCTTTGGCAGAACACCGTTGATCTTTTCCGCACACTTGATATTCCCGTTCGTACTCTTGAATGTTGCTCAGGCGACCTTGCTGATTTAAAGGTTAAGTCCATTGACGTTGAAGCTTGGTCACCCCGTCAGAAGAAATATTTTGAAGTTGGCTCTTGTTCAAATCTTGGTGATGCTCAGGCACGCAGACTTCGTATCCGCGTTTCCGGTAAGGATGGCAAGTATTTTGCACACACCTTAAATAACACCGTTGTTGCACCGCCCCGTATGTTAATTGCATTCTTAGAGAATAATCTTAACGCTGACGGTAGTGTTAATATTCCTGAGGCACTTCGCCCATATATGGGTGGGAAGAGTGTGTTGGTTCCTAAAAAGTAATGAGTGCAGCACAAAAAATCTTCACATTACTGTGTTGTGGCAACCGTAAACGCTCGGTTACTTACGGCTCGTGTAAGCGCCCTCACGTTTAGAACGCCACGCCTTGTACTGTGAATTTTTTTGCACTGCTGATATAGTATGTTGATTTGCGAATTTTCTCGCACTGCTGAAATAGTGCATTGCACATCAAAAATCAAGCTTTCCGTCAAAAAAAGACGAAAAGCTTTTTTATTTTTGGGAACAAAAATTGCATTTTGGGAAGATTGAAAAAACTTCCTATTGATTTTTTTTAAGAAAGCAAGTATAATGATAGTATAAGTTATAATGGAGGAATATATGAAAAAGTTTCTTGCTTTAATTCTTTCCGCTGTATGCGTGTTATCCGTTGCAGGATGCAAAACTACTGAAGATAATTTTGATGCACCTATGCCTGAAATTACTTTTGGAACGGTAGAATCGGCAACACCTACGCCCGAAGTTACTCCCGAAGCAACTCCCGAGGGAACTCCCGAAGTAACACCGGAAGTTACACCCGAAGTTACACCCGAAGTTACACCTGAAGTAACACCGGAAGCTACTCCCGAAGTAACTCCCGATATCTCGAATGGTAAGGCGATGTACACCTCTCCTGATTTAACTACTGTTTATAAAGAGGCAAACGGTAATTCAGAAAAGCTTGCCACACTTAAAAGAGATACTGAGGTTATTGCATATAATGTTGTAAATAATATGTATTACGTTCAGTATGAAACGGGCAAGTATGGCTATATTTATGCCTTTGAACTTTTTAAGGAAAGAAACGGCATATTGATGTACGCAACCGCTGACGGTGTAAACGTGCGCAAAGGTCCTTCGACTTCTACAGAGAAGCTTGCAACACTTGAAAAGGGCAAAGCGTACCTTACCTTTGAAAAAGCAGACGGTTGGATATTGGTTCAATATGACTCAGGAAAACGTGGCTACGTTTCAGAAAAGTATCTTTCGGAAACTGCACCTGATACACCTTCACCTGCACCTAATACTTCAAAATACACTGTAATGTATGTAATAGCCAAAAACACTAATGTGCGTAAAGGTCCTGCATCATCCAGTGCAGTTGTTGCTACCATTCCTAACATTGGAACAAAGGTTTATGCATATGAAAATGTTAATGGATGGATGCGCGTGCAGTATGCAACCGGCAAGTTCGGATATGTTTCGGCAAATCTTCTTTCAGATAAGGCACCTACTGCACCGCCTACTGTTACACCTACAGCAACACCTACTGTTACACCTACCGCGACTCCTACCGCGACTCCTACAGTTACTCCTACAGTAACGCCTACCAATACGCCCGTTGCTTGTTACACTCCAACCCCAACAGCAACCACAACGTCTACACCTGTGGCAACACCTAAGCCAACACCAACACCTACACCTAAGCCAACGGCGACGCCAACACCCACACCTACCCCAACACCAACACCTGTGGCAACGATAACACCAACGCCTACAGTAAAACCAACAGCCACACCGAGTGGAAACGTAAGCTTGCCTTTTGATCCATTTAAGTAAAAAAGACTTTAACTTTTTAAAAAATGAGCACTCTGCATATAGAGTGCTCATTTTCTATTTTAATTTATAAAGCTCGATGCCGTTTTCGTTGTAAACAAGATCGGCTATTTGATAAATACCTTCGTAATCGATATTCCATCCTTTTGCACGCTCATAGTCACTTATCATAATGTAATCTACGCTATGCTTTTTAAAGAGATCAAGGCAATCAAGAGGCATATTATACATTAGCTGAACGTCACTTTGAAGCTCATTATAACCGGGCAGACCGTGAGTTGAGAAGAACCAACCTCCGCCACAAACAACGCTTCTTCCTGCAAGACCTGTAACGGAGTTGTTAAAGCGGTCCTCGGTTAAGATAATATCTTCTTCATCGGTGTTTTCCTTTATCCATTCAGCAACTTCAACGTGAGGAGCGGAGAACATTTCGATATCATCGGCAACGTACTCTCTGCCCATTGAAAGAACGCCTGAAAGAGTGCAGGTTACCATAACGCCAACGGCTAAAACGTATCGCCCGTTCATACCCTTCATTTTCTCGAAAACGTTTACCATAAAGTTGGCAACAACGCCTATTGCAAGGATAAATGCAGGATAGATGATCTTGTTATTATCATAAGTGTTGGGCTGAAGTGCAAGTGTTTCTGCAAGCAACATAAGTGTTGCGATAGGTGCCGCCACAGATAACATTCTTCGTGATGAGCTGAAAAGTGCGGGAATAATTAAAAGTGCGGGAATACCTACGTTTTTAATATAGAACCAGAAATAATTATCCTTTGAGTTTACCCAGTTGAAGTGTGGCTCAAGGAAGCCTTCCCCTGAAGTTTGACCGAAAGTAAATGCGATAAGCTGAGGCAGTGCAAGCACAAGAACTATGGCAAGATATAAGCCCCAAGTAGTCAGAATCTCTTTAAACTTGCCTTCAAAAAGATTCATAATAATAAGTGCCAAATATACGGCGCCTATAATTCCACCGCAGATGATGAGCACTGAGAAGCCTGCAACGTCATACATTGAGCTATTGGGATAGCTATTCATTATACCTAAAATGTCATCCTCATTGACAAGTATGTACCTAAACAAAAATGCGCCCAATATAAGAATGGCAATGGCACCGATGCCTGCATAGAGAGGCTTGAATTTCAGGTTTGCATAGAGCCTTGAAATCATCCACGTTGCCGATATAAGACCTATTGCAAGGAAAATATGAGTGGAGATCAAGGGCGTTAGTCCTGCCAAAATAGCCGCAGGAATAAACATAATATTTTCTTTCAGGAAAACGGCTCTGTATAAAAGATATATTACCGCAAAGAGCATCATCCAACCAAAGAGCGTTGCTCTCTGAGGAATCATCATATCGCAGAAGGTGTTCACCCAGCGGATCATATTGCCGTCAAGGTTAGTGGGTGTTTCGTAAAGATTCTCAAAAATGCGGTTAAAGTTATCGGGATTGGTTTTCCAATTTTCAAAGAAATACCAAAAACCAAAGCCACCGTTAAAGGTGAAAAGACTCCAGGCAACCATTGATTTGGAGAGCTTTTTAAGCCACATCTTGAAGAAGAGCATTGCGCCAAGATAAATGTTAAAAGCACCCATAATGGTGGGGATAATATAGGACCATCTTAAGGAGGCACCCCAGATATAAATAGATGAGGAAACGGTATCGCTTAAGAAAGGATAAGATGCCTGCACCCCGGGGGCAATGTTATAATCAAAGGGAACTGTGCCTTGGGTTATGGGGCCGTTAATAAAGCTTAAGTGAATATGCACGTCAGCATAAGTGCTTTGACCAAAGTACATTCCGCCTGCTTCCGTTGGCTGCATAATGTGGCTTGTTTGAACGATTCCATAAAAAACCGTCATAATAATAACGGGAATAAGCATATAAAGATCCGTTTTATCAAAGAAAAAGTCAAAGGTAAGCTCTTTGCGTTTCTTTGCACGGAATAATATTCCTGCTGTGATTGCAAGAAGCAAGACAAGTGCAAGAATATGAGATAGCTTGTTGAAGCCCAAAATAAATGAAAAGGCAACGGGCAACCACATAAAAAGCACAGTGCCGATAACCGTACCTAACCAGACCCTCGTTAATGAGGACAGATGCCTGAAAAAGAATTGGGATATTGTAACGCCACCCAATATAAAAATAGTAAAATAAAGGAAACCTATGAGGTTTCCTAAAAAAGTTCCGTTGATCATAAAATCATTCCTTTATTCGCCTTTTAAGCGCATAGTAATATCTTCCACTTCGTTTTTAACGGCAACGTCATTTTTAATAGCATTGCGGATCTTGCCGATGCCGTTAATGATAGTTGCGTGATCACGGCCGTTAAATTCATCGCCGATGCGCTTGTTTGAAAGATCGGTAAGCTCACGGCAAAGGAAGTAAGCAACGTGCCTGGGATGAACTATGGATTTATCTCGCCTTGGACCTAAAAGATCCTCGGTGGTAAGATTATAATATTCTGCAACCGTTGAAATGATCATATCGGGAGTGCATTGCTTCTGAATCTCCGCGTTATAATCTCTTAAAACCTTTGAAACAAGGTCAACGGTGATAGGTGAGCCCGTTGTTTGGGCATAAACAAGCACTCTCTTTAATGCGCCTTCAAGCTCACGAACGTTGTCGCTTGCTTTTTCGGCAATATGTAAAAGAATACTGTCATCAAGCTCGATCTTTTCAAACTCTGCCTTCTTTCTTAAAATAGCGGCACGGGTTTCAAGATCGGGGGGAGTGATATCCACCAATAAACCGCCCTCAAAACGGGAACAAAGCCTATCGGAAAGAGTTTGAATACTCTTGGGCGGACGGTCGCTTGAAAGAATTATCTGCTTGTTTGAGGAGAAAAGATCGTTAATATTATGGAAAATCTCCTCCTGAGTGGAATCCTTGCCCGATAAGAACTGAACGTCATCAATCATCAAAACGTCAACATTCTCACGGAACTTGTCCCTGAAAACATCGATCTGATGCTTTGAAAGGGAACGGATAAATTCGTTGGTATATTTTTCACAGGTAATATAAAGAACCTTTGTGTTGGGATTGTTTTCTAAAATATGATTTCCTATGGCGTGCATAAGATGAGTTTTTCCTACACCTACACCGCCATAAATAAACAGCGGGTTATTGATGGTGGCAGGTGCTTCGGCAACGCTCAGTGCGGCGGCGTGGGCAAACTGGTTACCTGAGCCGATAACGAAGTTTTCAAAGGTATAGCGTTCGTTAAGCATTGGACGGGGAATAGAGGTTTTCTCTCTGATCGTGGTGTCCATTACCGAGGCGGCTTCAGATTCAAGAACCAGAATAACGTCAGCACCGGGCGAATCAATAACGATATTAAGTGCCGAAACTAAAAATGCGTGCATCATAGTTGCGGTCATCAAATGCCTTCTCTGCATATCGGAGGTGGCTATTAAATATAAGGTGTTATCTTTAAAGGTAAGAGGCTTTAACGTTGCAATAAAGGTCTTATAAGAAATAGGGCTTATTTCTTGGGGAGACTGCTCGATTATTGCACATATATCGCTGAAAAGTTTATTAGCATCCATTTTTAAAATCCTCCTTCCTTATCTTTAAATAATTGGAAACAAAAACAGCGTAAAAAAACGCTGCTTTTTTTAGCTTGGAATGATATCATAACATAAAACGAAAAAAATATCAACAGAAAAAAGACAATTTTTTCAAAGAATTTTTTTCAAATTGTGGATAACTTTTTTTAGCATACAATATGTTGTAGTACTGTATTTAGTGCGTCTATATAATATGTTGCAAAAGGACTGTCCAAGTTTTCTAACGTGCTTTTTATTTCTTTAAGTTTAGAAATGGGGGTGGTTATTTTTGAATAATCAAATGCACCTTGAGCAAAAAGTCTTGGTGGAAGAATATCACAATATATAAGTGAAAGGTCAAGATCCTCGGGCGTTGACGCACCTAAAACGCAACGGGTGATAAAGCGTTTATAGTCATCTGTATAATTTAATTCTTTGCCTGACCAAAGCTTATCACCAAACAGAAAAACGGCAAAGGGCAGGGATGTATTATAATGCTCGTATTTCTTGTTACCATATTCCCATGCGCAGATTTCACTACCCATAATTTTTTCAGGAAAATCGTTTTCGGGGTTAGCACGCCAATCAAATTTGCTTAACGTGGATGAGTTCATATAATGGTCAAAGTCGAAATACGTTTCAGGATAGTATGAATTTATAAGTGTGTATCCCATTTTTAACTGACCGTTCATTGAACAATTTTCGTAAGGACCTCTGTCCTTCATGGCAATGCGCCAGAAGTGCATTATTACGTCCTTGGGAATGGGGCAGGGACGGGCGCAATCTATCTGATCCGACCACATTATCATCTGTCGGTCATATTTTTTTACTATGGAATATATTTTGTTTACAAAGTAATAGTAAAGCTCTTGCCTGTCCTTTAAGCCTTCCCTTTTCATTAGGGCGTTGCAGGTGGGGCATTCATCCCATTTGCACAGAAGATTGCGTTCGGGTCTGTCGGCAAATTCAAGCTCGTCACCGCCCATATGAAAGTATTTTCCTTCAAAAATTGAGGTTACTTCCTTAATAACGGAATCGTAAAACTCATATACTTTTTCCGAACCTGCGCAAACCGTCCACGCACTGGGAGAATCCACCTTGCACAGAAAATCGGGAAGTGACTCAATTATTTTTGAGGAATGGGCGGGCATATCAATTTCGGGTACAATCTCTAATGCTAAAAGCTTTGCAAGAGAATTAAGCTCTTTCATCTGCTCAACGGTATAAGCATTTTCAAGATACGATTCTTCAGGAAAGCTTTCTGCCCTGAAGCAGATGCCCTCACTGTCAAACAAATGAAGGTGCAGATGATTTAATTTTGCTTTTGCAATTAAAATAACGTGATTCTTTAATTCACCAAAGTCGCGGATGCCTCGGGCAAGGTCAAGCATAACGCTTCTGTAAGAGCAATCAGGCTTTTGGGAAAGGGTGCAGGCTTCAAAGAAGAGCGCGTTATCCCTTACTCTTGCCAAAGTGGAAAGTGTTGCAAGGGCATTTCTCAAGGAAAGATAATCACCGTATCTCACCGTGATTTTTTCATTTATCTCAAGTGCAAATTCTTCACTTTCAAAATTACCCTGAACAAGCGTGATAATTGCATCGCCACTTAAAACATACGTTGCTTCGGGGAGAAAATATTCAAGAAGCTTTATTGCTCTTTCGTCCGAAACGGTAACGTTTACTAAATCAAGTTTCATAAAAATACCTCCTTATACAGTAGCATTATACAATAGTTGCTTTTAAATTGCAATATATATTTTAAGTTGTAATATATATAAATTTTATTCCTATTGACGGGGGAAAACAAGGTATCCCCGTGTCTCTAAAATATTTCATAGCCTACCCCCAAAAAACGATTATTTTAATTTAATAGAGTTAAACGAACGAGGCTTTAATTTGTAATTTTTACCTTCAATTGTAACAATTTTTTCAAATTCAAAGGGATTAAGAATTATAGCAAATATAGAGTCATCCAAATTTTTAAATACAGTAGCATTAGAACTCATTTCACCCTTGGTGGACAATAACACAGCACCGCGTTTTACAAAGTGGGAAAAATGCTTTAATAAATAAAATTCAGGATTGTAGGTGTATTCCCCATCTTTTACACTAATAAGTGAATTTTGATACCAACCCCAAGTACTAAGCCCATCATTATCCAATGCCATATTCCAATAAACATTGGCACGCACACCGTTAACAAAATAATGATGCATAAGATGATACGTGTACATTGCATATTTCCAAGTATTGGTTCCGTCTCCGCATTGACATTCGCTTTGAATCAAATCCAAATGCGGAAAATCTTCCTTTGCCTGCATTATAGCATATTTTCCTGCCCACTGATATGCTGCACCTTTAATATTTTCCCTTAATTTAGGGTTTTGCATTAAGAGATTAAGATAATCGTTATGTAACTGGTCATCGCGAACAGGATCAGGACCGTTACAGGTTCCGTAATAGACATTTACCAAATCTTTAACCGCATCAACAAGATAACACATAAAGTTTTCAAGTTCTCGGGCGTTATAAACACATGATGGAAATTTTTGGGTTGAAAAAAACTCATTTTGCGGACATACTGCCACGATTTTAATATTTTCCTTCGCGTATTCTTCAAGAAATCTCCTGAAATACAAAGCATACGCTTTTAAATTTTCTGGTGTTTGAACAAGCTTTCCGAAATTACATACCTTCGGAAATTTCATCCAAACTGGCGGACTCCAAGGAGAAGCAAAAAATTCAATTTTTTCAGAGCGCTTTTGCGCCTCTTTGATAGCGGGAATAATATACTTTCTATCCCTGTCTATTGAAAAATTCTTCATCTCGAAATCATTTTCAGTTTCGTTATAACTATACCAACTTTCAGCAAAATCGTTAGCGCCTATCGAAAGTCTGCAATAATCAAAACCGCAACCATCACCGGAAAACAAGTCATCGAATACTTGCTTTTGCTTATCCTTTGATAAAGAAAATATTGCTTTTGCACAAATTTCACTTATGCAACATCCAAAGCCAAAAAGACCTTTACCGTTTTCATCGCCTATAACAAGTTCGCATCCTTTTTCATCTGTAAAGTTATTATCAATAACCCACTTTTCATTTTTTGTTGAAGATATCCACAACATTTACATCGCTCCTAACATATTTTTTAAAATTATTATATAATCAAATGATTGACTTTTCTTGCCATAAACACTATAATTAATAGATAAAATTTGACTTTTAGACAGGGACACGGGGACGGTTCTCTTGTCCCCTTGTTTTTTTAAAGATTAAAATTTCATTTGACACAAACGGCTTTGTCTATTATAATAAATAGGCTATAATGTAAATTTGCGCCCATAGGGCGATTTATGAAAGGATGAATTAAATTATGTTACGCACTTATCAAACTAACAGACGTAAAAGAAAAAAGGTACACGGCTTCCGTAAGAGAATGCAGACCAAGAACGGCAGAAACGTTCTTCAGAGACGTCGCCGCAGAGGCAGAAAAGTACTCAGCGCATAATATTTGGAGGTGCCCTCTTGAAAAAACAGGATATGCTTAAAAAAAATAAGGAATTCCGCTATGTTGTTTCAAGGGGTAAATCTTTTTCGGCACCTTCAATGGTGCTTATTTGCGCAAAATCAAGGACGGGCACTAAATTTGGGCTATCGGTAAGCTCAAAATTAGGTAATGCCGTTGTCCGCAACAGAACGAAAAGAATAATGCGTGCAGGGGTAACGCCTTTAATGCCCGATCTTAAAAAGGATACGGCATATTTGTTTATTGCAAGGCGTGCTCTTATCGGGCAAAGCTCAGATTTTTGCCGCGAAGTTATGCTTTCATTATTATTAAAGGCAGGGTGCATAAATGAAGAACCCTGTTAAGGCTTTTTTCCTTTTTTTAATAAGAATGTATAAGAAGCATATTTCGCCTGCTTTGCCGCCTGCGTGCAGATTTGTCCCCACGTGCTCCGAGTATGCCTATACCGCCATTGAACGGTTCGGCGTGATTAAAGGCGGAGCGCTTTCCTTGTGGCGCATAATGCGTTGCAATCCCTTTTGCAAAGGTGGGTACGATCCCGTGCCCGAGAAAAAAAGACAGGAGAATTCCAAGTGAGCGAATTTTTTGGTGAGATCTTTAACTGGATCAATAATACGATTACGGGAAATTACGGTCTTTCAATTATCCTGTTTACCATTTTGTTCAGGCTCTTATTGCTTCCCTTTGATATCCGCAGCCGTGTAGGTCAGCGCGAGTACACAAAGAAGCTTAACAAGATCAAGCCTGAAATGGATATGATAAACAAGGCTTATAAGAATGACCCCCAAAAAGCACAGCAGATGATGATGGCTATCAGAAAGCGTGAGGGGATAGGTATGCTTCCTAAAGGATGCGGCACTATGCTTCTTACTTATCCTATCCTTATTGCTTTCTTTGCAGTTTTCAGAAACATTGCCGCAGAAAAGACAATGGAGCTTGCAGAATATGCCGCTGCAAATAATACTCAAGAAATAGCCAACTGGTTTGATACCAACGGCTTTTTATGGATCAAAAACATCTGGCAGCCTGACGTTTTCTTTAACTTCTCAGAAACTTGGGGAATGAGAACCATCTGGATCATCAACGGTATTGATGGTAACATTCTTCCCGAAACCGTTCAGCAGGTGCAGGCTGTTCTCAGCCCGGTAGACCTTGCCGGACAGAGCCAGACAGTATTTGATAATCTTGCAAATGCAAGAGCTTATATTGCCGAAGCATATCCTACTATCAGCTCTGTAGCTCAGTTTGGCGGTAACGGTTTCTATATTTTCCCGTTGCTTTCAGGTTTAGCACAAGTATTAAGCTTTAAGATGACAAGCGCACAGCAGCAGGCTGATCCTATGGCTCAGCAGCAGGGCAAGGGCGGCGGTAAGTTTATGAAAATATTCTTCCCCATCTTGTTCGTTTACTTCTGCCTTGTATCTTCCGCTGCACTTGCAATTTATTGGACAACCTCAAGCCTTTGCATGATCGTGTCAAACTATACTATCAATAAAGTTCTTGACGCCAGGGATAAGAAAAAGTTACAGCTTGAAGGAGAAAAATAATGGCAAGAGTTATTGAGATCGAGGGTAAAACCATCGATGAGGCTCTGTATCACGGCTTAGATCAGCTTCATTTAACCATTGATGAGGTTGATATGGAAGTTCTTGATTATGGCTCAAAAGGCTTTATGGGCATTGGTCACAAGCCCGTTAAGATCAGGCTTTCAGAGCGTGAAGAAGCAGTTATTCCCGATTTTGTTCTTAATAAGGATAAGCCTAAAGAAAAGGCTCCCCGTAAGGACAGACGTGAAAAACCGCGCAGAGAGAAGATTGAAAAAGAGGATGCGCCCGTTGAAGCTAAGGGCGAATATTTCCCCGAAGGAACTGAGTTTGTTGAAAACGAGGTTACTGAGTTTTTAAAAGGTCTTATGGACCACGTTGGCATAGAAAACGGTACAGTTAAAGCCGCTAATACCGATAACGGCTTGCTGGTTAACCTTGAGGGCGACGATATGGGCGTGCTTATCGGCAGACGCGGTGAAACACTTGATGCAGTTCAGTATCTTGCTTCACTTGTGTACAATAAGGATAAGGACGATTATCATCGCATCACCGTTGATACCGAAAACTATCGCAAAAAGAGAGAAAATACTCTCATCCGCCTTGCACGCAAAAAGGCAGTGCAGGTTGCAAAGACGGGCAGAAGGGTTGCTTTTGAACCTATGAGCCCCTTTGAAAGAAGAATTATCCATTTTGCACTTCAGAACGATAAGTTCGTTACAACATTCTCAGAGGGTGAGGAGCCTAATAGATATGTTGTTATCGACAAAAAATAACTGAAGAGGTAATTATAGAAGAGCTCTGGATTATCCTGAGCTCTTTTTATTAAAGGAGAGTTTTATGAAAGTAAAAAAAACTAAGCAACAAAAGAAAGAACTTAGGATCATAACTATAATGATCATATTCTTTGCGTTTTGTGTTGGATTTCTCATTATGGTTGGG
This sequence comes from Clostridia bacterium, assembly GCA_045591115.1. Classification (GTDB taxonomy): domain Bacteria; phylum Bacillota; class Clostridia; order Christensenellales; family QALW01; genus UMGS1322. The sequence continues at coordinate 93,570 of JAZNSH010000017.1, forward strand.
ATAGGTCTTTTGAAAAGCGATGAAATACTTGGTGCTTTATTTTTTTGGATATTGGCTATTGTTTGCGTATATAAGTGCGTATCACTTTACAAAGAACATAAATTAGCGCGAAAAGATTTTGAACAATACGAAAAATTTATGGAGAAAAAAGAAAAAGATAAAGAAGACAGACGAAAACAAGAACAACAGCGACAGAAAGAAGAACAACGACGTCAAATTGAACTTGGAGAGAAACGTAGAAGTCTTGCAAGTAAAGGGATACCAAGTTGCCCCAAATGTGGCTCAACAGCAATTGCTACCATTAACAGAGGATATTCTATTATGTGGGGACCTATTGGGAGTGGAAAGGCTGTAAATGTATGTCAGGTTTGTGGACATAAGTTTACCCCTGGAAGATAAAAATCTCTGAGCGCGAAAAATCCGCACAAACAAGCCACCGATTTCTCGGTGACTTTTTCTTTACTCTACTCAACCTATATAATAAACCCCCGAATTTCGGGGGTTTACTGTTACTGCTGAATAATTGGCTGAACGAAGATAGCACGGTATGAGGGAATTGTATAATCTGATGCGACTTCTGATATTTCACCGGAAGAAGCATCATATATTCTGTAACTTGAAGCGCCTTCGTAAATAAAGGTCGCTTTTGCATCAGTTGCAGATGCATTTGCAAGGAAGAAGAATTTTACGCCGTCCTTTTCATAGGGTGAAACGTACACGGTAGATCTTGAATCAACTGTAAGCTCGGGAGAAGCAGTTATCGCATCCATAATTCGGCTGGCAGAAGCAATGCACTTATCGCCATACTTTTCAGAAAAATCATTTAACGCTTGCTGATCTTTTTCCATAAACGCAATTTTAGGCATTTCGCCGACGAAAACAACGTTTACGCCTGATTGAATAAGCTTATCAATGGCATTTGCCGTAGAAATATCCATAACAGTTGCACGTGGCACGATAATTGTTTTAAAGGCAAAATTATTAACTTCAAGTGCATTATCCTTAACTGTGCCGTTTATCAGTGAATTATCGTCAAGGAAAACGTAGTCAAGGCCATTATTGCGAAGTTCTGAGGTTATTTCGCCAACAAGTTTATCATTTACCTTTGCAAACTCATCGGGATTATAAACGTTCTGTGTGTTCGGCGCAATATATGCACCGCCTACAGAATCGATGGTATAATAGATCGCAACTTCGTTTTTATTTTGTGCGCCAACAAGCATTGAGCCCATTCTGCCGATATACTCGTTGAAAATTTTGCCCGTTTCAGGGTCGTTGTTAGCCTTGCCGTAGTATGAGCCAACCTGATTTCCACCGTCAAAATAAGCAAAGGTCATTGTGCCCAAAGCGTAATCAAGATGATTTGTTGCAAATTCTTTGGGGTCGTGCACGGGACATATTTCAACAAACACACGCTCTTTTCCATAAAGCCATGCAGGGGAAGAAGCATATTTTCCGCCCGTTGACATTGATGAAATATAAGCTTTGGGGCGCACGTTAAGAATATCAAAGCCGGGATAACCCATTTCTGTTGAACACTGCATATAATCGCCGTATATGGGAATATGATAAATCATTTGTTCTTCCAACAAAAGGTGTCCCGAAGATTTTACGCCGTGCTCCTTACACCATTCTTCGATCTGCCCGAAATAGCTTTCCGCAAGAAGATCGCCTACGTGAGAATAAAAGTTTGCTCTGACTCTTATTGCTTCATCTGTTTGTGAATAGAATAATAATGGCAGTTTTGGAACAAGATCATAGCCGAACTTTTCCTCAAAGGATTCAAATATACCGTCAACGTAAGGAATTACGGGTGAAGTAAAATCACTTTTTGAATAATGTTTTGTTGCCTGCAAAGCAGGTTCATCGGTAAAAAACGCTTCAACAATATCTGAAAAGCTTTCTATTTTGTCACCATAGGTCTGATGTGTTACCTCAATAAACTTTTTAACCGCGTCTTTATTGAGCAGGTTAGGATAAGTTTTGAAATAGGAGTTTTCCTCATAGTGCTTTTCAACAAAATACACTTGAGCCGTCCAACCGCCGTCAACGCCGTTAAACACTATTTTATCATTTTCAACCTTTCCCTCAACTACAGTGTATTTACCGTTGTTGTTTAAAGAAATGCTGATAAGCTTTTTGAAATTTTCAGGAAGCGGAACGGAAACTTCGCCTGCACCCTTACCTGAAACGGTGTGCTGATTGATTCTTACTGCAATATAATCTTCGTTTGCACTTACTGTAAGGTCGCCTGCCGAACCGCTGGGATATCCCTTTTCATCGTAAAGCCACACGCGCAGTCCTAAATCGTCAACCGCCTGAACGAACTCATTGAGATTTTCAAGCTTTCTCTCACTTTGAAGATATTTTCCCGTCCAACCGTCATTGGTGATAACACCGCCCCAACCGCAGTTAATTACAGTTTGAGCCTTTTCCGAATAGCTTCCGCCTGAAAGGTTAGAAAAATCGTGAACGATCTGTAACCCTCTGTATTTATTATCGGGTGATAAAAAGGCATTGTTATCAATAAGTTGCGTGTTCTGATCTTTTTTCATAGGTGAAGCTCCTCCATCACTGATATTTAAAGTTCCTCCATCGCTGAAAGCGATATATAATATTCCTGATGTTATAAGCACTGCCGACAATGCAAGGGACATAAGTGAAAGGATAAGTTTATTTAACTTTTTCATTTTTCTTGTCCTTTCTGTAGGAGATAAAAAGTGCTATTGCACCTATTAAAAGGATAACACCGCAAGCAATGATCATCCCACCTATAACTGCTGACTGCTTTTCGTTTGCACCTGAGCCTGAATTTTCACTTACTACGGGTGTGGGTGTTGCAGTTTCATTTTCTTCAGGTGCTTTTGTTTCCTGAGGCTTTTCAGTCTCTATAGGCTTTGCAGTTTCTGTAGGCTTTTCCGTAGGCTTTTCGGTAGGTGCAGGAGTTTCTTCTGTTTCTTCATCAAAAGGCTCGCCCGTAAACTCAAGGGGCACAAGGGAGCAGTTATCAATAAGAATATCGGCATATCCCGTATCGTCAGTTTCCTTGGTAACAAAATAGAATTCTGACTTGGTAACCTCGCCGTCCCACTTAAAATCCTTGGAAAGAGATATCTGTGTCCACTCATTGCCCGAAACACTCACGTAGCCTGAGGTTACGTAAGAAGTTTTTTCTTCGGTCTTAATATTGACAACAAGCTGAATTTCTATAGGCTCAGCATCTGCTTCTGCAAGCTTCACTTGTGCTTGCGCAGTATATTTACCTGTGCCGTAATAATTAAGCTCATCCTGAACGAACTGCTTTACAACGTCGGTATTGTGTGTTCTTTCCGAAGATAAAAGAGCGTAAGAGCCTTCAAAGGCATCTTCTGAAAAATCAATGTACGCTTTAACGTATTTTACCCATACCTCATCATTGGCTTCTTCAAAATCAGCATCCGTTAAAATCTCATAGTCGTTTGTTGCAAAAACGGAAACCGATGTAAGAATAAGGATAAGTAATAAAGTAACTATTTTTTTCATAAAAAAACTCCTTCCAATAAGTTCTGATTATATTTTCTCATAAAAAAGAAGTTTTGTACATTGTGAATATTGCGGTTTCTTTGGCAAAACACACTTTGATAAAAGTCAGTTAAATTGAAGTTTTTTCAAAAAAACATTGCAAATCTTGTTGCTTTTTCGGCTATCGAATTTTTAAAAAAGTTGACACGAAAATACAAACATAAAATACATTTAACCATTGACTTTTCCCTTTTGATATTATATAATTTTTTTATACGAGGTGAATCTTGGTGATCAATTTTTTAAGCGATAATCACGGTCCTGATTTTATGGATGGTCTTTTAAATTATCAGCCTGAAAATAAGGATGATCTTCTTATTTTATTGGGAGATACGTGCCTGAAAATCAGCGAAGAAGAAAAGTATCAAAACTTTGACCGGTGGCTTTTATCAAGGGAATATAATATTGCCATCGTTGACGGCAATCACGAAAATTACCCTTGGCTTGACAGTCAATCTGAAGAAACCTGGAACGGCGGAAAAATAAACAGAATTTCAAAAAATATCGTGCGCCTTAGAAGGGGCGAGATATATAATATTGAAGGCTCAACGTTCTTTGTGTTCGGCGGATGCTCAACAAGCAAAAAGTGGAAAGAGCTTGGATTGTGGCACCAAGGGGATACTCCCTCAAAAGCTCAGCTTGAAAATGCCTATGAAAACTTGAAAAAGGCAAATTATCAGGTTGATTATATTTTAACACACAAATATTTTTGCAATGAGTGTTTTGTTCCTATGGGTGGGGATGAGCATATCTTATTTATGCTCAACCGATTTATTGATAACAACGTAACTTTTAAAAAGTGGATATCGGGACACCGCCATCAGGATTATTTTATTGATGAAAAGCATCAGGTAGTTTTTACAACAGTAAGGAGTTTATAAAATGTTATTAAGCAGAAATTCGCATTGCGGAAAAAATGATTATAAAATGCTTAAAAAGGCAGGTTGGCAAGCGATTGATATCAATGAAACCTGCGATGGCAGTAAGTTTATGAATGTGGAAGAAGGCAAAAAATACCTTGAAAGCGTAATTAAGGATATTGAAGATGCGGGACTTATCGTTGGTCAATGCCACGCGCCTATGCCCAATACTTACGAAAACCTCAGTGATGAAGAAATTGAAAATATCATTGTTTCAATAGTAAATTGCGTTGAAGTTGCAAGTGCGTTAAAAATCCCCTATACAGTTGTGCACACGTTTATTTATTCCTGGTCGGGCGATCCTGACCGTGAAAAAACTTTTCAATTAAATAAAGAATATCTTAAGCGTGTTGTCGAAAAGGCAGAAAACACCGTGGTTTGCCTTGAAAATCTGCCCGGATGCAACGGCTTTGTGCGTACGGGGGAAGAACTTAAAGAGATGTGCGAAGCAGTATCACCAAAGCTTTGCATTTGCATTGATACGGGACACGCTTTTTCAAATAAACTAAAAGTTTCTTCGTTTTTTGAAGTTTTAGGTGATAAAATTAAAACATTACACGTGCATGATTCTTTAAACGGTATGGATAGACATTCGTTGCCGTATGAGGGCTCAGGTGATTGGAACGATTTTAAAGATGCCTTAAAAAAATATAATTATCAGGGAACGTTAAACAGCGAATCAAGCTTTTCGGAAAGATTGCCCAAAGAAAATGAGTTAAAATGGCAGACCTTTGAAAGAGAAGTTTTTGAAACATTATTATAGGAATAAAAATACACCTCTTGGTTAAAATAATCAAGAGGTGATTTTTTATGGAATTAACGCAAAAAGAAGCATTGTTAATTGAAGATTTAAAAACTCAGGAAAAAACCTGCGCGGAAAAGTATGCCCGCAACGCCAATCAAGCAAAGGACCCACAGTTGAAAGCACTTTTTCAAGAACTTTCACAAAACGAAATCAAGCACTTAAATATGCTTGATCAGATAACTGACGGCTCTGTTCCTCAGATTGATCAAAACGGTGGACAGGAAAAGACCTTCTCCGCCACCTACGGAACGGCAGATGATCCCGATAAATTAAACGATTGCTTTTTATGTAACGATCTTTTAGCCGCTGAAAAGCACGCATCGGGAATGTACGATACAAGCGTTTTTGAGTTTTCCGAAAAACCTTTGCGCGATGTGCTCAATTATATTCAATCAGCCGAACAGAACCACGGCAAGCAGATATATGATTATATGAGCACAAATGCAATGTACTGATAAACACAAGAAAAGCGACCTTTTCGGTCGCTTTAATTTATTCGCAAAGCTTTGCTACGATCTGGTTGATAAGCTTGCCGTCAGCCTTGCCCTTAAGCTCGCCCATTGCGGTGCGCATAATCATACCCTTATTCTTTTGAGCAATTAAGTCGGCACAGTTGGCTTTTAAGAACTCGGTTATCTCGTCCTCGCTCATCATTTTAGGTGCGTATGCTTCAACGATGTGAAGCTTTTGAGTGTATTCCTCCAATAAATCGGTGCGCTCCTTGGGGCAGGTATCAACCTGTTCCTTTAAGGATTTTACTTCCTTTAAGATCACACGGTCAACCATTTCATCGGGAATGTTATCTCTTACGCCCTCATCAATGGCAACCTTTTTAACTGCAGCGATTAAAGATGAGATCGCATCCTTCTTAAGCTTATCCTGAGCCTTCATTGCGGCGATCATTTCTTTCTGAAGTACGGTAAATTGCATATATATTTCCTCCTTGAAGATTATTTTCTATAATATTATAGTATTTAATTTCAAAATCGTCAATAAACTAATTGCAAAAATCCTGCATTTTTGATACAATATATATATTACAATGGAAAAGGTGTTTTTTATGGAAGAATTAAGAAAGAACTTTATTCAGGAAATCGTTGAAAATGATATTGAGGAGAATGGCGGTAAGTTAAATATCGTTACCCGTTTCCCTCCTGAGCCCAACGGCTATTTGCATATTGGTCACGCAAAGGCTATCTGTGTTGACTTTGGTATTGCAAAAAAATATAACGGTAAGTGTAACTTAAGAATGGATGACACTAACCCTGCCAAGGAAGATAACTTCTACGTTGAAGCAATTAAGAAGGACGTTGAATGGCTTGGCTTTACTCCCGATAATCTTTGCTTTGCGGCAGATTATTTTGAGGAAATGTATAATCAGGCTATCGTTTTAATTAAAAAGGGTCTTGCCTTCGTTTGCGATATGAACGCTGATGAAATTAAGGAATCCCGCGGTACTTTAACAGAGCCCGGTATTGAGAGTCCCTACAGAAACAGAAGCATTGAAGAAAACCTTGATCTTTTTAAGCGTATGCGCGCAGGGGAATTCGCTGACGGCGCAAAGGTTCTTCGTGCTAAAATTGATATGGCATCGCCTAACATCAATATGCGTGACCCCATTATCTACCGTATACTTCGTATGGAGCACTATCGCACAAACAACGATTGGTGTATCTATCCTATGTACGACTATGCTCATCCCATTGAGGATATGATCGAAAACGTTACCCATTCAATTTGCACCTTGGAGTTTGAAGATCACAGACCTCTTTACGATTGGGTTGTTGAGAACGTTGATATTGATGCAAAGCCAAGGCAGATTGAGTTTGCACGTCTTAATATGACGCGCACCATTATGTCAAAGCGTTATTTAAAGAGTTTAGTTGATAATTCCAGCGTTTCAGGCTGGGATGATCCCAGAATGCCCACCATTGCAGGCTTACGCCGCCGCGGTTACACACCTGAAGCCATTCGCGATTTCTGCGACAGAATCGGTGTTGCAAAGAGCAATTCTTTAGTTGAAGCATCACTTTTGGAGCATTGCGTTCGTGAAGATTTAAGCACTAAAACTGAAAGAAAAATGGCGATTATTGATCCCATTAAGCTTGTTATTGATAACTATCCCGAAAACACAAGTGAGCTTTTAACAACCGAAAACGGTGCTGAAGAAGCTAACGGCACACGCGAAATTTCGTTCTCCCGTGAGCTTTATATTCAGGCAGAGGACTTTATGATCGATCCGCCCAAAAAGTTCTTCCGCTTGTTTGTTGGCGGTGAGGTTCGTTTAAAGAGCGCATATATTATCAAATGCGTAGGCTATGATACTGATGAGAACGGTAATGTTACTTGCGTTCACGCTGAATATGATCCCCAAACAAAATCAGGTATGCCAATGGCTGACAGAAAGGTTAAAGGCACACTTCATTGGGTTGATGCAAACAACTGTGTTCCCTTTGAAGCAAGACTTTACGATTATCTTCTTGATGAGCGTGAGGGCGAAGGTCTTGATTTTAAAGAGCGCGTTAACGAAAACTCACTTATTGTTAAAGAGGGATTTTTGGAGAAATCTCTTGAAAATGCAAAGGTTGGCGATTCATTCCAGTTTATCCGCGTAGGATATTTCAGAATGGATGAGGACAGCACAGAAGATAAGCTTGTATTCAACCGCATTGTAGGTTTAAGGGATACTTGGGCGAAAATGAATAAATAAGAGGGTTATTTTATGAAAAAATTATTTTCGTTACTTGCTGTTATAATGGCGTTTTTGCTGGCTTTTACAGGTTGCTCCTCAGATGAAGAGGAAGCTCCTTACACGGGCGATCCTTACATTTATCCTGAATATGAGTTAAATGGCGCCGATGAGGACCTTATAGGAGAGACCTTTGAGGAGAACGTTGTAACAAGCGTAACCGATCTTGCCAACTTCTTTAAAATTGAAGATCCTCAAGGCTTGGATGAAAAGTTTGGTTACTTATTCTATATGGCAAGAAATGATAACTACGTTGTAAGACCTCTTGTCAATGGAATAGACGTTAGCACCATTGCTGATTGGGCACGCATCGAGATCGTTCCGCCTGCAAAGGATGGCGATTATTCCCATATAGCATATTATTACACAAACACTGTCTATAACTACGCAATAAAGGTATATTATCTTTATGATACAGAGTTTAACGTTGCAAAAATAGGCGGATATCAAGCTCTTATTGACGGCGATGAAAGCGTTATTACAAGGGAAAACTATAATGGATTTACGATAGTTAACTATCTTCCTGAAGAAACAAGCTACGCTGAATACTTTTTAAATGACAGATATTTTATCACTATTACCGGTGCAAATATCAAAAATGACAAATTCCCCAACGTAATTGAAAAGGAAGCTCTTGATATACTCACTTTTGATGAGATTCAGATTGCTGACACACTTTAGCCTATGGTATTCATAGGCTTTTTTTGAAGGTGATTTTATGAAAATTATTGATATGCTTAAAAAGGACACACTTTCAATATCCTTTGAGGTGTTTCCGCCTAAAACTGAAACGAACTTTGAAAGCGTTAAAAATGCAACAGAGGAAATTGCAAGGCTAAAACCGTTGTTTATGTCGGTGACCTACGGTGCAGGCGGCGGCACAAGCAAGTATACCCTTGAAATTGCAAGGAACATAAAAGAGAGCTATAACGTGCCTACCTTGGCACACCTCACCTGCGTTTCTTCAACAAAGGAAACGGTGAGAAAACGCATTGAGGATATTAAAAAAGCAGGCATAGAAAACGTTATGGCGTTAAGGGGTGATATTCCTAATGACTATAACGGCCCCTGGCACTATAAAAATGCAGTTGAGCTTGTGCGGGAATTAAAGGATGAAGGCTTTTCCATAGGCGGTGCTTGCTATCCTGAGATCCATCCCGAAAGCAAAAATCAGAAGGAAGATATCCTTTATTTAAAGGAAAAGGTTGATGCAGGCTGTGATTTCTTGACCACACAGATGTTCTTTGATAATAATCTGTTATATAATTTTCTTTATAAGATCCGTCAGGCAGGAATTTTAGTGCCCGTTATTCCCGGCATTATGCCCATCACCAATGCCAATCAGGTTGAAAGAGCAATAAAGCTTTCAGGCTCACATATGCCTCAGCGTTTTAAGAGCCTTGTTGATAAATTCGGAAATGATGAAAAGGCAATGAAGCAAGCAGGCATAGCTTACGCCACCGATCAGATAATTGATCTTTACGCAAACGGCATTACCAACGTTCACGTTTACACAATGAATAAGCCTGACGTTGCCGAAAAAATAATGAATAATCTTTCGGATATTTTAGGTAAATAATAAGGTAAAAACTATGAATTTTTTAACTTTTTTACAGAATAATATTGTGATCTTTGATGGCTCAATGGGAACTCTTTTAATGGAAAAGGGCTACACTTCAAGTCCTGAAAGGCTCAACATTGAAGCACCCGACCTTATTAAGGAAATACATAAAAGCTATTTTGACAGCGGTTCAAACGTTGTTTCAACAAATACCTTTGGTGCAAACATTCTTAAATATGATGAAATAGAGCTTGAAGAGATCATAAAAAATGCCATCAAAAATGCAAAGGATGCCAAAGAGGAAAGTGCTTCAAAAAAGGAAAAGTTCGTTGCTCTTGATATAGGGCCAACGGGTAAGCTTTTAAAGCCATTAGGTGATCTTCCTTTTGAAAAGGCAGTTGAAGTTTTCAAGAAAACCGTTGAAATTGCAGTTAAATACGGAGTCGATCTCGTTTTGATCGAAACGATGAACGATAGCCTTGAAACTAAGGCGGCGCTTCTTGCAGTTAAGGAAAGCTGTGATCTTCCGGTAATCGTAACCAATGCATATAATGAGGACGGAAAGCTGATGACGGGGGCAACACCTGAGGCAATGTGTGCTATGCTTGAGGGAATGGGTGTTTCGGCTCTTGGTGCAAACTGCTCATTGGGACCGTTGCAATTAAGGAGCGTTATTGAAAAGCTTCTTAAAAATGCCTCAGTACCGATAGTATTTAAGCCTAATGCAGGCCTGCCTCGTGAAATAAACGGAAAAACCTATTTTGATATTACGGCAGAGGAATTTTCTCTCTGCGTTACTGAGCTTATTAAAAAGGGCGTCCGTGTTGCAGGCGGCTGTTGCGGAACAACTCCTGAATATATCGCTTTATTATCGGAGAAAACCAAGGAGCTTAAGGCGATTCCCATTGAAAAAAAGAATAAAACGGTTATTTCATCCTATACCCACGCAGTAGAATTTGATAAGCCTCTTTTAATAGGTGAGCGCATTAACCCAACAGGCAAAAAAAGATTCAAGCAGGCCTTAATTGAAAATGATATAAATTATATTTTAAACGAAGGTATTCTTCAGGCAGAAAAAGGCGTGCATATTCTTGATGTTAACGTAGGCTTACCTGATATAGACGAAAAAGAGATCCTTGAAAAAGTCGTTTATGAGCTTCAGGCGGTTATAAACAGACCGTTGCAGATAGATACTTCTGATTATGTTGCAATGGAAAAAGCATTGAGAATCTATAACGGCAAGGCAATGATAAACTCCGTTAACGGCAAAAAGGAAAGTATGGAAAACATTTTCCCCCTTGTGAAGAAATACGGCGGAGTGGTGGTCGCTCTTACCTTAGATGAAAATGGAATTCCCGAAACTGCTGAGGGCAGAGTAGAGATTGCAAGGAAGATATTAAGAGAAGCTGAAAAGTACGGCATTGATAAAAAGGATATCGTGTTTGATGCTCTCACTTTAACGGTAAGTGCCGATAAAAATTCCGCAGTAACTACGCTGAATACCCAAGAAATAATAAAAAATGAGCTTAAGTGCCACACGGTTTTAGGCGTTTCAAATGTGTCCTTCGGCTTGCCTGAGAGAGAAAAAATAAATTCCACATTCTTTGCAATGGCATTAGAGAAAGGTCTTTCGGCGGCAATTATGAATCCATATTCAAATATGATGATGGATGCATATTATAGCTTTCTTGCTCTTTCGGGACTTGATGAAAACTGTGCCCAATATATTGAGAACGTTGAAAAATCGGTTAAAGAAGTCAAAACGGAAAGCGTTGATACCTTGGAAAGCACCATTATAAAGGGCTTAAAGGATAAGGCGGAAGAAATAACGAAAAATCTTCTTTTAACGGATGAACCTCTGAGAATAGTAAACGAAAAGATCATTCCTGCACTTAATGTTGTGGGCGAGGGCTTTGAAAACAAAAGAGTATATCTGCCGCAGCTTTTAATGAGTGCTGAGGCGGCAAAAGCGTCCTTTGAGGTTATTAAAACCAAGTTTTCCCAAAGCGGAGGCAAAGGGAAATTCGTGCTTGCAACGGTTGAAGGTGATATACACGATATCGGCAAAAACATCGTAAAGCTTCTGCTTGAAAATTACGGCTTTGAGGTTTGTGATTTAGGAAAGGATGTTCCGCCCCAAAAAATCGTGGATGCCGTTAAGGAAACGGGTGCAAGGCTGGTCGGCTTAAGTGCACTTATGACAACTACCGTGCCCAAAATGGAGGAAACTATTCTTTTATTAAGAAAAGAGACGCCTGAAGCAAAGGTTATTGTTGGCGGTGCGGTGTTAAATGAGGATTATGCAAAGAAGATCGGTGCCGATAAGTACGCAAAGGATGCTATGGAAACTGTCCGCTATGCCGAAAAAAATTTATAAAAAAGTAAAAGCGGTTCACTAAAAAAAGTGAATCGCTTTTTTTGAAGTTAAAGGTTCAAACTGTTTTCGTCTAATAAAAAGTTACATATACCAATGGTAATTATTCCGTAGTCATTGCGACGAATCCTTATGTTATCACGAACGACAATTATTTTTTTAAATGAATCGTTTATTTCTAATAATGGTGTATATACACCTTTTTTCGTAATACATTATAATTTGCAAAAAGAGTAATGTAAATAACTTTTTTTATTAGATTTTTTGTAAAAGCCTCTTTTTTTTCTTTAAAAAATTTGGTATAATATAAAAAAAGGGGGAAGAAACTTATGAAAAAATTGTTTGCGGGAATGTTGGTGCTTGTTCTTTTAATGACGTGCGGTGTTTCGGTGTGCGCTGAGGGAGCAAAGGATATTACGCCATACGTTATATACGAAAAAGCAGACGGCGAAATTACCATAATCAGGTGCGATTCCGAAACTGCAGAGGGCGATTTTTATATTCCCGAAACAATAGAGGGGCTTCCCGTAACAAAAATAGGCATCAGTGCATTTTCTTGCTGCTATCAAATAACGAGCATCAGGCTGCCCAAAAGTATAAAAAGCATCGGGGCAGGGGCATTTGCGAAATGCTATGACCTTAAACAAATTGATTTAGGCAACGTTGAGGTTATTGGCGAAGAGGCTTTCTGGGCTTGCAGCTTTAAAGAAATTCATTTCCCTGCAACCGTTAAAAAAATTGAAATTGGCAGAAGTGTGTTTTTTGAAAATTTTAGCCTTGAAAAAATCACCGTTGATGAAAATAACCCCTATTATTACAGTGAGAATAACTGCTTAATTGAAAAGGAGAGCAAAAATCTTATTTCAGGCTGTAAAAACAGTATTATCCCCCAAAATATAACGGCTATTGCTAACGGTGCTTTTTGCACTTTTGACAAGGAAGAGGTTATTATCCCATCAACAGTAAAGAGCATTGGTGAAAGTGCTTTCAGGTATTGCGGTTTTAAAAAAATCACTATCCCTGAGGGCGTTACCGAAATAAAGCCTTATACCTTTGAAGCCTGCGAAAAGCTTGAAACGGTTATTTTGCCTGAAAGCATAAAAGCTATTGGCGACGGTGCTTTTATGGCGTGCACAAGGTTACAGAATATAAATTTACCACAAAATCTTGAAAGCATTGGCGGTAGTGCCTTTTACGGTTGCGCCATTAAAGAAGTAAATATCCCCAAAAATGTAAAAAGTCTTGATAATGGTGTAATGTGGGCGATTCATTATTGTAACGACCTTGAAATAATAACGGTTGATGAGGAAAATCCCATTTATTACAGTGAAAATAATTGTCTGATAGAAAAGGAAACTCAAAGGCTTGTAATGGCTTGCAAAACAAGTACCATTCCCGGAAAAGTAAAGGTTATCGGGACAACTGCTTTTTCTAACGGTGACGTTGAAAGCATAGTTATACCTGAGGGCGTTGAAAGAATTGAGGAAGATGTTTTTTCAGGCGGTAAAAATCTTAAAAACGTAACGATACCTGCAACCGTTAAATTTATAGGCGAAGGGGCATTTGATGGAAAGAATAAATTAAATGTAACTTATAACGGTACGGAAACAGAGTGGCAAAAAATTGAAATTGAGGGAAAACGCAATAAGAATTTAGATAAGGTAATCTTTGCCAATGAAGAAACGGTCTCACCTGAAGTAACGGTAAAACCTGAAAAAATGCCTGAAACGGAACAAAATTACGATACCATAATATTTTTATCAGCCATTATGATAGTGCTTATAATAATAATGTTTTTTATTACTTCAAAAAATAAAAGGTAGAGGTTTTTTATGAAAGACGTTTTAAATAAGGTTGACCACACCTTGTTATTACAGGGGGCAACGTGGAATGAAATTAAAGAAGTTATTGATGACGGTTTAAAATATAATACTGCAAGTGTGTGCATTCCGCCTTGTTACGTAAAAACGGCAAGGGAATATAATAAAGATATAACAATCTGCACAGTTATCGGCTTTCCCAACGGCAATATGACAACTGAAGCCAAGTGCTTTGAAGCGCAGGATGCCGTAAAGTGCGGTGCAGATGAAATTGATATGGTTATAAATATCGGCTTTTTGAAAGATAAAAGATACGGTGATATTTTAGAGGAGATAAATAAAATAAAAGCTTGTTGCAACGGTAGAATTTTAAAAGTCATTATTGAAACTTGCCTTTTAACAGATGAAGAAAAAGTGAAAATGTGCCAGATCGTTGAAGAAAGCGATGCGGATTTTATTAAGACATCAACGGGATTTTCTTCAGGCGGTGCAACGAAAGAGGATATAAAGCTGTTTTCTGAAAACATAAAAACCAAAAAGATCAAGGCGGCAGGGGGAATAAAATCAATAGAAGATGCAAAAGATTTTATTTCGCTTGGTGCAAGCCGACTTGGAACAAGCAGATTAGTAAAGTTAGCTAAGGAGGAAAATGATGACACCTCATATTAAGGCAGAAAAGGGCGATTTTGCAAAAACTGTGCTTATGCCCGGTGATCCCAAACGTGCAAAATTCGTTGCTGAGAATTTTTTAAGGGATGCAAAGCTTGTAAATGACGTTCGCGGTGTTCAGGGTTACACGGGATATTATAAGGATAAACGTGTTTCCGTTATGGCAAGCGGAATGGGAATGCCCTCAATCGGCATATATTCCTATGAGCTTTTTAAGTTTTTTGATGTGGAAAATATCATCCGTATCGGCTCGGCAGGGGCGATGAATGAAAATGTTAAGGTCAGGGATATCGTTTTAGCGCAAGGCGCATCAACAGATTCAAACTATGGTCATCAGTACGCTTTACCAGGAACATATGCAAATGTGTGCAACTATGAATTATTGGAAAGCGCAGTTAACACAGCACGGGAAAAGGGATATAATTTCCATGTTGGCAACGTGCTTTCAACAGATGTTTTCTATTCTGAGCTTGACACTCTTTCTCTCTGGGGCAAAATGGGAGTTTTAGCCGTTGAAATGGAAGCGGCGGCATTATATATGAATGCGGCACGGTTAAACAAAAGGGCACTTGCTATCCTCACCGTTTCCGATCATCTTAAAACGGGGGAAAGCTTATCAAGTGATGAAAGAGAAAAATCCTTTAAGGAAATGATGACTCTTGCATTAGAGGTAGCACGATGAAGGATTTATGTAAAAGAGCAATAGAAGCATCAAAAAATTCCTATTCGCCCTATTCAAAATATAGAGTCGGTGCGGCACTTTTAACAAAAAGCGGAAAGATCTATGAGGGCGCAAACATCGAGAACGCTTCATATTCGCCAACGGTCTGCGCTGAGCGTGTTGCGATTTTTAAGGCGGTATATGACGGTGAACGTGATTTTAAGGCTATTTCCATTTTCGGTGAAAATCTTGCATACCCTTGCGGTGTGTGCAGGCAGGTTCTATCTGAATTTTGTTCTCCTGAGCTTAAAATATTCATCGTTAAGGATGAAGATAATTTTGAGGAAACTACTTTAGGCGAGCTTTTGCCCAAAAGCTTTAAGTTGGAGTGATTTAATGCGCATTTACGATATAATTTTAAAAAAACGCGATGGCGGTGTTTTGACAAAAGAAGAAATTGAGTTTTTTGTTAAAGGCTACACTTTTGGGGAAATTCCCGATTATCAGGCTTCAGCCTTAATGATGGCAATATTTTTTAGAGGGATGACCGATGATGAAACGGCGATTTTAACTGAAAGTATGGCTTTTTCGGGGGATACAGTTGATCTGTCTGAATTTAATGAGCTTTCCTGCGATAAACATTCAACGGGCGGTGTGGGCGATAAAACAAGCCTTATTGTTGCGCCGATAGTTGCCTCTTTAGGCGGTTACGTTACCAAAATGTCAGGTCGTGGATTAGGCCATACGGGAGGAACGGTTGATAAGCTGGAATCCATTCCCGGATATAAAACAGAGCTTTCCCAAGAAGAGTTTTTAGATGCGGTTAGAAAAACGGGTATGGCGATCATCGGGCAGACGGGCAATTTAGCACCCTGCGATAAAAAGCTTTACGCACTTAGGGACGTTACTGCAACGGTAGATTCCATTCCCTTGATAACTGCAAGCATAATGTCAAAAAAGCTGGCGGCAGGCTCAAAAAATATCGTTCTTGACGTTAAATGGGGCAGCGGTGCATTTATGAAAACTGCCGAGGATGCCCAAAAGCTTGCGGAAAATATGGTAACCATCGGCAAAAGGTGCGGGCGAAATATGGCGGCACTTATAACGGATATGAACACGCCTTTAGGCAATAATATCGGCAATTCCTTGGAGATCATCGAGGCAGTTCAGATCCTTAAAAACCAAAAGGAATGTGATCTGAAGGAGGTTTCGGTTAGCTTAAGCACAAACATTGTGGCGCTTTTAAAGAAAATTGAACCTAATGAGGCTGAAAAGCTTGTGCGCAAGGCAATTTCTGACGGTAGCGCCTTCAATAAAATGAAAGAATGGGTAAAAACTCAGGGCGGAGACGTTTCTTATATAGAAAACACCGAAAAGTTTGAAAAAGCCAAGCTGAAAAAAGAGATATTTGCCGAAAAAGATGGCTATATAAGCAAAATGAATGCTGAAAAAATCGGCATAATCGCTTGCATCTTAGGTGCAGGCAGAGAGAAAAAGGACGATAAGATAGATTTTTCTGCAGGCATAATTTTAAATAAAAAGACGGGCGATTTCGTTAAAAAAGGCGAAAAGCTCTGCACACTTTTCACCAATAAGCCTGAAACTTTTGAAAAGGTAAACTATTTTGATGCAATAGAAATTTCGGAAAATGAACCCGAAAAGACGCCTCTTGTTTATGAGGTTATACGATAAAAAGACTGCAAAAGCAGTCTTTTTTTTGATCAAAAAGGCAGATTTACGGTGAAAAATCACATAACTTCCTCTGCGATATTTATTACAGTCTTTTTCTGTTTAAGAGCATATTGTATGGCTTGATATGCACCACCCTCATTACGTTCAATATAGCAAATTATTAAATCTGATCTGTCGACCATTTCCTTGTTTCGTATTTGTATAGCCCTTTTAGGGAACACTCCCCACGCTTTTTCGCTTATATCAACTTCACCGTAAAACTCATCAAAGCTCTTTTTGTTGTTTAAATATTCAGCGGTTTTATACGGTAAGACCAAAACAAGAGTGCTATTACAATGATTATATTCTTCTTGCGTGTGCTTTATTATTGCTGAAACACATATATCAAATTCACCATTCCGCCCCACAAGAAAATCAACGTACTCATTTTCCTCAATAAGTTTAATTATCAGCTTTTTAAGAATCTTTTCAATTTTTGCAGTGTTTTTTATATTTCTATGCCCAAAAAACGCCACAGTAAAAATATTCAGCATATTTTTTTCTCCTTATTACTGATTATAGTTTGAATCACATATACATTATACCGCTATCAGCGGTAATTATCAAGTATAATCGGTAAATACATCGTGAATATTACCGCGCAAATTATTATACAATAATAAAAAAGCGAGGTATTTACAATGGATTTAAAATTTATCAGAGATAGAATTTCCGTTTTAAGGACAAAAAAGAATATTTCCGAATATAGAATGAGCACCGATTTAGGGCACAGCAAAAGTTATATGCAAAGCATTTCTTCAGGTAGGTCAATGCCATCGTTAAATGAATTTCTTTATATTTGTGAATATCTTGGCGTAACACCAAAGGAATTTTTTGATGAGGATATAACTGAGCCACAGCTTGTGCAAAAGCTTTATCAGTTAACACGTAATATGTCAAAAGAAGACCTTGAAATTCTTATAAATACCGCTGAGCGTTTGAACTTAAAATAAAAATTAGCACCTGCATTTGTTTTGCAGGTGCTTTTTTGTATTAAGAAAAGCACCGTTACACAGTGCTTCTATCAACCAAAATAGTTGGTATATTATAAGTCTTGGGGGTGAAGGTGTTTTTGAGGACTTCCTCGGAAAGATCGTCAATTAGCGTGGAAAAGACGTTCTTAAAATCATAGCCGATGGTGGTAAGACCGTTGAAGAAGTATTCTGAGGAGGGCACATTGTTTATGCCCATAACGGCAACATCCTTGGGCACGTTTATTCCGTTTTTAACTAAGGTGTGGATGAAGCCAAAGGCGATTTCATCATATGCGCAGATCACTGCATCGGGGCGAGAAGAATCCTTTAAAAAATTAAGGGCACATTCTTCACCGGCTTTTCCGAAACGCTGATTGCTTTTATAGGTGCGAAAAATGGAAAGGTCTTTTTCCTTAAGAGCGTTTAAAAGGTGGATTTCTTTGTGAGTAGAGTGGCTTTCGCCTGCATAGGCGATCTTCTTTTTGCCTGCCTTTATTAAGCGGTCAACGCACTGCTTCAGAACAACGGAATAATCAATTACGAGCTTTGAATATCTGTCAAGACCTTTCTGGCAGACGATGGGAATATTGCCGTTTTCCACTTCAAAGGGAATATTGTTAAAGCAGATAATGGAATCGTGGCTTGAATCCTCAATACAGCTTTTAATAATATTGCGGAGCTTTTCCTCGGAAAAATCGTTATAATAAACGGTGCAATCGGAGCCCTTTTTGCGAATTATTTCGGCAAGGGCGGTCACCAGATCAGAATAGTGGGAGCTTATTATCTCAGGGCAAATTATTGCCACGTTGATACTGTTCTTACGCTTGTTTTCCATTTTAACGCGCTTCTTTTCGCGGAAATACCCTTGCTCATCAGCAATTTTTAAGATGCTTTCCCGTGTTTCGGGGTTAATATCAAAGGAATTATTGAGCGCCCTGGATACTGTTGAAACGGAAACGTTTGCAAGCTTCGCGATCTTCTGTAACGTCATAAAACCACCTCAACACCATTATATCACCTTTTTTCGCTCTGTCAATTTTAAAAATAACGGAATTTTTTCGAAAAAAAGGAACCTATTATTGGTTCCTTAATTTTTTTATGCGTTTACCAAAATGGCAGAGCAGAAGGGTTTAAGGGTGATAGAGCCATCGTGAATTTCATCGGTTAGGATGTCCCTCATTTTGCCCTCAAATTTAAGTGTTCCGCCAACACCTAAAATATCTGCAACCATAAGACCCTTATGATTTTCACCCTCACGGCGGACAACTACGATGCTTCCCGAAACCTCAAACTTATCACCGTTGTTTTCAACAACTGCTTTTGAAATAATCCTTCTTAATTCCTTTTCCTCAGGAAGCGTGCCTAAAATTATTACCTTACCCTTGCCGATGGGAATTTCAAGGGCGCAGGGTTTTCCGATCATTGAACTGTGTCCCTTTTTAATAGTAATAAGATTATTTTCGCCCATATCCTCAAAGATCTCAAAGGATTTGGTGCATTTAACCTCTTCACCTAATTCGTTTACGCAGGTAAATGAGCCGTTATCGGTGGGGGTGATGTAAAGCTGATATGCTTTTGTTAATTTTTCCAAGAATCCGTAGGGCGCGTGAATGTACTTTGTGCCGATCTTCGTTCTGATATCAGATAATGGACCTACTACCCAAGTTCCGCCGTTATTTACCCACTTGGTTATCTTTTCTTCAAAGTTGCCCTCTTCAAGAGTGTAGGCAAAGGGTGAGAAGATGACCTTATATTTTTCAATATCTGCACATAAGTCAATAACATCGGGATGAACACCCTCTTTAAGCATTAAAGAATAGAAATCGTAAACGTCGTTTTCGTTTTCCTTTAATTGGGTGTTTATCTGTTGTGTTAGGTGAATGTTCCAGTTAAGGCTTTGGAACGTTAAAGCAACGTTGCTTTCAACCTTGGTGTTAAGGAGGAAATCTTCTGATTTTTTAAGATCCTCAGAAAGCTTAATAAGCTCATTCTTGGTGTGAGTGAAACGACCTGAAGAATCAAGAACAGCGCCGTGCATAAGCTCGTGACCTGCCCAGTGGGTGCGCCATAACCAATAAAGATTTGCTTCGCCGCCAAACATATAGGCTATCCAGGAATTTAAGTGAATAAAATTATCGTCAAAAACATACATACCTTGGCTTGTTGCACCGTTCCACGTTGCCTGAGTTTCCGTTACCCAATATGGAATTTTTGAAAAATTGCGCATATAGTCAAGCCAGAAAGTCATTGTGGGCATATAGTCAGGCTGAGAATAGTGGTTGAACATTGCAACGTCAAGCTTCCCGTTAAGGTCGCGGTAGTTAAATGAGTTAAAGGGCATAGTGTCTGTTCCGATAGGCTTTTTTGAATATTTGCGGATAACTTCTGCCTGAGCGTGCACAAACTTAACGTGGTTATTTGCCTGCACCAACTGCCACTCAAGCTTTATGTGTGGGTTGTGCCAGCCATTTATGGGGAAGGGAATATCCTCAATTCTATCGTATTTTTGCGAGAAAAGGTTAAGGTTCCATTGCTTGTTAACTTCCTCAACGCTACCATATTTGTTTTTAAGCCAATTATGATAATTTGTTTTGCAATGCTCACAAATACAGGGCTTGTTGGGATAAATTTCATTATCTATCTGCCAGCCGATTACGTTTTCATCTTTGCCGAATTCTTGCGCAAGCTTTTCAACGATTCGTAATGATTCTCTTATATAATTGGGGTTTGATGAACAGCAATGCCTTCTTCCGCCGTGGCTTGTAACTGTGCCCGAAGGATTTATTACCGCCATATCGGGGTACTTATTATAAAGCCAGTTGGGCGGTGTTGCACTGGGGGTACCCATAATTACGGAAATTCCGTTTTCATTTAACTTATCAACAACGTTGTGAAGCCAAGTAAAATCATAAACACCGTCTGCAGGCTCCATTTTTGCCCAAGAAAACTCGGCAATTCTTACAACGTTAAAGCCTACCTCTTTCATTTTTAAAATGTCATTATCAATTTCAGTTGCGTCCCAATCTTCGGGATAGTAATCAGAACCTAAATATAATTTGCTCATAAAATTCTATTCTCCTTGAAGTTTTTTGTTTATTCTATCACGGAAAAATGCCAGAGTCAATAGTAAGATATTGACTTTGTTGAACTATATTGACAAAAAAGCACCGAAACCATAAATGACCGCATAATTAAAGACGGCGCGGATCTTTATGATGAAATCAGCAAGTTCCCTAAAAAAACTCTTTATTTTTATAATCTGCCAACCGATAACGTTTTCATCCTTACCGAATTCCTGCGCAAGTTTTTCAACGATCCTTAATGATTCCCTTATATAGTTGGGGGTTGATGAACAGCAATGCCTTCTTTCGCCGTGGCTTGTAACTGTGCCCGAAGGATTTATTACCGCCATATCGGGGTACTTATTATAAAGCCAGTTGGGCGGTGTTACGCTGGGAGTTCCCAAAATTACGGAAATTCCCTTTGCCTTTAACTTATCAACCACATTGTGAAGTCAAATAAAATCATAAACGCCATCAGCAGGTTCCATTTTTGCCCAGGCAAACTCGGCAATTCTTGCAACGTTGAAGCCGACTTCTTTCATTTTTAAGATATCTTTGTCAATTTCGCTTGCATCCCAATCTTCGAGATAGTAATCTGAACCTAAATAGAGCTTAGCCATTGTATTTCTCCTTTGAATTTTTTAATATTGTAGCATAGGGAAATATAAAATGCGATAGTGAAAATAAAAAAAGGTCCTCCGGAAATAACACGGAGGACTAAATATAATAATTACATTTACAAATTCTATATGTTAAGTTTATTCAATTGTCTTGGGTTAAAACTAAATAGTACATTGGACTAATTTCCTTTTCTTAGATTTTCAAGTTTCTCAATTTCGTCATAAGACCACATCCTTGAAAATTTACATTGTTACATTTTTTGTGCGCTTATGCGCTGATTCAGAACATTGGACCGTTTCCTTTCTTACAAGATTTCGAGATAGAACCTTTTTTTCATGAAAAACCACGTCCTTTTACTTAATTAAAAGATGGTATCTCGTGTCAGCACATTGGACCAAATATCCTTTCTGAAAATTTTATCGCTTCAGGCAAAGACTTGTTCTTTCCGCCTGCAAAGCTCATCAGCCACAGGTATTATTTAATTATCACTTCTTCTGTTGCCATTGGACTCACGTCTTTCTTTCTTTTTTCACCTTTATTATAACAAAGGTAAAAGCCAATGTCAATACCCTATTTATAAAAAATTCATAATTTTTACGATATTTTTTAATTTTTGAACCATTTTTATGAAACTTGTGTGATAATTTATATAAACCTATTGACAAAAGTTATAAAAAGCGATACAATTTAGCCGTAAAAAGGAGAGAAAAGTATGAGCAAAAGTTTATATAGTGTAATTCTTACAGATGAAATAGTGTATGAAATTGATCGCCTTGCGTTAAGGCAGAACACCAACAGATCCAATTTAATCAATCAGATTTTGGCGGAATACGTGTCCTACGTTACGCCCGAAATGAAAATAAACAGTATTTTCAAGACTATTGAGGCACTTATAAACGAAAGCACTCATTTAGTGCCTGAGGTTCTTCCCCAAAGAAGCACAATGAGCTTAAGGGGCAATCTTGATTACCGCTATCGGCCAACCGTTAAATATGACGTTGAGCTTTTTAAAACTGTTGAGGATTCCACCATCGGCAGACTCAGCGTAGTTTTCCGCACACAATCGGAAATTCTGTTAAATAGAATGAATGAGTTTTTTAAGCTTTGGTGCTATCTTGAAAGCAATGTTTTCAAAAAGGATATTACTTATTCCTTATCTGACGGCAGATTTGTGCGCAGTATAACCCTTAACACAAACAAGAGCTACACCCCAAAGGAAATTGCCGATGCAATATCATCTTATATAAAGTTGTTTGACGACTGTATGAAAAATTATCTTTCCGGTAAATACACCGAAAACGATATTTTACTGAAACTTAAATCACACACCGTAAAGGAGGTTTTAATATGACAGATAAAATTACTAAAAAAACAATGGAGGCATTTCAGGAGGCACAGCGCATAGCCGAGGAATACGGCAACGCACAGCTTCAGCCCGAACATCTTTTTTATGCGCTTCTTTCAGATACCGAAGGGCTTATACCAAGCATTTTAGCTAAAATGAACGTGGAGGCTGACGGACTTAAAAGCGCCATCAATAACTATCTTTCATCCTTGCCGCGAGTTTCGGGCAATCAAAAGGTTTATGTTTCAGGTGAAACGGAAAAGATCCTTAATAATGCCGAAAAGGAAATGAAGAAAAAAGGCGATGAATATCTTTCTGTTGAGCATATCGCTTACGCTGTAATCGCTTCGCCCACAGATAAATTAAAGGAGCTTTTCAAGGTATATAACTTAACCTTAAAGGCATTTGCAAGTGAGCTTGAAAAGATAAAGGCAGGCAAAAAGGTTACAAGCGATACTCCCGAAAACACCTACGAAGCACTTTTAAAGTACGGCACCGATCTTGTTGAAAGGGCAAAGGAGGGCAAGCTTGATCCCGTTATCGGCAGAGATACGGAGATAAGAAATGTTATCCGTATTCTTTCAAGAAAGACCAAAAACAATCCGGTGCTTATCGGTGAACCGGGCGTTGGTAAAACTGCCATTGCAGAAGGTCTTGCACAAAGAATCGTTCGCGGTGACGTGCCTGAAGGCTTAAAGGAGAAAACAGTTTTTTCTCTTGATATGGGTTCCTTGATCGCAGGAGCAAAATTCCGCGGTGAGTTTGAGGAAAGGTTAAAGGCGGTACTAACGGAGATAAAAGAATCCGATGGCAGAATAATTCTCTTTATTGATGAGCTTCACACCATTGTTGGTGCAGGCAAAACCGATGGCGCAATGGATGCGGGAAACTTATTGAAGCCTATGCTTGCCCGCGGTGAATTACACTGCATCGGTGCAACCACGTTAGATGAATACCGCAAATATATTGAAAAGGATGCGGCGCTGGAAAGACGTTTTCAGCCTGTGCTTGTTGATGAGCCTGACGTTGAGGATACCATTTCCATCCTCCGAGGGTTAAAGGAAAAGTATGAGGTATTCCACGGGGTAAGAATTCACGATAACGCTTTAATCGCGGCGGCAACCTTATCTAACCGCTATATTACTGACCGCTTTTTGCCGGATAAAGCCATTGATCTTGTTGACGAGGCTTGCGCGCTTATCCGCACCGAGATCGATTCAATGCCTGCCGAGCTTGATGATATGCGCAGAAAGATTATGCAGCTTGAAATTGAAGAGATGGCTCTTTCTAAGGAAACCGATACTCTTTCCAAGGAACGCCTTGAAAAGCTCAAGGAGGAATTAAGCGAGGAAAAGGAGAAGTTCAATGCACTGAAAGCCAAATGGGATAAGGATAAAAATGAGATCGAATCGGTTAAGACCATTAAGGCTGAAATAGATAAGACTAATCTTGAAATCGAAAATGCACAGCGCGTTTATGATTATGAAAAGGTTGCAAAGCTCAAATACTCATATCTTCCCGAGCTTGAAAACAAGCTTAAGGCGGCTGAGGAAAAGACCAAGGCGGCAAGCCTTGTAAGAGATACGGTAACCGATGAAGAGATTGCAGGCATCGTTGCAAAGTGGACGGGAATCCCCGTGCAAAAGCTTGTTGAGGGCGAGAGGGAAAAGATCCTTAATCTTGAAAAGATACTTCATAAGCGTGTTATCGGTCAGAATGAAGCGGTAACCAAGGTTTCGGAGGCAATTCTTCGCTCCCGTGCAGGAATTTCAGATCCTAACCGCCCAATAGGCTCTTTTATGTTCTTAGGACCTACGGGTGTTGGTAAAACCGAGCTTGCAAAGGCTCTTGCACAGAATCTTTTCGATGATGAAAAGAATATGGTAAGAATAGATATGAGTGAGTATATGGAGAAATTCTCCGTTTCACGGCTTATCGGAGCCCCTCCCGGATACGTTGGTTATGATGAGGGCGGTCAGCTTACCGAGGCAGTAAGGCGCAAGCCTTATTCGGTGGTGCTTTTTGATGAGATCGAAAAGGCACACCCCGACGTTTTCAATATTTTACTGCAGGTGTTGGATGACGGCAGAATTACCGATTCCCAGGGAAGATTGGTTGATTTTAAGAATACGGTTATTATTTTAACAAGTAACTTAGGCTCACAGTATCTTTTAGAGGGAATAAACGAGGATGGCGAAATTTCTAAGAGTGCAAGAAATCAGGTTGAAGCACTGTTGAAGCAAAGCTTCCGCCCCGAATTTTTGAACCGTCTTGATGAAATAGTTTTCTATAAGCCTTTAAATAAAGAGGATATTAAGGGAATTATTGATATTTTGATTGAAAACCTCAAAAAGCGCCTCAGCGAAAGAAGCCTTAATCTGTTTGTTACCGACAGAGCAAAGGATTTTATTATAGAAAAGGGCTTTGATGCAGTGTACGGTGCCCGTCCCTTAAAGAGATATATTCAGAGCCGTGTTGAAACGCTGATAGCAAAAACTATTCTGGAAAAGGATCTTGAGCTTTTCGCTACGCTGACCGTTGATTCCGATGGTGAAAGCATCTTTATAACGGTGTAAAACTCTACTAAATGGTGTAATTTTTGTACATTTTCGGAAAAAAATGTGAAAAAATTTTGAAAAATGCTATTGACAAAGGGGCTTTGCAAGAGTATAATGTAACTGTATAAAACAAAAAAGCAGGTTTTATGCGAAAAAAAGTAACAAAAGGAGAAAAATGTTATGAAAAAGTTTATTGCTATTGCTTTGATTCTCGTTACAGTTCTTGCATTATTTACAGCTTGCGGCAGCAAGTACACTTGCGATATCTGCGGTCAGGAAAAGACCAGCGGAAAGAACGAAACTACAGTTGATGGCGAGACACTTGTTTATTGCAGCGATGCTGAGTGCAAAGAAGCAGTCGATACAATTAAAGCTCTTGCTGAATTAGCAGAAGCATTTGGCTAAAAGATAGCTGAAGCATAAAAAACCTCTGTTTAAAGCAGAGGTTTTTTTATCGAAAAAAGTAAAGCACTTTTAGCCTATAAAAGAGAAAAATTCTTGACTAATCGGCAAAAAAGTAGTACTATATAAGAGTATTTAAAAAATACTAAAAAATCAGAGAGGTGAATGATGATGGACGACGGAAGTAGTTGCGCGCTATTCATTATAAATATGTTCTCCGTCATCTTTGCTTTTTGATGGGTGAATTTTATTTATAATTGCAAAATAGCGTCTATGTGTTAATATGTGCAAATATGCATAAGTTAGCAGATAGACGTTTTTTTGTTTGAATAGCGTATCTTCCAAACTCAATCAAAAAGGAGGTACGAAAAAATGGAGAACAGAGATATTTTTATTGAAAATATCACGGAGCTTTTAGAGAAAAAGGATTTTAAGGGCATAGCCCGTGCGCTTTCCGAGCTTCAACCGGTGGATATTGCTGAAAGCGCTGTAATGTTTTCGCTAAAGGAGAGGGCAATATTATTCAGGCTATTGCCCAAGGATCTGGCGGCAGAAGTATTTGTTGAGCTTGACAGCGAAATGCAGGAGGAGCTTATTTCAGGCTTTACCGATAACGAGCTTCACGGCGTTTTAAATGAGCTTTTTGTTGATGATACCGTTGATATCATTGAGGAAATGCCCGCAAGCGTGGTAAGGCGAATTATTAAGAACTGTCCTGCTGATATGAGGAACGATATAAACAGTATTCTTGCCTTTGATAAGAATACCGCAGGCAGTATTATGACGCCTGAATATATTGCATTAAAGCCTGATATGACGGTTAAGGATGCAATAAAGCATATTCGTGAGCAATCACTTGATTCGGAAACGGTGTACACCCTTTATGTTAAGGATAATAAGCGCACTCTGTTGGGCGTTGTAAGCGTAAGAGAGCTTTTCCTTGCCTCAGATGATGAGGTGATCAAAAACATAATGAACGAAAACGTTATTTACGTTGAAACCTTATCTGACCGTGAAGAAGCGGCAAAGCTCCTTGATAAATACGATTTTCTTGCATTGCCCGTAACCGATAAGGAAAAGCGTCTTGTGGGAATCATTACCGTTGACGATGCTATTGACGTTTTGCAAGAAGAATTTACCGAAGATATCTCCAAAATGGCGGCAGTTATGCCCATTGAGGAAACTTATTTCAAAACGAGCGTTTTTAAGCACTCCCTTTCAAGAATTTTGTGGCTTATTGTTTTGATGGTTTCTGCCACCGTAACGGGATTTATAATTACCCACTATGAGGAAACCTTTCAAGCGGTGCCACTCTTAATTGCTTGCTTGCCTATGCTTATGGGCACCGGCGGTAACTGCGGATCTCAGGCTTCAACGATGATAATCCGCGGTCTTGCCACAGATGAGCTTCATTTAAGGGATATCTTTAAAGTTTGGTGGAAGGAAGTTCGCATTTCACTTATTGTGGGTGTTGTGCTGGCGGCAGTTAACACCGCGCGGGTATTTCTTCTCTATGGCGTAACGGGGGAGATAATTTCCCTTGCAATTACAAATGCACTTGCACTTTTGTTTACCGTAACTCTTGCACAGAGCTTGGGATGCTTGCTTCCGATGGGTGCAAAGGCAGTAAAATTGGATCCTGCCATTATGGCGGCGCCTCTTATCACCACCATTGTTGATGCATTAAGCGTTATGGTATTCTTTATGGTTGCCGTGTGGGTTTTTGCAATGTAGCATTTTTAATAAAAAACTGAATAAGTTTAAATATCGATTTTTAAGGAGATAATATTTATGGCCAGATTATTTGGAACAGATGGCGTTCGCGGTGTTGCAAATACCGAGCTTACGCCTGAGCTTGCTTTCAATTTAGGAAAAGCAGGTGCAACAGTTTTAACAAGTGAAATTCATAAACCAAAGATTCTTGTTGGAAGAGATACGCGCATTTCAGGGCAGATGCTTGAATCTGCTTTGATTGCAGGTATGATGAGTGTTGGAGCTGACGTTTTAATTGCAGGAGTTATTCCCACACCTGCAGTTGCATATCTTACAAAATACTATAACTGTGATGCAGGCGTTATGATCTCTGCAAGCCATAACTCAGTTGAGTTTAACGGCATAAAGTTCTTTAACCGTGATGGCTTTAAGCTTCCCGATGCCGTTGAGGATGAGATCGAAGCACTTATTAAATCAGGCGATATGCCTTGTCCCATCGGTGCTGATGTGGGAAAAATGATCCCCGTTAAAAATGCAAAGGAGGATTATAAGGATTTCCTTGCCTCCACCATTGACGTGCGCCTTGACGGTATTGAGGTGGTAATGGACTGTGCCAACGGTGCGGCATCATCAGTTGCACCTCAGCTTTTTAAGAGCCTTGGTGCGGTGGTTTATCCTTATTACTTCTTGCCTGACGGAACTGACATCAACTTAAACTGCGGTTCAACCCATTCAGACAGAATTTGTCAGATAGTTAAGGAGATCGGCGCCGATATCGGCATTGCCTTTGATGGCGATGCTGACCGCCTTATTGCTTGTGATGAGCGCGGTGTTGAGCTTGATGGTGACCATATTATGGCAGTTTGCGCCAATATGCTTAAAAAAGAGGGACGCCTTAAAAA
Source organism: Clostridia bacterium (assembly GCA_045591115.1). Taxonomy (GTDB): domain Bacteria; phylum Bacillota; class Clostridia; order Christensenellales; family QALW01; genus UMGS1322. Next base: position 121,998 of record JAZNSH010000017.1, read on the forward strand.
GAATACCCTTGTTGGCACCGTTATGAGCAATATGGGCCTTGATATTTTCTGTGAGGGCAAGGGCATTAACCTTGAAAAGACAGGTGTAGGCGACAGGTACGTTTTGGAGAAAATGCTTGAGGATGATTTTTCCTTAGGCGGTGAAAAGAGCGGACACGTTATTTTCCTTGAGTACAGCACTACAGGTGACGGATTGTTGACGGCACTTCAGCTTCTTCGTGCAAAGGCTATTGAGAAAAAGGAAATGAGCGTTCTTGCAGAGGGAATGCGTAATTTGCCTCAGGTGCTTGTTAACATTAAGGTTGATAACGATAAAAAAGAGCTTTATAAGACCGATGAAAATATCTTAAAAGAGATAAAACTTGCAGATAAAGCACTTAAGGGCAGGGGAAGAACTCTTATCCGCGCCAGCGGCACCGAGCCTCTTATCCGCGTTATGCTTGAGGGCGAGGATGAAAGAGAAATAAATGATTTTGCCTTGAAAATTGCAAAGGCTATTGAAAAGGCTTGCGGTGGCAAAATAAAATAGGAGCAGAAAATGAGTCAGGTAAAAACAAGAGATCAGATAGAAAATAAATATAAATGGAATCTTAATGATATTTTTGAAAGCATTGATGCTTGGGAGACGGCCTTTAAATTTATTAAGGATAAAATTCCCGAATTATGTGCATTCAAGGGTAAATTAAGCGATAAAAATGAGCTTAAAAGGTTTTTTGATCTGGAACATAAGGTATCGCTTTTGGGCGAAAAGCTTTATGTTTTTGCAAAGATGAGCCGTGATCAAGATAATAGTGATGATACATTTGTTTCCCTTTGCGACCGCGCTTACGGTCTTTTGATGGAAGTTGAAACGGAAACTGCTTTCGTTACTCCTGAGCTTAACGAGCTTCCCGATGAAACTCTTATTGCTTTCTCTGAGGATGAGGTTTTTGAAAATAACAGCCTTTATCTTAAGGGTATTCTGCGCAACAAAAAGCATCTTTTGTCAGAGGGCGAGGAGCGTATTTTAGCAATGACCACCGAAATGGCAAATTCGTATGATACCATTTTCACTCAGCTTTCCGATGTGGATATGAAATTTGACGATATTCTTTTGCCTGACGGAACAAAAACAGAGCTTTCTCACGGCAGATACGGCATATTCCTCCGTGATAAAAACCGTGATTTGAGAAAGCAGGCTTACGTTTCTATGTATGAGGCTCACAAGGATAACATAAACACCTTGTCATCCTTATATGCTTCCAGCGTTAAAAAGGACGTTTTCTATGCAAAAGCCAGAAAATACGATTCGGTTCTTGAGGGCGAATTGTTTTCAGGAAACATTCCCAAGGAGGTCTACACCGGACTTATTGAGGCAGTTCATTCCGCGTTGCCCGTAATGCACAGATACGTTGCTTTGAGAAAGATGCTTCTTAATATTGATGACCTTAAAATGTACGATATGTACGTTCCCACAGTTGACGTGCCTGAACAGAATTATACCTATGAGGAGGCACAAGCACTTGCCAAAAAGGCACTTGCACCCTTAGGTGAGGATTATGTTGAGCTTTTGGAAAGATCCTTTAAGGAAAACTGGATCGATGTTTTTGAAAACAAGGGCAAAACAAGCGGTGCATATTCCTGGGGGACTTATGGGGTGCATCCCTATATGCTTTTAAACTATCAGGATAAGCTTGATGATGTGTTTACTCTCGTTCACGAGGCAGGCCACTCAATGCACACCTATTATTCCGATAATGCTCTTTGCTATGAAAAGGCACAGTACAGGATTTTCGTTGCGGAGGTTGCTTCTACAGTCAATGAGGTGCTTTTATTAAAATATCTTCTTAAAAATACGGAAGATAAGGATATGAAAGCATATTTATTGAACCATCTGCTTGAGCAGTTCAGAACCACCGTTTTCCGCCAGACTATGTTTGCGGAGTTTGAGCTTAAGGTTCACGAGCTTGCAGAAAAGGGCGAAGCACTTACCAAAAATACCTTCAATAAGATTTACGGTGATCTTAATCGCCTTTATTACGGAGAAAGCGTTGAAACTGATGATTATATTTCAACCGAGTGGGCACGCATACCTCATTTCTACCGTGCTTATTACGTTTATCAGTACGCAACGGGATTTTCTTCAGCGGTAAAAATTGCCGATATGATTCTTTCTGAGGGGGAAGAAGCGGTTAAAAAATATAAGAAATTCTTATCTTCAGGCGGAAGTGATTTCCCCGTTGAGCTTTTAAAGATAACGGGAGTTGATCTTACTAAGCCCGATGCAATTATTTCTGCTATGGAAGTATTTGAAAATACGTTAAAGGAATTTGAGGAGATTATAAAATGACAGGATTTGATGACAACGCATTAAATTGGATTATGGAAAAATATGAGGGAACTGCAAAAGAGGCAAGGGATGTTTTTAATCTTGCCCTTACCTATGATGTTGACTATATGGTTTCCGCAGGAATCATAGTTGACGGCGATTTTACCGATGAATACTATGATGAGGATGACGCCTTCGATTTTATCGTTGAGCATATTGCAAATGCTTTACCTGAGCTTGACGGCAACGTTTTAAGCGAGCTGGTTGAAGAATATATTGATCTTCACGATGCTTATATGGAAGAGATCGGTCTTCTTTCTTGGGAATAATTATGAAAAAGGATAATATTATAACTTGTCTGCTTGTAGGCTTTATTGCGGTGCTTTGCATTGCTATAATCTGTTTCATTCCGGGCTTATTCAATGGAAACTCATCTCAAAGTGAAACCGTTGATAATAACCCCATAAAAACGGAAGAACCCAAATTGACTCAAGAGCCTACACCGTCACCTACGCCGATGCCAACACCTGTGCCTACACCGGTAGTAAGGCACGCGAAAATAAGTGCAATGGGCGATCTTTTGATGCACGAGCCCGTTATGCGCGCATATAAAACGGATGACGGCTATAATTTTGACGGAATGTTCAGTTATATTAAGCCTTACATATCTGCCTCCGACTATGCGGTGATCAACCTTGAAACTACACTTCGCGGTGAAACGGATGGCTATAAGTATACGGGATATCCCTGCTTTAACTGTCCTGATGATATAGTTGACGGTGCTAAAAATGCAGGCTTTGATATGCTTTTAACTGCCAACAATCATTCCTATGATACGCGCTTAAAGGGGATGCAGAGAACGTTGCAGGTTATTGATGAAGCAGGTATTGCGCGCCTTGGTGTTACAAAGGATACAACTGAAAAAAATTATGCCGTAAAGGATATTAACGGCATTAAGGTTGGTATGATATCATATACCTATGAAACGGATAATTCCAAAAAAGTTGCATTAAACGGTATTCCCTTGTCAGATGAGGCAAAAGACCTTGTAAATGCCTTCAGCTACGGTGAGCTTAACGATTTTTATAATAAGATCGAGGGCGAGCTTAAGGAAATGAAAAATGACGGTGCCGAAGCCTTTGTACTGTTTATTCATTGGGGAGATGAATATCAGGTTAAGCAAAATAAGAATCAGGAAAAAATTGCTCAAAAAATGTGCGATTTAGGCTTTGATGTTATCGTTGGGGGACACCCTCACGTTGTTCAGCCCGTTGATCTTCTTACCTCGACCGTTGATGAAAGCCACAAAACCGTCTGCCTTTATTCGATGGGCAATGCAGTTTCAAATCAGCGCAGGCAGAATATGAACCTTAAAACGGGACACACTGAGGATGGTGTTATCTTTACCTTTGAATTTACAAAGATTGATGACTCTGTAACAGTTTCAGATGTTGAAATCGTGCCTATCTGGGTAAATAAAACGAGCACCGATTATTACATAATTCCTATGGAAAGTGAAGCTGTCTTCGGAGATTTTGACAGTAGTCTGAAAAACAAACTGACTGAATCCTATAACCGCACCGATAAGATCATCGGCTCGGGACTTGAGAAAATTGAAGAAGAGATGGAAAAAGCCTCATAAAGAGGCTCAGAGCACTGACAAACCCCTGCAAACACAAACCCCTACAAAAATTTTGCAGGGGTTTGTTTCCTATGTTGCGATAACCATAAACGCTCGGTTACTTACGCCTGTGTAAGCGCCCTCGCGTTTAGAACATCGCGCCTTGGATTTCAAGGGTTTCTCGAACTCTGGCAGCCTGCTGACTTTGTCAGCAGACTGAAAAAAGCCTCATAAAGAGGCTTTTTCTATCATTTAACAGTGAATATACAACCGTCGCAGGGAGGAATTTTGTCTAATGCGTTAAGGTAGATCTTATCAACTTCAACGCCCTTTAAAATAAGCTTGGGATCGATTTCTTCATTTGAAAGGTTAAGGACTGTTACTGTCTTGCCTGAAACCGTTACTGTTGCAAAGGGATGCTCTGCACGAATAGGCTTATTGTTTAAAATTTCCTTAAATGCATACTCATAAATAATGTGTCTGTTCTTAGCGAACGCATATGATTCCGTGAGCATTTCTTCTTCCATTGGGAAGTTGAGGAAACAGATCTTGCCTTTTCCGTAATTAAACTCTGAAATGAGCGGATTTCCCGAGGGATCAGATGCAATAACTGTTGCACCCATCGGCTTCATAACGCGTCTTTGAATGTAGGAATAAGGAATTTTTTTGCCTGAAAGCTCAAATTCACCGCTGATTCCCGTAAGCATTTCGTTATATTGCACCTCTAATCCAAACACTTCCTTAAACTCGGTGAAGAAAGCATCGTGATTGGAAACATAAAGCGTTGCACCGTCATAAACGCGGTTTTTAAGGTCGTTGTATGCTTCCTGATAAAGACAGCCATCACCGACGGTGGAGGGCATAATATAGGCTTTTTTGTCGGGCAGAGGAGCATTGGGAGCAACAAACTCAGCTTCAAGACCTGCCTGCTTTGCCAAAATAAAGCTCATATATGCAAGACCCCAGCAATCGGTGTTCCGTGTTAAAAGAATTGCCGCATCTGTTTCAGGAGTGGCTTGCTTTAAATCGGTATTCTTTAAAAACTCGCCAAACTTCTTCATTTCAAGGAGGTACTTTTTTGGCTTGTAATCCTTATCAAGCATACCTAATTCGCGCTCAAGCATACACCAATTATAAGGGGGAGTGGTAAGATGGCTTTGCTCGTGTGCACACCACCAAAGAACGCCCGGTGAATTTTCTGCCCAATTGGAAAGAAGATTTATGCGCATAAAATCGGCAGAAACCTCATCAGAACAGATGGAATTGCTTAAGGTGCCCAATTCCTCAACCAGGCAAGGCTTTTTGCTTATATCCTTGTATAAAAGCGTTTCTGTTGTGCCGTGCATAAGAGTGCGGATGGAGTTTATGGGATCAATATCACAATGGGGCACAAAATATGCGTAGGGATGGGTCGTAAGCATATCGGTTGCCTCGCCTTGATCTTCGATGAGCCAGGGGTTGTTCTGAACGGAAAGACCGTGCATACCGCTTATTATGGGACGGGTGCTGTCATTAGCACGAATGGTGTTGGCGATAAGGCTTGACCAGTTAAAGGCAGTTTCACGGCAGTCGCAGGGCGACATACAGTTGCACTCATTACCTAAATTCCAAGCATAGATCGCCTTTTTATCTTTAAAACGCGAAACGATGCCCGTTACAAGCTTAATTTGAAAACGCAGAGAAACGGGATCGGTATAAACATTTTTGCCCTCTAAAGCAATGGGGGCGAACATTCTTCCGCTCATCCAACCCGTTACTATTCCAACGATAAGCTTAAAACCGTATTTTTCGGCTAAATCACAGAAAACGTTAAAGCGTTCAAGCATAGCTTCATCAAGATAATAGGGGTTTTGGGGCTCGGAAAGGTCCTTCATAGCGTAGCCTTTAATTGAAAAACCGCCGCCGTAAAGTGTTACCACCGGCTGAAAATCACGCCAGTTTATAAAAACGCGAAGTGCATTCACGTTATTTTCCTTTAAAATCTGAAAGTCCTTGTCAATTCTGTCAGGATCCCAGTTTACCCACATTTCTGTGCCTGCGTGGCTTGCCCAATAGTTACAACCCAATAAAAATTCCATAGACGATCCTCCAAAAAATTCTTAATCTAATTATATATTTTCAGAAAGCCTATGTCAATACGCCAAAGCGCAATAATTAAAGGTTTTTGCGCAATTTTTAAAGATTTTACAGGTTTTTAAACATAAAAAAACAGGCTCAAGGCCTGTCTTTAAGTCCCAACAGATAGTCGGTTGAAACTTTGAAGAATTTCGCAAAAGCAATTATATCGTCAATGCAAGGCTCGCATTTGTTGCATTCGATGTAAGAAACTTTTCGTTGTGTCATATTAACTTTTTCACCAAGCTGTGTCTGGTTGATATCAAGATCCTCGCGTAAGTTTTTAATTCGTTCACCAAAAGACAGTTTCATAAAATTTATCACCTGAATGCTATTATACATTAGATAAAAAGTTTCTATTGACATTTAGACAAAAAATGTCTATAATATACATAATACGAAAGAAAGGGGGAAAAAGTTGTGGGCGTTGCTGCTTTAATTTTAGGTATCATCAGTACCGTAATCGGCGCTTTCTTCAGCTATATCGGCTGGGTAGGTATCATTGTTGGTGTTCTCGGTATTGTGCTTGCAGCTGTTGCTAAGAAGAACGGTCAGAGCGGTGTTGCTACTGCAGGCTTGGTTCTTTCAATCATTGGTACGGCACTTAGCTTGATTTTATATCTTGCTTGTGTTGCTTGCGTTGCAAGTGTTACGCTTTAATAGAAAATGACCTTGCTTTGTGCAAGGTTATTTTTCTACACAACGAGAAAATATGTATCCGTATATAAACTTAATGGGAAAAAGCGTTTCCACTTACGGAGTTTTAATGCTTCTGGGCGTTATAACCGTATTTTTGTGTGCTTTTTTCAGGCTGAAAAAGCGGGGCGAATCGGTTTATGATCTTTTTATCGTTTCCGCCTGCACTCTGCTTGCGGCACTTATGGGGGCAAGCCTTCTTTTTGCAATCGTTACCTATCCGATTTCATTTATCCTTGAATCGCTTTTTTCAGGCAATTTTGAGGTCTTTGGTGGTTTGGTATATTATGGTGGACTTATAGGCGGTATTGTCGGCGCAATGATAGGAATAAAAATTGCAAAAGGAAAATTACAGCCATTTGAAAACGCTATTGTGCCTTTTATGCCCATAGGTCATGCTATAGGAAGAATTGGGTGTGTTATGGCAGGATGCTGTAAAGGCTTTGAATATGACGGACCTTTTGCACTCTACTATCCCGGCTTTGAGCACGGGCACTTCCCGGTGCAGATAGTTGAAGCATTCTTTAATGTTATAATTGCTATAATCCTTATAGTTTATTCAAAAAAGGAAAGAAAAACATATGGTATATTGCTTTTGTATCTGCTTCTTTATTCTGTAAGCCGCTTTTTGCTTGAGCTTATGAGAGGCGATGCGGTAAGAGGAATATTTTTCGGTCTTTCAACCTCCCAATGGATCGCTATAGCCTTATTTGCCGTTTCATTGCTGTTTATTTTTATAAGAAAAATCAGAAAAGCATAATGCTACGTTGTGGCAATTATGCTTTTTTTTACATATAATGAAAGTGTAGTCAATGACTACGAAGGGGGAAGTTTTAATGTGTATTTTAAGAAATAACGGCTGCAACGGTTATAATAGCTGTAACAGCTGTAATACCTGCAATAATACCTGCAATAACGGTAACGGTTGCAATAACGGTTGTTCAAATAACTGCTCAAATAATTGCGGATGCACGAACACATCCTGCTGCACAGGTTCGTGGATCGGCTGAGGAAAAAGCCTGCTTAATCGCAGGCTTTTTTAGTTATATACACCTTTGGTGTGTGATATATGCTTTGTGTGTTACTGAAAAACTCCCATAAAATCTAAAAAAAGTGTTTACATTGCTTTCAATTTATGGTATTATATATATAAATATATTATTATATATAATAAAAGGGTGAAAAGTCATTTTCATCGGCCTAAAGAAAGGAAAAACGTTATGACGGAAAACAACTATAACGCATCGCAGATTCAGGTGCTTGAGGGTCTTGAGGCTGTCAGAAGACGTCCCGGTATGTACATCGGCTCAACTGACGAGCGCGGTCTTCACCACCTGGTGCAGGAGCTTGTTGACAACTCTATTGACGAGGCTTTGGCAGGCTTTTGTAACACAATTACCGTAACCATTCACGAGGACGGTTCGTGCTCGGTGCGTGATAACGGACGAGGCATCCCCGTTGACATTCACGAAAAATACCAAAAGCCCGCTGTTGAGGTTGCACTTACCGTGCTTCACGCAGGCGGTAAGTTCGGCGGTGGCGGATATAAGGTTTCAGGCGGTCTTCACGGCGTAGGTCTTTCGGTAGTTAACGCTCTTGCAACCGACCTTCACGTTGAAGTAAGAAGACAGGGCAAGATTCACGAGCAGCACTATAAGCGCGGTGACGCAATTGATTCCCTTACAGTTGTAGGCGAAACTGAAGAAACGGGCACCTGCGTTCGCTTCTGGCCCGATCCTGAGGTTTTTGAAACCATCGTTTTTGATTTTGATAACCTTAAAAAGCGTTTAAGAGAGCTTGCTTTCTTAAATAAGGGCATTCGCATTACCATTGAGGATAAGCGCGAGGAGCATAAGGCCTTGGAGAGCTTCCACTATGAAGGCGGTATTATTGAGTTTGTTGAATTCTTGAATAAAAATAAAACTCTTTTGCTTGAAAAGCCTCTCTATTTTGAGGGCGTAAAGGGGACAAGCACCGTTGAAGTTGCAATGCAATATAATGATGGCTATCAGGAGCTTGTTTACACCTTTGCAAATAATATTCAGACTCACGAGGGCGGAACTCATTTAACGGGCTTCAGAAACGCTTTGACCAAAGTTATAAACGAGTACGCAAGAAAATATAAGATGTTAAAGGATGCGGAGCAGAATCTCTCAGGTGAGGACGTGCGCGAAGGCTTGACCGCCATCGTTTCCGTTAAGCTTGAAGAACCTCAGTTTGAGGGGCAGACTAAGACCAAGCTCGGTAATTCCGAGATCCGCACGGTTACCGAAAACATCGTTTCTGAAAAGTTAGAAGCCTTCCTTGAGGAAAATCCCCAGGTTGCAAAGGGCATTATTGAAAAGTGCCTTATGGCATCACGTGCTCGCGAGGCGGCAAGAAAGGCAAGGGAATTAACAAGAAGAAAATCAAGCCTTGATACCTTCTCACTTCCCGGAAAGCTTGCTGACTGTTCTGAAAAAGATCCCTCAAAGTGCGAGATATTTATCGTTGAGGGTGACTCTGCAGGCGGTTCAGCAAAGGAAGGTCGTGACAGAAAAACTCAGGCTATTCTTCCTCTTCGAGGAAAAATTCTTAACGTTGAAAAAACACGCTTAGATAAGATGCTTCAGAATAACGAAATCCGTTCAATGATCACCGCTTTCGGCGCAGGTATTGACGTAGAGTTTGATGAAAGCAAGTTAAGATATCATAAGATCATTTGTATGACCGATGCTGACGTTGACGGTTCACATATCAGAACGCTTCTTTTAACGTTCTTCTTCCGCCATATGCCTCAGCTTATAACGGGAGGTTACGTTTATGCGGCACAGCCACCGTTATTTAAGGTTACTATGACCCGCACCAAGCAGGTGCATTACTGCTATTCCGATGCTGAATTAAATGAATTCCTTGATTCCATTAACAGACAGAACTATGAGGTTGCCCGTTATAAAGGTCTTGGTGAAATGAGCTCGGAACAGCTTTTTGAAACCACAATGAATCCCGAAACACGTATTTTAAAGCGTGTTACAATGAAGGATGCCATTGCGGCAGATCAGATTTTCACCATTCTAATGGGCGATGAGGTTGAGCCTCGCCGCCAGTTCATTGAAGAAAACGCACGTCTTGTTTCTGATGACGAGCTTGATATTTAAGGAGGTATAAAAAATGGAAGATAACAACAGAATCATAGATATTGACATTGAATCCGAAGTTAAAAAATCCTTTATCTCCTACGCTATGGCGGTTAATATCAGCCGTGCACTTCCTGACGTTCGCGATGGTTTGAAGCCCGTTCACAGACGTATCCTTTATTCAATGTACGAAAACGGCTACACCTTTGATAAGCCTACAAGAAAAAGCGCCCGTATCGTTGGTGACGTTATGGGTAAATATCATCCCCACGGTGACTCTTCGATTTACGATGCATTAGTTCGTCTTGCACAGCCTTTCTCCATCCGTTACACCTTGGCTTACGGTCAGGGTAACTTCGGTACTGTTGACGGCGACCCTGCCGCTGCTTCACGTTACACAGAAGCAAAGCTTTCAAAGATCGCAGGGGAACTTTTGGCTGATCTTGATAAGGAAACCGTTGATTTCTATCCTAACTTCGATGAAACTGAAATGCAACCCCGTGTTTTACCCTCACGTTTCCCTAACCTTATGGTTAACGGATCTGACGGTATTGCAGTTGGTATGGCAACAAACATTCCGCCCCACAACCTTTGCGAGGTTATTGACGGTGTTGTTGCGTTAATTGAAAATGCAGATATTTCCATTGAAGAACTTATGGAGCATATTAAGGGTCCCGATTTCCCAACAGCCGCACAGATTATGGGTATTTCAGGTATTCGTGACACCTATCTTACCGGTCGCGGCAGAATCGTTATCCGCGCAAAGCACGAGATCGAGCAGATGACTGCTGACCGCCAGAGAATCGTTATTACCGAGATTCCCTATCAGGTAAACAAGGCAAAGCTCATTGAGCGTATTGCCGAACTTTATAAGGACAAGCAGTTTGAAGGTCTTTCCGATCTTCGTGATGAATCAAATAAAGAGGGTATGCGAATCGTTCTTGAACTTAAGAAAGACGTTAATCCTCAGGTTATCCTTAACTTCCTTTATAAACACACTCAGCTTCAGGATAGCTTCGGCGCAATTATGCTTGCTCTTGTTGACGGTGAGCCTCGCGTGCTTAACTTAAAGGAGATGCTCTATTATTATCTTGAGCATCAGAAGGAAGTTGTTACAAGAAGAACCAAATATGATCTTGATAAGGCTTTAGCAAGAGCACACCTTGTTGAAGGCTTCCTTCGTGCTTTAGATATTATTGATGCTGTTATCGCCCTTATCCGCTCAAGCCAGACAACGGAAATTGCAAGAAACAGACTTATGGAAGAGCTTCAGTTCTCCTTGGAGCAGGCAAAGAGCATTCTTGATATGCGTCTTCAGCGCTTGACCGGCTTAGAAAGAGAAAAGCTTCAGGAGGAATTTAACGAGCTTCAGGAGAAGATCGCTTACTACCGTTCAATTTTAGCTGATCCTCAGATGGTTCTTGATATAATTAAGGAAGAGCTTCTTGTTATCAAGGATAAGTACGGTGATGACAGAAGAACCGAGATCACCGCATCCTCTGATGAAATTGATTATGAATCACTTATTCAGCAGGAGGATATGGTCGTTACTATGACTCACTTTGGCTACATTAAGCGTGTTCCTGCTGATACTTACCGCGCACAGAACCGTGGCGGAAAGGGCATTACGGGCATCACTACCCGCGATGAGGACTTTGTTGAACGTGTTCTTGTTGCAAACACTCATACCGATATTCTGTTCTTTACAACTCGCGGTCGTGTGTTCCAGTTAAGATGCTATCAGATTCCCGAAGCAGGCAGAACTGCAAAGGGCAGTGCAATAGTAAATCTTCTTAACCTTGATGGCGGTGAAAAGGTTACAACGGTAATCACACTTCCTGAGGGCGAAGAAGCAAGAGAAAATATGAACCTCGTTATGGCAACACGTGACGGTTACATTAAAAAGACGGCGCTTTCAGAATATAATATACGCAAGAACGGTCTTATTGCAATCGTTCTCCGTGATGGCGATGAGCTTGTTAACGTTGAGCTTTCAAACGGTGAAAGCGATATCTTGCTTGCAACAAGTATGGGTAAGGCTATCCGCTTTGAAGAAAAGCTTGTTCGTCCTATGAGCCGTGCAACGATGGGTGTTACCGCTATCAACCTTCAGGAAAATGACTTCGTTGTTAATATGACGGTTATTAAGGGTGACACTGAAATTCTTACCATCACCGAAAACGGCTTCGGTAAGCGCACCGATGTTAATGAATATCGCGTAACGGGCAGAAACTGCAAGGGTATTATCACTCATAATCTTACCGAGGAAACGGGTAATATCGTTGATATGGCTTCAGTTACGGGCGAAGAAGATATTATGCTTATCACCTCTGACGGTACTATTATCCGTACCGAGGTTGCACAGATCCGTTCAATGGGCAGATCCACAAAGGGTGTTCGCGTAATGCGAATTAAGGATGGCGTTAAGGTTGTTGCCGTTGCCACCGCACCTCACGAGGAGGAAAAGCCTGAAGAAGCTATTGAAAACGGTGAAACTGTTACCGTTGAAACAAGCGAAATCGAAACTCTGTAATGAAAGGAATAAAGAAAAATGACTAAAAAAGTTCTTTGCATAGTTGGCTGTATGCTTTTAGGCTTTAACTATGGATTAACGGCAAGTATGTCGATACTGTTTTTGATCTTTACAGCTTCTTTTTCACCTGACGATTTCCTCAACGGCACTACTCTTGCGGTAGGTAACATAGTTGCGGCAATAGTGGCAGGCGTTGGAACTTATATTTATATTTATAAGAGAAAGCGCGAGCACGAAAGCGTAAACGTGTATGGTGTTACCTTGGCAATAAGCTTTGTAGTGAGCGCATTGTTAGGCTCTGTTTTAATGTATATTATTCTCAGTGATCCTAACAATATGGCAGGTATATAAAAGAAAAAATGAGCCGTTCAAAACGGCTCATTTTTGTATATTTGGATTGTTAGTTCTTTCTAATAAATAATCTATGGAAACGTTAAAGTAATCAGCAATTTTAATGAGCTCATTTAAGCTGGGCTCACGTTCACCGGTCTCATAACGGCTGATTGTGTTTTGGCTGGTGTTTAATTCCATTGCAAGGCGTGCCTGAGAAAAACCCTTTCGTTTGCGAATTTCTTTTAACCTCATAATCAAATACCTCTTGACTTTAGTATACCACAATGGTATAATAAAAATATCCCAATTTGGGATATATTAAAGTATTATGGAGGAAAATATGAAAAAAACACTTGCACTATTTATGATCATCACAATTATGCTTACCGTAAGCGGTTGCGGAGGAGAGATCGGGGATAATTCGGGAGAAACTCTTGAAACAGCAGCACCTACACTCGAAGCAACGCCAACTGCAACGCCTGAGACAACATTTGAAGCAGAACTTGAAGCAACAGCCGAAGCAACTCCTGAAGCAACTCCTGAGACAACACCTGAAGCAACACTTGAAGCAACACCCGAAGCAACTCCTGAAGCAACTCCTGAGATAACCCCTGAAGCAACGCCTACTGCAACAACAAAATCAACGCCAAAATCAACACCAAAGGCGACACCGAACACTTTAAAAGGTACTTTAATGTACACTACACCTGATTTTACCACTGTTTATAAAGAGGCAAACGGTAATTCGGAAAAGCTTGCAACGCTCAAAACTGATTCTGAAGTTATAGCATATAATGTTGTAAATAATATGTATTATGTTGAGTATGAACGTGGCAAGTTTGGATATATTTTTGCTTTTGAGCTTTTTAAGGAAAGAAACGGCGTGTTAATGTATGTAACGGGCGATAATGTAAATGTGTATAAAAGCCTTTCATCTAAAACCGAAGTATTGACAACCCTTGAAAAGGGAAAAGGATATCTTGCCTTTGAAAACGTAAACGGATGGGTATTAGTTCAGTATGACTCCGGTAAGCGCGGATACGTTTTAGCACAGTATCTTTCGGAAACTGTACCTAACACACCTATGCCTACATCTATCCCTGACAGTGATTTAAGCTTAAATGAAATTCAGTAAGAATAAAATAGAGGTATAAATATAGCCCTGCAAAACTCTGCAGGGCTATTTGCTTGGGATGAAAAGCGGAGATCACTCCGCTTTCAGAGCACTGACAAACCCCTGCAAACACAAACCCCTGCAAAAATTTTGCAGGGGTTTGTTTCCGTCGTTGCATTTCACTTGCAAAATGCGGTCATTTACCGCGTCGGCACAAGCTACACCTTACACTTTTCGCAAGTGTGCGAAAAGCTGAATAGTTTTGCTGTGCCTCCTTTTCCCAAAATG